>DASWEY010000076.1:0-51452 GCA_036394575.1 Usitatibacteraceae bacterium | reverse complement strand
CCTCTTTCTTGGCCTCGGCCATGGCGGCGGCAACTTCCTGGTGGGAACGATAGACACCGGCCTCGACCACCACCGCGCCGATCGACAGCGAGGGCAGGTGGAAGAACGTCGGTTCGCCGCGCCGGTTATCGGCGTTGTAACCGCCGCGCTTGAAGTCGCCGGCATCGACCAGCTTGTCGCGGTTCTGCTCGAACTGCTGCAGGGCGCGGCGGCAGCGCAGCTCCCAGTCCGCGGATTGCAGGTGCAGCACAAAATCGTCGCCGCCGATATGGCCCAGAAAATCCTGGGGACTGTCGCAGGTATCGCTCAGCACCCGCGCCAGCATCTGGATCATCTCGTCGCCCTTGCGATAGCCGTAGACATCGTTATAGGGCTTGAAGTCGTCGATATCGCAGTACGCCGACACGAACGGCACGCCGGCAAGCAGCAGGCGATCGACATGTTCATCGATGGGCACATTGCCCGGCAGTTGGGTCAGCGGGTTGGAATAACGCGCGGCGGTAATCTGCAGTTTGGTCAGTTCGCGCACCAGGGCTTGGCCGCTGCCCATGCCCAGATAGCGGCCCTGTTCGGTGATGATGAATCCCGACGACAGATGCCAGCGGTCCGCTTCGGTGACCAGTGCGCCGGCCTCGTGGATCGGCCGCGAGGCTTCGATGATCAACGGATCGTTTTCCATGTACTGCGTGCACAGACGGCGGCCGAACAGTTCGCGGCGGAACTGCAGGGAGAATTCCTGGATGATGCGGCCGCGCCGGATCAGCCCGATCGGCACGCCGTCCAGCACCACCGGGATCGAGGACAGACTCTGGTCGCGCTCGAAGCGCGCCAGTACTTCGGCATTGGTGACCAGGGGCGTGGCCGCCTCCACCGCCGCCACCAGCCGTCCCACCGTGACCGAGGAAGACACCGGCGGCGGCTGCGAGGTGATCACGGCAATGCTGCCCGAGTTGATCACCGCCATCGCCGCCGGCTCGCATTGCAGCACCGGCGCCATCGCCGGTTTGCCGAGCAGAAAGCCCTGGCCGAATTCGATGCCCAAGTCGCGAACGATGCGCAGCTCGGCTTCGGTCTCGATGCCTTCGGCGATCACATGCGCGCCGGAAAAGGCACTGATCTGCTGGATGGCGCGCACAAATTGCAGCTTGAAGCTGTCGAGCTGCAGCTCGCGCACGAAGTGCTTGTCGATCTTGACATACTCGGGCCGCAGTTCCGACCACAGCTTGAGGCTGGCGAATCCCTCGCCGACATCGTCGATGGCGATTTCAAAACCTATCGAGCGCAGCATGGCGATGCTGCCGCGCAACTCCGACAAATCGAGCTGCGGCTGGCTCTCGGTAATTTCGATCACGATCTGTTCGGGGTGCAGCCCCAGGTCCTGCAGGAAAGCGAGAATGGCGAACTGGCTGGACCGCGCCTCGGCCACCGTCGACGGCAACAGATTGATGAACAAACGCCCCGGCAGGCAGCGGTGCACGAAGCGTGTGGTCATGGTGCGGCGGCAGACCGCTTCGAGTTCGGCGACCAGGCCGCCGGCGACGGCCGTCTCGAACAAGGCCTGCGGATTCTCGAGGGCATGACCCGCCGGGCCGCGAATCAGGCCTTCATAGCCGACGATCGTCCCGTCGCCCAGAGCCACGATTGGCTGGAACACGGCGTCCAGCGCCTGCGTCTGCAACAACTGCTTCAGCGCGGCAGCGCCGCGCTCGGGAGTAGGTGTGGACATGGATTGGAGTCGGGTAGCCTGGCGGGTGAAGCATCACAAGCATCGAGCAGCAAACATGAAGCACTGGCCACAACTTTACGCCAGGTCCGCGCGATATGGCAACGGAAAGGAAATGGAAACTGGAAGCGCCACGATTACAGCATACACAAAACGTGATTTTTTTGTGTCATGCCCAGGCGGCCGGCAAAAAGCAAATCGGTCGGCGCAAGCTCTCCTCTCTTCTCCGCAGCCGTCGCGACCGGATATCCGCTTGCCATCATTTGCCCCCGGCACCCTGCCCGGGCTTGGGCAGCAATTTCAGCCGCGCTGCTCGCGCACCGCGATCGGCACATTGCACAAATCGATATAGCCGGCCGGCACCTTGTACCAGTCGCCGCCGCGATTGCGCAGCGCCGCGACCATGGCCTTGAAGGTTGCGCTGTCGGTGCGGATCACTTCAAGCTTGCTGCGCTCGGCCGGCGGCACATCGGCAGCAACGCGGATCGATTTGATCGGCACATGCTGCTCGGGTTTTTCATAGAAGCCCATCGGCGCCGGTCCGCGCGGCAGCACCGTCAGCAGGGACATACCTTGCACGACACGCCCGACCAGGGTGATATTGCGATCGAGCTGGCGCGGGGAATGGCCGGTGACCACGTAGAGCTCGGTGCCGCCGCCGGAATCCACCGCGCTGTCGCGGCCCACGCCCAGGGTACCCGTGCAATGCGTCAGCCAGGTCTGGCCGGCGGCCGGATCGCGCGCGGCATGAAAGCCGTTGCTGAAACCCACCTCGCGCGCATAGCCGTCGAAATCCGATAGCGGCGTGAATGGAATATTCGCGGTGATGGCCGCAGTGAATTCCGGTGGCAGGGTGCGCCTGGCATTTTTGATGGGTTTTTTCTCGGTGGCATCACCGAACTGCACTACATAATTTTCCTGCACGCGCATCACGCCGGTACCGTCGAAAAAGCCTTCGCGCACCAAGGCCTTGATATTGGCCGCATGCTGCGGCACGAACTGTGGCGCCAGCTCCATCACCACGCGCCCGGTCGGCAGTTCCATATACAGCGTGTTTTCCGGGTCGAGCGGCCGCCAGTCGGATGGCACGGAGGCTTTCACCAGATCGGCGTAACTGATATAGGGAGTTTTGGCGGATTTTGCGGCCGGTATCTGCTCCGGCGTCGCACAGGCGGCAAGCATGGCGCCAAGAACGACGGTCAGAATCGGCGCCGCGATGCGAAAAGACTTGCGGTCAAGTTTGGCGGTCATTTTTTCTCCTTTTGATTAGCGAACCTGCTGGCAGACTTAGCGGCGAACCACTGCGCCGCCCTTCATCACGAATTTCACCCGGGTCAGCAAGGCGGCGGCGTCGGCGGCATCGCCATCGACCGCGATGATATCGGCGAATTTGCCGACACTGATGGAGCCAACCTTGCTCTTCCAGCCCATCAGATCGGCGGCATTGATGGTCGCGGCCTGGATGGCCTGCATCGGCGTCATGCCGTACTTGACCATGTAATAAAACTGTTTGGCGTTGTCGCCGTGCGGATAGACCCCGGCATCGGTGCCGAAGGCCATGCGCGCGCCACCCTGAAAAGCCTTACGAAAATTGTCGCGCTGCAGCTGGCCGATTTCCTTTTCCTTCTTCAGCGATTCGGGCAGGATACCGGCCTTCTCGCCTTCCTGCAGGATGTAATCGTCGTTGTAAATATCCATTGCCAGGTACGTCCCTTTTTCCCGGGCAAGTCTGATGCCTTCCTCGTCGATCAGGCTGGCGTGTTCGATGGAATCGACGCCGGCCAGGATCGCATCGCGGATGCTGCTGGTGCCGTGCGCATGCGCCGCCACCTTGCGCCCCAGCTTGTGCGCCTCGTCGACGATCGCCTTCATTTCCTCGAGTGTGTATTGCTGCGCGCCGGCTTCGTCGCCTTTCGACAACACACCGCCCGAGGCGCAGATCTTGATCAGATCGGCGCCGTACTTGACCATCTCGCGCACCTTGCTGCGCGCCGCCCAGGGACCGTCGGCCACGCCCTTGCCGGTGTAATCGAATTCCGGCGGCAGCAGGTTTTCATCGCAATGCCCACCCTTGATGCCGATCGCATAGGCCGACACCAGCATGCGCGGGCCGACGATATCGCCGTCGTTGATGGCATCGCGCAGCGCCACATCGCCATAGCCGGAAGCGCCGACATTGCGCACGCTGGTGAAGCCGGCTTCCAGTGTGACCCGGGCCGCGCGGGCGCCATACAGGGCGGCACGGATATCGGCTTCGCCGAGGCCGCGATAGCCGTGCAGCTGCGGGTTGCCGGTGAGATGGGTGTGCACATCGATCAGCCCCGGCAGCACGGTGGCCTGCGACAGGTCGATCAATTCCGCGCCGTCCGGCACCTTGGTCGTCGCACCGGGGCCGACGGCGCTGATGCGTTCGCCGCGGATGACGATGGTCTGATCAACCAGCACCTTGGCCGCGACCACATCGATCAGCCTGCCGGCGCGGATGGCGATGATTTTTTCCTTGTCATTTTCCTTGGCCAACTGCGCAGATGCCAGCGGCACCAAGGCCATGGCCAACACTGCGGCGGCGGTAATACGGCGAAAATTCATATCGTCATGCTTTCCCAATGCAGAAGCAGGCCGGCCATGAACAGCGCCGGGCGAAGCGTGCACTGTAGCAAATGCCGGCCGCATGGCAAGCGCCCCCTCTTGTTGAATCCACGCTAGCATGCGCAATCCCGGGATCAAGGCGATGAATACCCTCACACCAATTCACTATGCACAGTGCCCCAAGTGCGGCCATGCGCAGCTGCCGGTCGACCAGTCGCTGCCGGCCGTCTGCCCCGCCTGCGGACTGGTGCTGGCCAAATTCGGCGCGGCCTTGCCACCAACCGCACAGCGCCGCATGGATGCCGACGACGATGAGGACGATGCCGTCGACAGCCGCTGGACGCGCTTCACCAATTTGTTGGGCCATATGCCGGCACGGGTCGAGGCCGGCGCATTCTGGATACGGGTGGGTTTGCTGGTGGTGTTTGCGCTCTGGGGGGGACGCCTGATCCTGCTGGACTACCGCGTCGGCGAGATGGGCGCTTCTTTCCTGCATGGGCCTCTGCTGGTATTTCATGAGGCGGGACATGTGCTGTTCCGCCTGTTCGGCGAATTCATGACCATCGCCGGCGGCACCCTGGGCCAATTGCTGATGCCGGCCATTCTCGCCGGCGCCTTGCTGGTGACCAATCGCGATCCCTATGGCGCGGCCATTGGCCTGTGGCTGTTCGGCGTGTCCCTGTTGGATGTCGCGCCCTATGCTTTCGATGCCCTGCATCCGCAGCTGGTATTGCTGGGTGGACAAACCGGCGAAGAGGGCGGCCATGACTGGATCTATCTGCTCAATGCCACCGGCCTGCTGTCGCGCGCGCAGGGCATCGGCTGGCTGATCCACAAGCTGGGCGCGCTGACGATAATCGTTGCCATCGCCTGGGCGGCGTGGATCCTGCGCAGGCAGCGGCGAATGCTTGCCAACGACCGCGACGCATAGCGCGTGACGTAAGTAAGCGCACTCAATTTATTTTGTGGTGACGCCCCTGCAATCGTCGCTCGGCAATGGACGCACACAAACTGTTGCGCTTCTGCAACGTTGATGTCAGTCATATTTCCGCAAAGCGCGCGAAGGTAATACCATCGCAACAATTCCGGCGCCGGATTCCCGCGGTTCCGACCGCCATACCCGCTACGCCTTGCCGTGCCGCCGCTTTCCGCCTTACCTGTTTTTTCTGCTTAACCTTCCATCAATAACCCTCCTCAGGAGTCGTTCATGCACAAGAAATCCAGGGCCGCCATCGGTTTCGCCCGCGCCTTTCCCTCGACACCGCGCGCGAGTATCGTCGGCCTGATCATCGCCGCGGGCCTGCCGGTCGGCAGCGTATTCGCGCAGGACGCGAAGCCGGCTACTGAAGTCGGCAAACTCGATGCGATCACCGTCACCGCCGAGCGACGCAGCGAAAACATCAAGGACGTGCCGAATTCGATTTCGACCCTCAGCGGCGAAAAGCTCGACGTGATCAACTCCAGCGGCCAGGATGTGCGCGCCTTGGCCGGCCGCGTGCCCAGCCTGAATATCGAATCCTCCTTCGGCCGCGCCTTCCCGCGCTTTTACCTGCGCGGCTACGGCAACACCGATTTCCGCCTCAATGCCTCGCAGCCGGTGGCCTTGGTGCTGGATGATGTGGTGCAGGAGAACCCGATCCTGAAGGGTTTCCCGATGTTCGACATCGACCAGATCGAGGTGCTGCGCGGACCGCAGGGCACCCTGTTCGGCGCCAACTCGCCGGCCGGCGTGGTCAAGTTCGATTCGGTGAAACCGCGCCAGGCGTTCGAAGGCTATGTGAATGTCTCGGCCGCCAAGTACAGCACCACCGCACTGGAAGGCGCCGTCAACGTGCCCCTCAACAAGGATTGGGCGATGCGTTTCTCGGGCCAGTTCCAGCATCGCGACGATTGGGTGCATAACACCTTCAACGGCCCCACCAAGGACCTCGAAGGTTATGACGACAATGCCGCCCGCCTGCAATTCCTGTATGCGCCCAACAAGGATTTCAGCGCGCTGTTCAATGTTCACGGCCGCGACCTGAAGGGCAGCTCGCGCCTGTTCCGCGCCAATATCATCAAGCCCGGCACCAATGATCTGGTCGACGGCTTCGACCCCTCGAAAATTTCCATCGACGGCAAGAATGAATCCCGCCTCAAGACCAATGGCGGCAGCGCCCGCCTCAAATGGACGCTGGGCGAATACACCCTGCACTCGATCACCGGCTATGAATCGCTAGACACCTACAACCGCGGCGATATCGACGGCGGCTATGGCAACCAGTTTGCGCCGCCTTCCGGCCCGGGCCCTATTCCGTTTTCATCCGAAACCGCCGACGGCATTCCCAAGCACAAGCAGGTCACCCAGGAATTCCGCGTCGAATCTAAATACGCCGGGCCGCTGAACTGGCTGGGCGGGCTGTACTATTTCCACGAAGACTACAAGGTCGAGAGCTTCAGCTACGACTCGCCCAATGGCGGCGTGCAGGACGGCTATGAACGCGTGCGTCAGAAGGACGATTCCTACGCCATCTTCAGTGCGCTCAACTACGCGGTGAGCCCGGCACTGAAGCTGCGCGCCGGACTGCGTTATACACACGACAAAAAGGACTTTAGCGTCGAGGACTACAACAACAGCGGCTTTGTGCCTTGCGTGCTGGCCAGCAAGTGCACCTTGGCGCAACTCGGCGCTCAGGGCCCGCTGACCGCCGCCCCCAGCAACAGCAAGACCAGCTGGGATCTGAGCGGCACCTATGCACTGGACAAGGACATCAGTCTGTACGCACGCGTCGCCAACGGCTTCCGCGCCTCCAGCGTGCAGGGCGCCGGCGCCTTCAACAACCAGTCGGTGGCCCATCCGGAAACCAACACCTCGTACGAGGCCGGTGTGAAGGCTGATCTGTTCGATCGCAAGGCACGCATCAGCTTCGGCGTGTTCAAGTACACGGTCAAGGATCAGCAGCTGACCGCTGTCGGCGGCGCGGCCAATTCCAACATCCTGCTCAACGCCAAGAAGACCGAGGGCCAGGGTTTCGAACTGGATACGCAGGCCTACATCACCAACAATCTGCTGGCCTCGCTCGGCGTCAGCTATAACGACACCAAGATCAAGGACCCCAACCTGGCTGTCGCCACCTGCTTCTCCTGTACCGTGACTGATCCAAAAACCGCTGGCAGCCTCGCCCTGATCGACGGCAACCCGCTGCCGCAGGCGCCCAAGTACACCGCCAACTTCACCCTGAAATACTCGATCCCAACGCAGAACGGCGAGTGGTATGCCTATACCGACTGGGTGTACCGCAGCAAGGTCAACTTCTTCCTGTATGAGTCGACCGAGTTCACCGGCAAATCGCTCACCGAAGGCGGCGTGCGCGTCGGCTATATCTTCGGCAGCGGCAAGTATGAAGTTGCCGTCTATGGCCGCAATATCACCAACCAGATCCGCATCACCGGCGGCATCGACTTCAACAATCTCACCGGCTTCATCAACGACCCGCGTACCTTCGGCGCGCAGTTCAAGGCGACGTTCTAGTCGACCAGCGCAGCACCGAACAACGGCTTCGCGGCGATTGCCGCGAAGCCGTTTTTTACGCCCGCGTTTTTACTGCAGCATGGTCTTCAATTCCCCGTTGTCGATGAGGCGGATCACATCCTCCGCGCCGCCCACCAGCATGCCCTTGACGAACACCATCGGGAATGTCGGCCAGCCGCTCCACATCTTCAGCGCATTGCGGCGGCGCCAGGTGTTGAAATAGCTGCCGTATTCCAGATAGTGGTACGCCACGCCGGCGGCGGCCAGCGCCTTCATGGCTTGTTTCGGCATCGGGTTCAGCGCCATGCCGACCACCACGACCGGATGCGCCGCGACCGCCGCCTCGACTTCCTCGACGAGGTCGCGATGATGATTGGCGATGGCGTCGCGGATCGCGGGGTGGATGCGGGCCTGCTCAAGTAGATGACGTGACATATCTGCCTTCGGGAGTATGGAAAATGAAATATCAAACCCCAGCACTGGCGCGGCGTTTGAGACAAAAATGCCCCGAAAAGCGCGCCGATGCTTGACTTTGTCTTTTGGGAGCTTCTCAAAACCGTCGCGAGCGGCCGCAAGGTCGCGGCGAGGAGCGGAAGCGTACGAAGAGTACGCCGAGCACCGCAGCCGCGAGATTGGTCCGCGCAGTAGGTTTTTAGAAGTTCCCTTTTTATCGAGCTGTCGCTATGCCCTATCTATGCCATATACGCCCGGGCAGATAACAAGTCCCCGGCGCTGCGCACAAAACTCAGGGTGAAGGTCGAACCGACATTCGGCTCGCTGGCGACTTCGATGGTGCCATTCATCGCCAGCACCAGCTGCTTGACGATGACAAGGCCGATGCCGGTGCCTTCGGTGGCGCCATTTTCCGCGCCCAGGCGGTTGAACGGTTCGAACAATTTGTCCAGCTGCGTCTGGGTGAGGCCGAAGCCGGTGTCCTGGATGGCGACGGTCACGCGGTCGGCATCGCTGTCGAAACGGAAATTGATGGCGCCGCCGTCGCGGTTGTATTTAATGGCGTTCGACAGCAGGTTCACCAGCACCTGTTTCAGGCGCTTATGGTCGCCCTGCACCCAGTAGGCTTCGCTGTCGTGCACATAGTTGAAACCGATATTGCTGCGATGCGCCTGCAGTTCCGCAAGCGCCGTGCATTCGCGCAGCAGCCGCAGCATCTCGACCGGCTCGATGCTCAGCGCCACCCTGCCGGCCTCAATGCCGGACAAATCAAGGATGTCCTCGACCATCGCCAGCAGGTGCTTGCCAGCGCTGCGGATATGCGCCACTTTTTTCTGCACATTCTCGTTATCGCGCACGGCGGTTTCGTACTCGAGCAGCTGCGCAAAGCCGAGGATGGAGTTGAGCGGTGTGCGCAGCTCGTGGCTCATGCTGGCGAGGAAGACGGTCTTGGTATGGCTAGCCAGTTCGGCCGCTTCCTTGGCGGTGCGCAGCTTTTCGGTCTCCTTGCGCTCGGTCGTATCCAGAACCAGGGACAGCAGCACCGGATGATCCTCGAACATCGTCAGCTGCAGATGAACTTCAACCGGATAAACGCTGCCGTCGGCGCGGCGATGCATGCTGTCGAAGACAATCACCTCTTTTTCCCGACGCACCAGCGGTTCAATCATGCTGCGCAGTGCGGACTCGGTCAGTCCGATTTTGATCTCGAACAGGGTCATGGTGCGCAAGCTGTCCATGGAATATCCCAGGTTGCGCAGCGCACCGTCGTTCGCATAGTCGAAGCGCAGCGTCCGGAAATCGATCAGGTAAATCTCGGTCAGGCTGCGCTTGACGATGCTGGCAAAGCGGTTGCGCTCCTCGCTCGCGCGAACGCGGTCGGTGATATCGGAACGGGTACCGATCATGCGCAGCGCTTTGCCGTCCGCGCCACGCGCCACCACCTTGCCACGCGCCAGGATCCATTTCCAGCTGCCGTCCTTGCAGCGCACCCGGTGCTCGCTCTCGTAGGTGGCGGTGCGGCACTCAAGGCAGTCCTGCAGGCGCGCCAGTACCAGCGGGCAATCATCCGGGTGGATGCTGCCCTTCCAGGCAAGATAGTTGGCGTCCATCTCGCCCTCGGCATAGCCGAGTATTTCCGACCAGCGCGCGGAAGCATGCTCCTCGCCGGTGATCACATCGAAATCCCAGACGGCATCGCGCGCGCCTTCGAGCGCGCACTTCCAGCGCTCCTCGCTGATGCGCAGCTGTTCCAGGGCGCGGGTCAGCTCGGCGGTATTGGTGGCGACCCGGTGGCTGAGCGAGCGGTTCCAAAAAAACAGCGCAAAGGCCAGCACCGCCAGGGCCAGCACCGCATACGCCACATAGCGTGCATTGGCCACCCACCAGTCGCCAGGCCGGCCGAGCGCCGAGCCCAGCCATTTCCGGTCGATCGCCTTGAGCTCCGCCACGGGAATTTTCGCGAAGCCGTCCTCGACCAGCCTCATCAACTGCGTGTTGCCCTTGCGAAAGGCGCGATGGAACTGGCCGGTGTACAGCGGGGCCGAGTAACGAAACTCATCCTGGATGCCGAGCTTGGTCAGCATGTATTCGGCCGGCGGCTTGTCGATGCAGAAGATCCTGATCTTGCTGGCCGCCGCCGCGGTTATCAACGACTCGAAATTCGGATATTTCTGCAACTGGTCGATGCCATGCGCGCGCAAATTATCGACGCAGGCGCCGCCGTCCTTGACCCCGACCGTAAACCCTTTCAGCGAGGCGGCATCGACAATGCCGCTGATGTTCCTGTGGAAGTAGATCGGCACCTCGATATCGGCATAGGGCGCCGAGAAATCGTAGATTTTCCGGCGCGGCTCGGTGATGAGCATGGTGTCGATCACATCGGCGCTGCCGGCCTGCACCGCCTGCTGCGCCTTGGCCCAATCCATCGCCCGCAGATCGACATGGATGCCGTTGTACGTCTCCCATAGCGCCCAATGGTCCTTGACGATGCCCTGCAATTGTCCCGCGGCGTCGCGAAAAGTATAGGGCGGGTAGCTGTCGTCGATGACCACGGTGATGGCCTGCACCGCTTGCCCGGCGCCGGTGGCCGGCGCCGCGAGCGCGGCCGGTGCGCGCACCATGCCCGCCAACAAAAAAACCGCCATACAGGCGGGCAGGATCAAATGCCAGATGCGACTGGCGACGCGGCTTGGGAAACGTGAACTCGGCATGGCCTCAATTTGACGGACGTGCGCCCCGGCAGAAATCAGATCAACTCATGCACAGAGTGTAGCGAACAATTTCCCCTCATATACGGAAAATCACCACACCGTCCGGATGGACCATAAAGTTCAAAACGGGTTCAATACGGGGTTCAATAGAGTTCAATACGGCGAGGCCTGGTCGTCCAGCTGCACGCGTTTATGCCGTCCGGCGCCGCCGACGATGCTGAGGGCCACCGCCTCGGCCACCTTGATGCCGTCGACACCCGCCGACATGATGCCGCCGGCATAGCCCGCACCCTCGCCGGCCGGGAACAGGCCGCGCGTGTTGACGCTCTGGAAATCGTCGTCGTTGCGGCGGATGCGTACCGGCGAGGACGTGCGCGTCTCCACGCCGGTCAGCACCGCGTCAGGCATGGCGAAACCCTTGATCTGCTTGTCGAAGGCCGGCAGGGCCTCGCGGATGGCGGCGATGGCGTAGTCGGGCACCACGCTGCTCAAATCGGTCATCTGCACGCCGGGCTTGTACGAGGGATCCACCGAGGCCAGCGCGGTCGAGGCACGCCCGGCGATAAAGTCGCCGACCAGCTGCGCCGGCGCCGCATAGTTTTCGCCGCCCGCCTTGAAGGCCTGCGACTCCCAATGCCGCTGGAAATCGATGCCCGCCAGCGGATGGCCGGGATAATCCTTTTCCGGCGAAATGCCGACGACGATGCCGGCGTTCGCATTGCGCTCATTGCGCGAATACTGGCTCATGCCATTGGTGACCACGCGTCCGACTTCGGAGGTGGCCGCGACCACGGTGCCGCCCGGGCACATGCAGAAGCTGTACACCGAGCGTCCGTTGCCGGCGTGATGCACCAGCTTGTAGTCCGCCGCGCCCAGCAGCTCGTGCCCGGCGCTGGGGCCGAAGCGCGTACGGTCGATCAGCGACTGCGGATGCTCGATGCGAAAGCCGATCGAAAACGGTTTGGCCTCCACAAACACGCCGCGCTCATGCAATTTGTAAAAGGTGTCGCGCGCGCTATGGCCGATGGCGAGCACCACATGATTGCTGGCGATGCGCTCGCCATTGGTCAGAATCACCGCGCGCATTTGCCCATCGGCAATTTCAAAATCCTCCACGCGCTGCTGAAAGCGGATTTCGCCGCCCAGGGACTCAATGGTGGCGCGCATTTTTTCCACCATCGATACCAGCTTGAAGGTGCCGATATGCGGCTTGCTGACGTACATGATTTCCGGCGGCGCACCGGCGGCAACGAATTCGCTCAACACCTTGCGGCCAAGAAAAAACGGATCCTTGATTTGACTCCACAGTTTGCCGTCGGAGAACGTCCCCGCGCCGCCTTCGCCGAACTGCACATTCGATTCCGGGTTCAGCACCGATTTGCGCCACAGGCCCCAGGTGTCCTGGGTGCGTTCGCGCACCGCCTTGCCGCGTTCCAGCACGATAGGCTTGAAGCCCATTTGCGCCAGCGTCAACGCCGCGAACAGGCCGCAGGGGCCGAGGCCGATCACCACCGGCCGCGAGGGCAACACCGCCGGCGCCTTGGCGATGAAGTGATAACTGGTGTCGGGTGTGATCGTGATCTTCGGATCGCCGCGCATTTTTTTCAGCACCGCGGCTTCATTGCGCACCTCGACATCGAGCGTGTACACGAGGTGGATATCGGCACGCTTGCGCGCATCGTAGGCGCGGCGGAACACCGTGCAATCGAGCAGCGCGCCATCGTCGATCTTGAGGCGCTTCAGCGCCGCCGCGCGGATCGCCTCGGGTGCATGATCCAGCGGGAGTTTGACTTCGGTGAGACGCAACATGCGGGAATCCGGCGAGGCTGATGGAGAACGCAGACGGTCATGTCACCGTCTGCAGAAGCCCTCATTTTATCGCGAGGCAGCCTGCACCTCCCGCCGCGCTTCCGAAACAAGCGGACAGCGCAAAAGAAAACGCCCGCAAATTCTGCGGGCGCCAAAGCACTACAGGGATAAACCGTTAATTCATGACACCGGCTTAGCGGCGATCCGAACGGCCATGGTCGTTGCCGTTGCGATGGTCGTCGCGATCATTGCGGTGATCATCGCGGCGGCCATCATGGTCGCGGCCCCAATCGCGGCGATCATCGCGGTCATAGCGGCCATTGTGGTCATTGCGACCATCGCGATCGTAACCACGGCCATAGCCCTGATTCCAGCGGCTGCCGTAAACCACCGGTTGCGGATACACGACGCGGCGTTCATACGCCACACGCGGCGGCACGTAAGCAACTGGCGGCGCGTAATAAACCGGCGCACGGAACAACAGGCGCGGAAGCCCCAGATCGATGCCAACCGATACGCTGGTGTGCGCCTGGGCGAAAGAGCTCGACAATGCGACAACTCCAAGGCCGAGCGTTGCTACCAACATTTTGATCGACTTCATTTGATTCTCCTTGCGGGCGAGGTTAGTGGTGCCCTGCGCGAATAACGGCACGCTTGCCGGCCGGGTTGACGATGGCGCCGGCGCAAGGCCCGCAATCGCCTTGCAATAACTGCCCAAGTGCACGATTTGATTGGCGAATTGCCAAGTTGATGCAAAATGTAACGCCTCTCATTAATCCCGCAAGGAACGCCAATGCCCACCGCCACCTGGAACAACACCGTGATCGCCGACGCGCCGATGAGCGAGATCGTGATTGTCGAAAACAATTTTTACTTTCCGCGCAGTGCCGTGAAGAACGCACATCTGCGCGACAGCTCGCATCAAACGGTGTGTCCCTGGAAAGGCACGGCCAGTTATTTCGATGTGCTGGTCGGCGACCAAGTCAACGCGAATGCGGCCTGGTATTACGCGGCGCCGAAGGATGCGGCGAAAGAAATTGCCGGGCGGGTGGCGTTCTGGAAGGGTGTGACGGTCAGTCGATAATAAAACGTAGAACCAGCATTGGCGCGGTGTTTGAGGCACTTTTGGCTGGGGAGGCGCGCCAAATGGCGATCTACGAATTTTACTTTGATTGAAATTACGTCCGCTATCGGGGCGGGCAAGCGCCTGGTATCAACCCAAAGCGGACGTTCATGGTTTAGTCTAAAAGACTGACGGTAACTCTCGGCAAAGGCAAGCGAACTAATGTGGAATTTCTCCTTTCTTCTTCACAATCTCGCTCTATCCGAACCAGTGGGAAACGAATATATCGCTGCCGTTCCTGCTTCAGATGAACGCGTTGCTTCGCTTCTTGCGATACCCGCGTTCAAGCATCTTGTAACTCACTTTGCGGACCAATTCGGCAGAAAGAGGAAGCCGAGCATTCTCATCGCAACCGATGATGTCCCCAAGCGGATGGACGCAATCCGCGATTTCCGCAACGCTCTTTCCATAGCTGCAATATGCCGCGCATGGGAATTCCAGTTGAACTCGGACCTTGCAGGCGCGATGTATGACTACTCGGGCTATTTTGATCTGTATCCCTACACGCTCTCGAAAAATAATGACCTGCTAATAATCAATTCTCCGGCCTTGATGGGCATAGATAGCGTCGAGGACTTTCGCGGCCAAACCTCAGCTGAGCTAGCCGTTGGAGCTCCTAGGAGCAACTGGCTTGATGAAAGGCTGTTCCAGGAACTTCTTGCGCAATGGACGAATTTGTACATCCGACGAAAGTCTAGCCGAGCGACTTCCCGTCTTTTCCGTTCTTTGGAGATGGCATTCAGGGCTAGCGCCATACCGTATGCCAATAGAGCGTCAATTGACGATTACGGGGCGCAGATTTCTCTATGGGTAAGCGCACTCGAGATTCTCGTATGGGAGGAAAGCAAGCGCTCCAGCCCCAAGGCGGTCTGTAACGTCCTTGGCCGTCTCCCTACAGAAAATCGCATTCTGAAGAGGAAGGCTTACGTAGCTTTTTACGGCAAAGAACGGGTGACACTTTTGCAAAGGTTATGCTGCGATATGTACCAAGCCAGAAACGCGTTTCTCCACGGTAACCCGATCACGCCCAAGACGCTTTATCCGCTTGGCCAAATGAAGAAGTCGGCGCTGACCGCTTATGCTCCAATCGTATACAAGGCAGCTTTGTACGCGATGCTCAAACTATGGCCTGCAAGAAAAGGCCGCCTAAAAGGAACAACAAATGACTTCTTCCATTGGAATCAATTCGAGAAGGCTATAAGGTCTAGTAGCCCACAAGAGGCTCCTCGACGCCGCACAGTTGCAGATAAGAAGTACTGAGGGTCGGAGTTCACTTATTTCCAACAGCGGGCGGCTTTAAACATTTAGCGCCTTTGAGCATGGCTGCCTCTACCTTGAATTTGCTTGTTGGTTTGGTCGGGCTGAAGAATAATCAACTCTGACCCTGAGACCCTGCCTCGACCAAGGGTTAGAGCAGTCCGATCTCACTTGCAGCAGCCTTCATGAACCACAACGTTTCATAGCCACCGATCGACTCGTAAGAGAAGGGGCTCCCGTTGACGACATGCGAAAGGTCAATTGTTTTGTTCCCGACCTTGTACTTGGCCCTGTACTTGGAATCAAGTATCGACCAAATGGGCATCGCGGTTCCGTGTGCGAAGCAACAGCGCAGCATGTAGCTAAGGCTAGCCAGGTTCTGCTTGTGATCGGCATTCGGATCTAGGCTCTTGCTTGCGAGGCCACTATGCTCACGAATGGCTTCCCAAAGCGTGATGGACGCGGCGGCGAATGCCATAGATACGTTGTTCTCTGCGGCGAGCTGCAGCGCTTCATATGTCTCGAACTCATCGGCTAGTAGACAAACGCGACTGCCGGGATCTTCGATCGTGAGGTCGATGTCGAACAAGTTCTTATCGATCGGGTGATCGCCAAGGAAGTGCCAAAGTTTGATCGCAAACGACAACTGTAGGAACGCTGTTTCGATGTGAGTGTGGTGCGGCTTGCTCATGCGGCTCTAACGTCGAGTTGGGCACCTTGTAGTAGCCGGCTGCGAGGTGGAACATGCAAGCCCGCCTCGCGGCCGGGCACGGAAAGGTATCCCTTCGAACGTAGGGTTAGGCTGCTGACAGGTGGCATGGACGTTGGTGGCCCGAGGATGTGACTTGAGAAGACTACCGCCGCATCAATTCCCTTCGCCGCCGGTGTCCTGAGGCTCGCTGACGGGCACGACCGGCTGCCGCGAATAGAAGACCTTTAGTATGCCGATGCTGAGAGCAATTGGCACAGCCCAATACAGGATAGTACCGAAGGTTGTTCTGGTGTCGGGTTGGCCAAAGATCGCAATGAAAGCGGCGTAGATGAAGACGCACAAAAAGAACACCCGAACCGGGTGGTGCAGCGCTCTCAGCTTCATCGTTCCACGATAACCGTAGTACAGCGGGATGAAGAACATAGCCATGATTCCGAATGCGGCCCCCATCACGTTTGGATAGGCCAGAAAGACAGGGATTGAGACCAAGGTCCCGATAATGTCGGCTCGCTTCATTCATCTCTCCTGTGTTGTGATTGACCGCCTTCGGCGGCAGCACGCGCAGGGCGCAATAACCAACGGGCATTGCGCCGAATGTCGCGCGACCGAGATAACCAATCCACTGAAATTCTTTTCAAATTTTTGAATAACTGTTTTTCCAAAAGAATTGCTCCCCTCTGAACCCAATCAGCAAGTGATTTTCATGCGGCGCAATGCCCGTTGGTTATTGCGCCCTACGAGCTTTTCACTAGCTGAATTACAGATTAAGGTTGATGCTAGACCGGCGTTGAATGTGATAGTGGAGTTGCTCACATTTTTTCCACAAGAGCTTTTAGTTTTTTGCTAGCTCGCTCTATTCTGACCTGCGCTTTTCCGTCTTTGCTTACTCGTATAGAAGTCGCGTATTGAATGATTGCATCATATGCTTTCTTATCTTTTGCTTCATACCAGCCTGACTTATTAATCAGGCGGCCAGCAGCAACCATGCCCGCAAGATCCGGATAGTTCTCCACTCTATCTTTGACGAGTTTTTTGAGATTGGATATTTCTTTTTCCGTTAATGACATGGGTGCCGTCCTTGTCTGTTTACGTAAATGTTGAGCTTACTTCGTCGCCGGATCCTGATACTGGAACGGATCGGTCACGCCCGGCTGCGTCGGCAGCACATTGCGCGATAGCGGCTTGTCGATATTGCTGGCGTTGAGCAGGACGGTGGACAACACCACGGCCGCCTGGCGTAAATCTTCTGCGCGCAGATGGTCGAAGGTGTCGAGGTCGGTGTGGTGCACGCGGCTGCCGTAGTCGAGCGGGTCCTGGATGAATTGGAAGGCGGGCAGGCCCAAGCGCGTCATGAAGACGTGGTCGGTCGAGCCGGTGGGTTGCGAGACGACGGCGCTGGCGCCGAGGCTGTTCAGCGGGGCCAGCCATTCCTTGAAAATCGGCACCGCGGCGAAATTGCCCTCGGCATAAATGCCGCGCAGTTTGCCGGAGCCGTTGTCGATATTGAAATAGCCGGCCAGATCGACAAATCCCGGCAAGGGCTGCACGGGAAAACTTTCCTGCGTGAAATAGGTGCCGAGTGAGGCCAGTTCAGGATTGGCCGGCGGCGGGCGCTTGGCGAGATGTTTCTCGACATAGGCGGCCGAGCCGAACAGGCCCTGCTCTTCGCCGGCCCATAGCGCGAAGCGGATGGTGCGTTTGGGTTGCAGGCCGAGGCTGTTGAGAATGCGCGCGGCTTCCATCACCACAGCAACCCCGGCGCCATTGTCGGCGGCGCCGTCGCCGGCGATCCAGCTGTCCAGATGCGCACCCGCCATCACGTAACCGGCCTTGGGATCGGAGCCGGGAATTTCGGCGATGACGTTGTAGGCATTGTGGTCGGCGTCTTCGTAATGCACGCGGCTGTCTAATTCCAAAGTGACTTCGCCGGTCTTGGCGAGGCGCGCGATGCGGCGGTAATCTTCGGCGGCCAGTTCGAGGCCGGGCAGCTTGGGCGTCTTGCCGACGCGGAAGCCATTGCCTTCGCCATGGACCAGGCGCCCGTCGAGGCGCGACATGCGCACCCAGGCGACCGCGCCTTC
Source organism: Usitatibacteraceae bacterium (assembly GCA_036394575.1). Taxonomy (GTDB): domain Bacteria; phylum Pseudomonadota; class Gammaproteobacteria; order Burkholderiales; family Usitatibacteraceae; genus UKL13-2. The sequence goes on along the minus strand of DASWEY010000076.1, from coordinate 33,483 downwards.
ACTGGCCAGAAACGCATCGAGCTTGCTGCTGAAGGTGACGCGCTCGATCACTTTCTGCTTGGCATCGGGGTCAAACTTCGGTTGGTGGTATTGATCGAGCTTGGAAATTTCCGCATCCGCCAGGCGCTTGAACGGTGCTTCTCCATCGTCCTTGGGTGGTGCCGGCCAGCTGACCAGCACGATCTTGCCCGCCAGCTTGCCTTTCCATTCGGCGAAATCTTTTTCCGCCTTCATGGGCGCAACGATCACCGTTGCTGACTTGGGGCCATCGGTGCCGGGCGTCCATGCGACGGGGATGGCGCGCAGTTCCAGGGGGCGCGGCGCCTTCATGCGCACATAGGAGGATTCAATCCACCAGCCGCGACCAAAATCGAAGCCTTCGGTGTGCACATTCTTCAGGCCCCAGCCCTTGAACTGCTCCATGGTCCAGCGCTCGGCCACACGCATCGACGGCGAATTGGTCATGCGCCCGCCGATGCGATCGGCCAGGTACGCCGCCGTTTCCACCACCTGGCCATGATTGAAGCTCGCATCCGCGATGCGGTTGACGGTGCCCGGATCGACCGGTGCGGCAGCCTGTGCGGACGACGCCAAGGCCAACAGGGAAAGGATCAGGAAACCGCGAGCCGCAAGACGCATAAAACCTCCATGTTCACGCATTCAGGCGCCGATGATGTGCGCGCCTACCGAAGAAATCCCGCTGCGCCTTTTGTGCGCAGCAGGCCGAAATAATTTTGGAACTGTGCGATTCTGCCGTAAAACGCAGCGCTGGATTACATCATGCCAAAGGAAAAGGTAATGGCACGCCGAGCCGCAGTGTTCCGCTCTGCGGATAATCCGCAGTGCCCAAACTCGTGGGAAAGACCATCATCGCAGTCGCAAAAGATTACCGCCCTTGCTTCCGCTCCCGCGCAATCCACGCTTCCACGTCCTCCAGCTTGCGCGGAATCGCCGAGGTCAGCAGGCGGTAGCCCTTCTCGGTTATCAGCACTTCATCTTCAATGCGAACGCCGAAGCCTTTTGCCGGCAGGTAGATGCCGGGCTCCACCGTGAACACCGCGCCGACGGGAATCGGTTTCTCGTAATCGCCGGCATCATGCACATCAAGGCCGACGAAGTGGCCGAAGCCGTGGATGAAATCGCCGAGGTAGCCGGATTTGCGCATCGACTCTTCGGCCGTATGCTGCAGATCGGCCATCGACACGCCGGGCTTGATGGCGGCAAAAATATCTTCCTGCGCCTGGTAGACGGCGCGATACACCTTGGCTTGTTCGCCGGTGAATCGTCCCGACACCGGATAAGTGCGCGTCACATCTGCGGCATAGCGGCCGTATTCCGCAGCGGCATCGACGACGACCAGATCGCCGTCCTGCAAAATCCGCGAGTTCTTGTCCCAGTGCAGCACCGCGCCATTCGGCCCGCTGCCGACGATGGACGAGTACGAGAGGCCGGTGCCGCCTGCGGAATAGAACGCGTATTCGAGTTGCGTCTGCACATCGCGCTCCGACACACCCGCCAGCGTGGCGCGCGCCACCACATTGTGGCCCTCGCCGGTGATGGCGATGGCGCGCTCCATGCGCTCGAGTTCTTCAGGGCCATGCGCGGCGCGCAGATCGGCCAGCAAGCCGCGCTTGTAGACGACCTTGAGGCCGAAGCGGCCGGCAAGACGCTGCGCCAGTTCATCGTCTCCACGCGGCTCCTTGCGCATGCTGGGCGGCGCGATGATCGCCACGCAGTCGTGATGCAGACCGGCGCCCGTGAGCGCCGATTCAGGCGAGCCGCGCAGCACGCGATCAACACCGTATTTCACCAGCAGCTCGGGCGAGACCGGATCGCGCGGCCCGGTCCAGCGTTCGGCCTCGGGATCGCGCGATTTGAGGAACAACTGCACCTTGCGATACGGCGATTTCGGCTGCAGGACCAGATGCGCACCGGGTTCGTTAATGCCGGTCAGCCAGTAGAAATCGGCGTCCTGGCGAAAATCCTCGGTTTCACCGCGAGCTTCACCTTGCGAGGAGATGATGGCGGCACAGCCGCCCAATTCGGCCATCAGACGCGCACGGCGTTGCTGAAATACCGCGACGGGCAGATCGGCAGACGGCGTGGGGTTCGGGTGGACAAAATTTCCGCTGAGGGTGACGGCGAGTGCGATGGCATTGAGCATGAGGTCGATCCTTGTATTCCGGAAATATCAATTGGTGTCGGACGAGACTTTCAGTCCGCCCAATGCGCAATATGAAAACCACGTTGAGAGCACCCAGGAGAGTATCGCCAGCACCCATTCATGCCCGGGGAAGTAATGACGACTGGATGACACTGGGACGAGGCCGCTGATGGAGATCGTGCCGAGGACAAAGCAAAGAAATGCCAGCACCGGGTTCAGGCGTGGTTGCCTGGCAAAATGGGCAAGGGTTGAACGATAGGTTTTCATTGCGGAAAATTACAAACTCCAGCATTGGTGCGCCTTCCAAGCCAAAAAAGCTCCGAAAGTCGCGCCAATGCTGGGGTTTCATTTTCAGTTTTTTGGCTTCACAAAACGCAAGGTCATGCGATCCGATTCACCGATGGCCAGATATTTTTCGCGATCCGTGGCGCCGTTGGTCAGGGTCGGCGGCAGGGTCCACACGCCTTTGGCGTAGTCCTTGGTGTCTTTGGGATTGGCGTTGATTTCGCTCTTGGCCTCGAGCTTGAAGCCGGCGGCGGTGGCGCGTTCGATCACGTATTCCTCGGTCATGTAGCCGGAGTCTTTGGATTGCGCCAGCGTGGTGCCGGGCTTGGCGCGATGCTCGACCACGCCGAGTACGCCGCCCGGTTTGAGCGCGGCGAAGAAGGCGCCGAAGAAGGCATCGACGTTGCCGTCCTCGATCCAGTTGTGCACATTGCGGAAGGTCAGCACGACATCGGCGCCGCCCTCGGGGCGGATGTTCAGGTTGCCGGGTGCAGCCAGCGGCATGATCGCCACCTTGCTATAGAGCTCCGGCTTCTGCGCCAGTTTGTCTTCGAAGGCCTTGCGCGAACGCGGCGCATTGGCCGGGAACGCGGCGACGTAGAGGCCGTGGTCTTTCAGATACGGCGCCAGCACTTCGGTATACCAGCCGCCGCCCGGCCAGATTTCGACCACCTTGGATTCGGGACGCACGCCGAAGAAGGTCAAGGTCTCGACCGGATGGCGATAGGTATTGCGCGCCTTGTTGGCCTCGCTGCGGTGCTCGCCGGCGATGATGGTTTCCAGCGTGGGGCCGGGGTGAGCGGCAGCGCTCAATGCGGCGCCGCCGAAAACGGCGAACGCCAGCACGGCCTTGAACATTGCTGATTTGCATTGAATTGAATTCATGATCACTCGCAGGGTTGGTGAGCGTGGAAGGAAATGAAATGCAGATGACGCCGGGCCAGGCGGCCGCGCGTTATCGGGTGCAGCGGATTATAGACCTGCGCGATCAGCCGCTGGTTCAAGATTGCGGACGCGCTATTTCTTGTTGAACAGGCCCTTCAATGCATCGGTGATGCCGCCGGGCGCTTCGCCGACACCGCGCACCAGGCCCTCGATGCTGATGCCGAGGGTTTTTGCAATCGTCGAGCCGATTTGCTTGAGGAAGCTGCCGTTGAGCGAAAACTGAGGATCGCCGAGATCGCCGTCGAGCGCGAACTGCACCTTGATCTGGTTATCCTTGTTTTTGAGGGCGAAGAGGATGGCGCTGCGCGGCATGCCCATGAAGGTTTCGAGCGGCCCGCCGCCGGGCTCGAGCTCAAGGCTGGACAGCGTCAGGGAGCCCGGCGCATGCATGATGTTCCGGCGCACCTCGGCGCTGAGGTCGAGATCGAGCGTGCCCTTGCGCACGCCGGTTTCGGCGCTCTTCAGCAGATAGGGCTGGAAGGCGACCATGTCGACACCGCGCAATTTGGTGTTGAGCTGCGAATTCTTGTCGACCAGTTCCAGCCATCCGCCAAGATTGAGCTTGCCGTCGCGCTGCACGCCTTTGACGGTGCCCTCGGCCGCCAGCGACGTCCGCCCGCCGAGGCCCGGCAGACTCAGGTTGCCGACGTCCGCATTGATTTTTTCCAGCCGCAATTTGTGCGCCGGCTGGCGGATGCTGGCGTCGAAAAATTCCACCACGCCGTCGCGTAACTCGATGTTGCTAACCGTGACCATCACGCCGCCGGGATCTTTTTTGGCCGCCTTGTCGTTTTTGCCCGCACCCGATTCAAGCAGGCTGGGGACCAGGCGCACACGGCCCTCGCGGGTGCGCAAGATCGACAGATAAGCCGATTCGATGGTGATGCGCTGCACCCGCACTTTTGCCGTCAGCAGGCCGAGCAGGTCCGGCACCACGGTCACGCGCTCGGCGCGCAGCGTGTCCGCTGCCGGCCAGCCCTGCGGGGCGCGAATGCGCACGCCGCGCAACTCGATCGCGGTCAGGCCGACCGACATCTCGCGCACCTCGCCGGTGGGCCCCAATGCCTGTGCGACTTGTTCCTTCAGCGCCATGGCCGCAAAATGGCTGCCGATCACGAACAGGACGATCAACACAGCCAGCACCACCGCCGCAATCCTGGCGTAGCGTTTGGATTTTGGCGTCATCGGGAAACGTGGCATACCGGTCAGGCCTGCTTGCGGACTGCGCGATGCCATTCAAGGTGGAGCGGGTTCATTTCAGGTGCTTAACGTCGGTGGGTGCGGGCTGTCGGTGGGTACGGGCCATAAAGGCATCGATGTTTCGATCCGTTTTCAGGCTCACGGGTTCCTCAAGGGTGGCGGGAATTTCCCATCGTGGCGGCGGCGCAAGCGTGGCCGGCAGCACAATCGGCGCGGCTTCGCCGCGGCCGGCCGCCACTGCGGGCGGCTTTTGCGACATGCCGACGCCATAGCCTAGCAATGCCCCGACGGCCAGCGTCAACAAGGCGTAGAGCGACAGCAGGCGGCTGAGCCTGCGGCGCGCAGGCGGCAATGCCGCTCGCCGTACGCCGGGCGCATCGAGCACCAGCAGTGCGTTGCCATTTGCGAACGAGGGTTCGCGCCGGCCCTCGCCGGCGGCGCCGGAATGGTCCAGCGCAATCGCCGGCGCATGCATCGCGGCGGCCAGCATCTCGCCGGCATCGCGGTGCGCCTGCTCCGCATCCGCAGCGGCCGCGTCGGCCTGTACTCGCTGCGCGAAGACAGCCTGCAATTCGCGCTCACCCACAATGCGCGCTTCCACTTCCTCCAGCGCAGCCAGTTCGGCCCGCTCGCGAAGCTTCGCCGCGTCCAGCAGTCGCTGTTCGGCAGCGGCGCGTTCCTCGGCCATGCGTGCCGCCTCGTACTCGGCCTCGGCGGTGATGTTCGCGGCATTGCGCAATTCAATCTCGGCCTGTTCCTGCGCCGCGGCTTCGTCGCGGCGCGCGCGTTCGGCATCGGCGCGGGCGGTGGCCTCGGCCGCTGTTGCCGCTTCGCGCGCGAGCGCCGCATCGGTCGCGCGTTTGACCGCGTCCATGCGCTCGATCGCCGCGCGCGCAGCCTCCTGCTCGACTACGGTGTGGGCATCCATCGCGGCGCGCATGGCGAGTTCTTGCTGTTCCTGGGCCAGGGCCCCGTCGCGGCGCGCGATATCGGCCGCGCAGCCGGCTTCACCGGCCGCGTTTTCGGCTTGCGCACGCGCATGTGCCGCCTCCGCCGCCCGCTTGAGCGCCTGGGCACGTTCGCCGGACAGACGCGTCGCCTCGCGCTCGGCCTGCACCTTGGCATTCGCTGCGGCGCGCAATTCCTGCTCATGCTGCTCCTGCGCGAGAGCATGTTCGTGCTGCGTCCGGGCGCGCGCCTTGGCCGCCTCGACCGAGCGCAGCGCCGCCGCCAATCGCTCTTTGGCGAGATGCGTGGCTTCCTGCTCCGCCTGCACCTTGGCGGCCAGCGCCGCATGCAATTCTTTTTCCTGCTGTTCCAGGGCCAGCGCTTCTGCGCGCCGCGCACGCTCCTCTTCCACCCTGACCTGCGCGGCCGCACGGGCCGCCTCGGCGTCGGCCGTGGCTTGTCGGGCCGCCTGCAATTCGCCTTCCTTGAGTTCGCGCGCCCGCGTCGCCGCCAGTGCTTTGTGCGCGGCCTCGCTGTGTTCCCGCGCCGCACGGGCAGCCTCGCGCTCGGCCTGCAGTTTCGCCTCGACGGCCTCGCGCAGCGCGATTTCGTTTTGCTCCAGCGCCTGCGCTTCGTCGCGCAAGCGGCTGTCGGCGCCGGTCTGCTGCCGCGCCGCCGCTCGCGCCTGTTCGGCGGCCGCGCGCTCCTGGGCCAGAGCCTCGATGCGCGCGACCAGTTCCTGTCGTTGCCTAGCCAGCGCCGCCACTTCCTGTTCCTGTTGTTCGCGCGCCTGCACGCTTGCCGCCAGCTGCTGTTCGGCGGCGAGACGCTGCTGCGTCTGTTCCAGGGCTGCGCGCGCCGCAAGCACGCGCGCCTGCTCGGCAGCTTCAGCGTCTTGCTCAGCAGCCAGCCGCGCCGCGGCCGCCTCGCGGGCGGCGGTTTCTGCGGCGCTGCGTTCACGCTCGCGTTGCTCGGCCGCGCGGGCCATGGCGGCGCGCTGTTCAGCGGCTGCGCGCGCGCCGTCATCCTGCTGCCGGCTGTCGTCGGCAGCGCCCAGCGCTTCGGCCGCCGCCATCATCCGCACCTCGTGTTCGCTGCGTTCGCGCGCCAGGTCGGCCAGCCGGCTCTTGGCGGCCACGCGCGCCTCGGCGGCCGTTTGCAACTCGCGGTCGGCCGCCAAGCGCTGCTGCAGGGCCTGCTGGGCACGCTCCTCGGCGGCGATGCGCTCGGCGGCGGCCTTGGCGACCAGCTGCTCGGCTTCGATGCGTCGCTGCGCGAGGGCATGGGCGGCACGTTCCGCTTCGCCGGTCTGTTCGGCGGCATGCAGCAGCCCGGCTTCGGCGCGTTGTCTGGCCTCGGCCTCCTCGATCAGTTTGCGCTCGGCGTCCGCGCGCGCCTGCGCGGCGGCGGCGGCCTCACGCTCGGCAACCAGGCGCGCATCGACCACCTTGCGCGCATCCGCTTCGATCGCGAGGCGCTGCTGCGCGGCCTGCTGCTGAGCGAGTTCGGCCTTGCGCAAGGCCAGGGCGACGCGCACGGCTTCGCGGTCGACCTGGGCGCGCATACGCGCCGCCGTCTGCATGGCGACCTCGATACCTTCGCGATTGGCCACTTCAACCATCTCCAGTTGATCGCGCCGAACTTGCTGCAGGCCGTCCTTGATGGCGTCACGCTCCCCGGCCAGCCGCTCGTCCGCGCCGGCGGGCGCGGCGACGGCGGCGGATGCGCCCTCGTCATGGCGCGAATCATCCGCCGGAGTGAGGACATCGGTCGGGGTGCTCATGGCGATTCTCGTTATCGTTATATCGAAGAAGACTGGAGTGGGCGGGCCACGATGTCTCTATCATACCGGCAGCGTCGAATCGGCGAAAACCCGCGCCATCGGTCACCGCCGCGCCCCTGCACGATTCAATTCAGGATCTTGTCCTGGGCAAACGCCATATAACGGTCCCGCGCCAGGGTGGCGATGGGGCCGATCGGCAAATTTTGCGACCGATAGCGCACGCAGGGCTGGACCTTGCCGAAATTGCCGGTGTTGAAAATTTCGCGGGCGTCATCGAGCTCCGCCGGCAGCACGCTGCGTTCTTCCACCACAATGCCGGCTTCTGCCAGCAGCTTGATGACGCGGGCGCGGGTCACCCCCGCCAGAAATGTGCCATTGGCCGCCGGCGTGACCACCTTGCCGGCCGCCGTGACCAGGAACAGATTGGACGTCGCGAACTCGGCCACCTGCCCCTGTCCGTCGACGATCACGGCGTTGTCGAATCCGCGCGCCTTGGCGTCGCGCAGCGCGCGCGTGGTGTTGGCATACAGGCTGGACGCCTTGGCATCGGTCGGCGCCATCAGGGGATCGGGGCGCAGCAGGGGCGACAGGCAGGCCGAGAAGCCGCTGAACGGCGGCAGGGGCGCGTCGAACAGGGTCAGTGCGAAACCGGACTTGGCGGACTCGGGGATCAGCAGGCCTTCGGTGGCGAATACCAGGGGGCGAATATACAGCTCGGCGTCCGCCGGGAACCGCGCCATGCCCGCTTTCACCAGGGCCGTCATCTCGGCCACGGTATAAGGACAGACCAGACCCAGCTTGTCGGCGGATTGGCGCACGCGTTCCAGATGCAGATCGAGATCCGGCACCATGCCGCGAATGGCGCGGGCGCCGTCGAACACCGAGGAGCCCAGCCATACGCTGTGATCCATGGCGCCGAACAGGGGTGTGTTGCCCTCGCTCCAGGCGCCGTTGAAATAAGTCTGGTACATGTTTTTCCATCCTGAAAGTGAAGCCCGGATTATCCCAGCAAACGGCGGACAATTCGACGCGATGGAAATCAGCCCAGCGTAAAGTAGAACGTGGCGCCGCGCCCGGGCGCCGACTCGGCCCAGATGCGCCCGCCGTGGCGCTCGATGATGCGGTGCGCGGTGGCGAGGCCGATGCCGAGGCCCTCGAAGGCGCTCGCCGAATGCATGCGCTGGAATGGCCGGAACAGCTTGCCCACATATTTCATATCGAAGCCGGCGCCGTTGTCGCGCACGAAATAGGCCGGGTTGTCGCCGTCTTCCACGCGGCCGAATTCGATTGCCGGCACATCCGCCCGGGCGGAATACTTGAAGGCATTTCCCAGCAGGTTTTCCAGCACCGCGCGCAGCAGCACCGGATCCGCCTCCGCGACCAGCGCCGGTTCGATATGCAGGTTCATTACACGCGCCGGCATCGTCACCTGCAATTCCTGCATCACCTGGACGACGAGCTGGCTCAAGTCCACCGGCCCGCGCCGCAGCTCGACGCGGCCGATATTGGACATCTTCAGCAGGGCATCGATCAGCTCGCCCATGCGTTTGCCGCCGGCTTCGATGCGATCGAGCAGCAAGCGGCATTCATCGTCCAGCGGCTTGCCGCGCAGGATGGCGGCGTAGCCGACGATCACCCGCAATGGCGAGCGCAGATCGTGCGCCACCGAATAGCTGAAGGTTTCCAGCTCGCGGTTGACCGCCTGCAACGCCTGGGTGCGCTGCTCCACGCGCCGTTCGAGTTCGGCATTCATTTCCAGCACCTGTTGGCTGGCCTGCCGCTGGCGTTGCTGCGCCCCGGCGATTTCCTGCATCATCCGCTGTGTGCCGCGCGCCAGTCGGCTGACCTCGTCGTTGCCCCGCTCACCGACAGCGTCCAGATCGTGCAGCGCCGACGGCGCGAACTCCTGGCCCTCGGCAAAATGGCGCACCGCATTCTCGATAACGACCAGCCGGTTCGACTGAAACGCCAGCCAGCGTCCGATCGCAAGCCAGCCGAGCAGGGCGATCACCAGCACGCTGCCCACGACGACCGCCAGCATATTGCCGACCGACAGCGGCAGCTGCACGCGGCGCGCAATGCGCAGTTCCGGCCCGCCCGGCTCGGGCTCCCAGGCGATCACCCGTTCCAGCGTGCTTTCCTGGCGCCAGCGCATGTCGAAACCGGCCGGCGGCGACACGGGCGCCCGTCGCGATTCCGCCACCACCTTGCCCTGCCACAGCAGCAGCGCCTGCGCATTCGGGTAATCGTATTTGCTGAGCAGACTATCGTCGATGGATGCATACATGACCAGGGTGCCGGCGGCGCCGTCGAATAGCATGCCCTTGCCGACGGTCCGGTACAGCGTGTCCTGCTGCGCGCCATATACCCAGGCCATCGCGCCGCGCCGCGCCGGTGGCAGATCAAGATCCTGCAACGCGCGCGAACGGTAGCGATAGACCACCTTGCCGTTCGCATCGACCAGGGCGAAATTCGTGAACAGCGCATCGGCCCCCAGGTTGGACAGGAACACGTTGAGGCGCGCATGGCGCAGGCGCAGGTCGCGCTCCTCGAGCAGATGGCTGAATTCGAGCTGCGTACGCAGCGCTTCGGCCTGCGTGGCCCAGCTGTATTCGAGCTCGCCGATGCGGGTGCGGAAATGTCCCAGTGCATCGTTGAGCTGCTGTTCGCTGACTGCGGCATTGATCTGCGTAAACAGCGCCGCAATCGCGCCGCACAGTGCCAGCAGGGCCAGCACCAGCGCGACCGCCAGACGCTGCGCAATGGCGCGGCGCAACGAGGTATGGCGCCGCGCCTTCATGCTCAACGCGGCACGGCGGGGGCGATGACGGCGCCCTCGATGCCGTGCCGCCCGAGCGCGGCGGCGACAAAGCCGTTCGCCTTCATTTCCTCGACAAAGGCGGCCAGATAATGCTGCCCGGCCGCGTGCCCCCTGGGCAGGGCCATGGCCTGATTGATGACCATGAAGCGCCCCTCGAGCAGGCGCACTCCGGCGAGGCGCCGGGCGTCCGCCTCCAGTTGCTGCTTGACGCCGGCAGCCACCTCCAGGTTTTGCGCCACCATCATGTCGGTAACAGCGGGCGACGTCGGCGCGCGCACCAGCTGCGCATAGCGCAGCGCGCGCGACAGGTAAAGATCGTAAGCGCTGCCGCGGCCGACCACGATGCGAATGCCTTCGCGGTCCACGTCTTCATTGCGCCCGATCGGGGACGCCTGCGGGACCAGATAGGCGCCCTCGATAACCACATAGGGCGCGCTGTAGTCCATATCGACCGCGCGCGCCGGATCGATGGCGACAAAGCCGATATCCCATTGGCCGGCCTTGAGGCCCTCTACCACCTTGCCGGCGGCTGTGTAAGTGACCAGTTCGACCGGCACCCGCAGACGCCGGCCCAGTTCGCGCGCCAGGTCCACCGACAGTCCGCGCGGCTCGCCGCTTGCCGCATCCCTGACGGCGAGGATCGGATTGCCGAAATTGATGGCCGCGCGCAGTTTGCCGCCGGGCGCCAGATCGGCCACTGCCGCCGCCGGTGCGGCGGGCACGGCCGGCTCGCCGGGGCCCGTCACACAAGCGCATAGGGTAAACAGCATGAACACGGCCATCGCGGTTCTGATCATCAGCGTTCTCCAGATCATGCGCTTGCAAAAACCGCGCGGCGTTGCGCGCGCGGCCGGTGTTCATCGTTGTCGCGGAATCGACGAATGGTATCTTTTTACGCACCTGCGGATTGCCGGTCAAGCCGGCCGCCATCGGCCGCGATGGTGGCGACGCTCAGCGAAATCAGCTAAAACGCCGGCTGGCGTAAACCCCCAGGCCGCTGGCGACGCTGGCGAAGCGGTCGCCGCTGACGCGCCGCGCCGCAGGCACCACGGCGGCGATCGCCTCGGTCAGCGCCGTCAGGCCGGTCGATCCGCCGGTGAAATAAAGCGCCCCCACCGCGGCGGCGTCGATGCCGGCCTGCTGCAGCGTTTCGCGCGCCGCGGCGACAATGCTGTCGAGGCGCTCGGCCAGCGCCAGCCGCTGGCGACCCTCGTCGAATGTCGGGTGCAGGCCGGACTCGACCAATTCGAGATTGATCGCGGCGCGGCCGCTTTCGGAGACGGAAATCTTGGCGGCTTCGGCCTGCGCCGCCAGGGCATGACCCAGGCGCTGCTCGAGCACGCGCATCAGGCGATCGTGGAAGCGGAGATCGGCGTACATATTGCGCATCAGGCGGCATTCCACCACGCGATTGGCGGCGTACACGGTATTGATCAGATGCCAGGTGGCGAGATCGAAATAGACGGCGCCCGGCACCCGCGCCTGCTGGCGTCCGCGCGAGCCGAAGCCCAGCTCGGGCATGATCGCGGCGAGGCTGACTTCGCGATCGAAATCGGTGCCGGCCACATGCACGCCGTGGTTGGCGAGAATATCGTCCTGCCGCTCCAGTCGCGCATGGCGCTGCGGGCCGACGCGCACCAGGGAGAAATCCGAGGTGCCGCCGCCGATATCGGCGACCATCACCAGGGTTTCCGTTTCGCAGCTGCGCTCGAAATCGAGCGCGGCGGCGATCGGCTCGAACTGGAAAGCGACTTCATCGAAACCGACGGCGCGCGCCGCCTCGGCCAGGGTTGCTTCGGCACGGCGGTCGCGCACGGGATCGCCATCGACGAAAAACACCGGGCGGCCGATCACCGCGCGCTTCAGCGCGCCGCCGCGGTCGGCTTCTGCAACCTGTTTCAGCCGCCGCAGATAAGCAATCACCACATCGAGATATTTCACGCTCATGCCCAGCCCGACTTCGGTGCTGCGTTCCATCAAGTCGGCGCCGAGGATGCTTTTGATCGAACGCATCAGCCGTCCGTCGTAGCCATCCACATAGGCCTGCACGGCAGCGCGCCCGAAGGCGCGCGAGCCGTCCTCGGCATTGAAAAAAACGGCCGTGGGAATGGAGGTATGACCGGCTTCGAGTTCGACCAGGCGCAGGCCGTCGCGGACCCCGTCGACCGGCAGGACCACGGCGGAATTGGAGGTGCCGAAATCGATGGCGCAAAAATCGGCGGACGCGGCGTGTTGTGCGTTGGCCATAGTGGGAACCGGCAAAAGGGCTGCGGATTATAGCAGCGCCATGGAAACAGCAGACGCGCTTGCTATGATGCGGCGTCTCCTTGCTGAAAGGCATCGCCGCCGTGGAAGCCAGCACCATCCAGATTGTCGCCGCGATCCTGTTTGTCGCTGCCTTGCTGCACACCTTTGCCGCCAAGTCGTTTGAGGTGCTGGCGCATCGCTATCCACGCCATGCCGGACTGTTCCATCTGCTTGGCGAAGTCGAGGTGGTGTTCGGCTGCTGGGCCTTCGTTCTCGTTCTCGCCATGGCGCTGCTGAGCGGCGGTAAGGAGGCGGTGACCTATGCCGAGTCGCGGCAGTACACCGAGCCCCTGTTCGTCTTCGTCATCATGGTGGTTGCCGCATCCCGCCCGGTGCTGGAAATCGTGCAGCGTGCGATCGACGCGCTGGCCGGGGTGTTGCCGGGACGCCGCGCCGTGACCCGGGTCTGGCTGTGCCTTGCCGTGGTGCCGGTGCTGGGTTCGTTCATCACCGAACCGGCGGCGATGACCCTGGCCGCGCTGACCCTGGCGCCGCAGATTTTCCGCAAGGACATGCCGGAAAAATTGAAGTACGCGGCGCTCGGCGTGCTGTTCGTCAATATTTCCATCGGCGGCACCTTCACCTCCTACGCCGCACCGCCGGTGCTGATGGTCGCGGCGGCCTGGAACTGGGACACCGCCTTCATGGCCACCCACTTCGGCGGCAAGGCGGCGCTCGCGGTGCTGATCAATGCCACGGCTGTCACCTTTGCGCTGCGCAAATATATCGGCAATGCCGACAGGGCGGACGGCGCGGCAACGACCCCGCCGGTGCCGCTTCTGGTGAGCGCCATCCATCTCGCCCTGCTGGCGATGGTGGTCGCCTTCGCCCATCACCCGGTGATTTTCATAGGCATCTTCCTGTTTTTCATGGGCTATACACAAGCTTATGAACGCCATCAGCATCCATTGATCCTGAAAGAAGGCTTGCTGGTGGGATTTTTCCTGGCCGGCCTGGTGGTGCTGGGCGGCATGCAGCAATGGTGGCTGCAACCCCTTGTCTCCAGCCTGGCGCCGACCGCGCTGTTCTTCGGCGCGCTGGGCCTCACCGCGATTACCGACAATGCGGCGCTGACCTACCTGGGTTCGCTGATCGATGGTCTGCCGGCGATATCGAAGTACATGCTGATGGCGGGCGCGGTCGCCGGCGGCGGTCTTACCGTGATCGCCAATGCGCCCAATCCGGCGGGCGTGGCCCTGCTGCGTCCTGGCTTTGAACACGAATCGATCGGCGCGGGTGGCCTGCTGCTGGGTGCGCTGCCGCCGACCATTATCGCGGCGGCGGCATTCCTGTTGCTGTAAGCGCAACACCTGCGATCATTTTATGCGGATCCAGCAATGGTGCGCCTTTCGGGGCATTTTTGCCCGGGAAGGCGCATGGATGCTGGAGTTTGATATTTTATTGCTGCCCGATCGCACGGTGCGGCAGGCTATTCCGCCTTGATCCCCGCCGCCTTGATGGCGCGCGCCGAGCGTTCCGCATCTGCCTTCAACAGGGCCGCATATTGTTCGGGGCTGCCGCCGACTGGGTCGATGCCCATCTTGTGCATGCTCTCGATCACCGCCGGCAGCCTGACCAGGGCCGCGATCTCGCCGCTGATACGCTGGATGATCCCGGCCGGGGTGCCGGTCGCCGCGAGCACGCCGATGCTGGGCGCGAAATCGAAACCGGCCACCGTCTCGGAAATCGCTGGCACATTCGGCGCCTGCGGCGAACGTTTCAATGAATTGACCGCCAGCAGCCTCACCTGCCCGGTGTTGACGAAGCCGGACAGCGAAGGCAGGGCCGCCACTACCGCCGAGGTTTGCCCACCGATCAGCGCCGGCACCGATTGCCCCGAACCCTTGAAGGGTACATGCACAACGTCGATGCCGACCGCCGTCTTCAGGCTTTCCATGGTCAGCTGATGGGTGCTGCCGACCCCGGACGAGCCATAGCTGAGTTCGCCGGGCCTGGTCTTGGCCAGCGCGATGAATTCCTGCAAGGTATTGGCCGGCACCCCCGGATGCACGGCGAGGTACAGCGGCGCATTGGCGATCAGCGACACCGGCACGAAATCCTTTTTCGCGTCGTAGACCAAATTGGCATAGAGGAAAGGATTGACCGTGAACATGGAGCTGTCGGTCACCAGAAAGGTATAGCCGTCAGCGGGGGAAGACGAAATATTCTGCGCCGCCACCACGCCGTTGGCGCCGGGGCGGTTATCGACGATGATCTGCTGCCCGAGGCGCTCGCCCAGCTTCTGGCCGATGATGCGCGCCACCGTATCGGGCAGGCCGCCGGCCGGATTGGGCACCACGAAACGAATCGGCTTGTTCGGATAAGCGCTTTGTGCATGGGCAAACGGCAATGGCAGCAACAGCGAGCCCAGCGTCGCCAGAATGGCGCGCAGCATTGATGCAGGCATCAATTCCTCCCTCCGGTATTGTTGTTATCGGTAACGGCGTTTATCGCGACAAGCCAGCCAATTACCGTCCATGCGACTGCGCTGTTCTAGTTGGCCGGCGCCAGGATTCTGCTCTTGAACCAGTCATCGATCATGCGCTTCTCGTAGCGCAGCGGCGTATTGGCCGTGAGCGAATTGCCATGGTGAAGATAATCCATATCGCTCAGGCGATCCTCGCCGCTTTTCAGAACCGTGCCCTTCGATTCCAGCGTATAGCGCAGACGCATGCTGGGCCAATCGGCGGCGCCTCTCAGGATGCGGAAATTCTCCGGCCCGCGCCGGCTGAGCGCCATGCGCCCTGCCAATTGCAGATCGAGAATCTCGAGCTTCAAATCCTGATCGGGCGCCAGGGTCGCGCCCAGCTTGTTGAAATGCGTCGTGAGGTCCTTGAAAACCCTTTCACGGTCCTGTATTGACCAGGGCATATCGGCATAACCTTCCGGCTTGACGAAGGTAACCGTGACCGTCGCACCGGCTGCGCCAATTCCGGCGCAGGCCAGCCAAAAGAGCATTGCAAGGCGTGCAGTTGTGGAAGTATTCATCGTCCATTCCTTTCGATGAGGGTGCGGCTCACAAAAATCATTCTACGCCGCCTTGAAATATACGGAGCTACGCCTTGATTGGATGATCGGCGCACAGCGAAGTTCAGTGCGCCGAACAGGCGGACGATCAGGCCGGGGCACGCTCGATGCGATTGCGCCCGGCCCGCTTGGCGGCGAGCAAGGCATCATCGGCCGCCTTGCTCAGATCGCTGACCGTCAGGCGTGCCGGATAGGCGCAGAGCCCGGCGCTGAACGTGGCGCGCAGCACGCCGGCGCCGTGCACATGGGGCATGTTCGCGAAGTCGCGGCGGATGCGGTCGAGCACTGCATGGGCTTCATCGGCATCGGCGCCGCGCAGCACCACCAGAAACTCCTCGCCGCCATAGCGCCCGATGATGTCGGTGGCGCGCAGGCGGCCTTTCAGCAGCCAGGCAAGACTGCGGATTACCTGGTCGCCGACCGGATGGCCATAGGTGTCGTTGACCGACTTGAAATGATCGATGTCGAGCATCGCCACGCACAGGCGGTCGCGCTCGGGCCGCAGGGTCTGCAACAGTTGCCCCAGCCGCGTCTTGCTGGCGGAGTGGTTGAGCAGGCCGGTCAGGCCATCGTGCAGGCTGGAGCGCTGCATCTCGCGATAGCGTTCGATCTTGGTATTCACCACCGCGCCCAGCAACACCGGGTTGCAGGGCTTGGTCAGGAACTGGTCGCCGCCGAGGCGTAGCGCCTCAACCTGCATACCCATGTCCTTTTCGCTGGAGAGATATACCACCGGCACCGACTGGTAGGCGGCGACCTGGCGCAACACGCGCGTGGCCTCGACCCCGTTGCAATGCGGCATATGCATGTCCATCAGCACCAGATCCGGACGATAGGCCTCGACCGCGGACAACAGCTGCTGCGGATCGGTGATCGACTGGTTGTCGATGCCGTGCTGGGCCAGCGCACGCTGGATCACGGCCACCGCGGTCGCCGAATCTTCCACCAGCAGCACGCGGAACGGCTCCTGTTCGCGGGCCTGGATCAGGTCGAGCACCCGCGCCAGCGAGGTGGTGGTCTGCTCTTCAGGCTGGATGGTGACGTCGGCGCCGGCGCGGAGCAGATTCACCATGGTCACCAGCTGCCGGGGAACATTCAGGCAGAACAGCTGGCTGGCCGGATGCGCCGGACGCATCCGCGCAATCCAGTCGATTTCATCCTTGCCATAGCCCGTGGGCGGCGGGATCAGCAGCATCACCAGCGGCGAGGCTTCCGGCGTTGCGGCGCCCCAGTCCATGCGCGCGATGCGAAAACCGAATACGGTGAATTGCTCGACCAGTGCCGCCACCCAGGGGTGCTCGGCGCCGGCCACCAGCCACACCTCGCGCGGCTTGGTCCATTCGCGCAAGGCACTGTCGTCGGCCGGTTCCGCATCCAGACGCCCGGCATCCCGTCCTGCATCCTTCTCTCTCGCCTCCGCCTGGGCACGCGGCTGCGCATGCTCCATCGCCTGTAGCAGGGCCTCAAGTTGGCGCGTCAGCACCACCGCATCGGGTTCGGCAATCGGATGGGCGGAAGCATCGCCGAACAGCGGCAGCACCGCATTCTCCAACCCCTCGCACAACCTGACCAACCCGGGCAGGCGCAGACCGGCGAACAGTTCCGTGAGACTGTTCAGCGCCAGTGCGAATTCGGCGAATTGCTCAAAGGTGCCACGCTCGCGGTAGCGTTGCCAGCTGGCTATCAGCAACTGCAGGCTGCCTTCAGGGGTGGTGCGCACAAAGGACATGAATGGATTTACCGGCCGGATTCACCGATCACCGGGACCGCTGGCGGGGGTGCAAGAGGCGGCCACTATAACGCGCAGGTTCCCGACTGTCCATGCAATGCGGCGTACGGTAGCCGGGAGACGCCCGGCGGCAAATAACAGGCTGATGAAACAAGGAAAAGACATGGAAAAGGGGCGCCGCAGCGCCCCTTTTCCTGTTGCAGATTCCCTGCGCGCCGGCGGGGCCGGCGCGGCATCGCTCAGTTACCGGCGATCTCGCGGGTCAGATCGGTGGCGCCATAGATCTTGTCCAGCGCCTCGAGAATGGCCGAGCTGTGCACCGCGACGGCGCGGTTGTAGCGCGGATCAAACCAGAATGCGCCGCCCAGCGAATGAATATTGCCGTCGAAAATCAGGCCGACGATTTCGCCCTTCCTGTTGATCATCGGGCTGCCGGAATTGCCGCCGATGATGTCATGGGTGGTGACAAAGTCGAACGGTTTGTTCAGATCGATCTTGTCTTTCCTGGCGTGCCAGGAAGGCGGCAGCGCGAACGGATCGGCGCCGGTGTCGCGCGCGAAGGCGCCGGCAAAATTGGTGAACGGGGTCACCTTGCTGCCGGCTTCATCCCAGCCTTTGACTTCGCCGTAGGACAGGCGCAAGGTGAAAGTCGCATCCGGATAGGCATTGGTACCGTCCTTGGCGAAGCGCGCCGCCGAGATCAGCTCAGAATTTTTCTGGACCACGGACTCGACTTCCTTCTCGTAGCGCTTGCGCAAGGCGCGCGCATCGGCATCGACGGCAAGGGCCAGTTTGATGAAGGGATCGTCCGACTTGGCCACGGCATCCTTGCCGCCGGCCCATAACGTCTTGCGCAGCTCGGGATCGGCAAGCTTGCTGCCGTCAATCAGCGCGTCGGCCAGCTGCTCGGGGGATTGCTTGCCGAGAATCTGCTTGACGAACACGCTGTCGGCGCCAAGCAGTTCACGCATCTTGGTCAGCGAGAAGGTCAGCTTGACCTTTTCAAACTCCGGATAGACCGGCGCCTTGGAAAACAGGCGTTGTTCGACTTCCGGCAGGCGGGCGTCGGCAAATTCGGGCAGGCGTTCCGCGTTCGGCTTGGTGCGCTCCTCGGCACCACGCACCAGGGTACGGGCGAAGCGGAAATGGGTGCTGTTGAACGCCTGGCTGCCCTCGATCATCTGGAAGGGTTTTTGCATATTGCGATACAGGGCCTCGGCTTTTTCGATTGCATCCCAGGAACCGGCCGTGGTGGCTTTCAGGGCCGGCCTGGAATTGACGAATTTGCGCAGCGCGGTCTCCTCGTCCTGCATCTTCTTCATCAGGGCGGGGTCGAGCAGGGTGCTGAGCTGGCCGTTTTGCGCCTTGTAGCTGTTCTCGATGCCGAACAGCAGGCTCTCGGCGGTGCGCGCGGCCTCCGGGCCGGTCTTGCGATATTGCGTGATCACGCCGCGCAATTCGGACTGTTGCTGCAGGCGCGGAATCAGGCCGATATCGCGCAAGGTGATTAGCTGCGCCATCGTCAACTGGCGCTGGGTCGAACCGGGATGACCGGTCACGAACACCAGCTCGCCCTCCTTGGCGCCATCCTTGCTGAACGGGAAGAAGTCCTTGACCACCGCCGGCTTGCCGTTTTCATAGGCGCGCAGCAAAGTGATGTCGAGGTTGTAACGCGGGAAGTTGAAATTGTCCGGGTCGCCGCCGAAGAAGGCCGCCGCGAATTCCGGCGCCCACACCACGCGCGTGTCCTGGAAACGATGGTATTTGTAGAGGTGATAGCGGCCGCCATGGTAAAGGTCGACCAAATCGCAGCGGGTCGTGTCTTTTTCGCTGCCCACGCAAGCCGAGGTCAGCTTGGCGCGGACTGCATTTTGCGCCAGCTGGAATTTCTCGCCTTCCTGACCGGCGGTGGCTTTTTTCACTTCCTCGGTGACGTCCTTGATCTGCTCGAGGCGGTTCAGCTCGATTTCCGGACATTTCGCCTCTTCCTCGCGCGTCTTGGCGAGGAAGCCATCCTTGATGTAATTCTGCTTGGCCGTCGACAGCTGGTTCAGGCAGGCCTGTGCGCAGTGATGATTGGTCATCACCAACCCATCCTTGGAAATGAACGACGCCGAGCAGCCGCCGGCGATACGCACCGAGCCCAGCATGACGTGGTTGGCCCATTGCGCATCGGGGGCAAAGCCGTATTCCGCCTGAATTTTCTTTGTCGGCAGATTATCGAGAGTCCACATCCCCTCGGAGGCCATGGAAAGCCCGGGGATGACAAGTGCTGCCAGAAGCCAATGAATTCGCATTGTCGTGACCTGTGAGTTAGGTTAAAAGTGCCGAAAACACCGCGGGATCACCGACGGTGAAGCGCGATAGTTTAATGCATTCGGCGGCCGGCCTCAGACCCCCGGGCGGATGCCGGTTCCGCTCCCCGGAAAAAACCCACTACCCGGCCGTTTTTGTGCGTATAATCATCGGGTCGCACGATTCAAGCTAATAAATTCAGTACCGTTTCAGTACCGTCTGTTTCTTTCTTGGTTCGAACGACATGAGCAGCCGCTCAGTCAACTTTTAATTAGGAAATGAAAATGGCAACTGGTACCGTTAAATGGTTCAACGATGCAAAAGGTTTTGGTTTTGTAACCCCGGACGACAAAGGTGAAGACCTGTTCGTGCACTTCTCGGCGATCCAGTCGAGCGGGTTCAAGACCCTGGCGGAAAATCAAAAGGTTTCTTTTGATGTGACCACCGGTCCGAAGGGCAAGCAAGCGACCAACATTCAGTCGATCTAAGCCCGAAGTCAGCAGCGTAAAAAACCCCGGCATGCCGGGGTTTTTTTACGCCTGCCGCATTGGGGACGGGACGGCGGCAGTCCGCGCCGCGACTGGTCAGCTTGCCGTAAGTCGCGCCGCATACTCTGGGTACAGGCTGGTGGGGCGGTTGCCGCATATCCATCGGACCTGATCCGCATAAGCATAAAAACAATGACGGCAGCGGAGTCTTCACCCCCCGCCATGCCTTCAACTTTCCCGTCCCGGAGGACTTTCATGTGGCAACAAGTTTATGATCCGCTCGGCAGCCCGGCGCTTTCCACGGTCTGTGCCGCCGTCCCGGTCGTGGTGCTGCTCGGCGCCCTGGCCTTTTTCAAGGTCAAGGCACATATCGCTGCGCTTCTCGGCCTCGCGGCCGCATTGATCATTGCGATTTTCGTGTTCGGCATGCCGGCCGCGATGGCGGGCAAAACCGCCGTATTCGGCGCCGTATACGGTTTGCTGCCGATCGGCTGGATCATCCTCAACGTGATTTTCCTGTACAAGCTGACGGAAAGCACCGGCCGTTTCCAGATCCTGCAGGACAGCATCGCCGGCATCACCAACGATCGCCGCCTGCAACTCCTGCTGGTCGCATTTTCCTTCGGCGCTTTTTTCGAAGGCGCCTCCGGCTTCGGTACGCCGGTCGCGGTCACCGGCGCCTTGCTGATCGGCCTCGGGTTCTCGCCCCTGGCCGCTTCCGGCCTGTCCTTGATCGCCAATACCGCGCCGGTCGCCTATGGCGCGCTGGGCACGCCGATCATCGGCCTGCAAAGCGTCACCGGCATCGACCTCAATATACTGTCGGCCATGGTCGGCCGTCAGCTGCCGCTGTTCTCGCTGATCGTGCCGTTCTGGCTGATCTGGGCTTTTGCCGGGTTCAAACGCATGATGGAAATCTGGCCGGCCGTGCTGGTGGCGGGGGCCGCCTTTGCGGTGCCGCAATTCATCGTCTCCAACTATCACGGCCCGTGGCTGGTGGATGTGGTCGCGGCTGTGGTCTCGATGGCATGCCTGACCGGTTTCCTGAAAATCTGGCAACCCAAAACCATCATGCTCGGCACCACCCGCGACGCGGAATTTGTGTCGCCCGATGAGGCAAAAAAACGCATGGTCCGCCACAGCCATTCCACCGCCGAAGTGGTACAGGCCTGGCTGCCCTGGGTGATCCTGGCGCTGGTGGTGTTTGCCTGGGGCCTGCCGCAAGTGAAAGCCTGGCTCAATGGCATTTCCAATCCCCAGTACGCCATTGAGGGGCTCGACAAAATGATCCAGCGGGTGCCGCCCGTGGCGCCGACCAATGCCAAGGCGGAAGGCGCCGTGTTCGCCTTCTCCTGGCTGTCGGCCACCGGCAGCGGCATTTTTGTTGCCGCCGTGCTCGCCGCGCTGGCGATGCGCATCAATTTCGGCGCCGTGATCAAAACCTATGGCTCAACCCTGGTAACGGTGCGCTACTCCCTGCTGACCATTTCCGCGATGTTGGCGATCG
This sequence comes from Usitatibacteraceae bacterium, assembly GCA_036394575.1. Taxonomy (GTDB): domain Bacteria; phylum Pseudomonadota; class Gammaproteobacteria; order Burkholderiales; family Usitatibacteraceae; genus UKL13-2. The sequence continues at coordinate 11,984 of DASWEY010000076.1, read as the reverse complement.
GCTTCACCACCCGCTATTCCGGTGTGGATGCCACCATGGGGCTGGCCTTTGCCCACACCGGCGCTTTCTATCCCTTCTTCGGTACCCTGCTCGGCTGGCTGGGTGTCGCATTGACCGGGTCGGACACGTCCTCGAACGTCCTGTTCGGCAGCCTGCAAAAAATCACCGCCGAACAACTGGGCCTGAACCCGGTGCTGATGGCCGCCGCCAACAGTTCCGGCGGGGTGATGGGCAAGATGATCGACGCGCAGTCGATCGTGGTTGCCTCGACCGCGACCAACTGGTTCGGTCATGAGGGCGAAATCCTGCGCTATGTGTTCTTCCACAGCCTGGCGCTGGCCTGTCTGGTCGGCCTGCTGGTCACCTTGCAGGCGTATGTGCCGCCGTTCACCGCCCTGGTGATCGGCCCCTGAACCCGCTGCCCGCATGGGGCGGTCTGTGCCGCCCCATGTCTAGGGCACGAAGCCCGGTGCCAACCTGTTCAAACATATTGCACAACCTGCCTGAATCGGTCCCGCCCTCTCCTGTTTTTTTAATCACCCGCGAGGGGAACGACGCATAATGCGGATCAATGCCAACATGTAACGTCGCGCCAGCCGGGCGCGCGTCATCGTTGCCGGGAATTCGCATGCGATCAAAAGCGTCCGCCGGATTGACTGTGTTGCCTGTCAGCAAGGGCAGTGCGACGCCAACCTTGAAAGCCGGTCTGCATGCACGCAACCGTCATCGCCTGCGTTACGACTTCGATGCGCTGACCGCAGACAGCCCCGATCTTGCGCATTTTGTGACGCGCAATGTCCACGGCGACTTGTCGATCGATTTTGCCGACCCGGATGCGGTCAAGGCTCTCAATCGCGCCCTGCTCCGGCATTTCTACAACATCACCTGGTGGGACATTCCGGCTGGCTATCTGTGCCCGCCGATCCCGGGCCGCGCCGATCATATTCATCATCTTGCCGATCTGCTGGCAGTCGGCAACGAAGGGCTGATTCCGCGCGGGCCGGCGGTGCGGGTGCTGGATATCGGTGTCGGCGCCAATTGCATCTATCCGCTCATCGGCCAGCGCGAATACGGCTGGCATTTCGTCGGCAGCGACATCGATCCGGCGGCCCTGGCCTCGGCCCGCAAAATCGTCGCCGCCAACGAGGGCCTGGCCGCTGCCGTCAATCTTCGCCTGCAATCGGTCGAAACGCGTGTTTTCGGCGGTCTGCTGCAGCCGGATGAGGCGTTCGACCTGTCGATGTGCAATCCCCCCTTTCATGCCTCGCGCTACGACGCCGAGCTGGGCTCGCGGCGCAAATGGGAAAATTTGGGCAAGGTATCCGCGGCCGGCAGCGTCGACATGCAGGCGCCGCGTCTGAATTTTGCCGGCCAGGGTAGCGAGCTATGGTGCGAGGGCGGCGAGGCCGCGTTCATTGCCGGCATGGTCGAGGAAAGTGCGGAAATTCCCGCGAGCTGTCTCTGGTTCAGCACCCTGATCTCGAAAGAGTCGAATCTGCCCGACGTCTATGCCGCGCTCAAGGCAGCGAAGGCGCGCGACGTCAGGACCATCGCCATGACGCAGGGTCAGAAGAAAAGCCGCATCGTCGCCTGGACTTTTCTCGACAAACGCGAGCAGGAGGTCTGGCGCCGCAAGCGCTGGGCAAATGCCGTCATGCCAAAATAACGCCACGCCCGGATGTGAATCGTCCGGTTTCCATGAACGCATATCAATGATGCCTTTGTTCAGCCGGACCCGCCCCTTCAGCCTGCGCCGCTGGCTGAAAAGCACCTCGCGAAGAACCTTTGTGGTCTATCCGCTGTGCGTCATCGCGCTGGAACTGCTGATCCGGCGCGACGGGATGTATTTTGTCGGCTGGGGATTGCCCCTGCTTGCCTGGGGTTATGCCCAGTACCACCTCAGCGGACAGTACCGTACTGCACATGGCGGCGGCGGACCCGGCATCGATATCCCGCCGGAGCGAATCGTCGATTCGGGCATCTATGCCCGTACGCGCAATCCCATGTACCTGGGCCACCTGATTTTCATGCTCGGCCTGGGCATTACCTTTTGTTCCATCCCGGCTGCGCTGCTGCTGGCGTTTCACCTCTTCTGGTTTCAGCGCCGCGTGCTGGAAGACGAGGCGCATCTGCAGGCGAGGTTCGGCGCGGCTTATCTCGCCTATAGGGCGCGCGTGAAACGCTGGATTCCCGGTCTGCTCTGAGGCGCCCGGCGCCTACCATTTGCAACCCTTGTTGCTGATCGCATCAGCCACCAGGGGAATCACCGCGGCGAGCCCCATGCCGGCATAAGCGTCGCGACAATCCGGGCGCTTCAGGGCCTTGTCGAAAATCTTCGCATCTTTGGACTTGAGCGCCCCCGGCGGCGGGGTTGGAAACGGCAGCACCGTCCGCGGGCCCGTACCTTCGCTGGCCCTGGCATTGCCTAAATCGCGGGCGCGATTGCGAATCGCGTCCATGTCGAGGCGCGGCCCGGCGGTCGATGGTGGCGCGCGTTTCAACGTGGTGGTATCGCCCGCAGCGCCGGGTGCAACCGCCTGTGCAGACGGCTTTTCCGGCGCACTGCGTTCGGTCTGCGGCACCGGTTCGCGTTCGCCGGGAACCGCGGCCTCGCGGGGCGCATTGTCGGCCGGGACTGTCGGCGCCAAACGCGATTCTGGCGACGCAGTGGGCGTGGCGTCGGCCGGTGCCGCGGACTCGCGCTCGATCTTCGGCGCCACATAGGGCGCCAGCTCGCGTCTCGGCAGGGCTGCCGGTGGCAATGGCGCCACCGGTACCAGCGGTTCGGCGACCGGCGCATATTCGCGCTCGATTTTGGCCGGCGACAGCGGCGTCGGTGCGGCCAGCGGCACAGGCGCCACCGGCAGCAGCCGCGGCAAGGGTTCGGCGACCGGCGCATATTCGCGCTCGATTTTGGCCGGCGACAGCGGTGTGAGCGCCGGGGTAGGCTCTGCCGGCAGGATGCGCGGCATCAAGGTCGGGGGGGCGGCCTCGCGCCCGATCGTGGCGGCCGGAAGCGGAACCAGCCGCGGCATCACCGGTTCCTCTTCGCGCGGTTTTGGCGCGATGAACGGTGCGAGTTCGCGCGCCTGCGGCGGCGTGGTCGTCGTATCGACATTCTGCAGCGGCACCAGACGCGGCCGTTCTGCCGCCGGCGCCACCACGTCCGGCATGCTGGTCGGTGGCGCCACCACGAAGGACGAAACCGGTTTTTCGACGTCCCTGACGATATAGGGCAATACCTCGGACGTCGGCGCATTTCCCGGCTTCGGCGGTGCCGGTGGGGCGCCCTCCCTGGCTGTCGCGGTCGCGTCGGCGGACGCCGGTGTGATCGCCTCGGCGGCGGGCCGGGACGAAGCGGCGGGTGGCGGATTCTCCGGCGGGCGCGCGACCGGCGCGCCCAGATCCACTTTTCGATCCAGCTTGAGCCCAGATCCGCTGGTGATCGGTTCCAGCGTGGCGCGAAATGCGCCCCACAAACGCTCGCCGCGCCGCGCACCGCCGCCGGCATCGCCGAACAAAAGCACGACCAACAGGTGCAGCAGCAGCGACAGCACGATGAAACGCCGGAACGATGGCGGTTCAATATGCGCTGTCGACAACAAGCGGTAGTCGGGCAGTGTGCTCACGGACGGCGACCTTGCTGAGCAGGTGGGTGGATGCTACCTATCGCGGGGCGAGGCAGCGCTTTCAGCATAGCGCAAGCCATAGCAGCTGCATATTGTTCTTCGCCACGGTGCCGCGGTCCGTATCGCGGCGGGCCGGCGCTCAGGCAGCATGCCCGGCGCCTATCTCCGATCAAGCCTTGGCCGGGATGATCAGGCCATGCTCGCGGATCAGCGCCTCGAGCTTGTAATGCTCCAGCGCGGGACGGCAGAAGAATCCCTGGAACTCGTCGCAACCTTCGTCGCGCAGGAAATCGAATTGCCGGCGTTCTTCCACGCCTTCGGCCACCACCTTCATCGACAGACCATGGGCCATGGCGATGACGGCGCGCGTGATCGCCATATCGTCCGAGTTGTGCGGCAGATCCTTGACGAAGGAGCGGTCGACTTTGAGGGTGTCCACCGGCAACTGCTTCAGGAAGGACAGCGAGGAATAACCCGTGCCGAAATCATCGATCGACAGACTCACACCGAGCGCGCGCAAGGCCTCGAGCACCACCACCGCCTCGTCCAGGTTATGGATCACGGCCGTTTCGGTTATCTCGAACTCGATCAGGGCCGGATCGGCACCGCTGACGCGCAGCGCCGCGCCGACATAGCTCACCAGGTCCTTGTCGGTAAGCTGCTTGGCAGAGAGATTCACGGCAATGGCAAAGCGCGGCAGCCTGGCATCGTGCCAGGCGCGCGCCTGCCGACAGGCCTGCTCGATCACCCATTTGCCCAGCGGCAGGATGAAACCCGTTTCCTCGGCAATACGAATGAAGCGGTCCGGACCCAGCAACCCCAGGACGGGGTGGTGCCAGCGAATCAGGGCCTCCACGCCCAGCATCTTGCCGGAGCGAAATTCCATCTTCGGTTGATAGTAGAGATGGAACTCGCTGTTTTCCATCCCCTGGCGCATGCCTTTTTCGATCTCGAAGCGCTCAATCACGCTTTCGCCCAGCTCATGCGTGTATTCGCTGTAGCGGTTGCGGCCCAGCGCCTTGGAGCGGTACATGGCCATGTCGGCGCTGGCCAGCAGGGCGGACACATCGAGGCCGTCTTCGGGGAACACCGCCAGACCGATGCTCGCCGTCACCTTGACCTCGTGCCCCTGCAGGCGGATCGGCTCGCCGATGGTGGCGAGAATCTTCGCCGCCAGCACCTTCAGATTCGCGCGCTCGGAAACGCTCTCCACCATCACTACAAACTCGTCGCCTCCAAGCCGGGCCACCAGATCGCTGCCGCGGATGCTGCTGCGCAGGCGCCGCGCCATTTCACGCAACAGCTGGTCGCCGACCGGGTGCCCCAGCGTATCGTTGATGGCCTTGAAATGATCGAGGTCCAGAAAAAACACGGCGAGCTGTTCGCGGCTGCGCCCGGCGCGCGCCAGCGCATGCTCGAAGGTGTCGTTCAGCGAGGCACGGTTGGGCAGGCCGGTGAGCGAATCGTGCGTCGCCAGGTTGTGGATGGTGGCGAGCGCATTGGTCAGTTCTTCGTTGGTGCGCAGGATGCGCAGGCGCATGGCGCTGATGCGCGTGCCGATCAGCGCAAACGAGGGCAGGATCAGCGCCAGCCATATCCATTGATACCACTCGAGATAGACATTGACCCGATCCGCGCGGAAGATCATCAGCAGATTGATGACCAGGGCATAGGCCGCCAGCATGAACAGGGTGATGGTCAGGAATTCGCGCGGCTTGAAGCTGAATACGCCGAACAGCAGCACCACCAGGCACCAGGCCAGCACCAGACTGCGCTCCTGGTCGAACTGGTAGGCGACGAACATGATCAGGGTGATCGCCGCCAGCGTCTGCGCCAGTGCCAGGCCCGGATCGGCGAAACGCTCGTTGAAACGGGTCTTGAAAACGAGCAGGAAACCCAGGTTGACCGCGCCGGCAATGGCTGTGCTGGCCAGCAATGCCTGTCCACCGATCAGCCTTACATACCAGCCCAGCACCAGCAGCGCGATGCCGATCGCGTAAAACGCCGCCACCAGCAGAAAAACGCGCTGCGGCGACGCGGGCGCAGTGCTAACCGCGGGGCGGGCTAACACTTGAGCGCTTTGCAGCGGACATCAATGTCCATCGGAACAATACTTTCATCAGGAAAAATTGGAGGTTGCGCTGCCCCCCACAATATTCTCACAAAAAAAATCATCGCGCGTCAATGCCGACAACAGCCGATGCGTGGCCGGGATGAAAAGAAAAAATGGGCAATGCCGTTACCGCATCGGCAACTTCACGATTGCGGAAAAACCCGGTGACCCGGGCATCGCCCGCTCCCACTTAATCCGCGGTCATTTTTTCCAACAGCGGTTTGTCCTGCTCCAGGGCCAGCAGCCGCTGTGCGTCCTTGTAGCCAAACGCCGGCGCCAGCTTTTGCCCCGGCTGGCTTTCGGCATTGACGACGTCGATCGAGAACACCAGGTTCGGACGGCCCCAGATCTCCAGCGCGTTCCACTTGCCGGGATCCATATTCGGCAGGCGGATCGTCTTGGTTTCGCCCGGCGGCAAGCCTTCGCTCAGCCGGTAATTGATATCGTCGGCGAACAGCGGCTTGTCGCCGTTCACCTCTGCGGCCGAGCCACGAAGATACAGGTAAGTCAGCGGCAGTTCAGTGCCATTTTTGACTTTGAACTCGATCAGGCTGCTGCGCTGCGAGGCGGCGCTGCTGAAACGCAGGGTGGGTTCCAGCACCTGGATGGCGTCCAGCAACGGCTTGGCCGCTGTCCGCGCATCGCGCGCCTTGCGCAGCTGCGCGAGCTCGCGGTCGACATTGGCCAGCTGCCGCGCTGCCTCGCTTTTCCTGCGCTTTTGTCCGGCGGCGATCAGCTCGCGGCCGGTCTTGCCGTCCACCACGGGCATCAGCGCCTCGGCCAGCTGCTCCGGCGCCTGGCCGGCCGATAATTTATTGAAGGCGCCGAGAATGCCGCCCTCGTAGCCGATGCTGACATCGCTGACGGCCAGCATCAGCAGCGCCTGATCCAGTTGCACGACCTCTTCTGGCTTGGAGGTTTTTTTCATACCGGCAAGACTGGCCGCGAACGCCTGTTCGTTCTTGCCGTCGAGCTTGCGATCCAGGCCGGAGGAACACGCCGTCAGCAACAGGGCGGCAAAAATGCAGATGATTTTTTTCATTGAGCGCTTTCGTTAATTGAGAAAGATGCCGTGTTCCGGCGCGCCGCCTTGCGGATCAAACTCGTTATAAAAATAATTGTCGGCATGTCCGCCGAATCGCGTTTCTTTTCATGGGCAAACTTCACTGGCAAACTCTAGCACTGGCGCACCTTGCGAGGCAAAAATGCTTCAAACGCCGCACCAATGAAGGACTTTGAAAATCACTCCGGGGATGCATTCTTGCGCCGCATCCACTCGCGATACAGCCGCAGCGCCACATGGGCGTCATTGGCCGCATACAGCATCTGCCGCTCGGTCAGCTGCGCATTGGCCCAGTTCGAGGTGGTGGTGTTTTTCGATTTTTGTAGACGCATGCCGAACACCCGCGCCACCGCGCTCTTGGCGCCCACGGTCGACTTCTGGCCGTTGGCGCGCAAGGCGCTGCCGAGATCAAGCACCTGGCGGGTATCGATGGCCAGCTTGGCGCGCAGGCGCGCGGTATCGGAGCCCAGGTCGAAACCGACCTTGAGCACCTGTGTCGACTCAAGCACGTCGCGCAGGCCGGTGATGAGCGGCGCCGCGCCGATGCGGTACAGAAACACCTTGTCGTCGGTCGCGAGCTGAACCAGGTGCGGCCCCTGCGATTTCTCGCCCTTGCGGAAGGTCGGCTTCGATTCGGTGTCGAAGCCGATCGCATCCGCCGCCAGCAGGGCGAGGCGCGCCTGCTCGGCGGATTCCGCCGAATCGATCGGCACGATGTCTTTCAACGCAATGCCGGCGTACAAGGGCAGTTCGGCGATTGCGGACGCAGCTGGATTCATAAGGAGACGATGCGGGCGTATGGCATGGAAGCGATGTTTGCGCGTGCGCCAGTCTACCCTGTCGCCGTGCGCACATTGCCTGCGCGCTTGTCCGCGAACAATTGGCCGAGCCAATCGACAAACACCCGGACGCGCGGCGATAGCTGGCGATGGTGCGGATACAGGGCATGGACAGGCATGGCCGGCGGCCGCCATTTGGACAGTACTTCCTTCATCGATTTGTCGGCAAGTCCGGCGAGGACACGGTAGCGGGGAACCTGGATCAGGCCGAATCCCTGTTCACAGCAAAGCGCATAGGCATCCGCATCGTTCACAGCGATCATGCTGCGCATGCGCACCGTGCGCAGATTGCCGTCGACCTCGAACTCGAAATCGAGCACGCGTCCGGTGGCGGCGGAGAGGAAATTGACCGCCCAGTGTTCGCGCAGGTCCCCCAGCGTTTTCGGCGTGCCGTGGTCGGCGATGTATTCGCGACTGGCGCAGGTAATCTGCGGCAGCACGGTCAGACGCCGCGCCACCAGGGTCGAATCGCGCAGCGATCCCACCCGCAGCGCGCAATCGACGCCTTCGCGCACCAGATCCACCGGACGGTCGCTCATGCCGATTTCGAGTTCGATATCCGGATAGCGCCGGCGAAAATCGGCCAGCGCCGGTATCACCACGCGCTTTCCCAGCGCCGCCGGCAGATCGATGCGCAGCTTGCCTTTCGGGTTGCCGGCGGCCTGGCCGAAGGCCGACTCGGCCTCCTCCAGATCGGCCAGCAAGCGCACGCAACGATGGTAATAGGCCTCGCCATCCAGGGTCGGACTGACGTGGCGGGTGGTGCGCTGCAGCAGGCGCACGCCCAGGTGGCTTTCCAGCCGCTTGATCGTGTACGTCAGCGTGGCGCGCGGCATGTCGAGACTGTCGGCGGCGCGCGTGAAGCTGCGCAGCTCGACGATGCGCGTGAACACCTGCATCGCCTGAATCCGGTCCATGGTCGCTCCTTGCCTGAGTTCAGGCCATTTTCGATTGTTCTATTTTATTGCATAGTCATGGCCATTTTTAGACATTTATTCATGAACAGCAAACGCCGAGAATGGGCTCCAGCTTCACTCATCCCACCATTCACAGCAAAGGAAATGATCATGAAACTCGCAAACCAGGTCGCCATCGTCACCGGTTCCTCGCGCGGCATCGGCGCGCAAATCGCCAAATCGCTGGCCGCTGAAGGCGCCAAAGTCGTCGTCAACTACGCGGGCGGCAAGGCCGCTGCCGATGCCGTGGTCGGCGAAATCATCGCCACCGGCGGCGAGGCCATCGCCGTCGGCGCCGACGTGAGCAGCAGCGCGGAAACAAAGGTGCTATTTGACACTGCCATCTCTCGCTTCGGCAAGGTCGACATACTGGTCAACAACGCCGGCATCATGCCACCCGCCCTGCCGGCCCTCGCCAACACCGACGACGCCACTTTCGAGCGGATTTTTGCGGTCAATGTGAAGGGCTCGTTCAACACCATGCGCGAAGCCGCCACCCGCCTGCAGGCCGGCGGACGCATCGTCAATTTTTCCACCAGCGTGATCGGTCTGGCCCTGCCCGGCTATGCCATATACGCCGGCTCGAAAGCGGCCATCGAGACCTTCACCAATATCTTCGCCAAGGAATTGCGCGGCCGCAACATCACCGTCAACGCGATCGCACCGGGACCGACGGCAACCGATCTGTTCCTCACCGGCAAGACCCCCGAGGTGATCGAACGCCTCGCCAAGGCTGCGCCGTTGGAACGGTTGGGCACGCCGCAGGATATCGCCAATGCCGTGCTGCTGTTGGTGGATCCCGCCGCCGGCTGGATCAATGGCCAGACCCTGCGCGTCAACGGCGGCCTCGTTTAAACACAATCCACCTTCAAACCCAGCACAAAGGATATGCAAATGAACTCGATCATCCTCATCACCGGCGCCTCAACCGGCATCGGCAATCTCAGCGCCCGCACCCTGGCGGCGGCCGGCCATACCGTCTACGCCGGCATGCGCGACACCGAGGGACGCAATGCCGCGCGCGTGCGCGAGCTGCATGACTATGCTTTCACGCATAACCTGAAACTGCGCGCCATCGAACTCGATGTCCTCAGCCAGGAGTCCGTCGACAAGGCGGTCGGCATCATCCACGCCGCGCAAGGACGCCTCGATGTCGTCGTCCATAACGCCGGACATCTGGTGGTCGGGCCCACCGAGGCCTTCACCCCGGAGGAAATCGTCAGGGTGTTCGACACCAATCTGCTGGGCACCCAGCGCGTGAACCGCGCCGCCCTGCCGCTGATGCGCGCCCGTGGCGCCGGCCTGCTGCTGTGGGTCAGCAGCACCACGGCGCGCGGCGGTTTCCCGCCCTTCCTCGGCCCTTATGCCGCGGCCAAGGCGGCGATGGACTCGATGGCGCAGACGCTCGCATATGAACTGGCGCGCTTCGGCATCGAAACCTCGATCGTGGTGCCGGGTGCCTTTACCAAGGGCACCGCGCACTTCCCGAACGCCGGCCGGCCCGCCGATGCCGCAACAGTGGCGGCCTACAGCCGCTATGACGGCCTGCTCGACCAGGTCGGCGCCAGGCTCAGCGCACTGACGCCCGAGAATGCCAGCCCGCAGGCGGTGGCCGATGAAATTACCTGCATTGTGAATCTGCCGGCGGGAAGCCGCCCGGCGCGTTCGGTGATCGATTTCATCGATGACGGCGCCGCCGAAGTGACCGAGGTCGCCGAAAAAGTCCGCATAGCGTTCGCGCACCGCATCGGCATCGCCGACCTGCTGCAGGCGACCAAGGCCTGACGCCCTGAGGCCCGCGCGCTGGCATGACTGCTCGCGCCGATGAACCTGGCCGCATTGATGTCACCATCAATGCGGCCGGCCGCTCAGCGCCCCACCGAAAACAGCACGGCATTATTGATGGCATAGACCGCGCCGTCGGGTCCGATCGCCGTCGGCGTATAGGCTTCGCCGATGCCGCTGTTGAGCTGGATGCGCTCGCTGAATTGATTGGTAACCAGGTCCCATCGGTACAGATAGCCGTCCTCGCTGTTGACCAGCACCGAGCGCGTCAGGGGATCAACCGCTGCGGTATTGATGCACCACTCCTTCACGCCGCCCGGAAATTCCGGATCCGGGGTCGGGCCGAGAATGGTGAAAATTTCCTTCATCACCTGGTTGCCGGAAATCGTATCGACCTGGCTCTGCGCGGGATCGAGGATGGCGATGCGGTTGGCGCCATTGCCGGTGCCGGCGCCGCCATAGTTGTTGTACTTGGTCATCAGCAGATAGGACGCAGGCCCGCTGTACGAGGGCACCATCGACGCGGGCACGATCGAGGCGGTATCGTCCCAGCCAAAACTGCCGGGGACCTTTGTCTGGGTCAAGGTCGAATCGAAATGCAGCAGCCAGCCGCGAAAATTATGCGCCGGCGCATTGGCCTCGAGCACGCCAAAGTACACATCGCCATCGGGCCCGACCGTCGGCGAGGCGGTGCCGTCATTGCTGAGCGCGGCGGCGGTACCGGACAGGGGATCGTCGAGATGGATCTTTGCCTTGGTCGCCAGGGTGGTGCTGTCCAGCGACAAAAGATAGCCGGTGGGGCGCCCGACAACGGGCGTGGTATTGACCGCCACATACAAGGTCGATCCGTCGTTCGATAGCGCCGGCGCGCTGTTCATCGCCACCCTGGTGATGGTCGCATCGCCGGCAGCGGCACTCGCCATGATCCAGATGCCGCTGCCGTCGGCAGCAAGCCGTGCGATACCGCTACCGAGGCCGGCCGCATTGCTGCCGGTGACGATGAAACCGAAGTACACATTGCCCTGCGCATCGGCGGTCAGCGGGGTGTTGATGTACACGGATGAATCGTAGCTGGCCGGCGCCAGATTGTAGGCCGCGCTGCCGTAGAACACCGCGGTCTGGATTGCACCGATGGCCGAATCGGGATCGTCGCGGAACAGCAATTTGCCGCCGGCGCCCGGCATAAACAGCCGATTGGCCGCGGTAATGACCGGGTTGAAGCTGGGGGTCCAGTTATGCGCGGGCAAAATGTAGTCGCTGTTCGCCGACCACATCAGCACGCCGTTCGAGCCGAGGCGCGTCTCAACGCGAAACCCGTTGCCGGCCCCGGTCTTCACTGGCACCACCACAGCATTCCTGGTCGAAATCGCCGGCGCGCCGTAATGAATCAACAGGGTATTGCCGCTGTATTGCGGAGCCAGATCGACCGGCGTAGTCCAGCGCACCCGGGTCAGGGGCTGGGTAGCGATCGCGCCCAATGCCGAATGCTGGGCGTCGCGCGCGAAGCCGAACCAGGCTGGCCCGTTGACCGGCGGGCCGGGCGGCAGGGGCATGCCGGAAGGGGGTGGCGTCCCGCCGCCATCGCTACCGCCGCCGTAG
>DASWEY010000075.1:0-38068 GCA_036394575.1 Usitatibacteraceae bacterium | reverse complement strand
TGCCCACGCTGCGCAAACAGGCGTGCATGCCGACCAGCCCCGCAGGCCACATCCAGCACCCGCCCGACGGCAGCCACCTGATCGGCAAAGCGAAGCACCCATGATGAAGGGGCATCGATGTGCGTATGGATTTCGCAACTGGAAGGTTCAATATTCATGGGCAAAATGATAACGGATCGTACCTTGACATCCCCGTTCCAACCATTCCCGACGCTGCGCACGGCGGCCGTCTGCCCGGCAGCTCTGCGATAATGTTCGCCATGATGGTCAATGCCACGCTATAAATGAAGATCTGGGATATTTCGCAAAACCTCGCCGTGGGCATTCCGGTTTGGCCCGGCGATACCGAGTTCAGTGAGTCCAGGACCTGGGCGCTGGACGGACAGTGTCCGGTCAATGTATCCCGATTTTCACTGTCCACCCATACCGGCACTCATGCGGATGCGCCGATGCATTACGACGTCACAGGACTGCCGATCGGTGCAGTGGCGCTGTCTCCCTACCTGGGCGCCTGCCGGGTCATCGATCTTTCTGAAGGAAGCGGCGCGATTTCGCCGGCTGAACTACGTCCACATCTGGCCGATGTGCCGGGACGGGTTCTGCTGCGCACCTACCTCGCCGCACCAACGAGCGCCTGGGACAGTGCGTTCAGGGCGATTGCCCCGGAATCCATCGACCTGCTGGCGGAACGCGGCGTGGAACTGATCGGCACCGACACGCCCTCGCTGGACCCGCAGGAATCGAAGACCATGGATGCACATCACGCGGTGCAACGCCACCGCATGGCAATCCTGGAAGGTCTGGTGCTCGATGCGGTAACGGCAGGCGATTACGAACTGATCGCGCTCCCGCTGAAGCTGGCCACCCTGGACGCTTCGCCGGTGCGCGCCATCCTGCGCGAGCTGCGGCCATGAACGCGATGACAGACGACCTCGCCATCGGCAGCATCACGCGCCTGAGCTGCGCGCAGCGGGATGCAGACGACCCGCTGCGCCATGCCCGCGAGCGATTCGATTTGCCGCCAGGCGTCATCTATCTTGACGGCAATTCGCTGGGCGCCTTGCCGCGCGCCACCGCCGAACAGTTGAACGACGCCATCTGCAAACAGTGGGGGCAGGACCTGATCAAATCCTGGAATGCGCATGGCTGGGTCGATTTGCCGCAACGCGTCGGCACGCGCATTGCCCGCCTGCTGGGCGCGCGCGCGGATGAAGTGATTGTCGCCGATTCAACCTCGGTCAATCTGTTCAAATTGCTGTCCGGTGTACTGCATCTCAATGCCGCGCACGGCCAAGCGCGGCGTCGGGTCATTCTTTCCGAGGCCGGCAATTTCCCCAGCGATCTGTACATCGCCCAGGGTGTCAATGCGCTGCTCGGCGATCGTCATGAATTGCATCTGGTGGAGGCGCATGAAGTCGAAGCTGCGCTAGACGATACCGTGGCGGCGGCGCTCATCACCCAGGTCGATTATCGCAGCGGGCGTTTGCACGATATGGCCAAGCTCAATGCGGCGGCGCGTCTTGCCGGCACACATATTGTCTGGGACCTGAGCCATAGCGCGGGCGCCTTGCCCTTGGCCCTGAATGCCGATGGCGCCGAACTGGCAGTCGGCTGCGGCTACAAATACCTGAATGGCGGCCCCGGCGCACCGGCTTACCTGTATCTCGCCAAGGCGCTGCAGTCGAGCTTCCCGACGCCCCTGTCCGGCTGGTTTGGGCACCAGGCCCCTTTCGCCTTCAGCCAGGACTACCAACCCGCACCGGGCATCGAGCGGCTCCTTTGCGGCACACCTTCGGTACTGGCCACGCTGGCGCTGGACTGCGGCATCGCCACCTTCGACGACATCGCCATGTCGAATGTGCGCGAAAAATCACTGGCGCTGGCGGACTGCTTCTGGACATTGATGAATCGGTATTGCGGCGCGTTCGATTTTCGCTGCATCGCGCCACGCGTGCACGCCGAGCGCGGCAGCCAGCTTTCGTTCGCACACCGGCAAGCCTGGGCCATCATGCAGGCGATCATCGATCGCGGCGTGATCGGCGACTTCCGCCAGCCCGATCTGATGCGCTTCGGCTTTACCCCGCTGTACACGCGTTTCGTCGATATCTGGGACGCGGTGATGATCATTCGCGAGGTCATGCTGTCCAACACCTGGCGCGATGCAAAATATCAGCAGCGCAATACCGTCACCTGACTGGAGCAATTGCATGTCCGCAACGTCTACCCAACTGCTTTCGATCCGCGTCGAATTTGACCATCCGCATGCGTATAAATCCGGCGGCAAAATTTCCACGGACCACGCCTGGGCCAAGGTGCTGGTCGAGCCTTCGCAGGCCGAGCGGATTGAGCTCAAGGCGCGCATCAAACGCCTGCTGAAAGAACAGAACGCGGTATTGGTGGCGCATTACTATGTGCATCCCGATCTGCAGGACCTGGCCGAGGAAACCGGCGGCTGCGTCTCGGATTCCCTTGAAATGGCACGTTTCGGCTTCAATCACCCGGCCAAAACCGTGGTGGTCTGCGGCGTGCGCTTCATGGGTGAAACCGCCAAGATCCTGAATCCGGAAAAGCGCGTACTGATGCCGGAACTGGAAGCGGAGTGCTCTCTTGACCTGGGCTGCCCGCCCGATGAGTTCACCCGGTTCTGCGACGAGCACCCGGATCGCACCGTGGTGGTCTATGCCAATACCAGCGCCGCCGTAAAAGCACGCGCCGACTGGATGGTGACTTCCTCCATCGGCCTCAAGATCGTCGAGCACCTGCATTCGCAAGGCAGGAAAATCATCTGGGCGCCCGATCGTCACCTCGGCAATTACATCCAGCGGCAAACCGGGGCGGATATGCTGCTATGGCAGGGCTCCTGCCTGGTGCACGATGAGTTCAGGACCTTTGAACTCGAAGAACTCAAAAAGAAACACCCGCGTGCCAAGGTGCTGGTGCACCCGGAGTCGCCTGACGGCGTGGTCAGGCTCGCCGACGTCGTCGGGTCCACCACGCAGATCATCAAGGCCGCGCAGACCCTGGATGCAACCGAATTCATCGTCGCCACCGACAAGGGCATCTTTCATAAAATGAAAACTGCCGCACCGGGCAAGACCTTCATCGAGGCGCCCACGGCCGGCAATTCCGCCACCTGCAAAAGCTGCGCGCACTGCCCCTGGATGGCGATGAACGGCCTGGCCAATCTGGCCGAAGTGCTGGAAAACGGCAAAAACGAGATTTTCGTCGATCCCGCAGTCGGGGTACTGGCGAAGCGCTCGATTCAGCGCATGCTCGATTTTGCGCAGGGCCTGAATCTGACGCAGGCGCCAGGCGTCAATCCCGCCGGTATCGGCCCCGCCTAAAACCCGTCTCTGTCACCCGCCCCAGTCAACTTTTGTCACCGGCGCGCGGAAACAGGCGGAAACCGCTATCCGTACCGACTTGGCATGCGGCGCCCGGTTGACGGCACCAAGCGGCATCAGTGTAGACCGTCAATACCATTGACCCGCTTTTCCGAAGAATCCAGCTGCGCGTCCGTGCGGACTAAGACTCGGCGCGCCGGCCGCAATAGAGGCGCATCAAGCATCTGCTACTCTAGCCGCAATCCACGCGATCGGTCATTACATCGCCGTCAACATCACCAGGAAAATTTACGCAGCATCGGGGGAATAATATGGGGCTACGCCTGAAATTCAATTTGATTCTGTTCGCTGTATTCGCCGCCGGCTTTCTTACCGTGGGCGCGGTTGCGCAACGTTATCTGGCGCACCAGGCACTGGAAGACGCCACTCGCGCCGCCCTGCTGATCCTGGACGCCGCCGTGGTGGGCAATATGGATGCGCGTACCACCGAGGCATTGGGCTCGCAGCTGGTTGAGATGAAAGTGCGCGAATTCTCCCAGGATGCCGGTCCCTCCGGTGTGGAAGGCGAAGCCTTTGCGCGTCTCAAGGGCGGCGGCAACAATCAGGTATCGGGGATGTTTGCCGCCGTCAGCGGCGGGCAGCGCCTGGTGGTGGCGCGGCGCCTGACCGGGGTTGACGGCGCGATGCGCATACGCATCGCCACCATCGATCTGGTGCCGGTTTTCAATTTGGCCAAAACCGCCCTGACCACGCTGATGAGTTTGCTGGCAGCGGTATTTTTCGCCGTGTTTTTCGTGCTGAATCTGATGCTGGATCGCATGATCGTGCGGCCAGTAGCGGAGATGGCCCGTCAGGCGGATGCCGTGTCGGTCGGCGATTTTTCAATCGCGGAGTTCAAGTTGGCCACCGGGGACGAGATCGGCGTGCTGGCGAACGCCTTCAACCGCATGCGACGCAGCACTGAAGAAGCGATCAAGCTGCTGCGGGTCTGAACGGTCTGCGACCCACCCGCAAAGCCGCTTCGGATTCAAGATCAGCGCCGGTATAGATCGCTGGCCTGATAATTGCGCTGCATATGCCGCAGCCCCACCAGCATGGCGGCACTGGCCGGCAGGGCCAGCAGTACACCGAAGAAGCCGAATATCTGGCCAAATGCCAGCAGGGCAAAAATCACCGCCACCGGGTGCAGGCCGATGCGATCCCCGACCAGCCATGGCGTGACCACGAAGCCCTCGAGCATCTGGCCGACGCCAAACACGGCCCACACCAGGAAGACCCCGTTCATGCTCGGGAACTGCATTACCGCCGCCACCGTGCCCAGCACCAGGCCCGTGCCGCTGCCCAGATAGGGAACAAACACCAGCAAGCCCGTAATCAATCCGACGGGCAGCGCAAAATTCAGCCCGGCCAACCACAGGCCGAGCACATAAAACAGCGACATCAGCAGCATCACGCTCAACTGGCCGCGCAGAAATTCCGACAGCACCGCATCGATTTCGCGTGCCAGGGTATTCATGGTGGCATGAAAGCGGCGCGGCACAGCGGCATCGATCCCGGCCAGCAGCGGCCGCCAGTCGCGCAGCACATAGAACAGCACCACCGGGATCAACAGCAGATTGATCAGAAAACCCACCACGGCCAGCCCGCCGACGCCCAATGAGGCGAAGACTTTCTTGGCGATACCGCCGGCGTCCTGCACATTGTCAGTGATGAACTGGCGGAAGGACGCGGAGTCGAGCGCGATATCGATGCCGAATTTATCGCTGATCCAGGGCAACACCGTGGTGCGCATGCGGTCCATGAAGGCCGGCATCTGCTCGATCAGTTGTGCGATCTCCTTGTAGAACAGCGGCAGGATGATGACCATCAGCAAGGTCACCGCCACGATCAGCAACAGCAGCGCCAGCACCGTGCCCAGGGCGCGCGGCACGCCGCGGGCTTCCATCTTGCTGACGGCGGGGTCGAAAATATAGGCGAGGATGGCGGCCGCCAGAAACGGCGCCAGGATCGGCGACAGCAGCCATAGCAGCAAGCCGAGGCCCAGCATGGCGGCGGCCATGGTGGCGAAATGCAGGTCCAGCCAGGCGAGCGGGCGGGCCTTGGCACGGATATGCAAACGGTTCAGCCAGGAAGGTCGAGCGGAATCGGGGCGGCGCGGGATCATTTCCAGTAAAATCCGTGGTTATTGCCGCAATCGTAACCGAATTCATCTCTTTCACCCGTTCCTTTCTGCAGTCGGGCCCAGCAACAGCGGGCTCGCACTCCGGCCGGCGCGCATCCCATGACCACTCCCAAAAATTCACTTTCTCCCCTGACCTACAAAGATGCGGGCGTCGATATCGACGCGGGCGATCAGCTGGTCGAAAACATCAAGCCTTTCGCCAAGCGGACCATGCGTGCCGAAGTGCTGGGCGGCATCGGCGGCTTCGGCGCACTGGTTGAGGTGTCGAAGAAATTCAGGAACCCGGTAATGGTTTCCGGCACCGATGGCGTAGGCACCAAGCTGAAGCTGGCGTTTCATCTGAACAAGCACGACACCATCGGCCAGGACTTGGTGGCGATGAGCGTCAACGACATCCTGGTGCAGGGCGCCGAACCGATTTTCTTCCTCGATTATTTCGCCTGCGGCAAGCTCGATGTGGCGGTGGCCACCGATGTTGTGAAGGGCATCGCTTATGGCTGCGAACTGGCCGGCTGCGCGCTGATCGGCGGCGAGACCGCCGAAATGCCGTCGATGTATCCGGCCGGTGAATACGATCTGGCCGGATTCGCGGTCGGCCTGGTCGAGCGCGAGGCCATCATCACCGGTCAAACCATTGTGCCGGGCGATGTGGTGCTCGGCCTGCAGTCGAGCGGCCCGCATTCGAACGGTTATTCGCTGGTACGCAAGATCGTCGATCGCGCCGGCGTCGATTTGCACGCCGCCGCCAACCAGGCGCTGGCCGCCGAGCTGCTGGCGCCGACGCGTATCTACGTCAAACCGCTGCTGGCGCTGATGCAGGCGCTGCCGGTCAAGGGCATGGCGCATATCACCGGCGGCGGCCTGACCGAAAACATTCCGCGCGTGTTGCCGGATGCCGTCACCGCGGTGATCGATCGAAAATCCTGGACGGCACCATCGGTATTCGCCTGGCTGCAAAAGCACGGCCAGGTTGACGATGCCGAAATGGCGCGCACTTTCAATTGCGGCATCGGCATGGCGGTAATCGTCGCCAGGGAAAACGTCGCAGCAGCCACCAAGTTGTTGCAGGCGCAGGGCGAGACCGTTTTCAGCATCGGCGAGATTCGTACGCGCGCCGCAGGCGAAAAACAAACCATCGTGGTCTGAGCCTGCTTCAGCAAGGACCAAAAAACAAAACTCCTTTATCCATGCGCCTTTCGGGGCAAAAATGCCTGAAAAGGCGCGCCAGTGCTTGAGCCTGATTTTCGCGACGAGCGCTGCGGTGAACGCGTACCGAATCCATGAAATCCATCGTCATCCTCATTTCCGGTCGCGGCAGCAATATGGAGGCGATCCTCGACGCCGGCTTGCCGCTGCAGGTTCGCGCGGTGATTTCCAATCGTCCCGAAGCCCGAGGGCTCGAAACCGCGCGCAATCGCGGCATCCCGGCCATTGCGCTCGACCATAAGACTCATTCCTCGCGCGAGGCCTTCGATGCGGCGCTTGCCGAGACCATCAATCGCCACACCCCGGATTACATCGTGCTGGCCGGGTTCATGCGCATTCTCACCGCGGATTTCATCGGCCAATACGTCAATCGCATCATCAATATTCATCCCTCGCTGCTGCCGGCCTTCACCGGCCTGCATACCCATCGGCGCGCCATTGAAAGCGGTGTAAAAATTCATGGCACCACGGTGCATTTCGTCACCCCGGCACTCGATCACGGGCCCATCATCATCCAGGCCGCCGTGCCGGTTGTGCCCGATGACACCGAAGACAGTCTCACCCGGCGTGTATTGCAGCAGGAACATCGCATCTATCCGCAGGCGCTGGCCTGGCTGGCCGCCGACCGCGTGGAATTGCGGAATGGCGTCGTCCGGATTCGCGATCTGGACGTTTTACCGTCCATGCTCGCCCCGGCGCTCGTTGTGCCCGATGAAGCCTGAGGATTTGACGCCCGTCATGGAAAATTTGCCTGTATGACTTCTTCATTTGCTGCTGCACTGATACGCATCGCCCTGATCGGCACGACGATGCTGTCGCCGGTTTTCGCCGCCGGCGCCACCGCCGCGGGGCCGAACGTAACGCTGCCGGAAAGCGTCAACATCAGCTATCGACTGACGTCCAGCCTGACCGACGGCATCGCCTCCCTTGCCTGGAAACGCGAGGGCACACGCTACAACCTCGAAAGCAGCATCGAAGCCAAAGGATTCTTTTCCCTGGTCGGCGCACTGCGCCAAAGCAGCCGCGGCGACATCAGTGCGCAGGGCCTGCAGCCCGCATTCTTTTCCATCAAACGCGGCGACGGCATGGCCGATACCGCCAATTTCAACCGCGACGGCAAGGAGCTCAAGCTGTTCGCACGCGGCGAAAACAAGGTGATGCCCTTGCCGCCAGGCCTGCAGGATACGCTCAGCTTCCTGTTTCAGCTGCCCTACGATATGCAGGCGCTGAAAAATGACAGCGACCGGCTGATCGTGATGGCGAGCAATGCGCGCAAGATCTATCGCCATGAATTCCTGCGGGTCGGCGACGAAACCCTGCAAACCGCCATGGGGCCGCTCAAGACGGTGCACCTGAAAAGCATGGCGGCCGATCCCGAGGATGTCTACGAAGTGTGGCTGGCGCCGGAAAATTTCTATCTGCCGGTGAAACTCAAGTTTTTCGCCGGGCGTTTTCTGATCGAGCAGACCGTCACCAGTATCAGCACCGGCGGCTAGCGTCGCCACAATGTCCTCAATGCGCCGCAGGCGGCATGCCACCGGGGCATCTCCTCGTCCTCGCATCTCCTCGTGTATCGCCTCCTTTAACGCCTTAGTTTTCATTCGGCCTGCCGCTTGGGCGATAATCCCCCCATGTCCATGACCTCCTCGATCACTCCCGCGCTGTTCAATGCCCTGGTTGAAGCCCTGACCATCATCCTGCCGCTGACCTCGCCCGCCGACGTCGGGCTCAAGTTCTTTTTCCGCGAGCACCCCAAACTCGGGCATCGCGATCGCGGCGTCATCGCCGAAGCCATCTATGCGGTACTGCGTCATCGGCGCACACTGGAACATCTGGTGCCCGACGGCAAGCCACGCAACCTGGCTCTGCTGGCGCTGATGCGCGTACAAGGTCTCAGCCAACGCGAGCTCGCCCCCCTGCTGCGCGCCGGCGAAGATCAATGGTTGGCCGGAATCAAGGCCGGCACAGCGCCCGTATTGCCCCTGGCGGTGGAGGCCGAATTGCCGGACTGGGTGGTGACCCGGCTTGAGACGCAGATGAGCCGCGACGAGATTATCAATCTGGGACGCAGCATGATGAACGCGGCGCCGCTGGATCTGCGCGTCAATGCGTTCAAGGCCAAACGCGACGCGGTGCTGGCGCGTTTTGCACAGGAAGGCATCAAATGCGCGGCGACCCCGTTCTCGCCGCTGGGCATTCGCCTGGAAAGCAAAATTTCCCTGGCGCAGCATCCTGCCTTTGTCGAAGGATTCATCGAGGTACAGGACGAGGGCAGCCAGTTGCTCGGCTTGCTGCTCGAGGCACGGCGCGGCGAGATGGTGGTCGATTTTTGCGCGGGCGCCGGCGGCAAATCGCTGCTGATTGCGGCGGCCATGGCCTCGACCGGCCGCGTCTATGCCTTCGATGTTTCCGAAAAACGTCTGAGCAATCTGGGTCCGCGCCTGAAACGCTCCGGTCTGTCCAATATCACCCCGCAACGCATCGTCGGCGAGAACGACGCGCGCATCAAACGCCTCGCCGGCAAGGTCGACCGGGTGTTGGTCGATGCGCCCTGCACCGGCTTGGGCACATTGCGGCGCAATCCGGATCTCAAATACCGCCAGCATGAAACCGGGCTGGCCGAGTTGAACCAAAAACAGGCTGCAATTCTGGCCTCGGCCGCGCGCCTGGTGAAACCGGGCGGACGGCTGGTATACGCCACCTGCAGTTTCTTGCGCGAAGAAAACGACATGATCGTCGAAAATTTTGTCGCGCAGCATCCAGAATTCGCGCCGATTCCGGCGTCGGAGGTGCTGGCCCGGCAGAAAATCGCCATCGAGGGCATGTCGCCTTACTTCAGGCTCACCCCGCAAACCCATCACACCGACGGTTTTTTCGCCGCCGTGCTTGAGCGCCGTGTCGCCGCCAAGCCGGTTGCCGTCGCCCCCGAAAGCGAATGAGCTTCATTTTTGATTTCGATGCGCTGACCAGCGCCCTGCTGTCGAAGCAGGGCATGGTTCAGCTGGCCCTGTTGCTGGTCGCGTTCCTGATGGCCCTGCTGGCGGCGCGCATCATCCGCCTGCGGCTGCCGGACGATCTGGAACCGGGGTTGGCCAAAATCGGTGCCGGCAGCGCGCACCGATTGGTACTGCCTTTGTCCTTCCTGGTGTTCGCCCTGCTGAGTCGCGCCCTGCTGGCCAAACTGCAACCGGTGCCGATCTTTCATGTGGCGATGCCGCTGATCGCGTCCTACGCCATGATTCGTTTGGCGCTCTATGTGCTGCGCCATCTGATTCCGCCCAGCCCGTTCCTGAAGACGTCGGAGCGTTTCATCGCCATCACTGTCTGGGGCATCGTCGCCCTCTACCTGACCGGAGTGCTTCCCGAACTGCTCGGCGCGCTGGAGGATACGCGTCTAGTGCTGAACAAGCAGGAACTGTCGCTGCGACAGATTCTGGAAGCCCTGGTGCTGGCGCTGATTACGTTGTTCATTGCGCTGTCGATTTCGAGCCTGATCGAGAAGCGGGTCATGCGCGCCGCCACCATCGACATGAGTTCGCGCGTGGTCATTACCAAGTTCGTTCGTGTGTTGTCGCTGGTCGTCGCCCTGTTGATCGCCCTGCCGCTAGTGGGCATCCCGCTGTCCCTGCTGTCGGTATTCGGTGGCGCGCTGGGCGTCGGTCTCGGCTTCGGTATGCAGAAAATCGCCAGCAATTATGTCAGCGGCTTCATCATCCTGCTCGACCGCTCGATCCGCCTCGGCGATTTGATCACCATTGAAGGCCGGCACGGGGTGGTCCAGGGCATCAAGGGACGCTACACGGTGATCAAAGGGCTCGACGGCACCGAGGCGATCATCCCCAACGATTCCCTGGTTACCAATACGGTTATCAACCATACTTATACCGATCCCAAAGTGGCGGTCAAAATCAGCGTAACGGTGGCTTATGAGACCGATCTGGACATAGCCATGGCGATCCTGTTGGCCTCGGCCCGAGACAATCCACGGGTTGAAAAGAACCCGGCGCCTGTCGTTCAATTGAAGGAATTAGGCGACAACGGCATCGAATTGGAGCTAACGGTATGGATTCACGACGCCGAGTTGGGTCAATCCAGCCTGCGTTCGGATGTATTGATGCGCGCCTGGCGCGCCTTCCGGGAAGCCAAAATTTCCATCCCCTATCCGCAGCGCGAATTGCGTTTTGTGAACGCGGGGGTAGTTTCGGATGCTCCAAACGGCCCATTGAAACCGTCGCAATCTGCAAAATCGACTTAAAGTTGGCTGTTTTCGTGCCACATAGCGGAATATGGCTTGCCCTTTGTCATTTCGGCGTAAAATGCGGGTATTACTGCAAAGGAGTTTTTCTTGGACTTTACTTTCCTCAACGGCCTGATTGATCTGCCTTGGTGGGGCTACATCGTAGTCGCGCTTTTGCTGACCCATGTCACCATCGCCGCCGTCACCATTTTTCTGCATCGCGCCCAGGCCCACCGTGGGCTCGACCTGCATGCCATTCCCAGCCATTTTTTCCGTTTCTGGCTGTGGCTGACCACGGGCATGGTCACCAGGGAATGGGTCGCGATCCATCGCAAGCATCACGCCAAGTGTGAGACTGCGGAAGATCCGCACAGCCCGGTGTTCTTCGGCATCAAAAAAGTGCTGACCGAGGGTGCGGAACTGTATCGCACCGAATCCAAGAATCAGGAAACCCTGGATAAATACAGCCATGGCGTGCCGGATGACTGGATCGAACGCAATGTCTACTCCAAATACTCCTGGCAGGGCGCCGGCCTGATGCTGGGACTGAACCTGGTACTGTTCGGACCGATCGGCGCGACCATCTGGGCAGTGCAAATGGCCTGGATTCCGATACATGCCGCCGGCGTGATCAACGGCATCGGCCATTACTGGGGCTACCGGCATTACACGGTGACCGACACCAGTACCAACATCACCCCGGTCGCCTTCTGGATCGGCGGCGAGGAATTGCACAACAACCATCATGCTTTCCCGACCTCGGCGCGCTTTTCGATGCGCTGGTACGAGTTCGATATCGGCTGGTTGTATATCCGTGCGCTGGAAACGCTTGGCCTCGCCAAGGTGAAAAAAGTCGCGCCCAAGGCGCGTTTCGACCTCACCAAAGTGGCCTGCGACATCGAAACCGTGCAGGCTGTCATTGCCCATCGCTACGAAATCACGACCCGTTACGCGCGCTCGCTTAAAGCCACCTGCCGCAGCGAAATTCAGCGTCTGCGCGACGAGGGCACTGCCTTCGGCGGCATGCGCTCGGGCAGCGCCTGGAATCGCTTCAGGGGTTGGATGTATGCTGATCGCGCCGCCTTGCCGCAGGATCATCAGCAAGGCCTGGACGCTGCCCTGCAGGGCAGCCGCGTGCTTCAAACCGTCTATGCCTTCAAGAAAGAATTGATGGCAACCTGGGAACGTTCAACGGTTTCCAAGGAAGAACTGGTCGCCAACCTCGAAGACTGGTGCAAACGCGCCGAAGCCTCGGGCATTCTGGCTCTGCAGCAGTTCTCACGCCGCCTGCGCGCTTACGCCTGAACACAGCAATAGATACAGACGTTGCCACAATAAAAAACCCGCCATTTGGCGGGTTTTTTATTGGTCCCAGAATCTTTAGATATCAGGGGTTATCAGCCTATCGGCGGCCCCGGCGATTACTTCAGCTTCGTTTCCTTGTACATCACATGCTTGCGGGCCTTGGGATCGAACTTCATGATCTCCATTTTTTCGGGCATGGTGCGCTTGTTTTTGCTGGTGGTATAGAAATGTCCCGTGCCGGCCGACGATTCCAGTTTGATTTTGTCTCTCATGATCAGTCCCTTGGTTAAACCGCGACGCCTTCGGCGCGCAATTTAGCCAGCACCACATCGATACCATTCTTGTCGATGGTACGCAGGCCGGCATTGGTCAGGCGCAGGCGCACCCAACGATTTTCGGATTCAACCCAGAAACGGCGATACTGCAGATTCGGCAGAAAGCGACGCTTGGTCTTGTTATTGGCGTGGGAAACATTGTTACCCACCATCGGGGCTTTGCCCGTTACTTGGCAAACGCGTGCCATGGCACACCTCTTAAACGATTGGAAACTTCACGGTTAGGCTACAGACAGCTTTAAATTATAGCCAAAACCAGATACTTAGCGCAAGTGCCATCTTGGCATCGCGCCAAATAATCGGCTATGGCACCAATTAAGGCGCCAATATTCCCTGCTCCGCAAATGACAGCGAGGCCCCGGGAGCAACAATAAAGTGATCCAGGACCCGGATATCCACCAACGCCAAGGCGTCGGCCAGCGCTGTGGTCAGCGCCCGATCGGCTTGACTGGGCGCGGCTTCGCCCGAAGGATGATTATGCGCAAAGATTACCGAGGCTGCATTGTGAGCCAGTGATCGCTTCACGATTTCACGAGGATAGACGCTGGTTTGTGTCAGGGTGCCGCGAAATAATTCCTCGACGGCAATGACCCGGTTTTGGGCCGTCAGGAACACGGCGACAAAAACTTCGTGGGGCAGGCGCGCCAGGGTCAGCTTCAAATAATCCCGTACTGCCTGCGGCGAGGACAGGGCATCGGCCACCTTCATTTGCTCCGCCAGGGCGCGACGGGCCATTTCCAGCACGGCTTGCAATTGCACATATTTGGCTTCACCTACGCCATTGATGGCACATAGCTCCGCCTTGCCGGCCGAAAACAGGCCATGCAGGCTACCGAAAGTGCTTACCAGTTCGCGCGCCAGATCCACTGCGCTTTTGCCTTTCATGCCCACGCGCAGAAAAATCGCCAGCAGTTCGGCGTCGGACAAGGCGGTTGCGCCTTGGGCAAGCAGGCGTTCGCGGGGACGTTCATGCTGGGGCCATTGCGTGATCGACATGGTGTTAACGTTTGAATCCGTAAAGTAGAATGCCGAAATGGCCAAAGTCCTGAAAACCCATCAAGCGGTACCGACTCGCGCAATGCCGCCGCGCCGCATCGTGCTCGGCATCACTGGGGGTATAGCGGCTTACAAGGCAGCCGAGTTGACACGCGCCCTGAAAAAAGCCGCCATCGAGGTACAGGTGGTGGTGACCGAGGGCGCCAAGGCCTTCATTACGCCCACCACCTTGCAGGCACTGTCGGGCAATCGCGTCTACTCGGACCTCTGGGATGCAAGCATTCCCAACAATATGGCGCATATTGAGCTATCGCGTGGGGTCGATGCGATCCTGGTGGCACCCGCCACGGCGGATTTCATGGCCAAACTGGCCAATGGTCTGTGCAACGATTTGCTGTCCACGCTATGCATCGCGCGCAATGCCGACGAGTGCGCGCTGCTGCTGGCACCCGCCATGAATCGCGAAATGTGGGAAAACCCGGCCACCCAGCGCAATGTGACGCGATTGCGCGCCGATGGCGTCATCATTCTCGGCCCGGATGAAGGCGACCAGGCCTGTGGCGAAACCGGCATGGGCCGCATGCTGGAGCCTGAAGCCCTGCTTGCAGACGTCGAGTCTTTTTATGCCGTGAGGTCCGCCCCGAAATCGCTTGCCGGCAAGCGCGCTTTGGTCACGGCCGGTCCCACCTTTGAGCCGATCGACCCGGTACGCGGCATCACCAATGCCAGTTCGGGGAAGATGGGCTATGCGATCGCGGTCGCATTGCGCGATGCCGGCGCCGACATCACCCTGATCAGCGGCCCCACGGCGCTGGCCGATCCCGCTGGCATGACCACCATACGCGTGCAAACGGCCGCAGACATGCATGCCGCCGTGATGAGCCATATTGCGCAAACCGATCTTTTCTTCGCCGTCGCCGCGGTTGCCGACTACACGCCGGCACTGCCGCAGGCGCACAAGATGAAAAAATCAAGCGATGACCTGACGCTGGCCCTGCAACCCACCGTCGATATTCTTGCCACCGTCGCCGGCTTGGCACCGGCGCCATTCTGTGTCGGTTTTGCCGCGGAAAGCCGCGATGTGCTCGAGTACGCCCGCAAGAAGCGCGTGGCCAAAGGCATCCCGATGATTGTCGCCAATCTGGCAACCACCGCCATCGGTGCCGACGACAACGAGGTGACCATCGTCGATGCCAGCGGTGACCATCCGGTTCCCAAAGGCAGCAAGGCGGAAATCGCGTATGCCGTGGTCAATCACGCCGCCGGTCTTTACCTGGCCGTGCCGGCTTCTTTACAACAACAGCAAAAATCCAAACATGCATAAGCTGGACGTCCGCGTACTTGACCCCCGTCTTCTCAACGAACTTCCCCACTATGCAACTCCCGGCTCCGCCGGCCTCGACCTACGCGCCTGCATCGACGCGCCGATGACGCTGAAACCGGGCGAGACCAATCTGGTCGCCTCGGGTATCGCCATCCATATCGCCGATGCCGGCTATGCCGCCATGGTGCTGCCACGCTCCGGGTTGGGGCACAAGCACGGCATTGTCCTCGGCAATCTGGTGGGACTGATCGATTCCGACTATCAGGGCCAGATTTTTGTCTCGGTATGGAATCGCGGCCACAGCGAATTCACCATGCAGCCGATGGAGCGTATCGCGCAGCTCATCATCGTGCCGGTGCTGCAGGTCGAGTTCAACCTCGTGCAGGAATTCACCGTCTCCAAACGCGGCGAAGGCGGGTTTGGCAGCACCGGCAAAAAATAATCCCTCATCCGCGCACTGCGCTGCCAGTGTCACCCTGCCCCTTGCGCGACTCGTTTATCGTCCACCCTACCCACCTCACAGACCCATGAACGCCATCTCCCGCCTCCGCACACCATTATTCCTGATCACCATCTGCGCTTTCGTCAACGCCGGGCAGGCCAAAGAAAACGTTGCCGCCCCACCGACCATCAACGTCAGCGTGAATGGCCACGCCGTCAAGGCCGAACTGGCCACTGATGACGCCGCCCGCCAGAAAGGCCTGATGTTCCGCACCCATATGGGCAAGAACGACGGCATGCTGTTTGTATTTCCACAGATCGCCTATCACGCCATGTGGATGAAAAACACCCTGATCCCGCTGAGCGTCGCGTATATGGACGAGGCTGGAAAAATCGTCAGCATCCACGAGATGGAACCGCAGACGGAAATATCCCATCAG
The DNA here is from genome assembly GCA_036394575.1 of Usitatibacteraceae bacterium. Taxonomy (GTDB): domain Bacteria; phylum Pseudomonadota; class Gammaproteobacteria; order Burkholderiales; family Usitatibacteraceae; genus UKL13-2. The sequence goes on along the minus strand of DASWEY010000075.1, from coordinate 22,258 downwards.
GCGGAAGGCCCGGTGCGCTATGCGCTGGAAATGAATGCCGGCTGGTTCAGCGCCAACAAAATCAAGCCGGGCGACAGCATCAAGGGGCTGGAGAAAGCCCCGAAAGGCAAATAAGTCCATGTCTGCAACGTTCGCTATGGACGGTGACCATAGTGATGACAACCCCTGCGCTTGACCTGCAAAAATCGAGCAAGAAAATTACAGCGTGCATTACCAGTTCTTCAAGAGCCGGCATGCAACGCTCGAATTGCCCGCTATCATCTGCATCGCGGCGTCCCAGGCAGGAACATGCAGATCGCCTCGTTGACACAAATTCCTCGTCGACGCTGAAGAAAAATGTTCGCTGAATAACTACGCTGCCAGACTCCCCGTCTCCACCGCAGCCACTGCCTTCGCCTGGTTGAAGTCCTGCACATAGCCCGCACCGTAAATACAACAGGCGAGTTGATTGACCACCGGGGCCGGCAGCGCAAGTTTGCCGTCAAGCCGCTGGCGGATCCAGGCCGCAAAACCACGGGTATCGGCAGGCACGGGCGGCAGACGCAAGGGATCCGAACGCGATGCGGCTTCGGCGTCGAACAGGGTTTGCCATTCGCCGCCATCGACACCTCGGCCAGCATCCTTGTAGATCAGGCGCGGGCGATTTTCCATGTGTCCAAAGCAAGTGGGCCCGGCGAGGGCAACGAGGGTGGGCGTGGTGCCCATTGCGCCGCTATCGCCCAGCAATGATTCAAGCCAGCATGGCACATTTGCCACTTGCAGCATATCGAACGATGGCGCGCTTTGCAGCGCGGTCGTAGCAGCCAGCGGCATCAGCAAACTCGCCAGTACATGCGCCGGTGTGCTGATACCCAGTCGACTTTTCAGCGCCATCATCGCTGCAAGGCCGGGCGAAATCAGCGCGGTCGGCACCAGGGCCAGACCGTTTTCAGCCAGACGCAACTCGGCTTGACTACGGGTTGCCACCGGTAGCACACCCAGCTCGCGGAACACGCCGCAATTGGCGAGGCCGCCGCTGGTCTCCAGGGCGCCATGCACCAGGACCGGGATCCCGAGGCGCTGCAATTTCAGTGCGATCAGGGGTACGGCATTGCCGGCATCGAGTTCGCCATAATTGGGAAGCACCACCGTACGATATTCACCCCTCGGGGCCGACAGCGTGATCACGCGTTCGCGCACCGCATCGAGGAGGCCCAACAGGATTTCGATGTAGATGCCGTGATGGCGTTGCGTCGCCACCGCGGAACACATCGCCATCATGGCACCGAGCTCGAGATCCGAGGCGCCGCCGTCGAGCACCTCGGCGAATACGCCGCGCATATCGGCGGGGCTGATCGAGGGAGAGAGATTGGTTTGTGCGGAAAGATTCGAATTCAGTTGCTTGATGATGCGGGTGATATCTGACATGGGGAACCACCAGAGATGGAGTGGCAAGCTATAAGCATTTGCTGTGCCAGATGGTTTTCAGAGTCGGGCGGCCCCTTGACCGGCCAACAACTGCACCACGGCCGTGCCTTCCTTCCTCACAAGCGCGATCGCGCGCAGCTTTGGTGCGCCCTGACGGATCCAAATCCGCACGATCAGCGCAGCACCCAGAGCTTGCCCTCGCCATCGATGAGGGCTCCATGCACGGCCCGGCCCGTGTACACCGGGATGAGAGCGTCGCAATAGACCTCGATTTGCGAGCGATGCCGTTCTGGATCGACCGCGCCGGTTTTGTAGTCCAGTACCCAGACTTCATCCCTGAACTCGACCAGGCGGTCGATGCGCTGCATACGCGTCTCGCCGTCGATCGTCACGGCGATTTCCAGTTCGTTGTGCGCGGTAATAAATTGTTCATGCCGGAAAAATTTCTGCAAGGCGGGCGCTTGCAGGATGCGGCGCGCCACTTCGGCGGCGAGGTCTTCCGCACCAGCCATGTCCACGCGCTTGCGGTCTACGCTGTCCGGCGCATTGGTTTCCAGCAGTGCATGGATGGCGATGCCGAGTTCGCGCGCCATAATATTTTCGCCGGGCGTCGATGGCTGGCGCACGCCGATAGGCATGGGTGCCGGTAAATCGGTAACCATGCCGCCTTGTTCGCGGGCATTTTTATCTACGGATATCCCCTTGCCATGCATTGCAGCGCTCACGAGCGCGCCCGGAAATTCCGTCAGGCGTGGCGCCGCGGTGGCCAAGGCGCGATCCAGCCAGGTCGACACCTCGGGCGATTTGTTATTGCGCGCCGTTCCGCTGATGATCAGAAACTGCTGCGCGCGTGTCGCCGTCACATACAGCAGGTTCAATTGCTCGCGTGCCTGGTAGGCCGCTTCCTCGGCGAGAATCGCATCGCGATGCCGGCCCTGCAAGGCCTTGGTGGCCCAGAAGGAAAAATGTCGCGGCGCGACATCGTTGGCCTGCCAGTCGGCAATGACGGTGTGTGCATCGCCCCGCGCCGATACATCATCGGCATCGATCAGCCAGACAATCGGCGCTTCCAGACCTTTGGACGCATGAATGGTCATCAGCCGCAGGGCATTCACTTCCAGCGCGGCACCACCATCGTGGTCGCTTGTGCTGCTGCCCTCCTCTTCGCGCGCGGCCCCCTCGTCCGGTGCCTCCTGGTCGGGCAGGGCACCGAAGCGTTTGAGCTCATGCAAAAAACGCGTGAGGCTGGGATAGCGCCCGCTGTCGACTTCCAGCGCCAGCGCCATGAAGGCATTGAGATTGGCCAGCACGCCGGCGCGGAGAAAATCTGGAACTGCGCACTCATAGGCGGCAAGCACATCGGCATCGTGATAAATGCGATCGAGCAAATCGTGCACCGGCACGCGGTCCATGCGCACCAGCCAGTCGGTCAGCAGGTCCGCGGCGCGCTTCAACGCCGGGGCAGCGTTGTCGCCTTGCGCAAGCGACTGCAGACGTTGCCACCAGGAACCGGGCTGTTCCAGGAAACGGATGGCCAGCAGCGACTGATCGTCAACACCGAACAACGGCGACTTGAGTATCTGGGCCAGGCACAGGTCGTCATTCGGCGCAGCGAGAAAGGTCAGCAGGGCTGCCATATCGCGCACTTCCAGCGCCGCCATCAGGCCACCCGGCCGCGCGCCCACATAAGGCAGGCGCGCCGTGCGCAAGGCCTCTTCGAACGCCGGCAGGGGCGCACGGCGCCGGAACAGCACCATGATGTCGCCGTAGCGTGCCGGGCGGGTGATTTCCATATCCCCTTGCCTGGCCTTGACCATCACGCGGCCCACCGTGGCCTTGACCGCCGCCACCAGCGCCTGCGCTTCCTGGGCATACCGGTCTTCACCGGCATCCTCGCGCGGCCGCTCCAGCGGATTGCGTAATTCGCTGTCCGCCGTTTCGTCATTTTCGGCAGCCAGCGCCGTGAAGCCAGGCATCACGCAGACCGCGCCGGGCAGATCGGCATGATCGGCTGTGTGCGCATGAAAACCCGTGAACAGCGGCTCGCCTGCAAACAGGGCATTGACGAAATCGACGACCGGTGGCGCATTGCGGCGGGTGCGGTTCAGCGCGCAAATGGTCGCCGAAAAATTGGCGGCGAAATAATCCTTGGCAATATCAAACAATCGTGCATCGGTGCGCCGGAATCGATAAATCGCTTGCTTGGGATCGCCGACCATGAATACCGTCGGCGCATGATCGGCGGCCACACTGGCGTCCAGCCAGGCGGTCAAGGATTGCCACTGGATCGGATTGGTATCCTGAAATTCGTCGAGCAGGATGTGGCGATAGCGCGTATCGAGCCGATACTGGATGGTCTCGGCGTGTTCGCTTTGCGTGAGCAGCTCGAAAGTACGCCATTCGAGGTCGGCGAAATCAAGCACGCGCTGTTCGGTCTTGAGTTTCTCATACGCCGCCAGCAGGCCGGTGCCGGCGATCAGGGCATCGCGGTTGTAAATGAAAATTCGCCGGTCGACTTGCGCCTCGGCGAGCGCCAGCAGGGATTGGCAGACGAGGGTGAAGGCATCCTGCGCGCCCGTTTTTTCCGCGTAGTCGGCATGCCGTTTGCGCGGCTCGTTTTTTTGCGTGAAGAACAGTTCGCGAATTTTTTCATGGCGGGCCGCATCGGCAAGCGCATTGGCAGTTTGCAGATTCAGCGCAAATGTTTTCGCCGCATCCGACATTTTTGGCGTCGCAGAAATGCTACGCACGAGTATTTCAATGGCCGCACGAATCTCTCCGCGTTGCGCCCATTCCGCCAGGGGATCGCGCGCCAGATCCACCTGCCATTCCTGTTGCCAACGCGCCAGCGCCGCTTCGATCAAAACCGGATCGTCGTCTTTATCGGTGATAATGCCCAAGGTGCTGCGCGCATAGGCGCGCCAATCGGCGCGGCGGCGAATGAATTTCCACAACAGATTGCGCGTGCTGGCGAGCCCCCATTCGGCAAACAGATTGTGCAGCGCCATCGCGGTCGCTGACTCCGGCGCGCGGTTAAGTGTTTCGGCAAAAATCTGCCAGGCCTCCTCAAGCAATGTGGATTCACTATCGGCAATGCTGGCATCGGCCGCACCGAGACCCAGTGGCGCGGCGGAGAGCAGTTGCTGAAACCAGCCGTGGAAGGTGGAGATTGCCATCGCCGGGGTGGCAAATGCCACCTCGGTAAACAAGGCTTTTGCACGCGACAGGCAGGCGTCGATTTCCGCATCGCCGAGCGCACGCAGCCTGAGAAACTTGCGTGTCTCGGCATCGCTTGCGGTGGCGAGAAATTCCAGCCAGTCCATCAGCCGTTCGCGCATTTCATGCGCCGCCTTGCGCGTGAAGGTGATGGCAAGAATGCTCGACGGCGGCGCGCCGGCCAGCAGCAGGCGCAATATGCGCGACACCAGCAGCCAGGTCTTGCCCGAGCCGGCGCAGGCCTCGACCACTACGCTGTGCACCGGATCCAACGCGATCGCGGTCAGCTGTTCACGCGTGAACTCAGCCATCGCCGTCTCTGGCCTCCGGGTTCCAGTGGTCGCGGCGGCACAAGCCGCGCGCCTCGCAATAATTGCAGACCGCATCGATGCCCTGCGCCGGCAGCGGCGCCTGCGCATGCATTTGTTCGAACACGCGTTGCAGTCGCAGCACATGCGCCTGACCGGCCGCCTGCGCATCCGGGTAGGCAGCCGGCTTGACACTCTCGCGCTCGATGCTCAGATAGGCAGCCTCGGTGACGGCGCGCTCGGGATGCGCGGCCTCGGCCAGCGCGACATACACCGGCAGCTGCACGTCCTCGCCCGGTTCCCGCAGTTTTTTCTGCAGCACCGAATACGCTCGCGCCTTGTAATCGATGACGGCCGATTCCGGATTGCCGTCGATGGCGCGTTGGTCCATGCGATCGATCCGTCCTTCAATGCGCAGCATTTGCCCGCCGTCGAGCTCCAGGTCAAATCCGCTGCTCATCTCGCCGTCCTGCCAGCGCCAGCCTTCGCTTTCGCGCTCGCCCTGCCATTTGAGATAGGCGTCAATTGCCGATTCCCACAGCAGGCGCCAGGCGCGCGCCGTGAAATTCTGTTCCAGGGCAGCCGCAAACACGGCCGCCGTTTCTTCCAACAGCGCGGCGCGCAACGCGCTTGAATCCACGCCGGTAATTTGCGGAAAACGCTGATGAAAACGATTGAGGATGTCATGCACGAATTCACCGAACTCGCGCTTGTCCATTTCCTCCAGCACATCGTCGGTCTCGCGCAAGCGCAATACCGAAAACGAGAAAAACCGGTAGGGGCAATCGATCAGGTTCTGGTAGCCGCTGGCCGAAATTTTTTGCGGCACCTGCCCGGAAGCCAGCATTGGCGCGGGTCTTGAGGCCGATACTCTGGAAAGCCGCACGGATACTGGCTTGCAGGCCAACGCCCGTTGCGGATTGGCGACCAGCAGGGATTTGCCGAAGCGGCGTTTGCCCTCCAATAACAATGCCGCGACCCAGGGCGAAGGATTTTGCGGGTCGCGCGAACCCGATGCCTGCCAACTGATCCAGCACGCCGGGCTGCGCGCCAGCAGGCCGAACAGATCATGCGTAATGGCCTGCAATTCATCGCTGAAGGTCGGCAGGCCCAGGTTGCGCCTTACCGACTGATTGAAAATACCGCTGTCGGCCGGTTTGCCGGGCAGATTGGCCGCCGCGGCGCCAATCAGCAGCACGGCTTCAAATTGTCGATAGCGGGTGGCCTCCAGCGAAGTGACCACGATGGGACTGTCGATCGATTGATCGCGAAAGCGCCCCGTTTCCATTTGCGAACGCAGCCAGTCGGTGAATTCGCTCATCGACAAATTGACGCGGCTTGCCGCCACATCGCGCTGCGCATTGCCGAAATGTTCGAGCAGCCCCATGCCGGCGGCATCGCGTGCGAGGCCCGCTTGCAGGCCCAGTGTGGCCAGACTGTCCAGCAGCGCCTTCATCCACTCGGCCGCCGGGCGACGCACGGCCGTGAACGAACGGTCGGCGGCGATCACGCCGTCGAGCAGGACGATGCCGTCACTGCGGGCTTGCTCGTCGATGGCGTCGGCGCGAACCGATTGCAGCGCTTCGCGTACGCGCAGCAGTCCGGACACCACGCCGGCGCGGCGCAGCGCCTGTTCGATCGCCAGCACCGCCGACTTGATGCGCGCACGCCCCCAACTCGCATCGCGGTCGGCAAAGATGAACGGCGATTTGAGCAGGTCGACCAGGGTGGCGTGGTAAAAGCCGTCGCGGCGCGCCTCCAGCCAGCGCATCACCGCGGTCGCGCTCACGGTCGTGGAGTAAGGCCAGCCGATTTCATCGCTCATCAGGATCTGCTCGCGCTCGGCCAGTGCGCGCAGGCGGCGCGCCGCCTGGCGATCCAGCGCCACCACCGCGATATTGCGCTTGCCCTCATGCAGCCATTGCCGCAGCATCGCCAAGGCGGCGCCGGCCTCGTCTTCCACATCGTGTGCGGCATAGCAGCGCAAATGATCGGCGTCATCGGTTGACGACTGAACAGGCCTATCGGCGTTTGCCGCGGCCGGGGCCGCCTGGTCGGCAGCGGCTATCGGCGCCCCGGCAAATGCCGCCGCCAGAAACCGCATGCGCGCCGAATGCCGGGACGCCGCAGGGCCGGATTGGTCCAGCATACACAGCGGTGCGCGCGCGGCATATGCCGCAAAGAAGGCCCGTTCGCGCCGCGAGTAGCCGATGCTGCCGATGATGTATAGCGGCGCTTCCGCCGCCGCGGCCCAGGCCGCCAACTGCAAGGCATAACGCGCCGGCGCATCGAGCTGGCCCTCGCCAGGCTGCGCCAGCGTCCGCCAGACATCATGGGTGAGGCGCGCCTCGAAACTGAAATCCGCATTGTGCTTGCCGATGGCATAAGCACGCGCCAGCGTGGCCGCATGTTCCTCCAGCGTGGCCGGCACCGCCACCAGATTATGGGTCAGTTCGTCGGCCAGTTGCACCAGTTCGCCGCTCAGCAACCAGGTTTCGCTGGATGACAGCCAGCGCTGCTTTTTCAGAATCTGGAAAATATCGAGAACCCGCTCGGCGGTGGCGCTAACGCGCCCCGATGCGGCGAGCGACACGCGCTGGGCCAGATCGGCGATGGTGCCGATGCGCGGCAGCAGCAAGGTCGCATGTCCGCGCTGTGCGGCGTGTCGCGCCAGCGCGCGGCGCAGGGCCGTGGCGGCGCGCGGCACAGCGATGATGGTCAGGGCGGAGAGATCGGGCAGCTGCTCAAGATGGCCTTCAATGATGAAGGCCGCCGCGTCTTCGATGAAAGTCTCCGGCGCAAGGCGGCGCGCATCGGGCATTTTATTGAGCGAGGCTGTCACCGCCGACAGGTCTGCACAGGCGGCGGAAGGAGAATGATCCCGCGTTTACTTCTCGAGAAGATGGGCCTTCTCTTTGACTTTGGCCCACTCATCCGCATCGGCCGGACCGGGTTTGCGCTCGACAATCGGTTTCCAGACCTTTGCCAGCTCGGCATTGATGGGAATGAACTTGCGCTGTTCGGCCGGCACATCGTCCTCCGCAAAAATCGCTTCCACCGGACACTCCGCCACGCACAGGGTGCAGTCAATGCATTCATCCGGATCGATGACCAGCATATTCGGCCCTTCGCGGAAACAATCGACCGGACAGACATCGACGCAGTCGGTATATTTGCACTTGATGCAGGATTCAGTGATAACGTAAGCCATGAAACAACCTTAGAAGTACCGGAAATTTCCCCAATTTTACCAGAGCCCGCCCGTCGCAACCTCATCGCCAAACGATGGCATAATGCTGCGCTTCATCCCGCGAGGGTTGAAATTTCCGGAATTGCCCGCATTTTTCCTTTTTCCGTACCAAAAAGTCGAGGTTCTTCATGAGTGATGCCATTGTCCATGTCAGCGATGCCAGTTTTGACAACGAAGTCCTGCAAAGCACGACCCCGGTGCTGGTCGATTACTGGGCAGAATGGTGCGGCCCCTGCAAGATGATCGCCCCGATCCTGGAAGATGTCGCGCGCGATTACTCGGGCAAACTGAAAATCGCCAAACTCAATATCGACGACAACCAGGCCACGCCGCCCAAGTACGGCATCCGCGGCATCCCCACCCTGATGTTGTTCAAAAACGGCAATGTGGAAGCGACCAAGGTCGGCGCTTTGTCCAAAACCCAGCTCGCCGCCTTCATCGACGCGAATATCTGAACCACGGCGCGGCCGGCCCTGCCTGACCGCGCTCACCAATATCCCATTTGACACGGCGAATCATTCGCCCTATTCTTGTCAAAACCCGCGCCAGACGAAACAACGAGCGCGGGGATATCCGGTAGCACCTCCGCAGTAAACCCCCAATGTTTATCGTTGCTCAGGTTCCAGGGCCAGTCCCTCGGGAACCGCCCTGCGGAGGGCACATTTCCAAAGCGGGCTTTTCGATTCAACGCCCCCATTCCCGGCCAATTTTTTGGCCTGAATGCCATTTCGTCCCATGGATCACGATCACCATGCATTTATCCGACATGAAACTCAAGCACGTCTCCGAACTCGTGGAGATGGCCAATGCCGTTGAACTGGAAGGCGCCAACCGCCTGCGCAAACAGGAGCTGATCTTCGCCCTGTTGAAGAACCAGGCCAAGAAAGGCGACGCGATTTTCGGCGACGGCACCCTTGAAGTCCTGCAGGACGGCTTCGGCTTCCTGCGCTCACCGGATACTTCCTACCTGGCGGGGCCCGACGATATCTACGTTTCGCCCTCGCAAATCCGCCGCTTCAATCTGCATACCGGCGACACCATCGAAGGCGAGATCCGCACCCCCAAGGAAGGCGAGCGCTACTTTGCGCTGGTGAAAGTCGACAAAGTCAACGGCGAGCCGCCCGAAAACTCCAAGAACAAGATCCTGTTCGAAAACCTGACGCCGCTGTTTCCGAACAAGCCGTTCATCCTCGAACGCGACATCAAGTCCGATGAAAACCTCACCGGCCGCGTGATCGACATCATCGCCCCGATCGGCAAGGGCCAGCGCGGCCTGCTGGTGGCGAACCCGAAGTCCGGCAAAACGGTGATGCTGCAGCACATTGCCCACGCCATCGCCATCAATAACCCCGAAGTCATCATGATCGTGCTGCTGATCGATGAACGCCCGGAAGAAGTGACGGAAATGCAGCGCACCGTGCGCGGCGAAGTGATCGCCTCGACCTTCGATGAACCCGCCACCCGCCATGTGCAGGTTGCCGAAATGGTGATCGAAAAAGCCAAGCGCCTGGTCGAACACAAGAAGGACGTGGTCATTCTGCTCGATTCCATCACCCGTCTCGCCCGCGCCTACAACACCGTGGTGCCAGCCTCCGGCAAGGTGCTGACCGGCGGTGTCGACGCCAACGCCCTGCAGCGCCCGAAGCGCTTTTTCGGCGCCGCCCGCAATATCGAGGAAGGCGGCTCCCTGACCATCATCGCCACCGCCCTGATCGATACCGGTTCGCGCATGGACGATGTGATTTACGAGGAATTCAAGGGCACCGGCAATATGGAAGTCCACCTCGACCGCCGCGCCGCCGAGAAACGCGTTTACCCGGCCATCAACGTCAACCGTTCCGGCACCCGCCGCGAAGAATTGCTGATCGCCCCCGATTTGCTACAAAAGGTCTGGGTGCTGCGCAAGATGATGTACAGCATGGATGAGCTGGAAGCGACCGAATTCCTGGTCGACAAGCTCAAAAGCACCAAAAATAATGGGGAGTTTTTCGACTCCATGAAAAAGGGCTAGCCAAGTTCGATCGGCGTAGCCGGCAGACGCTCCGGAAATCGAAACTTCCGTTTGGCAATTCGCGCTCGCATCCCCGCAAGCGGGGACTTAAGTGGAGTCCTGCCAAATGTTTCCTCATTACTTCCCCTGACGCGAAAGCTCGCGGCGCGCGACCGCGACAACGCTGTCGGCCAAGTTGGCGAGCCGCGGGGCGAGCGACCGGGCGCTCTGCCAATACAGCGGCACGGGCAGCGCTCGCCGGGGCGGGAGCTCGACCAGTGCGCCCGCCTCGATATACGGCCTGGCAAGCAAAGCAGGATTCATCGCCCAGCCAAGTCCGGCAACAGTCGCCTCGATGAAAGCCTGGGTTGACGGCAACCAATGCGTGGGCGGCTGGACGACCTTGCGCACCGCGCGACGCAGCCACTCGGCTTGTAGCTGATCCTTTCTGTTGAAGTTGAGACACGGCGCGCGCGCCAGTGCGGCCGCCGTCACACCGGTCGGGAAGTGGCGCTGCACGAACGCCGGGCTCGCGGTCGCGACATACACGAGCGCGCCGAGGCGCACGCTGCGGCATCCCTGCACCGCTTGGCCGGCCGCCGTCACCGCCGCCCAGACTTCACCGCGGCGCAACCACTCGATGGTGTGATCCTGATCGTCCACCACGATGTCGAAGAGCGCTTCCTGGGTGCGCGAGAACGCCGCCAGCGCCTGGACGAACCACGTGCCGAGACTGTCGGCATTGACTGCGATGCGCAGGGTGGTGGCGTGCCCGGCCTCTCCGGAACGGTCAAGCGCCGGGAGCGCGTCGCGCAGATCGCCCTCCAGCCATCCGACCTGTTCCACGTGCCGGCACAACAAGCGGCCCGCCGCGGTGGGCAGGCAGGGCTGTCCGCGCTTGATCAGAATTCTGCCGAGGCGCTCCTCCAGCAGCTTCACGCGCTGGGATACTGCGGACGGTGTGACGTGCAGCACCCGCGCAGCACGCTCAAAGCTGCCTTCGCGGGCCACAGCCGCGACAGCCGCAATCGCAGGATAATCAAGCATGGGCGTTAATTCCTCTAAATATCCATTAGCAAGTTTAACTGGGCTAAGGCGACGCGGGTAGGTAGATTAAACGCATGGCCTTATCCGCGCTCCCTTTAGGTTTTGCGATTACCGCTTCGCTCATCGTAGCGATCGGCGCGCAAAATGCGTTCGTCTTGCGCCAGGGACTGCGCCGTGAGCACGTCGGCGCGATTGTCGCGTTCTGCATCGCAGCGGATGCGGCGCTGATCGTGGCGGGTGTCACCGGACTTGGCGCGTCGCTGGCGTCATCGCCGTCGATACTGAAGGCGGCGGCGCTTGCCGGTAGCACGTTCCTTGCCTGGTACGCTGTGCGTTCGTTTGTGCGCGTGGCGCGACCGTCGGCACTGCATGTAGACGAGGCGGCCGGCGCGGCCCCGCTCCGCGCAACAATCGGCCAGCTTTCCGCGTTCACGTTCCTGAATCCGCATGTCTATATCGACACGGTATTGCTCATTGGCTCCGTTGGCGCACAGCAGCCGGCCGGACAGCAATGGTGGTTCTCGCTTGGGGCCATCTCGGCAAGTGCGCTATGGTTCACCACCATCGGGTTTGGCGCGCGTTTCCTGAAACCGCTGTTCGCCCGGCCAATCTCATGGCAAATACTTGATGCGACAATCGGGCTGACAATGCTCTGGATGGCTTATCTGCTGCTTCGCCCGCTCTATCAGCCTGGGGGGATCGTTCCGTGATGGGAACGGGGTGACAGGACGGAGCAACAGGACGGAGCAACAGGACGGAGCGATAAGGCTATTCCTTTGAATCCACGTTGCTTTTTGTGCCATTTTTGGGCATAATCTGCGGCTTCCCCAACAAACTTGTCTGCATAGAGGTGCCCCAGAGGGCCACCCTTTACGGAAAGAAAGGCAAAACCATGAAACCCGATACCCATCCCGCCTATAACGAAGTCATCTTTTTCGACTCGTCCTGCGACTTCAAATTCCTGACCCGCACCACCGCCGAAACCAAGGGCAAGGAAAAAATGAAATGGACCGACGGCAAGGAATACCCCGTCATCCGTATCGAGGTTTCCTCGGAATCACATCCTTTCTATACCGGCAAGCACAAAGTCATCGACACCGCTGGCCGTATCGACAAGTTCAAACAGCGCTTCACGCGTTCGACCGCGAAACCGGCCGCTGAAAAAGCCGCCAAGTAATTCAGGTCCTGAGCGTTTCCGGAAAAGGCAGCTTTGGCTGCCTTTTTTGTTGCGCGTCCCGATCCCTCCGCGCCGCGTCGACCGTGCATGCGTCGGACGCGGGCGTAAAATGCGGAATCGCCTGAACCCGAACGAGTAAAAAAGATGCAGATTCATTTGCGCCGCGCCTGTTCAGCACTGCTGTTATCGATCGGCCTGGCCGCCATCGGCGGTTGCGCAGTCAATCCGGTCAGCGGCGACACCCAGCTGGCGATCAGCGAGAGCAAGGAAATCGCTATCGGCCGCGAAGCCGACCCGCAGGTTCGCAAAGAATACGGTGTCTACGACAATCCAGCCCTGCAGGCCTATGTGAACGAGATCGGCCAGCGTCTTGCGCAAAATTCTCACCGCAGCAATTTGCAGTGGACTTTCACCGTTGTCGACAGCCCCGAGATCAATGCTTTTGCCCTGCCCGGCGGCTATGTCTACATCACCCGCGGCCTGATGGCCTATCTCAACAGCGAGGCCGAACTGGCCGGGGTACTGGGTCATGAAATCGGCCATGTCACGGCGCGGCACGGCGCCCAGCAGCAGGCGCAGTCGCAAGTGGTCGGCATCGGCGCGGTCGCCATGGAAGTGCTGGGCCAGGTTTATCTCGGCCGCGGCGGCGCGGGGCAGGTGGCCAGCCAGGCGGGACAGGGCCTGTGGCTGCTGCCCAACAGCCGCGAGCATGAGCTTGAAGCCGACCGGCTCGGCGCCGAATATCTGCAACGCATCGGCCAGGACCCGGCCACCATGATTACGGTGCTGAAGGTGCTGAAGCAAAACGAAGTATTCAGCGCCGACGAGGCGCGCGCCGCCGGGCGCCCGGCCAAAAGCCAGCCGAATTATTTGTCAACGCATCCCTCGAATGATCAGCGCCTTGAGGAAATCGCGCAAATCGCCGCGCAATACACAGGCAAATATGAGGACGCCGGACGCGAACGCTACTTGCAAAAAATCAATGGCATGACATTCGGCGACAGCGCCGCTCAGGGCGTGGTGCGCGGCCGGCACTTTTATCATGCCCCGCTCGGCCTGACCCTGCATGCGCCGGCCGGCTGGAAATTCCAGAACGAATCCGAACAGCTGTTGATTGTCAGTCCCGACGAACAAGCCGCCATCCTGATGGTGCCCGCCAATACGCATGGCGATCTGGAGGCGGCGATCGGCAAACTGCAGGCGAGCAATGCCCGCAGCGAGCGCATCGGGATCAATGGCCTGGAGGCGCTCAGCTTCAGCGGCACCCGGCAGGGCGCGTCCATCGAAGCCACCGCCATCACCCTCGATAACAATGACTATATTCTGCGGCCATTGGCGAAAACTGCCGACGCGCGCACTCGTTTCCGCGCCGATATGCAGGCCATCATCCAGAGCTTCCGCGCGATGAACGCCGCCGATGCGGAACTGGCCAGGCCTTATGCGCTCAAAATTGTCGCCGCGCCGGGTGGCAGCATCGCGGCTCTGGTGCCTGCGCTGTCGCGCAATGCCGCGCAAATACGCAATCCCGACGGCCAGCTGCGCTTGCTCAACCAGGTTTATCCTGAGGGCGAGATTCGCACCGGGCAGTCGATAAAAACCCTCCAATAAGAAAACCCCTTGACTCCACGCTCCAACGACCCCGCATCGATTCCGCGCGCGACTTCGCGCATGGGCATTTTCTCGAAGGCGATCGGGCAGCCGATCGTGTTCGACGGCACGCAAACGCCGGTCAAGAATGCGCTGTTCCTGATCATCTGCGCGGCCTGGCTGCTGCCCGGCCTGATCGGTCACGATCCCTGGAAACCCGACGAAGCCATGGCCTTCAGCGTGATCCACGGCATGCTGCGCGAGGGCCACTGGCTGTCGCCGATGATCGCCGGCCTGCCCAGCGCGGACTACCCGCCGCTGTATTACTGGGTGGCCTCGCTCACCGCATTCCTGTTTTCACCGATCCTGCCCCTGCATGACGGCGCGCGCCTGGCCAGCGGCGTGTTCATGCTGATCGCCATCGCCTTCACCTATCGCACCGCCAACCGCCTGTTCGACGATCGCGCCGGGCGCATCGCGGTGCTGCTGCTGATCGGCTGCCTCGGCCTGCTGCTGCGCGGGCATGAAATCAATCCGGAGATCGCCGGTCTCGCCGGTTTCGCCATCGCCTTCTATGGCATGACCCGCATCCGCTCCGAACCCCGCAAGGGCGGCGTCACCACCGGCATCGGCGGTGGTGTGATCGCGCTGTCGATCGGCGTGGTGCCGGCCCTGCTGGTGCCCCTGCTGGCGATCGCCCTGATGCTGTTCCTGCGCGACACGAAAAACCGCGATTTCCGGCGTGGCATCGGCATTGCGATCGGCGTGATGCTGCCATTGATGCTCGTCTATCCAGTGGCCCTGAAGCTGAGCGGACCGGTGGATACGCGCACCTGGTTCGATGTGGTGCTGGGCGCGCCCTTTCTTACCGATGAATCGCGCCGCGCGATGAACCCGCTGTACTTCCTCAACATCCTGCCTTGGTACGGCCTTCCGGCCCTGCCCTTTGCCCTGTGGCTGTGGTGGCGCGACCGCGCCAAGCTGCGCGAACGCATCGAGCTGGCCCTGCCCCTGGTCGGCTTTGTCGCCCTGCTGGTGATGTTGTCCGTGGTGCGCGAATCGCGCGACCCGTCGGCGATGGTACTGCTGCTGCCGCTGGCGCTGGCGGCCGCCAGCGTGCTGGACCGTCTGCCGCGCGGACTCGCCAGTTTCATGGACTGGTTCAGCACGGTGTTCTTCGGCGCACTCATCGTCGCCTTCTGGCTGTACTGGACGGCGGCCGTCACCGGCGTTCCCGAAGGCGCGGCGCGCGCCGTATCCATCCAGGCGCCGGGCTTTGTGTTCTCGTTTCGCGCCCTGCCCTTTGTCTGCGCCGCGCTGCTGTCCATCGTCTGGCTGTATGCGGTGATCCGCGCCCATCGCAGCAACCGCCGCGCCATCGTCAACTGGGCGGCCGGCATTACCCTGATCTGGGTATTTCTGAGCAGCCTGATGCTGCCGGCCATCGATCATGTGCGCAGCTATCGCCTCGTCGTCGGCACGATCGCGCATCAAATACCGGCCGCGCGCCGCTGCATTGCTTCCACCCAACTGGGCGATTCGCAACGCGCCATGTTCGACTATTACGCCGGCCTGCGCTTCACCCCGCTGACCGACACGCGCTCCGCCGCCTGCGACTGGCTGCTGGCGCAGGGCACCAATGCGCAGCCGCCGATCGTCGATTCCGCATGGCGCAAGGTCTGGGAAGGCGCGCGGCCCGGCGATCGTACCGAGCTGCTGCGCCTCTATCGACGCTGAACGTAACCCGGTGACCGGTCAGGCCTTGGCTGTCGCCATTACCACTGCCGCGCGCCGATTTTCTTCCAGCTTGGCATTGACCAGGGCAACGACTTCGTCGAGCACCTTCGACTGCATGCCTTTCTGTGCAGCCAGCGTTTTCACCAGCAGATCGACTCGTTCGATGTTCTGCGCGCCGCCGTACAAGGCGCGCGCCGCCGACGAAGGGCTGCCCAAGCCGAGCGCCGCATTGGCGTATTTCTCGAACGGCACCAGGTCCTTTTCGTCGGCGCCGAGTTTCTTGCACAACTCGGCCACCCAGACATAAACGGCGCGCGAAGCCTCGATATCCGAATGCACCGCGTCCTTGATCGGGCGCATGCCATCCTTGGTGATGCAGCGATAGTTGCCGGCCAGCAGCATGCTCCATTTGGCCAGGGGCACGAACACCGAGTTGTGCACCTTGAGCTTGACCGGCAATTCGATCAGGCCCGCGCCGGTGTCGAAACGCACCGCGTCGATATCCGCTTCCAGCTGGCGCAGGATGGCGGTATGCGCTTCCGAATCGAAACGCGCCGCCTTGAAGTTGGTCGGCAGGCGCACCTGCAGCACATTGACCTTTTCCTCCGGCGGACGAAACGCCTGCGGGTCCGGGCTGCACAGGGTCATCAGTTTCGGATCGAAACTGTCCCATACCGTGGGGTCGGTATAGGCGACGCGGCAGGCATCGACCGATATTCCTGGAATGCGCGCCACATAGGGCAAGGGCGGCATGTTCATGATCGACATGCACGGCACCTTCGATTTCGCCACCTTTTCCAGCAGCTCGCGCACGCCGGGGGAACGGTACTGTGGCTCCTGCATGCCCAGCGCAATCAAATCGTAATCGGCCGGATTGACGTCGCCGGGGACCGCCGCGGACAGTTTGCCCGGCGCCTTGCGCGAATCGATCTCGACCAGTCCCTCACGTCCCTTGATCGGCATGCGGATGATCGCGCCATCGGTGTTGAAAGCCTCGACTTCGTTGGGCAGGCAAACCATTTTTGCATTGTGGCCGGCCAGCACCATTTTGGTGGCCAGCAGGGAACCATAGGACGCACCCAGAATCAGGATGTTGTATTTCTTGCTCATCAATTTCTCCTCAGAATTTTCTTATTGGCACTACCTTGCCGCCATTCCACCTTCTGTTTTCACTTTCTGCTGCTTGCTGCATGACACTTCAAACCACTGCTTGCAAACGCAGATCCAGCAACTCGATCCAGTGGCGGATCGGCGCCCGCGAGCTTGCGTTCAAACCCGATTCAATATGCGCGAGACAACCGATATTGGCGGTCGCGATCATTTGCGGCGCGCCGGACTCCAGCGCCTTCACTTTGTTCGACAGCAATTGCTGCGACAGTTCCGGCTGCAGCAACGAATAGGTGCCCGCCGAGCCGCAACACAGATGCCCGTCGGGCACCATCGTCAATTCATAACCGGCGGCGCGCAGCAGGTCTTCCACCACGCCCTTGATCTGCAAACCATGCTGCAGGCTGCAGGGCGAATGAAAGGCCAGCTTCTGCCCTGTTCCACTGCCTGCCGCAAGTTTTTTGGCCAGCGCGTCTTTCTCTTGCACGATCACCTGGCTGACGTCGCGGAACAGCGCCGTCACGCGCGCCGCCTTGGCGGCATAGGCCGTATCGTTGCGCAGTATATGGCCGTATTCCGCCACCAGCGCACCACAGCCGGAGGCGGTGACCACGATCGCCTCCGCGCCCTGCTCGATGGCCGGCCACCAGGCGTCGATATTGCGCTTGATGAAGACATCGGCCTGATGCGAGTCGCTCAGATGCTGCGGGATCGCACCGCAGCAGCCCGCCTTCTCCGCCGCGATCAGCGAAATGCCGAGCTGGTCAAGCACCCGCACCGTGGCGGCGTTGATATTCGGCGCCATCGCCGGTTGCACGCAGCCCTCGAGCACCAGCATTTTTCGGGCGTGTCGCGCGGCCGGCCATGCCCCCGCCGCGCGTTTCGACGGAATTTTTTTGGCCAGTGCCGCCGGCAGCAGCGGCTTCAGCGCACGGCCCATTGCCAAGCCCATCTTGAACAAACCGGTCCGCGGCAACACCGCTTTCAGCACGCCGCGCTGCAAACGATCGATGGCGCCGCGCTGCACCTTGCTTTCCACAATCTCGCGACCGATATCCAACAGGCGCCCGTATTGCACGCCGGAGGGACAGGTGGTTTCGCAGGCGCGGCAGGTCAGGCAGCGATCCAGATGCAGTTGGGTATTGGCGGTGACCGGCGCGCCTTCCAGCATCTGCTTCATCAGGTAAATACGGCCGCGCGGGCTGTCGAGCTCGTCGCCCAGCAGGTTGTAGGTCGGGCAGGTGGCAAGGCAGAAGCCGCAATGCACGCATTTGCGCAGGATGGCGTCGGCCTCCTGGCCCTGCGGCGTGTCCTTGATGAAATCGGCGAGATTGGTTTGCATATTGTTTTTAGAAATTATCCATGCGCCCGCGGTTGAGAATATTCGCGGGATCGAAGGCCGCTTTCAGATTGCGATGAATTGCAGCGAGCTTCGGCGGCAGCGGATGAAACACGCCGGCGGATTTGTCGCCGTTCCTGAACAGCGTGACATGGCCACCGCGAGCTGCGACTCGATCGCGCAACGCCCTGGCATCGGTATCGCCGCGCAGCCAGCGCAAGGCGCCGCCCCATTCGATCCACTGCGGCATATTCAAATTCAACGGCAGTGCGGCCGAGGGCAGCGACACGCGCCATAGCGGTTCGCCACCCTGAAAAAAAACTGCGCGATGATCGCGCAAATCTGCCCAGAATGTCGCCGCCGCAGCCGCGTCGATCAATTCGCCGCCGAGTTTTTCGCGCGCCGCCTTGACACCCGACGCGGCACCCGACAGCCGCACTCGCAAAACATTTTCATGCCAGCTGGTGGCCGACAAAGGCAGGGGACGACCGCCCCACTCGTTGACGCGTTGAATCGCCGCTGCTTCATCGAGCGCAAATTGCAGGGTGACTTCAGCCGCCGGCAGCGGCAGCACCTTGAAGGAAATATCCAGCAGCACGCCCAGCGTACCCATCGCACCCGTCATCAACCGCGAGACATCGTAGCCCGCCACATTCTTGATCACGCGCCCGCCGAAATGCAGGTCCTCACCGCGACCATTGACGATGCGCGTGCCCAGCACGAAATCGCGCACCGCCCCGGTGTAGGGGCGGCGCGGCCCCGACAGTCCGCTGGCGACGGTGCCGCCGATGGTTGCACTGCCGCCAAAATGCGGCGGCTCGAAGGGCAGCATC
This sequence comes from Usitatibacteraceae bacterium, assembly GCA_036394575.1. Classification (GTDB taxonomy): domain Bacteria; phylum Pseudomonadota; class Gammaproteobacteria; order Burkholderiales; family Usitatibacteraceae; genus UKL13-2. The sequence continues at coordinate 3,260 of DASWEY010000075.1, read as the reverse complement.
TGGTTTTCTTTCGCCATCACCGCGTCGATATCGGCAAGCGGCGTACCGGCGCGCACCGTCAGCACCAACTCTTTGGGCTCGTAGTCGACGATGCCGCGATAGGCGCGCATATCCAGCGTCTCGCCTTGAACCACCGCACCGTAGAAGGCCTTGCTGTCGCCGGCGCGAACCGCCAGCGCGGTCTTGCTGACGACGTGCTGTTGGATACGCGCGCGGAGTTGGCTGACAAATTCTTGCATCGGAATTTTCAAAGGAAGGCAGGCAAGTTCAAAATTCAAACCCCAGCATTGGCGCGGTGTTTGAGGCATTTTTGCCCCGAAAGTCGCGCCAAATGGCGATCTACGTTTTTCAAATTACAACTACCAGACAAAATCTAAACTCCTCAACATGTCATCCCGGCTCATTTTCATTTATGGTCCGGGATTCAATTTCGATGCCACGCGAGTACAAACAAAATTGGGCCCCGGACTAAATCCGGGGCGACACCGCCGATGTAGCTAAAAATTTCATTTCCAAACGACCGATCAAAACCGCGGAATCTCCGCATGCGGCAATTGCCCACCGTGGATGCGCATGCGCCCGTACTCCGCGCAGCGTGCCAGCGAAGGAATCGCCTTGCCCGGGTTCAGCAGCATCGCACCGTCGAAGGCGCGCTTGACCGCGAAAAACGTCTCACGCTCGGCGTCCGAAAACTGGCTGCACATCTGGTTGATTTTCTCGATGCCCACGCCATGCTCGCCGGTGATGGTGCCGCCGTATTCGATGCACATTTCCAGGATATCGCAGGCGAATTGCTCGGTCTTTTCCAGCTCGCCCGGGTTATTGGCGTCGTACAAAATCAGCGGATGCAGATTGCCGTCGCCGGCATGGAATACGTTGGCGCAGCGCAGGCCATATTTGATCGAGAGTTCCTCGGTACGTTTCAACACCGGCGCCAGCGCCCGGCGCGGAATCGAGCCATCGATGCAGTAATAGTCCGGCGAAATGCGCCCCACCGCCGGAAACGCCGCCTTGCGCCCCGACCAGAATTTGAGCCGCTCGGCCTCGTCGCGCGACACGCGGCAGGCGGTGGAACCGGAGGCGATCATGATCGCCTCGATCCTGGCGATTTCCTCTTCCACTTCTTCCGGCGTGCCGTCCGATTCGCAGAGCAGAATCGCTTCGGCATTCAAATCGTAATCCGCATGCACAAAGCCCTCGACCGCCTCGGTGGCCAGCTTGTCCATCATCTCCAGGCCGGCCGGAATGATGCCCGCGCCGATCACATTGGCCACCGCATCGCCGGCCTTTTCGACATCGTCAAAACTCGCCATCACCACCCGCGCCAGTTGCGGCTTGGGCAGCAGCTTGACGGTGACTTCGGTGATGATGCCGAGCATGCCTTCGGAACCCGTCATCAGCGCCAGCAAATCGTAACCGGGCGAATCGAGCGCGTCGGAACCGATGACGACCTTCTCGCCGTCCATCGTCACCGCTTCGATCTTCAGGATGTTGTGTACCGTAAGCCCGTATTTCAGGCAATGCACCCCGCCCGAATTCTCGGCCACATTGCCGCCGATCGAGCAGGCGATCTGCGAAGACGGGTCCGGTGCGTAATACAGGCCCAGCGGCGCGACCGTCTCGGAAATTTGCAGGTTGCGCACGCCCGGCTGCACGCGGGCCGTGCGCGCCAGGGCATCGACGCCGACGACGCGGCTGAATTTGGCCATCGATAAAAGAATGCCATCGCCCAATGGCGTCGCGCCGCCGGACAAGCCAGTACCGGAGCCGCGCGCCACTACCTTGGTATTGGCCGCGGACGCCACGCGCAGAATCTGCTGCACTTCTTCCGTCGTTGCGGGCAGCACCGCCAGCATCGGCAATTGCCGATAAGCGGACAAGCCATCGCACTCATAGGGCTTGAGGTCTTCATCGCTGCTCAACACAGACGCCGAAGGCAGAAAAGCGCGCAGCTTCGCCGTCAGCGCGCCGCGCGCCGCCGCCGCAGAAATCGTGTCCACAAGTGCCGCCATCACCATCACCGTACCCAAGAGGGGAAGCATTTGTCGCATTGCAACAATCATGCGATCTCGAACATCAATGATAGGCCAACTGGATTGACATGGCGAAGGCCGGTTGCGGGAAAACAGGAGAATCGGCTTTTACTCGGGGTGGCGCAATCACAGACGGCGTAACTGGAATGCATGGATCGCGCAACCTGGAATGCGACGATGCAAAGTTGCTAATATTCGGAATGCCTCTTTAAAAGTCAGCAATCGGCCTCAACAGAACCGCGGCATGAACTCGGCAGCTGCCTTTGGCCGCGATTGCGTGAAAACATACAAAGGATATTGCATGCGGCATCTGACCAAGTTCGCACTACTCCCGCTTTTTTGCCTCACGCTCGGCGCCTGCGCCAGTGGCCCAGTCCAGGTCCCCGCGAAGATTAGCAGTGCCGACGCTGCATTCGCACGCCTTGCCGATGACATCCTGCAGGACAATTTTCGCCGCCATCCCAGCAGCGCGACGGATCTCGGCATCCACAAGTACGACGGTCAGATTGAAGACGTCTCGCGGGTCGCGCGTGCGGCCGAGTCAACGGCGCTGAAGAAATTTCGTTCCGGCCTTGCCGGGTTGGATGTGAGGGCGCTGTCGCCCGCAAATCAGCTGGACCACGAGCAACTGCGGCTCGCGCTCGACGCCGGCATACTGTCCCTGGATGTGATTCGGCAGTGGACCAAAGATCCCGACAGCTACAGCGGCGGCATCACCAACGCCGCCTATACGCTCATGAAGCGCGCCTATGCGCCGGCACCGGAGCGGCTGAAGGCATTGATTGCGCGCGAAATGCAAATGCCGGCGGCGCTGGCCGAGGCGCGTAAAAATCTCGACAACCCGCCGCGGATCTACACCGAGATCGCAATCGAGCAGATTGACGGCAACATCAGTTTCTTCAAGGACGACGTCCCGGCCGCATTCGCAGACGTGAAAGACGCGGATTTGCTGGCGCGCTTTGCGAACTCGAATGCCGCGGTGATCGCGGCGCTTGGTGAGTACAAACAGTTCCTGCAGAGCGAATTGCTGCCGCGATCGAAGGGTGACTTCGCCTGGGGAGCGCCGGTGTATTCAGAGGCGCTGGCCGCGAATGAGGGGATTTCTCTGCCGCTTGATGCGCTGCTGCGGATCGCGGAGACAGACCGGCAAAAAAACGAGGCCGCCTTCCAGGCTGTCGCCAAATCGATCGATGCAAGCAAGCCGGCGGACGAGGTGCTGGCGGGTTT
>DASWEY010000074.1:0-2822 GCA_036394575.1 Usitatibacteraceae bacterium | reverse complement strand
CGCGATTCCGAGGACCGTTGCGACCATCGAAGTCGTGGTCGTCTTGCCGTGCGAGCCGGCCACCGCGACCGTGTGCGGTTTCATGCGCATCAGCTCCGCCAGCATCTCAGCCCGGGGTATCACTGGAATCGAGCGGCGACGCGCTTCAAAAATCTCGGGATTATCGTCGTGCACAGCCGTCGATCGGACTACCACGTGCGCGTCGCCGACGTTCTCTGCGGCATGTCCCTCAGCCACCTCCATGCCCAGATCTTCGAGGTGCGCGGTTACCTCGGACTTCTTTTGGTCCGAGCCTGAAACGCGGAAACCCAGGTTCGCCAGAACTTCGGCGATGCCAGACATACCGATGCCGCCGATGCCAATGAAATGAACGTGCTGAAAACGCCTGAACATATTTGGAGCGCCGACATCCTGTCTGCGGAGCGCGGGCATCGCTGCCCGCATAGCGCGCGAAGCGCGCTCAAGCCCTCCCTAAGGTCGGGCTACTGACCGCTCGCTATGGCAAACGGCCTTTCACCAACTCTTCCATCAAATCGACCGTCGCTTTCGCCGCATCGCGCCGCGCCAGTTTGCGACTCGCTATTTCCATTCGGTCAATTTCCTCGGGCCTTGCCAACAAAGAATTAATTTCGTCGGCGAGTCGCCGGCCGCTCAACTCCTGCTGCAAGATCATTCGCGCGGCGCCCGCGGCTTGCAGCGCTTCCGCGTTCTTGCGCTGATGATCATCGGCGGCCAGCGGAAACGGCACCATGATGGCCGCTTTGCCTGCCGCCACTAACTCCGCGCTGGTGGTGGCGCCGGCGCGACTAATAATCAAATCGGCTTTGCCGAACTCGACTACCATGTCATCAATGTAAGGCCGAACATCGACGTTGTCTTGCCAACCGGCAGCTTCATAACCACGACGCACCTTCTCCAGATCACTTTCCCCGGTCTGATGCGTCACGTTCAAAGACGCCTTCTGTGACCCGAGCCCGGGCAATGCGGCAATCATCGCTTCATTAATTGCGCGCGCCCCCTGCGAACCACCAAACACCAGCAACGAAAGATGCGCTCCGTCACGTTGTCTCGGCGGGATTTCAAAGAACTCGCTGCGAACCGGATTACCCGTCAGAACTCCCTTGCCGCGAAAGTAAGGTAGAGCCTCTGCAAACGAAACCGCGGCCTTGTCGACCCAGCGCGCCAGCACTCGATTAGTCCAACCCGGCAAGGCGTTTGAATCCATTACCAGTGTGGGCCGGCGCATCAACGACGCGGCCAACAATACCGGCCCGGAAACGTAACCACCCGCTCCGGCTACAATGTCGGGATCAAAGTCATCAATCAGCCGGCGCGCCGCAAAAATGCCTTTCGGCAGCAACAGCAGGCCGCGAACCCTGGCCATCAAGCTGACGTTTTTTAGCCCGGCGCTTTCAATGATCGATAGTTCAAAGCCTGCCCTCGGTACCAGCCTGACTTCCAGTCCACGCGCGGTGCCCACAAACTTCACGGCTGACGAAGGATCGCGGCGCGTGATCTCTTTGGCCACCGCGATGCCCGGATAGATGTGCCCGCCGGTGCCGCCGGCCGCGATTAGCACACGCATCGATCAACCGTAACGCGCCCGCGCGACTGCTGCCGCTCGCTGGCGCGGGGCGCGCCGCTTTTTCGGCCGCTTCTCTTCCTGCCATTCGTCTTCATAATCGTCTGCGGCAAACGTCGCCCGCTTACCGAGAGCGGCGTACTGAGAAATGTTCAGCAGGATGCCGACTCCGATAAGCGTCGGCAGGAGAGAAGATCCTCCGTAAGAAATAAATGGTAACGGAATTCCTTTGGTCGGAACCAGAGCCAGGACGACGCTCATGTTCAGAAGCGCCTGGGCGACAATCCCTACCACGATCCCAATCCCCAGCAACATGCCAAAGCGATCCGGCGCGCGCAACGCGGCTCGCATTCCCCGCCACAAAAAAACGGCAAATATCAGGATTACGACCAGGGCCCCGATCAGGCCCAACTCCTCCCCGATTACCGCAAAAATAAAATCCGAATGTGCGAAAGGCAGAAACAAAAGTTTTTGTCGTCCCTGCGCAAAGCCCAGTCCATGTGGTCCGCCGGAACCAACGGCGATCAGGGACTGCACGACCTGATACCCGCCGCCCTGCTTGTCGGCCCAGGGGTCGATGAACGTGGCCATGCGCCGCCAGCGAAATGGTGTGAAGATCACCATCTTTGCCACAAACAAAAGGCCCGGCACCGCGGCGTAAACGACATGACGCGGCCGGACGCCGGCTGCAAAACAGATCGTCATGGCAATGATTGCCAGCATCAGCGCCGTGCCCAAATCCGGCTCCCTGACGACCAGCCCAGCCAAAACGCCGAGAGGGATCATGCAGGGCAAAAAGGTTTTCCAAAACGAACCTTCTTCGCCCGCACGTCTTTCGAGGAAGTATGCCAGGAACATAGCCAGCGCCAGCTTGGCGATCTCGGACGGCTGGGCAGACATCCCGCCGAATTTGATCCAACGGCGCGCGCCGTTAACCGGTGAAAAGGCGAACACCGACAAAAGGAGAAAGATGGTGAGCAGCAATCCACCGTAGACGATCCATCGTTGATTAAGACGCTGATAGTCAAAGCGCATGGCGATGAACAAGGCCCCGATGCCCAGCATCGTCCAGATCCCCTGCTTGATCACATAATGAAACTGGCTGTGATTCTCTGATTGCGCGATTACAGCCGACGCGCTGTAGACCATGACTACGCCGAACAGCGCCAGCCCGACCGTCGCCGAGAATAACCACTTATCGATTTGCAGTTTTTGCGGCATCTGTAAGATTTTTGATTTC
>DASWEY010000073.1:0-5315 GCA_036394575.1 Usitatibacteraceae bacterium | reverse complement strand
GCGGCGGTGGCGGCAGCGCGGGTGACACCCGCCCCGGCAGCGCGCCCGCAACAGCGCTAACCGTGTCCGATCCAAACGCCTTTCTGCTGTTTCCCAATCCGCAGCTTCAGTCCGACGGCTCGAAGCAGACCGATACCGCCGCCTACACCCAGGCTTATTACGCCGCCATCGACCCGACGAGTGCCAGGGACACCTTGAACAAATGGAAGGCAGCCAATGGCTTCGATAGCGGTACCGGCACCCAGGTAACGGTGGTGTTCGGCGATCGTCGCGATCTGGGCTATGGACGGCGCATGACGGCGCGCCAAAATACCGACGGAACGATCGCCTTCTATGTCGAAAACTACCTGGTGCAGGCGGGCGCGGCCTACGCCTACTCGCCGCTCAACCTTGATGCTGCGGTGGTACGCGACACGCGCTGGCTGCTGGGCATCAATGCCATTGAGTACAGCCCGGGTCCTGCAGGGGGTGCCAGCTTCACCAAGTTCTTCAATTTCAACGCCACCACCGGGCAACGTGCAACGGCGGTCGACCTTGACGGTCGCGGCGACAAGGCGATGCCGGGTCCCTGCATCACCTGCCATGGCGGGCGCGGCGATGCGCTCACCCCGCCCGATGCCAGCGGCCAGCCGCGTTTCAACCTGGTGCAGTACGCGCTGTCGCAGACGCGCGGCGATGTGCAGGCACGCCTGCATCCCTTTGAGGCCGATGCTTTCGGCTTTTCAGCCACGGCCGGGTTCACGCGCGCCGACCAGGAAGCGGCGCTGAAGGTCATCAACAAGATGATTCTGTGTTCCTACCCACTGCCCACACCCTCCGCATTGCCGGAAGACGCCTGCCGGCGCCCGGCAATCGAGAGCGAATGGCAGGGCACGGCCGCCGACTTCATCAAGGCCGCTTATGGGGGTGACGGTTTGCCGAACGCCACGTTCTCGGACACCTATGTGCCTTTCGCCTGGACGTCCGCCGGGCAGACCACGCTTTACCAGTCGGTCATCGCTCCCGCCTGCCGCACCTGCCATATGATGCGCGGCACCGGCGCGCAGTCCGATCTCGATTTCACCAGTTTCGCAAAGTTCCAGTCCTATGCCGATCGCACCAAGGCGCACGTGGTCGATCGCGGCAATATGCCCTTGGCCAAGATCGTGTTCGACGCCTATTACACCTCGAATCGCCCCGATGTGATGGCCACCTATTTGCAAGGCGAAGGCTATGCGGTGCGTGACAGCGCCGGCGTCCCCTTGCGCCCGGGCCGCCCCGTGGCCGATCCCGGTCCCGACCGGGTCGTCCGCCAGGGCGCCACCGCATTGTCGGCGGCCATGAGCCTGTTTGCCAACAGCTATGCCTGGTCGCTCATTTCAGGCCCGAATGGCGCCACGCCGGCAACCGGCGCGACCCTGAGCAACGCCAATTCCGCACAGCCGACGTTCACGGCGAGCAGCGATGGCAGCTACGTTCTGCAACTGGTGGCCGGCAATGGCACCACCCAGAGCGCCCCGGCGCAGTTGACGCTGGTCGTGAATAATGCACTGACCCCGGCGCCATCGACCATCCGCTTCGCCGACATCAAGGCCGCCATCCAGGGCGGCCAGTGCACCAATTGCCACAGCCCCAGCGGCACGCTGCCGCGGCCGCCGCTCTTCTATACCAACTATGACCGCAATGGCGATGGTGTCGTCGATGCCACCGACGATGCCTGGTTTTATGCCGAAATTCGCAGCCGTATCAACTTCACCGATATCGTCGCCAGCCCGCTGCTGCGCAAGCCTTCCGGGCATCATCACGGCGGCAACGCCCAGCTTGGGTTCAATGACACCTTGTCTCCGGGAAGTTCCGGCCGCAGCAACTACGACCTGTTCCTGAACTGGATTCTGAACGGCGCGCCGCAATAAAGAGGACAAAAAAAACGGCGGGCAATAATTGCCCGCCGTTGATTTCGCCTTGACGCCGGCGTCAGTAGCTGCGACGCGGCGCCGTATAGGCGTCGTTCGAAAACACGAACGGGGGAGTGCGTCCCACCAGGGTTTCGATCAGGGTCAGTTCCTGATCGGTGTGGTTGATGAAGGGACCGTTGCGGATATTATTGCCGCGTCCGCCATCGTTCACGATGTACAGGGGCCGGTCATGGTGCGTGGCCGACACCGTGGTCTTGCTTTCCGGGTCGTTGGTAGCCGCCACCTCGGTCACGCCATAACAAGTGCAGAAGTAGGTCTGCTCCGGTTCCGCCTCGATGTAGAAACCGGTGCCTCGGATGCCGACAGTCGCGTTTGAGGTGCGCACCCGCATCGGCGTATTGCGCGACACCGACAGCAGGGCCCCGGTCAGCATCCTGAGGCCGCTGACGACCAGGGAGCCGCTGGATTTTTCGGCCTCGATGACAACCGAACTGCCGCCGCGCACGATCATGGCGTTGCTGTTGACCACGAACACAATTTCACCGCCCTTGGCTGTCTTGACGGTATCGCCCGGCTTGATCTGCGTTTGCAGATTGGCCTCCTTGTCGTTGACGGTGGCCTGCCCGGAAATGCGGTAGATCGACTGCCCGGCGGGAAGCTTGGACGGTTTGCTGCCGAAAATGCTCTGCGCCAGCACACTGCCGCCGGGCAAGGCGGTTGAAAACAATCCCAGGGTAAGCGCCTGGATCAAAATCCTGCGACGAGGATCGTCGGCTTCACCGAACTCTTTCATGAATGCTCCCTTTTCGTTTTGGCTACACCTGCAAGGCGCTATGCGGAATCAGAATATGATTTTATCGCAATAGCTACATCGAACCCGTCAATATGGATTCAGGAGGCAGCAAGTACTACCGTATTTACGGGATGGCAAATCCGCCGATAACCGCCAGCGGACGGCTTGCAGCGCGTTATCGCGTCCAGGCAATCCCCAACGCACCGGGCAAATATGCAACAATCCTGCGGGTGTGGCGCATGGATGCTTCCCGTCATGTGTCCGCACCTCGCGCATCCGCCATCAATCAAAATCCATAAGCGGGCCACATATGAAAGCCAGGTTCGACATCAAGGCAATCTGGACGAATTATTTTTCGTCCATCAATGCAATCATCCGCGCGAGCCTGGGTGTTGGCGTTGTCGTGCTGTTCATTGTCAACTACATTTCGAACGAGCCGGTCACCTTTTTCAAGCGTCTGGAATTGCTGGCCTACGACACGCGTCTGCGATCGACGATGCCGGCGAAAATCGATCCACGAATCGTCATTATCGACATCGACGAGAAAACCCTGGCAGCAGAAGGGCGCTGGCCGCTGGCGCGCGACAAATGGGTGCTGCTGATCAGGCAGCTGTTCGATGTGTACAAGGTAAAGGTCGCCGGTTTCGACGTGCTGTTCACAGAACCGGACACCAGTTCCGGGCTCAGCAACCTGGAGTCGCTCGGTCAAAATGCCTTCAAGTCCAACGCCGAGTTCCAGGACAAACTTGCCGAGCTGCGCCCGCAGCTTGACTTCGACAAACGCTTTGCCGAAGAAATCAAGAAACACGCCGTCGTGCTGGCATTTGCCAGCAGCAATGACCGCAATGAAGATCTGTCCAAACTGGAATTGGGTGCCCTGCCCGCGCCGACATTTACTGCCGAGACATTCAAGCAGCCCTTTGCCGTGCCGCAGATTTCCGGATACAGCGCCAACCTGCCGGCACTGCAAAACAATGCGGCGGCGACCGGGCACATCATTCCCACGGTGGACATCGACGGCGTGCTGCGGCGGGTACCGATATTCATAAAGTTCAAGGACGGCTATTACGACGCCCTGTCCATTGCCGTCTATCGCACCTTCCTCGACAACGAGCCCGAGCGCATCATCCTGCGTGAAAATGAAGGCGACGGCATCGTGCGTCTGAAAAGCGTCCAGTTTCGCGACAAAACCACCATCCCGATCGACGATGAAGGCGCGGCCCTGATCCCCTACCGCGGCAAAAATCCGATGTTCCGTTACATTTCGGCGACGGATGTCATGCGCGGCAGGCTCACGCCCGGGGAGCTGGAAGGAAAAATTGCGTTCATCGGCACTTCGGCACAGGGCCTCTTCGACCTGCGCAATACGCCGGTCAATGAAATTTATCCCGGGGTCGAGGTCCACGCCAATATGGTATCGGGCTACATGGACAACAACCTCAAGCGGGCGCCTGCCTTCGAGGGCGCAATCAAGGTTATTACCATACTGCTGATCGGCCTGCCGCTGGCGATCGCACTGGTGAAGCTCAATCCCATCCTCTCCACCGCAACCGTAGTCACGGTTGCCGCCTTGCTGGTGGCGTTCAATATGTACTGGTGGAATGACAACCTGGTATTGCCGGTTGCCATGCCGTTGCTGATGATCGGCATCCTGTATCTGCTGAACATGGCCTACGGCTTCTTCATCGAGTCGCGCTCCAAACGGCAGATCACCGGCATCTTCGGCACCTATGTGCCCAAGGAGCTGGTCGAGGAGATGGCGAAGAATCCCGCCAACTATTCCACACAGGGCGAGAGCCGCGACATGACGGTGCTGTTCTCGGATGTGCGCAATTTCACGTCGATCTCGGAAGGCCTCACCGCCACCGAGCTGACGGCGATGATGAACGCCTATCTGACGGAAATGACGCAAACCATCCAGGCACAGCGCGGCACCATCGACAAGTACATCGGCGATGCAATCATGGCGTTCTGGGGCGCCCCGCTGAAGGACGAGAAGCACGCCGAACACGCCCTGCTGTCCGCACTGGCCATGCAAAAGCGCATCCGGGAGATCGGCCCTGATTTCATCAAGCGCGGCTGGCCCAGGCTCGAAATCGGCGTGGGCCTGAATTGCGGCGTGATGAACGTGGGCGATATGGGTTCCACTTTTCGGCGCGCCTATACGGTAATGGGCGATCACGTCAATCTTGCATCGCGCCTGGAAAGTCTCACCAAGGAATATGGCGTAGGCATCCTGGTATCGGAAAATATCGTCAACACCGTGCAGAATGTCGTTTACCGGGAACTGGATCGCGTGCGCGTCAAGGGCAAACTGGAACCGATCAGCATCTACGAGCCGGTAGGCATCAAGGGCGAAGTCGCCGACCAGGTGCTTGACGAAATCGACCGGTTCCATCGTGCACTGGATCGCTACAAGGAACAGCGCTGGGACGACGCCGAGCGCCTGCTGGTCGTATTGTCCCAAGCCGATCCGCAGCGCAAGGTTTACCGCTTGTATCTTGACCGTGTGGCGAACCTGCGCATGAGTCCGCCCGGCAAGAATTGGGATGGCGTATTCACCTTCACCACGAAGTAGGCGCGCGGTGCCTTCGCTATCCATCCGCCTCGCCTGAATAATGGCGGGG
>DASWEY010000072.1:0-2340 GCA_036394575.1 Usitatibacteraceae bacterium | reverse complement strand
CTGCTTTGTCAAATCGGTCCCTCTTTTCAAGTACGCCCGACGGGGCCACCAGATGCATGATCGAATCGCCACCGCGAAACCATTGGTGGGCGCGCCGCTGGAGTTGAAAGAACTTGGCCGCGACCTGCGCCTCGATGTCTGCCGGGGCATCGCGCTATGGTTCATCTTTCTTGACCATGTGCCCAACAACATCGGAAGCTGGCTGACCCTGCGGAACTACGGCTTCAGCGATAGCGCGGAAATGTTCATGTTCGTGTCGGGTGTGACCTGCACGCTGGCCTACGGCAGGGCATGGTGCTGCGAGGGCTGGACCGGCGTGATCAACCGCACGCTGCGACGAAGCTGGGACATTTATGCGGCATTTCTGCTGCTCACCCTGGCTTGTGCCATCATGGTTTACGTGGCGGGCGGCGGACGTGTTGCCGACGAGAGCAATACGCGTCTTCTGTTGGAACATCCCGGCGCCACACTCGCGCATGCCGCGATCCTGCAATACCGCCCCGTCAATACCGACGTCTTGCCGACCTTCGTGGTTTTTCACCTCTTGTTCGCGCCGCTACTGTGGCTGCTGCTGCGAGCGCCGAACGTGACGCTCAGCGCCTCGCTGTTGCTTTATGCGCTGGTGCATGTCTTCGGCTGGACCGTGCCGGCATGGCCGAACAGCCACTGGTTTTTCAATCCGCTGGCCTGGCAGCTGCTGGTTGTGTTCGGCGCGTGGTGGGTCATCGAGGGCAAAAGATTCTGGCCGTGGGTAACCTCGCGCACTGCATTTGTGCTTGCCATTCTCTACCTGGTCTTCAGCCTGATCATCGCGTTGAGCTGGAGCATCAAACCGCTGGAAGCGCTGGTCCCGCAGACGCTCGCAAAGCTGCTTTTTCCCTTGGACAAATCGAATCTTGATCCGTTGCGACTGCTGCATTTTTTTGCGCTTGCGATTTTGGCGGTATGGTTCGTGCCTCGCAATTGGCGAGGGCTGACGACACCGCTGATGCGCGGAGCGATCCGCTGTGGCGAGAACTCGCTGCCAATCTATTGCCTTGGCGTTCTGCTGGCGATCGCCAGCCGCATTGCCCTGCTCGACATCTCGGATGGGCTTGCGATGCAGATCGCGCTCGGTCTCGCTGGCATCCTGGTGATGATCGCGGCCGCGGCGCTGCTGAGCTCGATCAGGATCAAACCCAGGCAGCAACCGCGATCCGTGGCGGTGGCACAAGACTGGGAAAGCGGACATTACCGAGAACGCCTCGGCAACAGCAATGCTGCGGCCGGCGCGAAGGCTGCCGCCTTCGCGCGGTAGCACGAGCCGGATGAGTGAGAATGACAGGGGTGAAACTCCCCGGGCTTACTCGGCAATCTCGGCAATCTCGGCAATCTGACCATGCGCCGATCACTTCCGGTCTACCCCGTAAAGCAGACATTTTCTGAGCCGATCGGCATGTCTCAAAGGTGCCAATTTCGGAATTGGGAGTGTTGTGACGGCCCGCAGGAGATAGCGCGGGCCGCCACCGCGCGGCCAACCGGGCCCCGACCAGCGCCCGGTGGAACGAACTGCCCAGAGGGCCGTTCTTACCAAGCCTTCACCCAAGACCTGAACCAAACCTTGTTGTGAGGACGAACCGTCCGTATTCCTCGATTGCGCATCAGCACAAGGGTGCGCCGCACAATGGTCATGGTCCCCACGGTCGGAGCGCCGAGGACGAACATGAAGCGTGGGATTGCGATACTGGTTTCGCTTGGCGCGCTGTTGACCGTCGCCTATTTCACCGCGAGCAAATGGGCGATCCGCCACGAGACATTGACCTTCTACGATTTGAGCCGCGATAACCGTCCGGTTGCCGTGGACATCGCGGTGCGGTTCGACAAGGAAATGCAGGCGAACGCCGGCATGATCAAGCTGCCGGTGGCGATCCTCAACCACGGCAACACCGTCAAATTCACCGAGTACTCTTTTCTGGCGAACGCCTTTGCCATGCGCGGCTTTATGGCGATCAGCATCCAGCATGACCTGCCGACCGATGCACCGATGGTGACGAAAGTTGGCGAACTCTATGTTGGCCGGTTGCCGCAGATTCAGCGTGGCATTGCCAACATCCGCTTTGCCGCGAGCGAAATGAAAAACGTTCAACCCAACGCCGATTATGATCACCTGACCATGGTGGGACATTCCATGGGCGGCGACATCTCGATGTATTTCGCCAGGATGTATCCCGATCAGATGAAGAAGCTCGTGACGCTCGACAATCTGCGCGTGCCGTTTATGACTGATGGCAAATTCAAGATCCTGTCTTTCCGTTCGAAGGATCCGGTGTTCAAGCCTGATCCTGGCGTCATTCCTCCTGA
>DASWEY010000071.1:0-9437 GCA_036394575.1 Usitatibacteraceae bacterium | reverse complement strand
CCTGATGCCGGAATTGACCGCCGATGACGTCGCCAATGTGGTGCGGGTGCGCGAGGCCCTGCCCTATCAAAACGTCGATGCTGCCGTGCTCAAGGCACGGCCCGAGCTGCAAAAGCTGAAAGCCGGCACCATCACCGCTCTCGGCACCGTCGCCAGCGCCGGCAGCGATTTTTTCTCGGTGTCGATGGCCATCAGCAGCGATTCCACCCAGGTGCGGCAAACGGCGTTGTTGCAACGTCAGGCGCCACCGGCATGGCCCCGTATAATTTGGGTCCAGACCCAGTAATCGATAAGCGCCCCGCACGGGCGCCGCTACTCCCTGCCACCGAACATCACCGGATATTCGCTTGTTGCTCGTCGTCGCCATTCCTGAACAGTCGCCGCTGAACGCCGATAGCCGCGCGCGCTGGACGCTGCTTGACGCCGGCGGCGCGTTATTGCGCAGCGGGATGGACACGCTCGCCGCAATGCCACGCGCCGAGCGCGTCATCGCCACGGTCCCGGCCGGGCGGATCGTGTTCATCGAGACGCCGTTACCGGCAGTGGGCAGCGCCAAACGGGAAGCGTTGTTGCGCTACGCCATCGAAGACAAGCTGACCATCGACCCCGCCACCATTCACGCCGCGGTGCTGGGTGCGGCCAATGCGGCGAGCGGCACGGATGCGCGGGGAGCGCGGCATATCGTCGCCGCCATCGACCGCAGTTGGTTTGCCGAGGCGCTGGCGTGGCTGCGCGTCGCGCAACTGCCGGCTGACGCGGTATTCGCCGAGACCGATACCGTGAGCGTGGCCCCGGGCGAATGGGCCGTGGTCATTGCCGGCAGCCATGGCTTCGCGCGCCGCGACGATGGCTATGCCTATGCGCTCGATACCGCCGAACGCGAGGCCCCGCCGTTCGCATTGCGCCTGGCGCTGGGCGAGGTCGCTGTGCCGCCGACGAAAATCACGATCCACGCCATGCCGGACGGCGATACTGCCCTCGCGGCGCGCTGGCAGGCGGCACTCAATATCACCGTGCATGACGGCGGCACGCTGACGCCCGCCGCCATCGGCAAACGTCTCGCACAACTGAAATCGGGAAATCTGCTCACCCAGGAATTCACGCCCAGGCGTGCCGCCTCCGCTTGGATGGCGCTGCTGAAACCGGCGCTGCTGGCGCTGGCATTGCTGGCAAGCCTGCAGATGATTTTCAATGTGGTCGACTGGTGGCGCCTTGAACGGCAGCGCCGTGGACTGGACGCGGAAATGCGCGTCACCTTCCAGGCCGCCTTCCCGCGGGCCACGGCAATCGTCGACCCGGCCCTGCAAATGCAGCGCAATCTCGCCGAACTGCGGCGTGCGCGCGGACTGGCGCGCGACGACGATGTGCGCATGCTCCTGGCGCGGCTGACCGAAATTAGCCGCGCCGTTCCGCAACTCGACATCGGCGAGGTAACGATTCGCGCCGACGCCGGCACTAACACCGTCACTAACACCGCCATTCTGCGCGGCAGCCTGGATTCAGCCGCCACGGCGGAGATCCTGCGCCAGCAGGTCGGGCGCATGCATGGCGCCGAGATCCAGATCGGCGCCGCCAACGCCGGCAAAGGGCCCAGCGTGGAAATCTCGGTCAAGGCGGGCATATGAACGCGAACGCGCGCCTGCAAGCCATCCGCAATCGTCTCGGCGGCGACACATTCGGCAATATGCTCGCCGTCGCCGGCAATCCCTGGCGGGCGCGCTGGCAATCGCTGGATGCGCGCGTGTGGCGCATCGCCACCATCGGCCTCGCCCTGCTGGCGCTGGCCATGCTCTGGGCCTATGTCTGGTTGCCCGCAGCGCGCGGCCGCGTCCAGCTTGCCGAGCGCATCCCGGCGATGGGCGCACAGCTTGCCGCGATGCGCGGCCAGGCCGAGGAAATCAAACGGCTCAATGCCATGCCGCCGGTGGCCAGCACGCGCGCCATTCTGCCGCTGGCCGATGTCGGCGCACTGCAAGTGCTGTTTGGGGGCAATGCGAAAGTGAGCCTGGATGAAAATCGCGCGTTCCGCATCGTCATTCCCGCCGTCGCCTACACCGCCTGGCTGGACCAGCTCGACAGCGCGCTCAGCCGCTACCGCTTGCGCGTCGCTGCAGTAACGCTGAAACCACTGGCGGCCGGCGCAAGCAGGCCCGCGGCCAAATCCGCCGAGGTAGCCGTCGATCTGAGCCTGGTCGATGACACTGGTAACGATCGCGATCGCCGGCCATGAAATTCCGGATCAGAAAAAACAGCGCGCAGAGCGCAGCGCAATCGCCGGCGCCCGCGCCAGACATCCGGCTGCGCAGCTGGATCGGTCTCGCTGCCTTAGGCTTTCTGCTCGGCCTGATCGCCTTCATGCCGGCAAGCCTGTTCGAGGGCCTCGCCAACCGCGCACTGGCCCCGCAGGCGCAGGTACGGATCGGCGATGGCAGCATCTGGGCCGGGCGCGGCGCGCTGTCGCTGACCGCGGGCGGCGGCGCCAACAATATTCCGTTCTCCTGGCGTTTCGATCCGCCGGCCCTGCTGCGGCTGCGCGCCGGCGTCAAACTCGATCTGGATTCCGCAGTGCTGGCCGGCAAGGTGCGAGTCGCATTGGGCATACGCAGCATTGAAGTGCGCGATGCCAGTCTGCGCATCGACGCAAGCCTGATCGGCGCCGCCAACAGCGTGGCCGGTTTGCTCGGCCCGGCAGGCAGCCTGCTGGTCGAGACGCCCGCCGGCGAAGCCGTGGTCGGCAGCTATCGCGGCCCGCTGCTGGCCGGCGGCAATCTCAAGGTGCGCGCCGAAAACATCCTGCTGCGCACGGTCGCGGCGCGCGCTTTGGGCAACTACGATATCGACGTCGCGTTGCGCGATACCGCCGCGGAATTTCGTATCACCCAGGCTTCGGGCCCGCTCAAGCTGGATGGCGGCGGCAGCATCAAATGGAGCTTGCCGCATCAACTCAGCTATCGCGGCATTGCCGGCGCGCCCGCCGATGCCGCCGAAGTGCTGGCACCGCTGCGATTGATCGGCCGACCGATGGCGGACGGCCGCGTGCAAATCGACTACCAGGGCGGCTGGTAGACATGGCCGCCATCCCCGTCGACCCGGCAACGACAGCAAGGCATTACCGCGCCCCCTGGTGGCTGCCGGGCGGCCACCTGCAAACGATCTACCCGGTGCTGGCATTGAAGCGCTACAGGATGCGCTATACGCGCGAACGCTGGGACACCACGCCGCAGGGCAGGCCGGATGGCGACTTCATCGATGTGGACCGGCTGGCTGGCGCGGCCGACAAACCGATGCTGGTGGTGTTCCATGGCCTGGAGGGCTCGTCGGAGAGCATCTACGCCGTCAACCTGATGCGCGAGGCCGAGCGCCGCGGCTGGCGCGGCATGGTGCCGCATTTTCGCGGCTGCAGCGGTGAATTGAATCGCCTGCCGCGCGCCTACCATTCCGGCGATGCCGCCGAGATCGACTGGATTCTGCGCCGCGCAAAGGCGGAGGCGCCGGATCAGCCGCTGTACGTGGCCGCGATTTCGCTCGGCGGCAATGCCACCCTCAAATGGCTGGGCGAACAGGGCAGCGCCGCCGGCGCGGTCGTCACGGCGGCGGCCGGCATTTCCGCCCCGTTGGACCTGATGGCTTCGGGACAGGCGCTGGAAATGGGCCTCAGCAAGCTGTATGCAAAGTCGTTCTTGAAGACAATGAAACGGACCGCATTCGCCAAACTCGAACGCCATCCCGGCCTGTTCGACGCCGCGGCGATGCACGCCGCGCGCACTTTGCACGCGTTCGACGATCTGCTGACCGCACCCCTGCATGGGTTCAAGGACGCGGACGATTACTGGACGCGCGCCGCCGCCAAACCGGGCCTTGCCAATATTGCGGTGCCCACCCTGGTGCTGAACGCCGCCAATGATCCCTTCCTGCCGGCCGCGGCACTGCCGACGGCGAATGAAGTCAGCAAGTTCGTGACGCTCGATTTTCCGGCGCATGGCGGACATGTCGGCTTTTTGTCATCGCCTTTTCCGGGCGATCCAAACTGGATGCCGGAACGGGTGTTGCGTTTTTTTGAACACGGCAACTAGTATCCTTACCGTATCCGGGCGCCCTGCCTGACCTCTTCAACGACCTCTCGCAAAAAAAACATGACCACCATCGCAAACGAAATTTTCAAGGCCTACGACATTCGCGGCATCGTCGGCACATCGCTGACCCCGGAAGGCGCCGAGCTGATCGGCAAAGCGCTCGGCACCGAAGCCAAATTGCGTGGCGGCAGCAGCGTCGCCATCGGCCGCGACGGGCGTCATTCCGGGCCTTCCCTGTCCGCCGCACTGGCGCGCGGCCTGCAAGCCAGCGGCATGAATGTGATCGACATCGGCGTGGTCGCCACGCCGATGGTGTACTTCGCGGCGCATCACTATGGCGTCGGCTCCGGCATCATGATCACCGGCTCGCACAACCCGCCCGAGTACAACGGCATCAAGATGGTGCTGCAGGGCGAGACCCTGGCGCTCGATTCCATCCAGGCCCTGCTGCGGCGCATCGAGGCCGACGATTTCTCACTGGCGCCGAAACCCGGCAGCTATGAACAGCGCAATATTGCCGACGCCTATGTGGCGCGCATCGTCGGCGACGTGAAACTGAAACGCAAAATGAAAATCGTCATGGACTGCGGCAACGGCTCGCCGGCGGTGATCGCCGCACCCCTGTTCAAGGCGCTCGGTTGCGAGTTGGTGGAATTGTTCTGCGAAGTCGACGGCGATTTTCCGAACCATCACCCCGACCCTTCGCAGCCGAAAAATCTGCAGGACGTGATTCGCGCGCTGAAGGAAACCGATGCCGAACTCGGCATCGCCTTCGACGGCGACGGGGATCGCCTCGGCGTGGTCACCAAGGACGGCGAGATCATTTTTCCCGATCGCCAGCTGATGCTGTTCGCCGCCGATGTGCTGTCGCGCGTACCCGGCGGCGAAATCATTTTCGATGTGAAGTCATCGCGCAATCTGTTCAAATGGATCCGCGATCACGGCGGCAAACCGACGCTGTGGAAAACCGGCCATTCGCTGATCAAGCTGAAGATGAAACAGAGCGGCGCACCGCTGGCCGGCGAAATGAGCGGCCATATTTTCTTCAAGGAACGCTGGTACGGCTTCGACGATGCGCTCTACTGCGGCGCGCGCCTGCTGGAAATCGTCAGCCAGTACGCCGACGCCAGCACGCCGCTGAAGGCGCTGCCAGATGCCGTCTCCACGCCGGAACTGAACTGGAAACTGGCGGAAGGCGAACCGCACCGCCTGATCGCGGCGATGGAAAAAACCGCGAAGTTCACGAATGCAAAAGAAATCATCACCATCGACGGCCTGCGCGTGGAATATGCCGACGGCTTCGGCCTGGCGCGTGCGTCGAACACCACGCCGGTGATCGTGCTGCGCTTCGAAGCGGAGAATGAAGCCGCGCTGGAACGCATCAAAGCCGATTTCCGCCGCGAGTTGCTGGTCGCCAAGCCGGGGGCGACGCTGCCGTACTGAAAGGACAAACTCCAGCATTGGCGCGGCTTTCCGGACATTTTTAGCCTATAAGGCGCGCCAAATGGCGATCTACGCCAAATTTTCTGGGCATGTAGGTCGGGTTAGCGCAGCGTAACCCGACGCGCCCCCTGCAGATGCGCATCCAATGACATCATTCGCGCCCACTCCATCAAAGTCCATCGCCACGCTCCCCCAATCTGCCGGATAAACGCCCATCTCCACGTATCGACGAAAACTTGAGTAGGGCCATTCCACCGCGGATGAAACCAGGCCATGTTTGACCGGATTGAAATGAATGTAATCAACGTGCCGGGAAAAATCGGCTTCATCGCGCAGCAGGTGCTCCCAATACCGATGCTGCCATATGGCACGTTCACGATTTGCCAAGAGGTCGAGTTTCGGTTCCAGGCGCAATGCCGGATCGCAATGTTTGGTAAACCACGTTTTGATCAAACGCCAGCGGGTTGCGAAATCGGCATCTCCCGGCGGCAACGTCCAGACGCAGTGCAAGTGATCGGGCAACACCACCATCGCATCCAGCTCAAATGGTCGCTTCGAACGAACCGTGCGAAACGCATTGCGCAATAACGCCACTGGCTCCGGCGACGAAAATATTGCTCGTCGCTTTTCAGTTACGACGGTGAAGAAAAACGAGCCGCCGGGAGTGAAAGCGCGACGGTATCTCATGGCGTGTTTGTCGGGTTACGCTGCGCTAACCCGACCTACTTCCATCTACTGGCGTAGCGCAGCCTAATGCGGCATGCCGGTGACGGTATATGCCAACACCCAGTAGACCATCCCGATGGCTGCCGCTCCGCCCGCCATGCCCAACATCCAGCGGCGGCGCGTCAATACGCAAATCGAGGCCAGCGAGATCGCGATCTGAATAAAGGTCATCGCCATGGCGAGCTTGTTGTGCGGACTCAAGGCGTGATCTGATTCTTCATTGGCTTTTTCGGAAAGTTTTTCGTGCTTCTCGGCATCTTTCTTGATGTCATCCTTCTCCGCTTTATAGCGGGACGCCTCCGCTGCATATTTAGTCTTCAGCTCGGGTGTTGCCGCCAGTCCTTCGGCGAGTTCAGCAAGATTCTGCTTGGTACTCTTGGCTTGGTAGTAAGCCCATTGATTGGATGCCGTGGCTTTTTCCAGCACCGCCTGATTCTTCAGCAGCAGCGCCTCGTTCTGCGTATGCCCACCGAGATAACTGACGATGGCGCCGAGCGTGGCGAGCACGGCGGTAAACATGGCCACCATTTGCGCGAGGCCGACGCCTTCTCTGGCATGGCCGCCGCCGTGATCATCGCCGTGGCCGCCTTCTGCAGCATGTTCCACCGCATGATCATGCGGACCGTGTACATGAAATCCTGAACCTGACATATCGACTCCTGGGTGCCGGTGACTATTTGACTTATAGGTTTTCCCCGGCGCACTGCGCCGGGAAGCGGCTCATTGTATGCCGACTGCGGGGGTAAATTCCATGCGTCGAAATCCCCCCGGAAAGTCCTTCGGCGCGGCTAGTGCGCTGGCGGGCCGGCCTGTTCGCCGACAGCTTCCTCTGCCTTGCTCGGCGGCAGGAAGAACTGGCGCGGGCGCTTGCGAAACCGCCGCCACAAGGTCCCCAGCAGGCGGGTGCTTTCGCCGAAGCGCACTTGCCGCGCCTTCATCGCCACGAACAGGGCGAGCGTGAAACTGACCGCCAGATTGACCATGCCGATCAGTGCCACGCCGCTCAGCGAAATCAAGGCTGTCTGCCAGCTCATCTGGTAATCGAGCGCGACCAGGGCATAGGAAAAGTTGGCCGAGGAAAATGTCACGTGGCGGATATCCAGCGGCAGGCCGAAGAACATGCCCAGGGTACCCATGCCGCCCAGCATGATACCGAAGAAGAAATTACCGGCGATAGCGCCCGAATTATTGTCCATATAGTCCGCAAAGCGCGCGGTACGCGACGCGCCCAGCAGGGTATTCAGCCAGCGCAGCTGCCGGAGTCGTTCGCCGAGGCGGCCGTACAGGGCCATGTTGTCGTAATAACCGGAAATCAGCCCGGCGAGGAACAGGCATACGCCGGCGATGGCCGCATAAAACAATGCGAGGCTCGAGAAGGGATCGATATCGTGCAGCAAACTTACGGCCTTGTCGGGGGTAATGAAATGACCGCCCTGCAGGTAAAAAATCGCCCAGGCGATCACGAAAGACATCGGCAGCGCCAGCGCCACATTGCCGATGATCGCGATCAGCTGGGTGCGAAAGGTGGCGGCGATCAGGTCGGCGAGGCGATCGAGCTCGGCCTCGCGCACGCGCGTGCCGCTGACTTCATCGACGCTGGCCGCGATGGTGGAAGCGGTCATCGCCGGCTGCTTGGTGGCGATGGTGAAGTGGCAGACATGGACGAGGATGAAGCCCAGCGAATAATTCATGCTGTAGAAAAACGCTTCGCCAAACGGCGCCAGCCTGAGTTTGCCGAGCACGATCTTGATCGCCGCCATGAAGGCGACGATAAAGCCCGCGCCAAGAGCCGAGCGCAGCATCGCAAAATATTCTGCGCGGCTGGTGGTGACGTAATGTTCGCCGGTGCGGCTGGCGTTGTCGGTCACACGCAGCGCCAGCAAATCGGTGACGCGTCTGGTCAGCGCACGCACGCTGTGCTTCCGGTTTTCCTCGCGCACCAGTTCGCGGAACATGGCCAGCCGCGCATCGCGCTGCGCCACTACGTCGTCGTCGGCAATCATCGCCAGCAGGGTGTACATGCGTCGCATCATGCCGGCGACGCGTTCGAGGTGATAAGTGAGGCTGATACTGGCACCGGTCCTGGCGGCCTGCTTGCGAATATTGCCGACGATCAGCGCGCACTGGTCCAGCAACACCGTGATGTGGCGATCGTCGAGGCGCGCCGCCTCGGTATTGCCTTCTGGAACATTGACGCCATTCATGACGTTGAGACGCGCCTTGCAAAAATCACGCACTTCCTCGTTCTGGGCGAGAAATGGCGAGCCGAAATCCTCGATGTCGGGATAGTTGCGCACCAACTCAGGCTCGAGGCCGATGGCAGCGACGCGGTAGGAAAGAATCTGCAGCGCATCGAGCAGCTCGGTATAAACACGAACATGCCCCTCGGCATCCTTGACCTGCGCCAGGTCGAGGGCGCTGAACAGATCGAACCAGACCTGGTCCGCCACGCCGCTCACCCACACA
The DNA here is from genome assembly GCA_036394575.1 of Usitatibacteraceae bacterium. Classification (GTDB taxonomy): domain Bacteria; phylum Pseudomonadota; class Gammaproteobacteria; order Burkholderiales; family Usitatibacteraceae; genus UKL13-2. Next base: position 729 of record DASWEY010000071.1, on the reverse strand, counting down.
TGGTCTCGGCGGTGATGGAATACCAGGCCGAACAGGTCTTTCAGATAATCGCGATTGACCGCCTCGGGCAGGATGAACTGGCTGATGCGGCGGAACAGCGCCGAGAAATAGCCCTCATTGGAAAGAATGCCGGTATCGGTATAGAGATGGACGTGTTTTTTGCCGGCGAGTATATGCAGCAGCTGTTTGCGCAGTCCTGCCGCAAACAGCGGGCTCTTCTCCAGCAACAGGGTCAGCGCGCGCAGATGAGTGCTGGCAGTCGCAGTATCCCCGGGATCGCGAGGGCGAATCTCGGCGACGAGGGCGATCAGGTGCTCAACATCGTCGCGCAGCGGATTTTCGCAAATGGCTTGAAGCGTCGATTCCATAGCTTGCAAGTCTAACCCAGTGGATGCGCATTCCCCCTACCTACGCCGTCGCCCGATGGCGACAGCAGCGGAACAGATTAACGCAGGGCAATTCAGCAGTGACGCCATGCAAGGCAAATCGTGTATTCTCGCAGGCTGTTACAACTAAAGATTCGCCGTAAATATTGCCATGAGCGACGCCCTCAGCACAGCATCAAAAATCTACATCGCCGGCCATCGCGGCCTGGTGGGCTCCGCCATCGAGCGGGCATTGCGGGCCGGCGGCTATCAGCGCATCGTTACCCGTACGCATGCGGAACTGGAACTGACCGACGAGGCCGCCGTGGCCCGCTTTTTCGCGCAGGAACGCCCGGACTTTGTG
>DASWEY010000070.1:0-63498 GCA_036394575.1 Usitatibacteraceae bacterium | reverse complement strand
CTCGCATTTCATGCAAGCCACATAGTGTTCGACAAACACCAGATCGCCTTCCTTGAAGCCCTTGCGCCGCGTGAACTCGCGTCCGGCCTTGGCGATGTAGCCGATGTTCTCGTGCCCCATGATCACCGGGCCGTCGCGCAGCGGTTCCTTGTACATCTTGACGTCGGTGCCGCAGATGCCGGCGACTTCCATCTTCATCAGCGCGCTGTCGTCGGCGATCTCGGGCATCGGAAATTCCTGGATTTCAATCTGGCTGGGCCCTGTCTTCACCGCTGCTTTTACTTTTTCCACTGTTGCGTTCCTAACGGGTTATTTTTGATTTTCGGGCGGACGCGCATCATCGGCGCCGGGTATTCAGACAGCGGCATCACTGCGCTCAGACCGAGGTCTGGGCGACGCCTTCGCGCGCCTGCAGCGCTTCCTTTGCCGCATCCTTGAAGGCCACGCCGGCGGGCAGCACCACCGCCGCCGAACGCACACGCTGCGCGACCGGATCGATGGCCGGCGGCGGCGTACCCTTGTCGCGCAGGGCCTTGGCCGCTTTCATCAGACGATGGCGGGCCATGATGATGCCGTTGTCGGTGGACACCAGGTTTTCCTTGGTGCGGTCGCAGATCGGCCCCATGCTTTCCTGCAGCGAGGCGTCCTGCATGCCGATGCCCTCGATGCCACTGTAGGTAGTGCCCGCCCTCTGCGCCGCGCGGTCCATCAGATAATCGTTGTCCTTGTTCTGCAACGGACGATAGTTGGCATCCACCGCAACGTGAATGCCCTTGCCGGCTTCCATGGCACTGCGTTCTTCATGCGTCAGCGCGCGCACCGGATGATAGTCGAAACTCCAGGCCCAGTTGCTCTCGTCGTCGATCGGTACCCAGAAGTGACCGTGAATAGGGTGATCGCCGCGCGGCGGCACCATGGTGAAACAGGGCATCACCCAGGGCGTGATGCGCCAGTAGTAATGGCCTTCTTCCGCATTGCGCCGTGCGCCGATATACAGACCGCCGTCGCTTTCAACCACCTCGAACACCGGCTTGCGGTCGTTCAGATTGTACTGATTGCCCTTGGCACCCTTGAACAAAGGGTCGGTATTCAGGCTGCCGCTATGCAGAAACGAGACATGGCTGGAGTCGATCCCGCCTTCCATGGCCTGCAGCCAGTTGCACTCCTGAAAGCGTTTGGAGGTATAGCTCTGTTCCGGCGGCACGGTGGCGAATTCGAATTCCGGAAACGGCGGCTGATGTTCGGGCGGCCCCATATAAACCCAGATCACGCCACCACGCTCGATCATCGGATAGGATTTCAATTTGATCTTGTTGCAGTAGCCGCTTTCGGCGGGTTCGGAAGGCACCTCGGTGCATTGCCCGTTCACATCGTATTTCCAGCCGTGATAGGGACAGCGGATGCCGTTGTCCTCATTGCGGCCGAACCACAGCGACACACCGCGGTGCGCGCAGAATTCATCGACCAGGCCGAGGCGTCCCTGCGTATCGCGAAAGGCGACCATGCGCTCGGACAGCAGCTTGAGGCGCACCGGCGGGCAATCCGGCACCGGCAATTCCTGCGAAAGCAAAGCGGGTAGCCAGTAGCGGCGGAATAAATCCCCCATCGGCGTGCCGGAACCGGTTTGGGTGACGAGAATATTCTGTTCAGGTTTCAACATGCGGAAATTACCTCCAAAGAAAGCGACTGCTTGCGCAGCGAGCTGTTCATCGCAACACCCGCATGTGCCGAATATCATCGGCTGAATCGGCATCTGCAACGACAGCGGTCGCTTGTTCTTTTATATGGAACATCGTTCCTTTTAAGCAAGATTACGTTATCATTTCCGCACTGGCAGTGTCAATTTGAAGCTGCAAAAAACTGCGTTTTCATTCTAGCAATTCACGCATACTCCAGCGCTTACACCCATTCCAGAACGATGAACGACACCACCACACTCCTAGAACTTTGCCCGATCAGCGACGTACCCGAAGGCAGCGCCCTCAAGGTCGAAGCCGCCGGCCTGACCCTTGCCGTGTTCAACCTGGGCAATAATTTTTATGTGACCGACGATGCTTGCACCCACGGGCCTGGGTCGCTGTCGGAAGGCTGCATCGAAGGCGAGGAAATCGAGTGCGATTTCCACAACGGCGTCTTCAATATCCGCACCGGTGAAGTGGTCGCGCCGCCGTGCATGGTTTCGCTGCGCACGTTTGCGGTGACCTTGGCCGACGGCAAGGTATTCATCGACCCCGCCGGCAGGCCCCTGGCCTAAGTCCGTTCCTGGGCGGCGGAACTGCCGGGCTCGATACCGCATTCCTTCAGCGCCACGAGCGCCTCGGCGAATGCGCTATTGGCGGCAGGCACCCCGGCGTATACCGCCGCATGCAGGATGACTTCCTTGATTTCATCGACGCTCAGCCCGTTGTTCAGGGCAGCACGCACATGCAACCTGAATTCGTCCCAGCGCCCCAGTGCGATCATCATCGCCAGCGTCATCAGCGAGCGGCTGCGCCGGTCCAGCCCCGGTCGCGACCATACTTCGCCCCAGGCATAACGGGTAATGAAATCCTGAAAATCGCTGGTGAACGCATTGCGCCTGGCCTGGGCGCGATCCACCCACTCGTCGCCGAGCACCGCGCGTCGCACCGTCATGCCCTGCTTGAATCGTTCTTTATCATCCATGTAAGGGTCTTTATTGTTTGAGAAAGTCGTCGAGCATGCGGTTGAAGGCGGCACGACTTTCGATGTTGGAAAGATGCGCGGCAGGTAATGACTCAAAGCGGCTGGCGGCAATCGCCTGTGAAATTTGCATTGTCAGCTGCGGTGGCGTGGCCGGGTCCGCGTCGCCGGCGATGACCATCACCGGCAGCGTGATGCCGCCCATGTCTTGCCTGACGTCGAAATCGCGCACGGCGGCACAGCAGGACACATAGCCGTCCAGCGGCGTATCGACAATCATGCGCTTGATGGCGTTCACCGTATCCGGTTCGCGGACGATGAAACCGGCAGTGAACCAGCGCTGCACAACACCTTCGGCAATGGCCTGCATGCCACCACGGCGCACCGCGGCGATGCGCTCGTTCCACAACTCGGCCGGCGCGATTTGCGGGGCGCTGTTGGCGACGATGAGGCGTTTGAGCCGTGAGGGTGCACGCATGCCCAGCCACAGACCGATCATGCCGCCCATCGACAGGCCGCAGAAATTGACCTGCGGCAGCTCGAGCACATCCATGATGGCGACGACATCGTCAGCCAGGTCGGCAATCCGGTACGGGCCCGGCGTTGCCACCGAGGCGCCGTGACCACGCGTGTCGTAGCGCAGAATGGTGTAATGCTCGCCCAATGCCTCCGCTTGGCCCGCCCACATGTCCAGCGTGGTGCCCAGAGAATTGGAAAACATCAGCACCGGCGCATCGCGCCGGCCTTCGATCACCACATTGAATACGCCGCGCGGCGTGCTGAGCATGGCCACGATCAGCCCTCCTTCAGGTTTGCGCGCATCATGCCTCGCGCTGGTCCAGCCAGGATTTGGCGGCGCGCGCCGCCGCTTCGATGGCATCGTCATGATTGAAGACTGCGGCCATGCCTTGCTCGCCCAGTTGCCGGCCCAGCTCGGGCATCGCCGCCGCCCGCTCGGCGAGACTGCCGCCACCGGCGCGGACCTCGTCGCACAGGCGCTCCACCAATTTTCGCGCTGCGATCTTGCCGGAGCCCTTCGCCAGCGCCGCCGTAAGCGCTTCGGCGGCGACCAACCCACCGCCGCTCTCCAGATTGCTGCGCATACGTGCCGGCAAAAACGCGATGCTGCCGACGATATCCGCCATGGCACTGGCGCTGGCGTGCGCCATGGCGGCCAGTTGCGGCAAGGCAAACCATTCGCCATGCCATGCGCCGGCGGCGCGCTCGTGCTCGTGAACTGCATTGTTGAAAAGCGCCGCCAGCAAGCCGCTGGCGTTGGCCGCCGCGGCGACCGGCACCAATGCGCGCACCGGATTGCGTTTGTTCGGCATCGCGGACGACCCCCCCGCACTGACCGCACTCTCCACCGCCTCGCCCACTTCCGACTGCATCATCAACATCAGATCCGTGGCCGGTTTGGCGCAAGCCATCACGGCATCCACCATGGCCGCGCCGATCGCGCGCATGCGATCGCGCTGCACATGCCAGGTCATGGCCGGCACTGTCAGGCCAAGGTGCCGGGCAGCCGACTGTCGGATCGTCGCCGCATCGGCGCCCAGCACGCTCAAGGTGCCGACGGCACCCCCCAACTGAATGGCAAACGCGTCCTGGTGAAGTGCCTGCAGCCCCAGCCTCGCGCGCTCGAGGCCATGGCCCCAGATCGCCAGCTTGTAACCCAAGGTAGTGGCGCTCGCCTGCTGCAACAGGGTGCGGGCGACCATCGGGGTATGCAGATGATGCACCACGAGCTGTGCAAGCCGCGACTCGGCTGACTTCAGTTGCGCAACGATGAGGTCGCAGGCCTCGCGAAGTTGCAGGATCATGCCGGTATCGAGCACATCCTGGCTGGTCGCCCCCCAATGCACCCAGGCGCTGGCCGCGGGATTCTGTGCCTCGACTGCCTTGGTCAGGGCACTGACTAGCGGAATCGCCGCATTGCCTGCGCTATGTGCCGAATTCAGCAACATATCGGCATCAAAACGGTCCGCGCGGCAACAGGCCGCGATGGCGTCGCACGCCGCGGCGGAAATCAAGCCGGCTTCATATTGCGCCACAGCCAAAGCGGCCTCGAAATCCAGCATGCGCTGAATGCGCTGCGCCCCGGAAAAAATCCGCTCGATGTCCGGCGTGGTCAGCAGCGTTTCGGTGGCGGGCAAGCGGATGCTTTCGGAAGAGTCAGAAATCGAAAAAAACCGTTTCGCCCTTGCCCTGCAGGCGCACATCGAAACGCCAGACGGCCGGCTTGCTGCCGGCTTCCCGCCGCGCCTCCAGGGTGTGGCGACGATCGCCCGGCACCTGGGCAAACACCGGGTCCTGCGCATTGGCGGGGTCGCCTGCAAAATAGATTCGCGTGACCAGGGGCTTCAGCAGTCCGCGCGCAAACACCATCGCATCGAGATGCGGGGCCTCGTTTGTCCCATCCGCCATCCGCACTATCCCCGGATAGACGGTGACGAAGCGGAATCTTCCCGACTGGTCGGTGCCTGCGCGCCCGAATCCGCTGAATCGGGACGCAGACCTCGCCTCGGCACTGTCGGCGACATAACAACCAGTCGCGTCGGCCTGAAAAATTTCGACGATGGCATCGTTGACTGTATTACCCTCGGCATCGAACACCTTGCCTTCGACAATAATCTGTTCGCCGACAGTGCCGGCTTTTGCAACGATTTCATCGCCGCTATGAATGAGGGACTCAAGGAAAAATGGGCCGACGGTTTGCGAAGCAGAACGTTGCATGCTCATTTCTCCATCGGCGTTGCCGCGGCGCCGCGCAACACGATATCGAAGCGATAACCCAGGGCCCACTCGGGTTCGGTCAGATCCAGGTCAAAGCGCGAGACCAGCGATTGTCGGCCTCTTTCGCCGGGAACGGAATTAAAAATCGGATCCAGCGCCAGCAGCGGATCGCCCGGAAAATACATTTGCGTCACCAGGCGGGAAAGATAGCCCAGGCCAAACAGCGAGAAATGAATATGCGCAGGACGCCAGGCATTGGCATGGTTGCGCCAGGGATAGGCGCCCGGTTTGATGCTCACAAAGCGATAATTGCCCTCGCCGTCTGTCAGCACGCGTCCGGTACCGCTGAAGTTGGGATCCAGCGGCGCACCGTGCTGATCACCTTTGTGGATATAACGACCGGCGGCATTCGACTGCCAGATTTCGATCAGGGCGTTGGGAACAGGCCTGCTGTCCTCATCCACCAGACGCCCGGCGACGATGATTCTTTCACCCAGCGGCTCACCAGCGTGCTGCCGGGTCAGGTCCGCGTCCTGCGGCCTTACCTCTCCATAGCCATACACCGGTGCACGCAAGGACTTGATCGCATTCGGCATCGCCAGCAGGGGCTCGCGCGGTGAACGGAGAATCGTGCTCTTGTAACCTTCGGCCAGATATGGCGGATCGACGACTTCGTTTGTAGCGCTCGCTGCCAACAACGAGCGCTTCGGGATTGACTGCATGGCGTGCTCCGTAGAATTTCTGTTTATGATGCACGCCTTCGAGGCGCTGGCATCGGTGAATTCCTGCATATGGAACAGCTTTTCTCTATGAGAAAAGTATACAACAGCTGTCTCAAACCGCCGCGATGGCAGGTGCCGCTCATCTACTGTTGAGATTGCGGAATATCCACGTGACGGGATGATAACGGGTGCTTGACATGGCAAAGCTGCCGAAAAATTCGCCCATGCCGCGGCTAACGATCATGCTTCGACAATTTCACGCCGGGCGTGGTCTTGCCCATATCCGGGATCAGGAAGATGAACATATTGGCGATGACGATGGTGCCGGCCAGAAAATAGAAGGTCGACATCAGCCCGTATTTGTCGGCCAGATAGCCGCCGATGAGCGGCGAGATCGCCGAGCCCGCCGCCTGCACCGCAAACAGGATGCCGATGCTGGTGCCGCCCATGTTTTTCGGCGTCGATTCGAGCAGCCAGGCCTGCAACACCGGCCGGATTGCGTAGAGGAAAAATCCCAGCACGGCAATAAAAAAAACAAAGGCCGCACTGCGCCCGGCGAACGCCATGAACAGCAGCACCGCGGCTGTCATACCCATGCTGGTCATGATGATCTGGCGGCGCCCCATCCGGTCGGAGAGGTGACCGGAAATCGGCGAGGCGGCAAAGCCTGCCGCCTGCATCATGAACATGCACAGCCCGACCCAGAACGGGTTGTAGTGCATTTCATAGGCCAGGAATACCGGCAGGAAGGTCAGCAAGGCATTCTGCGTCATCGCCCGGAATGCCGAACTCGTCGACAGATAAATGAGGTTGCGATTTTTCAGCAGCTCTCTGAGGCCGGTGAAATATTCTTTCACGCTCTGCCCTGAAGCAGCCGCCTCGGCAGACTTGTCATTTTTTTTCTTGCGGCCCAGCGTGACTGAACCCAGAAACACCACGATCAAACCGGACATCAGCAGGCCCGGAAGGACATTCACCATCACAATCTCGCGCCAGGTGAGAAAGGTCAGCAGGGAACCGATTGCCAGCGGCGCGAGCGCATCGCCGATATTGCCGCCCATGCCGTGAATCGACAACACCAGGCCCTTGTTGTCGGGATATCGGTTGGCGAGCGTAGGTATCGCCGTGGGGTGCCACAAATTATTGCCGATACCGACCAGGGACATGCACAGCAGCAACATCACATAATTGTGCGTAAAACCGATCAGCAGATAGGGAAACCCAACCCAGAACAGGGACAGCGCCATCAGGAAGCCCTTGCGACCGACCGTATCCACCACCATGCCGCCCGGCACATTGGCGATCGCGCCAGCTGCGTACTGGCAGGTCATCACCAGGCCGATCTGGCTGTAGCTCAGCCCGAGTTCCTTGCCGATCAGCGGCAACAGCAAATAAAACGTGGCCGGGTACCAGTGCGTGAGACCGTGTGCGGCGGTGATGATCCAAACGTCGCGAAACGATTTTTTCGGTGTGGACTCGGGTGAAACGGTAATCGCAGTCATGTTCAGGCCCTCCTGATACAAAAAAATATGATCGACCGGCTCTCGCTGACATCGTAGCCCGCAGGACCGGCTGCCGAGAGGCGTTGCATTCGGCTATCTGCCGGCGGAATGCGCGCTCCTGTAGACAGCACGGCGGCTAATCGCGGATATCCTGCAAGAACCAATCGGTGGGTATTTCGCGTCCCTTCCCCAGCCTCATGGCCGCTTCATAGACGGCCCCGGCCACCGCGTAAAACTGGGCGCCCTGAATATTGCCGCGCTCCGAATAGGTAATTTGCGTATCGCTGCTTCTGCCCGCTGCGCGGCCGGCCAGCACATCGGCATAGCGAATTTCGGTTCCGCGTGACCCGACCGCGCGCGCCGCCTTGCCGCCCTTGATCTCGTTCCACAGCGGATTTTCCGGTTGTGCGATATAGCCCAAGTACTCATCCGCGGTTCCAAGAGCGGGCCGGCCAACCGGCGATGGCGAAACACCGAGGCGAAGTACAACGTCAAACCGCCCATCCGCCGCCACATCGGGACGTCCGCCAATTGAAATCACGTGCATCCCCGGCTCCAGCCATTCTCCGCGGATAACCGGGGCAACGGAGTCGGTACAGGCGGCGAGCAAATCTGCACCTGCATAGACCTCGCGCGCCTCACTGCAGACCATCACATCGATGCCGAATTTTGTGCGCATTTCGCCCGCAAAGCGCTCCCGATTGGCGGGCGTTGGACTGAATACCTTGATGCGGCGTATATCGCGGACTTGCAGCAAAGCCTCGACATGTGACCGGGCCATCTCTCCCGATCCCAACAGGCCAAGCGTGGCGCAATTCCTGCGCGCCATGATGTCGGTACCGAGGGCGCTGTCGGCGGCAACCCGCATATGCTGCAGATGGCCATCGTTGATAAAGGCCAGCGGCTCGGCGGTCTCGATCGATGTCAGCAGGATAAAGCCGCAATAAAGGCCCGGCCTTCTGGCAAATTTTTCCTGCGTGCGCGCCCCCCGGTATTCCCGTTCGACCAGCACATCGGACTTCATGCGGATGGCGAAATAGCCGCGCACCGATCCGCCTTCCATGCTGCCCCATTGGTAAATATGATCCGGCTCGCTGGTCGGGATGCGGATATCGATGCGCGGCCGGCATACCGCGTCCCCCCTGGCCAACTCGTCATAAGCGGTGCGCAGCGCTTCGCGCGTCATGCCCGGCGTCAGCAATTCCTTGACCTGATCGTTGTTGATGAGCAGCACGGTCAGTGGTTGCAATCGTCTGCGCGCTGACGCGGTTCGAGATCTTCCGCCCCGGGCGCAGGATCGTGCGGCTTGGGCAGCACGCGTTTCTGGAACAGCATGTTCATGAACATGTACATCGGCTTGCTCTTGATCACCAGGGCGCATGCCGGCGACTGCGGACCGGCATTGAAGTACTGGTGGATCGTGTCCGGCAGAATATAGCGCACGTCCCCCGCCTCCCACTCTTTCGATTCGCCCCAGGACATGATGTGCCTCCCATCGGTTACGCCGAAACCGGCACGAAAATCAATCTTCGTGATTCAAATTGGTGTCAAAGTGACGCGGTACAAAGCCTTCGCCCCCGGAGGTCGATTCGGTGGGACGCGGAATCACCTGCTTCTGGAACAACAGGTTCATGAACATCATCATTGGTTTCGGTTTCAGGACCAGTGCCCGCGCCGGCTTGACCGGGTCCGCGTTGAAATGCTGGTGTACACAGTTGTTGTGCACGATCGCAATATCGCCGGCCTTCCAGTCATAGCGGACGCCGTCGTGGATCTCGTAACCGACGCCGTCCAGGATGTAGAACGCGGCTTCATTGACATGGCCATGTTTCTGCGTGCGCCCGCCCGGTGCATATTCCTCTAGATGTACATGCAGCGTCTGCGTGTATCCATCGACCGGTTCGATAAAGTGCTTGCTGAAGGATTGCGGCCCGTCATTGAACAGCAGGTCTTTGCCCTTGATCACACGTGGCATGGAACGCAACCTGATCAGTTCATCCTTGAGGTTGTACGGACCGGCGATCCCGCGCAGAAAAACGCGGTCTTTCTTGCTGTTGTAATGCGATTCTTTTCCCATCGCGATTCCTTGGTTGGCTGACGCGATTACTTTGATTGTTTGGTGATGATTTCGTTGTACAGCTTGGTCCACTTTGCGTCGTCATCGAGCGAGGTTTTCACATCGATGAACTTGAGCGGAATTTTGGTGAGCGGCGTCTCGAGTTTTTTGCTGGTCGGCACAAAATCGCGCTGCATGAAAATCGGCTGCGCATCGGTCAGGCAGAATTCGTAAAACAGCACGGCCGCGTTGGGATGTGCGGATTTGCGCGCCACACCGATGCCGTTGGGACGGGCGATCGCATTCTTGCCGATCACGAACCATTCAATGGGAGCGCCCTTGTTTTTCAGTTGCTCGGCCTTGTAGTTGTAAACCGTCAGCGCAATCGGCACTTCACCCGACGCCACCAGATTGGTCAGCAGGGTGTGCCCCTTGCGTACCGACAGGCCATTGACGGCAACGATGTCGCGGAACAGTTTTAGACCGGCTTCCTCGCCAAGATCGGCAATTACGCCGGCAAACCAGTCGGCATCTTCGGCTTCAATGCCCAGCTTTCCCTTCCATTTAGGATCGAGAAGGTCATGATAGGTTTTTGGCAATTCGTCCTTCTTGATCAATTTCGGGTTGTAGGCGGCCGTAAAAATATTGACACGCGTGCTGACCCACTCCCCATGCGGCAGGATGGCTTGCGGAATAAGGTCGGCCAGCGCCGGCGATTTCACCTCCTGCAGCAGTTTCTCGCGGTGCAATGCTTCAAGTTCGGGGCCATTGGTTTCATAGACGTCGGCATCGAAACGGTTGCCGCGCGCCTCGGTAACGCCCCGCTGCAACACTTTCTCCGAGCTGGCGCGCCATACCTTGGCCTTGATGCCGTACTTTTTCTCGAAAGCCGTGGTCAGCGCTGCCATATCATCGGTGGGCGCAGACGAATAGATGGTAATTTCCCCTTCCTTTTTGGCGCCTTCAATCAACTTTTGCAACCGGTCTGCTCCGGCGTAAGTGGCGGCAGGCGCTGACGGCAATACATCTGCAGCCAGCACAGGCAAGGCAGCGGCGACGAAAAACGTTGCGAGCGCGCCCACAAGCCGGTGTCGCATCGAAATATAAATTGGAATCAAGCAAGACATATAAACCTCATGAAATTAGCGTTGCCACGAGCATCGATGCGCTCGCAGGGATTTTAAAAGGGGGGCGTTTACTGCGCCTCCTTGCTGACGGCTTTCCCTTTCAGAAACAGCTCAGACCACAACTTGTCCCACTTTTGTCCTTCGTCCAGCACGATTACCGGATCGATCATCTGGAAAGGAAAATCGTTGAGTCTGGTCGAGACCAATTTGCTGGCCGGTACGCGGTTGCGCGCCTTGATCAATTCCTGTCCCTCCTTGGACAACATGAAGTCGACAAACAGCATGGCGGCATGCGGGTGGGGTGCGCGCAACGAAACCCCGATGGCATTGGGACGCCCGAACGTGGGCAAAAGGGGTTTCCATTTGATCGGCGCGCCTTTTTCAACCAGGCGCTCGGCGTTATGGTTGTATACGGCAGCAGCAAGCGGAATCTCGCCCGAGGCCACCAGTTCGGCGATCAGGGTATGCCCGGTACGAATCTCGGGCCTGCCCTCGGCCAAGCGCCTGAAGTAGGCCAAACCCTTGACCTCCCCCATCCCCTTGACGACCGCCCCGAACCAGTCGGTATCGCCAGCCTCAAGGCCCAGCTTTCCCGCCCAGCGAGGATGCAGCAAATCCTCGTAAGTATTCGGCACATCCTCTGGCTTGACCAGATTGGTGTTGTAAGCAATTGTGAAAAAATTGAAGCGGTCGGGAATCCACTGCCGATGTGCGGGAATGGACTCGGCCGGAATATCCTTGATCCCGGGACTGAAAAAATCCGCAAGCAGTTTCTCGCGGTGCAGGATCTCCATTTCCGGGCCATTGGTCTCGTATACATCCGCGGAATATCTTCCTGCGCGCGTTTCGGTCAGGGAACGCTGCACCACTTTTTCGCTGCTGGCGCGCCAAAGAACCGCCTTCACGCCATATTTTTTTTCGAATGCCTCGACAATCGGCATCGAGTCCTTCAGATTCAGCGAGGTGTAAACCACCACGCTGCCTTCCTTCCTGGCGTTCTCCAGCAATTTTTTATCGCGGTCAGCGCCTTGATATTTGAAGACTTCGAGCGCTGACGGTTTGTCCTGCGCGTGCGCCATGCCGGACGACGTCACCAGCAGTGCGCAAATGAAACTGCCCAGCAATCTTGCGGACTTTCGATAGGCCATCATTTCGAATCTCTCTCTCCATAATTGCGCTCTCGCCTCGCTATCGGTCGGAGCGCAAATTTTTTACTCCCTGTTTCATTCAACTTCACCTGCCGGCGATCGCGGGAGGGCGCCGTGCAGCCAGGCGGAACGATGCAAAAGCCGGAATGAAAAGGCGCCGAACTGCGGCGCCTTTTCATTCCTTTCAGTTGAACCTGGACTCAGAACGCGTGCTGTATACCGATTGCAAATTGGGTAACGTCGGAACCGTTGGATGGATTACCGCTGGCCAAGGGGTTGTAACGGGCGGCAAAGCCGTTGAACACCTTGTCGTACATCGCAAAAATCGACGAGCGCTTGGAGAAGTTATAGCGACTGCCAACCGCCATCATGGTGCCTTTCAGGCCGTCAGTAGTACAAACCGCACCACCAACCAGGGAGCAGCTACCCTTGGCCGCCTGTACGAGGGAAGCCGCGAACTGCCAAGGCCCCAGATTGTGTTCAAGCGAAACGCTGAACGCATTGTGCTTGTAGTTGTTGAACCGGCCCACCAAGCCGCCCGTCTCCTTGTACTCCATGATCGCGTAATTGACTTCGACCGTGGTCTTCTCAAAGAAGGTATACGAGCCGGTCAGACGCAATGCCGTGTCTTTGGATCTCGCATTCAAATTGGCTGCATTCGACAGCGCAGCAGGTGCGTTGTTTGAGCCGCCAAACAGATCATGGTGGATCTCGTAGGCTGCCGCAACGAAGAACGGCGAGCCTTTGCCGCCACCATATTTGACGCCGGTAGAAACCAAGTCCGCATTGCGGTTGGTCGTTTTCGCCTCATCCGGCGAATAGCCCACGGCGAACTCGAAGCCCCCCAATACCGGCGAATCGTACTGCGCGGTGTTCGCGCGGCGCAAATGGAAGCTGCTTGAAGAACTGGTGCCGAAACCGCCCTTGGAAAGCACATTGCTGTTGGATACGAAGTTGCCGCTCGATACGCCCAGGAAACTCAATTGGTCGCCATAGGTTTTATAAACGGTGTCCATATTGCCCAGTTTGACGCTACCGAAACCGCCGCGAACGCCGACGAAGGTATCACGGGTGCCGAAGTTACCGCCACCGGCATCCACCGGAATCGTCGATTCAATCTGGAAGAAAGCTTCATAGCCGCCGCCCAAGCTTTCCTTGCCCCGGAAGCCCAAGCGCGAATTGGACGCCTGTACCTCGTTGTGCCTGACCAGTTCAACACCGGATGGCGCCCCGCTGAGCGTATTGCGCGGTCCGGTGGCGGCGGTAGCGCCACCGGAACTGATGACTGTGAATTGCGGATAAAGACGGCCATACATGACTACAGGAGCATCCTGAGCACTCGCCAGAATCGGCGCACCACAGGCACCAGCAACCAGCACTGCAAGCATTTTCTTGGTATTCACAGACTTCCTCCTTGGGGTTAATTTTTTTTAGAATCAACTTCAACAGCGGTAATAATCCGGCGACCGAATTCGATCACTGCAGATTCAATCGGATGCACGCAAATCATCGTTCCTTCAGACAGAACAGCGGTCTGCCTGACGCCCACTTGTATCGGAACGTAACAGAGGGTCTATACCCTGTCAAGCCATGTTCCGCCATATGAACTCAGGCCGCTTTTGGCGGCAAATCCGCAAGTTCTGCCTGATACGCCTCGACCATTTTTGGCGCCATATTGTGTCGCGCCAATGCGTCCGCAAACAGCTTCCTGACCACCGGGCTTTCGTCCGCGTAGTCGATCTGGTCACCGCCGATACGTTTGCTGATCCAAGCCTTGGGAACACCCTGCGCATTGCGTATCGACACTACCTCATGTTTGAAGGCGAGATACCGCGCCGGTGTGGTGCCGGTGTTGAAATGCTGATGGAACCACATATTCGGCGGGACGATCATCGACCCCAGTTCCCAGTCGTATCGCTGCGGCTCGCCGCCCTCCGGCCACATCAGACTGTAACCTTCACCCGACAGAATGATGACGTGCGCACCGGGTCCGTGGCAGTGGCCTTTCTTGTAGGTGCAGATCGGGAATTGCGAGATATGGCAGTTCATCGAGCCCTTGGCCAGATTAAAGCGGATATGTCCGCCGCCGGCGCCGCGTTCCTTGGCGCTGATCAGCGGCAGGTTGACCGCGTCGGCAACGAAATTGGTGTCCAGCAGCAGGCCCTTTTGCTCGCCCTTGGCGCTGAAATAATCGGGTTCGCCTGAAAAGCGGTTCTTGAAATCGTATTTGGTGTTAAACACGAAGTCGATATCTTCATAGAGATTGACTACCGGCGGCGCATTGGTAACCGCCACAAATCGCGCTGCATCCTTGCCCGAGCCGTTGAAATGCTGGTGCCAGGCATTGAGCGGAATGGCAAACAGCGCGCCCGCCTTCCATTCGAAAGTAATGCGCTGGCCGGCGTCGTTCCAGACCGTGGTCGAACCGCCGCCTTTGAGTACATAGATCATTTCCTCAAACAATTGTCGTTGCGGCGCCAGACTTTTGCCTGGCGGAATCTCGCAGACGTAGCAATCGTTCGAGGTGCGTGAGGCATCATGATTGAGGTAGACGCCGTTGCCGCCGCGGCGCGCCCAGGGCTTCAGCTCAACCGTGTGCAGGCTGGGCACATAGAAAGAACTGATGATGTCCAATCCCTCGTTTTTGACCCAGCGCGTGTACGGCGACTCTTTTTCGGTGGCGAATTTTTTCGCCAGTTCGTCGGAGACGATTGCATCTTTTGTCATTCTGCTGCTCCTGCCTAGATTTTGATCGGAGTTGAAAACTACGCGCCTACCAGCGTCTTTTTCTTCAGGTATTGCTCGATCTTCTCCGCCGTCAGCACAACCCCCGACTCGTACTCCGGCGCATTCTCGATCTGCTCCAGATCGTTCAGCCCGAACTTGTTGTAGATCCGGTTGATCGCCGAGATCAGCCTCACCGGCTTCTCCGGGTCGGCGTTGAAGTGCTGGTGGATCGTGTTCGGCGGGATGTAGATCACGTCCCCGGCCTCCCACTCGTAGCGCTTGACCTCGTCCTGCGCCTTCCAGTGGTAGGTGTCGGTGATCTCGACGTCGCAGTCCTGGTGCAGGTCGTAGCCCCGCCCTTCCAGCACATACAGGCATTCTTCGGCCAGGTGCCGGTGCTTGCCGGATTTGCTGCCCGGCGGAATGATCTGCATGTACGCGTCCACCGTCTCCATGCGCGTGTTCATGGCTTCGTTGATCAGGTGCTTGAGCAGCCCCTGCCTGGCCATCTCCCATGGCATGTTCTCCGGGTGCACCACCTTCGCGCGCTTGGCGTTGCGCACCGGCGCGCTCGCCGCGTCTTCCAGCAATCCTTGATACAAAGGACGGTTCTCCGTCCCCTTCTTCCATGCTTTCGATTCGCCCCAGGACATGTTGGTCTCCTTCAGTTCGTTCAATGCGGTTTCAAAATCGGATGGATGTTCGTGCCCGGCTTATTCGGGCAGGTGGTTGTAATCCTGTTCGCCTTCACGCGCCTCAAAGCCCACGCCGCCCGGCATCGGCTCGGTCGCGCGCGGCTCGACCTGGTGCTGGAACAGCATATTCATGAACATGTACATGGGCTTGGTCTTGATCACCAGAGCGCGCGCCGGCCTGACCGGGTCCGCGTTGAAATGCTGGTGGACGCAATTGTTGTGCACGATCGCAATATCGCCGGCCTTCCAGTCATAGCGGACGCCATCGTGGATTTCATAGCCGACGCCATCCAGGATGTAGAACGCGGCTTCATTGACATGGCCATGTTTCTGCGATTTTCCGCCGGGGCCGTACTCTTCCAGATGAATATGGAAAGTCTGGGTGACGCCGTCCTTCGGTTCGACATAGTGACGGCTGTAAGCCTGCGGGCCGTCGTTGAACTTGATGTCCTTGCCCTTGCGCACCCGCGGCATGGAGCGCAGGCGCTTCAATTCATCCGTCAGATTGTAGGGGCCGGCAATCGCGCGTACGAAAGTGCGGTCCTTCTTGCTGTGATAGTGCGATTCATTTCCCATGATGTTCCTTTCGGTTTGGCTGCATGATTCTTTTGACAATCAGTACGTCGAAAAGCTTCGCCCATTTCCGGATTCCCGGTGCCGCTAACGGCGATGAGGCCGCACAAAAAACCTGCTCGAAATCAGTCTCGCCCTGCTCCAATTCGATTTCACCGTTTCTGCGTGATGGTATCGATAAGCGCCGGCTGACCGGCCTTCACCTTGGCGATAGCCCGACTCAGCGCGGCCGCAATATCGTCGGGCCGGTCGATCGGCCCCTCCGCATACCAGCCCATGGCGCGTGCCAGGCCGGCAAAATCCGGCGCGGGATCATCCAGGTCCATGCCGATATGCGCACGCTCCAGCGGTGTGCCGCGTTGTCGGGCCATGCGAATCTGATGCTCCCAGTCGTTGTAGTAGGCGCGGTTGTTGTACATCACGCAAAGCATCGGAATCCGGTGCTTGGCCGCCACCCATAGCGATCCCGCATCGAACATGAGATCGCCGTCAGGTTGCATATCCACCACCAGCCGCCCCTGGTCGCGATGGGCCAGTGCCACCCCCATGGAAATGCCGATTTGCGTAGATGTTCCCAGTGATTTTCCGGCATGCCGATAGGGGCGATCGAAGTCCCACAATTTGCGCGTCCAATCCTCCAGGGTGCCGGCTGTAAGCACCCAGTCTTCATGCCTGATCACCTGCCACACCTCGGACGCGAGGCGTGGCAAGGTGATTGGCGAGGCATCCCGGTCAAGCTGCGCCTGCACCGTCCACTTGGCACGGAGCGCGTCATGACGCTTGCCGATGGCGGCGATTCGTTTTCTGATCTGCGGAGCCAGCTTTTCGGAGGCCGCGATCTTGCGTTTGCATAGCCTGGTCAGCAGCGGTATTGCCACTGCCGTGTCGGCCATCACCCGCAAGTCGGCATGCAGCAGACGCTGATAATCCATCGCCCAGCTGGACAATTCAAGATCGCCGAAGCCGATGTCGATCCAGCGGCAGGTCGACGGGACCAGGCTGCTCAGGGTGCGGGTGGCGCTCATCAGTTCCGTGGTCGGTTTTTCCCAATCGCGCGTATCCAGGCAGAGAACCAGATCGGCATCGCGAAACACTTCCTTGTCCATGCTCATATTGAGCGGATGGCAACCCGGAAAATTCAGGCGGCTGTTGACATCGTAGACAGCGGCGCCGACTGTTTCCGCAAACGCAACCAGATCGTGAAATCCCTGCGCATGACGTCCGACGTACTCGGCCAGTATCACCGGGCGCTTCGCCTTGAGCAGCATTTCGGCAACGCTTTCCAGCGCGGCCGGGTCCGGCGCCAGCGGCGTCGGCACGCTCATGGCGCTCCGGGGCGGCAGGGGCACTTCGTGTGTGAGCGGCGCCTCTTGCAGCCAGGCGTCGTAGCACATGTAAATCGGACCCTGCGGCTCGGTCATCATGACGCTGTAGGCGCGGGCAAACGACTCCGGCACGCCATCAACCACTGTCGGCTGATAGTCCCACTTGGTGTAATCGCGCACCGCCTGGCCCTGTACATTCGCGGTGTGCGTCCAGTCGATGCGCGGGCGCCGCTTGGTTTCGTCCATCGGACCGGTGGCACCGACGATAAAAATCGGCGCGCGGTCGATATAGGCGTAATACACCGCCATATTGGAATGCAGCAGGCCCACCAGGTTATGCACGATGGCCACCATCGGCTTGCCACTGGCTTTGGCGTAACCGTGCGCAATCTGCACGGCGGTTTCTTCATGCTGGCAAAGCATCATGTACGGATAATTGCGTCCGTAGTTGACGATGGAATCGTGCAGGCCGCGATAGCTTGCGCCCGGATTGAGTGCGGCGTAGGGCAGCTGATAACGATGCAGCAGGTCGACTATGACGTCGGAAGCCCAGCGCTGCGCGGCGGGCTTTTTGCCGGGGGGCTTTTTAACGGCGGTTTGAACCGCTGCTGCTTTACGCTTGGTCATCGATGCGGACAATTTATGCGTGCGTGGCTCAGGTTGCCGAAGGCTCGGGGATGGCGACACATTTGTCGGCATTGATGCGAACGTAGACCTTCTCCCCGATCGGGGTGCGCAGCGAAGGATGCGCCTTGGCCAGCAGCGTCCGGTCCCCCACCTTGACCTGATAGTCCATGTATTCGCCCAGAAACACTTTGGCGTCGACGATGCCCTGGAAGGTGTTGGGGCCGGTGTAAGCGTGTTCGGCCAGCTCCACATCCTCGGGACGCAGCGACAGCACGACCTTGTCTCCACTGCGCAGCACGTCCGCGCTGCTCGCCGCCAGCCTGCCGATCGGCGACTCGACCATGTACCGGCCCGGCTGGGTTTCCACCGAGGCAATCGTCGCCTCGAGAAAGTTCGTGGTGCCGACGAAATCGGCAACGAATTTATTGCGCGGGCGCTCATAGATATCGCGCGGCGAGCCGATCTGCATGATGCGGCCTTCGCTCATCACCGCAATTTCATGCGACAGGGCCAGAGCCTCGCTCTGGTCATGCGTCACATAGATCGTCGTCACCTGCAATTCCCGCTGCAGGCGTTTCAGTTCGAAACGCATGCGCTCGCGCAGCTTGGCGTCGAGGTTGGACAGGGGTTCATCGAGCAACAGCAGGGACGGCTCCATCACCAGGGCTCGGGCCAGCGCCAGCCGCTGCTGTTGTCCTCCGGACAACTTGGTCGCTTCGCGATCGGCAAGGTGTCCCAGGTCAACCGCGGTCAGCACCCGCATGACCTTGTCCTGGATTTCCTTTTTGCTGTATTTTTTGGCGCCTACTTCCAGCGGGAAGGCCGCATTCTGGAACACATTCATATGCGGCCAAATCGCGTAGGACTGGAACACCATGCCGAAGCTGCGCTTGTTGGGCGCAATGAAAATATTGCCTGCGGATGAATAGACGACGCGATGGCCGAGCGCAATCTCGCCCGATTTCGGCTTCTCGAGGCCGGCGATCGAGCGCAGCGTGGTTGTCTTGCCGCAGCCCGAAGGGCCCAGCAAGGTAAACAATTTGCCATCGGGTACCTCGAAGGTGACGTCCTGCGCCGCCTTGACGATCTGTCCGCGATCGTTTGGATACTCCGTGAAAAGCGCCTTTACGCTAAGCATGCTCCACCTTTCATTATTTTCATCTTTATTCTTCTGCCTTCATTCTTCTTTGACGCCAAATTTCCTGCCAATTGCCTGGGCCACCAGTACCAGACAGAACAGGGCCAGGATAAACATCACCCCGAGGGCCGAGAGCTCGACATACTGGCCGTTCTCCCACAGCTCCCAGATGACGATCGACACCACCTCGGTTCCCGGGCTGTACAGCAGAATCGACGTCGACAATTCGCGTATCGACACGATGACGATATAAATCCAGCCGGCAACCAGGCCCGGTTTCATCAGCGGCAAAATGATCCGGTAGAACATGGTGAACCAGGAGGCCCCGCTCATCGCGGCCGACTCTTCCAGTTCCTTGTGGATCTGCAGCATGGTGGTGGTGTTGTAGCGCAGCCCGTAGGGCAGGAAACGCGTGATATAGGCAATGAACATGATCCAGATCGTGCCGTAAATGCCGATGTCGAAATTCAGATAGAAAATCATGATCGACAGGCCCAGCACCAAGCCCGGAAACACCATCGGCAGCGAGGCGATGTTGTCCAGCAACCAGCGGCCAGGCGTCTTGGTCTTGATCACGATCCAGCAGATCACCGAGGTGACCAGCATGATGATGGTGGCGCTGCCAAGCGACAGCAGCAGGCTGTTGACCACGGACTTGATCAGCGTGGGATAGCTGAGCACGAAGCGATAGGGATCTAGCGTCAGGTTCTGCAATGCCGCCATCGACGGCACGCTGTAGAACTTCTGGAATGAGGACCACAGCAGCACCAGGAAAGGCATGGCCACGATCAGCAGGAAATAGCAGATGCAGAACGCCGCTGCGACCCAGCGCCACGGCCCCAGGTCGATGGCGCGGGGGCGGAAGCCCTTGCCGGTCATGGTCGAATACTTGCTGCCCTGGTTGGAGAGCTTCGACTGGTAGTACACGCCGAAGGTGGTGATCAGCAACAGGGTGACCGCATAGGCGGAGGCGAGGCCGATCTGGCTGGGATACTCGTGGATCGCCTGGTAGATCGAGGAAGTAAAGACCTGGATGCCCACGGGCAGGCCAAGCAGTGCCGGCACTTCGAAGGATTCGATCGAGCGTACAAACAGGATCAGCACGGTGGCAAAGATGGCCGGCATCACCAGTTTCAGGGTGATGCGGGTGACGATCTGGAACATGCTGGCGCCGCTCATCATCGCCGATTCTTCCAGCGAAGGATCCATGGAGCGAAACGCCGCCGTCATCAACAGAAAGGCCATCGGCGAGTAGTGCAGGCCATCCACCCAGATCATGCCCCACAGCGAGTACACATTGAAAAACACATAGTCGGTGTTGAACCAGCTTTGCAGCAGCAGGTTGACCAGGCCGATCTTGGGGCTGCCGAGCAGGATCCAGGCGACGGTGAAGAGGATGCCGGGAATGATCAAAGGGATGATCGACAGGGCAAAGAACAACGATTTGAACGGCGTATTGGTGCGCTCGTTAAGCCAGGCAAGGAAGGTGCCGAGCGTGAATGAAAAGATCGAAGTGCCGATCGCAAACTGAACGGAAGTGAAAAACAGTTTCAGCGTTTCCCAGCTGCCGTAAGCAGTCACGTAGTTCTGCAGGGTAAATTCGGCCGCCTTGGTACTGGTCTGTGGCGTGAAAAAGCTCTGCCAAAGCAGGAACAGCAGCGGTACCGCCGCCAAAAAAACCACGAACAAGACGCAGACACCGACCACCAGCCACTTCACGTCGAAGCGTTCCTGCCAGCCCGGCCCCTCCTGCGCGGGCAACGCTTCCAGCGGCCCTGTGCTGATCGACATGCTGTCTACTCCTCCAATAAATCGTATGATTTGTGCCGATTTTTTATGTTCCGTTATATGGAACATCGGTCTATATAGCAATACGGTCGAATCTAACGCCCCTTCATGCCGCTGTCAAGAAAGGCTTGATGATTTCAGGCAAGTTTGGCGTGGTGGTAGTCCCAAACCTTCTTGACGAGATTGGGTTTCCACAGATTGCCGCCGATTAGCGCAATCTCTTCGCGGCTGAGCACATGCGGTTCTCCCAGTTGCGCGGCAAGAAATTGACGTTCGGCGGTTTCTTCCAGGTAGCAGCCCAGAACAAAGGCCTCCATCACATTACCTGCCGCGACCACCGCGCCATGCGCGCGCAACACGCAGACGCGATGCTCGCCAAGCGCGGCCGCCAGGGCCTCGCCCAGGGGCTTGGTGTTGATCGATGCGGTCTTGTCGAAGTACTGGATCTCGCCCAGTACCGCCGCCTGCATGATCACCGGCAGAATCCGCTTGCCGGCCATGGTGAACAGTGTCGAATACAAAGGATGCGTATGCACCACGGACTGGACATCGGGACGTCGCCGGTAGATTTCGGCATGAATATGAAATTCCATCGGCGGAACATCCGTCCCCCCGACCGGTTTTCCGTTCATGTCGATGGTAATGATGTCCGCCGCGGTCAGCGCGCTGCGCACCGACTTGCCGGCGTTGATCAGCATGAAATCGGTGCCGGGCAGGCGTGCGCTGAAGTGGCCGTTGAAATCGATGACGCCGGCGCGCTCCATCATCAGGATGGCGTCGGCAAGCGATTGTTTGAGCTGCTGGGTGGATTGCTCCGTGTGCATGGCCGACTCCTTGGGTTCAACTCAGCGCGCGCTGAATACCTGCTGATACAGATGACTCCATTTTTCGCCCTGTTTGACGAGCTCCGCGGGATCGACGAACTTCCAGTCGATCCCGGGCGGCAACCCGCGCTCGGCGCGCCCCGCCGGAATCAGATCCATGGCCGGCAACATGCGCTGCGCATCGGACAGCATGAAATCGATGAACAGCACGGCGGCATAAGGGTGCGGAGCGCGGCGCGACAGCGCCAATCCACTGATGCGCGCAACAGCCGGCGCGACTGCCACCCAATCGACCGGCGCCGATTTTTCCCGGCGCAGTTTGTCGATGAAGTAGTTATAGGTTGCGATAGTCGCGGTAACTTCGCCGGAGGCGGTCAGGCTGGCGAGCAGGGGGTGGCCCTTGCGCAGTTGTACGCCATTGGCGCGCACGATCTCGCTGAACAATTTTCCGGCGTTTTCCTCGCCCAAGGCGCGGCCCACGGTAAAGAACCAGTCGATATTGTCGGCCTCGGCCGCCAGACGGTCTTTCCAGCGCGGGTCGAGCAGATCGGCGTAGGTCTTCGGCAGCTCGTCGCGGCGGACTTTCTGCGAGTTGTAGGCGAACACAAACAGATTGGCGCGATTGCCGATCCATTCACGATGGGCAGGCTGCGCCTCGGCGATCATTTGCGCGGCATGGGGCGTGTCGATGGCCTGAACGAGCTGTTCCAGATGCAGGGACTCCAGTTCGAAGCCGTTGCTCTCGATCACATCCACTTCGAAGCGCCCGCCCCTGGCCTCGGTAACGGTACGACGCAATACACTTTCCGAATTTGCGCGCCAGATGTTTACCTTGATGCCGTATTTTTTCTCGAACTCTGCCGCCAGAACGCTGATCTGCTCCTGTCCCATCGTGGCATAAAGGTTGAGCACGCCCTCTGCGCGCGCCTTGACCAGCAACTGAACATTGCGATCGGCCCCTTGCAGCGTGGCGGCCGTTTTCACCTCATGGGTCGGCTCAACGGCCATCGCGGAAAACACCGCAAGAATGGCGGCAAAGGCGCCCGCCAGCATTGCCAGCCTGCGCCATGCCCTGTTCATTATTCGATTTTGACCGCAGCGGTCATTCATGATCATGGCCGTGTCCGTGTTCGCCGGGGTGATGATGGTGATGACCATGGCTGTGTCCATGGGCATGACGGCGCAGCGCGCGCGGATCTTCATTGAACACCAGCGATTTCACCGTCACCGGAACGGTGAACGACGGCATGCGGATGCGGCCCAGATCGATATAGTCAAAATCCCATA
Organism: Usitatibacteraceae bacterium; assembly: GCA_036394575.1. Lineage (GTDB taxonomy): Bacteria > Pseudomonadota > Gammaproteobacteria > Burkholderiales > Usitatibacteraceae > UKL13-2. The sequence continues at coordinate 40,562 of DASWEY010000070.1, read as the reverse complement.
GCGTCACGCCGTCGATGACCAGCAGTTCGCTGCCGATATCGAGTTCCTCGCGCAGCAGCCTGCCCAGCGTCTGCGCAATATCGCCATCGAGCACCACAAACAGCGGCGCGCCGCGCGCCAGGGTCTTTTCCATGCCGCCGACGATGCCCTGGGCAAAGGCGTGGATGCGCTCGTAGGATGGCGCGCCGCGCCAGCGAAACGCCAGCGCCACATCGGCTTCGCCTTCAGTCAGGTCGAATGCCTTGAAGTGGTGTTTGATCGCCGTCGCCACCTCTGCCGGCACCACGACAGGCCCAAATTCGCAGGATGGCGTCAGCACCTGCAGGTTGCGGCGCGGCAGCAGCTCGGCCGGATTCGAAATATAGGTCGTATTGCCGCTCAGCTGGACGCTGTATTCCGAGGCGCCCAGGGCTGTGGCGCGAATGCACTCGCCCGCCGGCAGCAATTCCCAGGGGAAGCCGCCCGACGCCAGTTTCTGCCGCACGGCGATGCCCAGCAGCTTGCCCAGATCGCCGAAGTCGCGCGGCTCGCGGTCATAGACATACTCGGCGACACCGCCCGAAAACATCACGCCGGAAACCGCGCCCAGGTGCGGCAGACGGTCAGTCAGGTAAAGCTGCGCGATGGCATCGGGCAATTCATCGCCGTATATCGCAACCAATAATGCATTGGCCATGCCGTCAGCCACCTTTGCCAGTTGCTCGCGAGTCACCAGATCGCCGAGGTTCCAGTCAAAGCCGGCCAGTCCGGCGTGATACTTTCCGGCCGGATCGAGGCGCGTGATGCGGTTGTCCTTGTCCACAACCAGCAGCCTGCCGCCGATATGCACTGCGGCCGTATGCAACACCTTGCCGCGTTCGACCATGGCCAGCTTGGTCGTGCCGCCGCCGATGTCGATATTCAGGATTCGCTTGCCACTGTCGTGGGAGGCCCTGGCGGCGCCGGAGCCATAAGCCGCCAGCATTGCCTCCATATGATGCCCGGCCGTCGCGCAGACAAATTCGCCGCCCTGCTCGGCAATCACGCCGGCGATACCCTCGGCATTTTCGCGGCGCAGTGCCTCGCCAGTCAGGATCACCACGCCGGCGTCGATATCGTCCGGGTGCAGCTTCGCGGCGCCATAGGCCTGATCGATGATCTCGCCCAGCGCGCGCTCATCGATGCGGGTCTCGCTTTGATAGGGCGTCAACGCTACCGGCGATTGATAGATGGTTTCGCGCGACTCGACAATGTAACGGCTGGACAGGTCCTCGCCACGGCGACGCAGGGCAAGCCGAGAAAACACCACCTGGGTGCCGGACGAACCGATATCGATACCGACGCTCAGCAGGCTGACATTATCCGCAATCCAGATCGGGTTGTTTTCAATCGAACCGTCCACGGCGAAGTCGTCGTGATCATGATCCGCGCCTTCCTCATCATCATGGGAATGATAGAAGTCCTCCCCATACTGATGGTCGCTGATGGTATGCGATTTCCGGTCCGGTTTTTTGCTGCTGTCGCTCATGCCGAGACTCCAGTCACCGTCAGATTTTGAACGCCTCAAGCGCCTCGGGCGCGAACAGATCCTCGGGATTCAATTTGCGCTTCGACAGCCCCTGCTCGAAGGAATAGCGCAGGAAGGTATCCAGCGTGGCATGATTTTTTTCCAATCCATAGGGCCAGAAATCCTCGCCCATTTCGGCACGCGCATCCTCGATATGCGCCGTCAGCCAGGGCAGCATCGCCTTCAGCGCGGCGGTCTCGTAGAGGTCCTTGTAGGTTTCCGCCTGCGCCTCGCAGAATGCCTTGTACAGCGACTGCGCCACCCAGCGGTTCTGCTCGTAGACATCGCGCCGAATCACGATGGCGTGCATGATCGGGAAGATTTTCGTCTTGCGGTAATAGGCCTTTTCAACGTCGACATAGTTGTCGAACAGGCGCTTTACCTTGCCGCCGCTGTTGAGATACGACGACGGCATGCGCGCGGTGTAAAGAGCGTCGATTTCGCCGCTGGCCAGCATCGCCGACAGCGTCTGCTGCGGACCGATGCGCTCGACCTTGATATTGGCGGGCAAATTGAGTTTGAGCTTTTCTGGGCGCCCAGGCTCCTCTTCACCGCCGGTGAAATAAGTCACGCTGTCGACCGGAACCTGGTATTCGTCCTGCAGGATGCCGCGTATCCAGGCCGGCGCCGTCATCTGATATTCGGGATTGCCGATGCGCTTGCCGATCAGGTCCTTGGGCGACCTGATGCCCGAAGCAGCATTCACGTAAATGCAGGAATGGCGGAAAAAACGCGAAGGAAAAATCGGGATGGCAATGAACGGCCGCGCTTCGGAAAACAGCGAAACCGCATAGGAGGACAGGGACATTTCCGCCACTTCGAACTCCTTATGGCGCAGCATGCGAAAAAAGGTTTCCTCGACCGGCATATTGAGGTAATTGAGATCGATGCCATCGGGTTGAACGCGGCCATCCATCAGCGCGCGGGTACGGTCGTAATTCCAGCAACCAAATGACAATCTCAGTTTGGACATCTGTTTTCCTTGTGCAGCCGGATGGCCGGCTGCCGACAATCGGTCAATAAAACTGGTCAAAGTGCATTTGCGACAGAGGCACCTTGTTTTGCATCAGCAGGCGCTGGATGGCCTGCGTCATGGCCGGCGGACCGGCGAAGTAATATTCAAAATCGGCGGGCGTCCCACCGATCGTCGATAGCACATTCTCGTGCACGAAACCGCCGTGTCCGCTCCAGCCGTCGCCAGTTTCAGGCATCGACAGCGATGGGTAATAAAACAGCCGCTGCCCATAGCCCGGCAGTTCGCGCAATTCCGTCTCGCCGCAGAGATCGCGCCGTGTGCGGCCGCCATAGAAAAAATGCAGTTTGCGCGCGGCCATGGCAGGCGTGCCCATCATTGCCCGGGCTATCGACAGCATTGGCGAGATTCCCGACCCACCGGAAATGCAGACGACGTCGCGCGAGCTGTCCACGCGTAGAAAACCGCTGCCGAATGGCCCGTCGATTTCCAGACGAGCGCCCATCTGCAGGCGATCGAACAGCACCGTGGTGCCCTGCCCGTCCTGCATGCGCTTGATCTGGAACTGCCAGATCGCGCCGCCTTCATTGACCACATTGCTCATCGAATAAGCACGCTGCCCCTTGACGCCGGGCAGGGACAGCAGCGCATATTGGCCCGGCAGAAACAGTGGCGCGTCCCTGGTCTGCAAATGAAATTCGCGGATGTCGTGGGTAATATCGCGAATTGCGATCAGCGTGGCGGCAAAACGCTGCGGCCGGTGGCGCGGGGCATATTGCTCCGCGAGGCGCACCTTGATCGTGCAATCGCCCAGCGGATGGGCCTGACAGCCCAGCACCCGGTTCTTGCCGCGATCACGCTCCGACAGGGCCGGCGCTTCCGGCCAGGCGGAAGCGATGGCGCCGGCGATCATTTCAACCTTGCAGGTGCCGCAGGAACCGACATTGCACTCATAGGGCATGCCGAGGCCGGCCCGCAGCGCGGCGCGCGCAATCGTATCTTCGGCTTGGCATTCAAACGCGATATTGCTATCGACAATTGTAATCAAGGGCATGAGCGAAACCGCAATCGGCGATGATCAGGCAAAGCGCTGCAGGCGCATCGCATGTCGCGGCGAGTACCCGAGACGCGCCGAAATCGCCTCGGCGGCTGCCACCACCTTGGGTGCGTGCGACAGCACGACCTTTTTGGTCATGCGCTGGATCGGGCCGGCGATGCTGATGGCCGCCACCACTTCGCCGTTATGGTCGCGGATCGGTGCAGCAATGGCGCGCAGACCGATTTCGGTTTCCTCGTCGTCAAGCGCATAGCCGCGTGCGCGCACCTGCGCCAGATCGGCGATCAACTGGGCGACATCGGTCATTGTTTTCGGGGTCATTGCGGCCAGCCCATCGACCGCCATCGATTCGATCGTGTCGTTGCTGAGGTAAGCCAGCATGGCCTTGCCATCCGCGCTGCAGTGGGCGGGAACGCGCGCGCCGAGAACCGACTTCATGCGAATGGCCTGTCGGCTTTCGAATTTGTACAGGAACAGCACGCTGGCGTGATCCAGCACGGTGAGATGCGCCGTCTCCTCGGTTTTCTCGGCCAGATCCTTGAGCACCAGCTGGGCCTCGTTGAAAACATTCATCTTGCGACGGACGCGGGCGCCGAGTTCAAACAGCGCGAGACCGAGACGATACTTGCCAGTCTCCTTGTCCTGTTCAAGCATATCGTCCTTGATCAGGGTGGAGGCGAGGCGGTGAACCGTGCTCTTGGCAAGGCCGAGGCGTTTGGCCAGGCTGCTGACACCAAGCTCGTACTCATCGTCGGTAAAGGCCTTTAGCAGCCGGATGGAGTTGGCCACCGATGAGAGCCTGGAGGATGATTTGGACGCCTTGGCTGCGCGCGTCAATTTTTCCTGGATTCCGGGTTTGGAGATTTGTTCCATATAAGAGAATACCTATCCTTTATGCAGAACGCAGACTAACATGCAGCCATTGGCGAAACAAGCCGGCTGCGCCTCAAGCGGATTGACCTGCGACAAGCTTGTTTGCCGAGCGCAGAGCCAGCGCAAAAAATGTCGGGATGCAAACCGCCAAACCGACCCCGATCAGCAAGCTGGCACCGTCGATAAAGGCCGCCGCCGCCGGTGAAAAATACTTGACGATGCCGAGCGCCGCGATGGCAATGCTGAGCGCCCCGATCACAAAACTCATGGTGCGGGAAATGGCGATCGCCTGCGCATCGGCGCGCTGGATCAGCCGCCCGATCCACAAACCGTTGAGGCCGTCGGCGACCATCATGCCGATCATGAACACCAGCCCCAGCGCCACCGCAAATACCCAGCCGGCCATTTTCGAAGCCGTCAGGGAAAACAGCGCCGCCTGGCTGACAGTGTCGAAGGAAAGCGCAAAGGCGGCGCCAACGGTCGCAATCAGGACAGGATGACTGGTGCGGGAAAGGCGCACCAGCCAGCGTCCCTTGAGGCCCACAATGCTTACCGGCTGATCGCGGGGCGAGCGGAACACCGCTTGCAAATTAACCGCACCCAGGGCGAACAGGAACGTTATGGAAATCCACGCCCCCAGATGCTCCAGCCACACCGGCGGCGTCCATTCGGTGGCAAATGCGGCCACCAGCGCCGCGACCATGGTGACTATCAGCCCGTGTCCGATCGAAAACAGCACGCCCGACCAGCGCGATACGCGCGGCCGCAGTTCGGCATTGAAACGGGTCAGCCCATCGATCGTGGCAATGTGGTCCGGGTCCATGCCGTGCTGCAAACCCAGCATGAGCACAACCATGATCAGCGCAACTCCATCATGCGGCAAAACGTTCATTCGGCGGATTCCTGATTTCTGATTCGATGAAAAGACAAGCGGCCCGTGCATGCCGTCCAGTCACCACACCGCTACTTTTTCACAAACAGTTCGTTCCACATTTTTTCCCATTTTTCCGACTCATCAAGCACACCGGCCGGGTTGATCATGGTGTATTTCATGCTGCTGAATTCGGATTTGATTTTGGTACTCGTCGGCGAGCGTCCCATCCCTTCCAGCAGGCTCTGTCCCTCCGGCGACAGCACGAAGTCGGCAAACAACAGGGCGGCATGCGGATGCTGCGCATGCTTCGCCACACCGATCGCCTGCGGCCGCGCGATCACCGGGTCCAGCGCCACCCAATCGATGGGGCCGCCGCGTTTTTTCAGGGTGATCGCATTGGATTGGTAAATGGTCAGGCCGACCGGCACTTCGCCGGCAGACACCAGTTCGGCCAGCAGGATATGGCCCTTGCGCACATCGGGACGCATTTCAGCCAGGCGGCGCATGAAATTGGTGCCGCGCTCACTGCCCATGGCGACAAGCATCGCCGACATCCAGTCGCCATCGGTAGCCTCCAAGCCAATCTTGCCCTTCCACCTGGGGTCAAGGAACCCCTCATAGGACCTCGGCAAGTCCTCACGTTTGACCACATTGCTGTTGTAGGCAACGCCGTAAACGGTCATGCGGTCCGATGCCCATTGTCGATGCGCCGGCACGGCAAACGGCGGCAGGTCCGCAAAATAAGGACTGTGAAAAGCGCCCAACAGATTTTCGCGCGACAGCGCCTCGAGTTCGGGCGCATTGGTTTCGACGACGTCGAACGTGTAGCGTTTGGCACGGCCTTCGGTGACCGCGCGCTGTACAATTTTTTCGCTCACCGCCCGCCAGATTTCGACCTTGATGCCGTATTTTTTTTCGAACGCCTGGCCCAGCGGCGTGGATTCGGTGGGTGCCAGCGAGGTATACAGCATCAGACTGCCTTCGCGTTTCGCCTCCTGGAGCAAACGCGGTTCGCGATCGGCCCCCTTGTACAGATACACCGTCTCGTTCTTCGCCGTTACCGGCTGCGCATTCACGCCGGCAAGGGGCGTTCCCAGGGCGATTGCGCACAGACAGGCAACTGCGGACGGCAGGGTCTTCATCCCGAACTTCTCCTCGTATCTCTTCTGCCCCGATGGACGCCCAGGGCGCACAGCAGGTGAAAAGTTTTTTATTTGAAACTTTATTTGAAACGTTACTTGACGCTTCATTTGACGCGTATCGCATCGTATGTTAAACCCTTTCTTGCTGTCAATGGAACGTAATTCCTCTATACGGAACATGTAATGCGGATTTCGGCCATAGCGCTCCGGCAGCTGGTTCTGGTTACCGTAGTTTGCAGATAATGCCGGCCGACACAGATCGGCCGCCTGAAGGCCGCGCCCCGGCGCCGCATCGATAACGATCATGGAGAAATCAGCATGCCGCACGACAAAGACCGCACCCACTGGCACGAACCCGCCGGCAATAAAAAAGCCGGCTTCGGCGAGTTCAAGAAACAACCCACGCCCTATGACGCATGGATGGAATCAGAGGGCATCCCGGTATTCCGCGATATCGGCATCAGCAAGGTGCAGAACCTGCCGCTATTTCCCTGGAAGCGTACCGGCGGCAAGGGTCACTTCATCCAGCTCTACGGCACCGAAACCAAATGGGGCTGCTATGTCGTCGAGATTCCGCCGGCTGGTGCGCTGAATGCCGAGAAGCATATGTATGAGGAAATTTTCCTGGTGGTGGAAGGCCGCGGCACCACCGAGGTATGGCAGGAAGGCGACACCAAGAAACATGTGTTCGAGTGGCAGAAGGGTTCGATGTTCTCGATTCCGATGAACGCCTGGCATCGCCTGGTCAATGCCACCTCCGGCGGCGCCCTGCTGCTGGCCGGCACCACCGCGCCCAATGTGCTTAACATGATCAACAATGTGCAGGCGGTGTTTGAAAACCCCTTCGTGTTCCGCGACCGCTTCAGCGGCGCCGATGATTTCTTCAAGGCCAAGGACGATATCGAACCCGATCCGGTGCGCGGCCTCGCCATGCGCAGGACCAATTTCATCCCTGACGTGATCAACTGCGATCTGCCGCTGGACAATCGCCGCTCGGTGGGCTGGCGGCGCGTCGAGCCGTTCATGACCAACAACCAGTTCTACTACTGGATCGGGCAGCATGAACAGGGGCGCTACTCCAAGGCGCATGCGCATACCTCGGCGGCCATCCTGATTTGCCTCAAAGGTAACGGTTATACCTACAGTTGGCCGGAACGCTGCGGCGAAACGCCGTGGAAAGATGGTCACCAGGCTGAAGTGCGGCGTCTCGACTATGAGCCGATCGGTCTGGTCACTGCCGCTCCCGGCGGCGCACGCTGGTATCACCAGCATTTCAGCGCCGGCGCCGATCCCCTGCGCCTCACCGCCTGGTTCGGACCGCATAACCCGGGGCGCGATCCGGGGGCGCCGGGCGCCAAGCATACCGATTACACCGCCATCGACGTGAACCAGGGCGGCACCGCCATTCCTTACTGGATGGAAGACCCGTATTTGCGCGCGGAGTATGAAGCCAAACTGAAGGAAAACGGCGTCGCCAATCGCATGGACCCCTCCTGGTATGAAAAGCCCGCCGACGCCGACACCAAGAAGACCGTGGTTTGAGCGGGATCGCGATGGCTGGCGAACTGCGCGCTGATCCGGGTGTGGGCGCCGCGGACGATGAACGTACCGCCGGCACCCATGGCGAGACCATCGGCGGGCGCGTATTCTTCAGCAACATCCGCCGCAGCCTCGAGGTCGAGGACGAGATCCTGCTGATCAGCGTCGGCGTCGATATCGGCTCCTCAACTTCGCATCTGGTGTTCTCGCGTCTGCTGCTGGAACGTCTCGACAATCGCTACGTGGTGTCGAAGCGCGAAATCGTGCACGAGTCCGAAGTGTTGCTGACACCTTACGCGGCCGACCAGACCATCGATGCGGCAGCCCTGGGCGCCTTCATTGACCGGCAATACGATCTGGCCGGGGTCGATCCGCGCGCCATCGACACCGGCGCCCTGATTTTGACCGGGGTCGCGGTACGCCGCAGCAATGCGCGCGCCATCGCCGAGCTGTTCGCCGCGCAGGCGGGGAAGTTCGTGTCGGTCAGCGCCGGCGATGCGCTGGAAACCACCCTTGCCGCCTTTGGTTCAGGCGCGGCGGCCCGCTCGATTCGCGAGGCCTCGCGGGTAATGAATATCGACATCGGCGGCGGCACCTCGAAAATCGCGGTTTGCGAAGCCGGCGCCGTGGTCGAGATGACCGCCATCGACATCGGTGCGCGCATCCTTTCCTTCGATCGCGATGGCCGCATCACCCGCATTGAGGAAGCCGCCAGGCGTTTCGCCGCCGACATCGGCACCACGCTGGAAATCGGCGCGCCGGTCGATGCCGATGTCCTAGACCGCATGGCCGAACGCATGGCGGATCGCCTGTTCGAAGCGGTCAGTGCAGCTTCGCTGCGCACCGGCACCGCCGAATTGCTGCGCCTAGAGGCGCTGCAGAATGCGCGCGCACCGGACGTCATCACTTTTTCCGGCGGCGTCTCCGAATACATTTACGCCCGGCAGGCCGAAGCCTTCGGCGATCTCGGCCCACGTCTGGCCCGGGCCATTCTGGCAAGGGTGGACGCGTGGGGGCCGCGTCTCGAGCAACCCGACCAGGGCATTCGCGCCACCGTGGTTGGCGCCTCGCAGTACACCATCCAGGTCAGTGGCAGCACGATTTTCGTGGCGCCGATGGATACCCTCCCGCTACGCAATGTGCCGGTGATCACACCGGCGCTGCCGCTGGCCGCCGAGGAACTCGATGTCGACGCCATTGCGACTGCGGTGCGCACCGCCCTGCGCCGCCTCGACCTGCATGAGGGCGAACAGACGGTGGCGCTCTGCTATCACTGGCAGGGCTCGGCGAGCTTTGCGCGCCTCGACGCCTTTGCGCACGGCATCCGCGATGGCATGTTCCGATTGCTGGCGCGCAGACTGCCGCTGATTCTGGTTGGCGATGGCGATATCGGCGGCTTGGTCGGCATCCACTTTCGCGAAGTGCTCGCGTTCGAAACGCCCATCGTTTCGATCGACGGCATTACGCTGAAGGAGTTCGATTTCATCGACATCGGCGCCATGCTCGAACTGTCCGGCGCGGTGCCGGTGGTGATCAAATCGCTGGTGTTTCCGGGCTCGACGGCATTGGGACGTGTTTCAACATAAAACGGCATAATGCCGGCTGCATAAACGCAGGCAGGTAGCATGTACAGTACTGCCATGCCCACCCCGTTCATCCCCGTCGCCTTGCCCCTGTATCCGCCGATCGAGCCCTACGCCAGCGGGTTTCTGGCGGTCGATGGCGGCCACGCGCTTTACTGGGAGCAATGCGGCAATCCACAAGGCCTGCCGGTGCTCTTCCTGCATGGCGGGCCGGGCGGCGGTTGCAGCGCGAACAGCCGCCGCTTCTTCGACCCGGCGCGCTATCGCATCATCCTCTTCGATCAGCGCGGCTGCGGGCGCTCCACGCCGTCCGGCTCGCTTGCCGCGAACACCACCGCGCATCTGCTCGCCGATATCGAGGCATTGCGCCGGGCCCTGGACGTTGAACGCTGGCTGCTGTTCGGCGGTTCCTGGGGCGCCACCCTGGCGCTGGCCTATGCGCAGCAGTATCCGCAATATGTAAACGCCATGGTGTTGCGCGCGGTGTTCACGGCACGGCAATCCGAACTCGACTGGCTGTACCGCCAGGGCGCCTCGCATATTTTCCCCGAAGCCTGGGCGCGTTTTGCGGCCTTCATTCCGGAAGTTGAAAGAGCCAATCTTGTCGCGGCTTATCATGCGCGCTTGACCAGTGGCGATGCGGCCATCGAAACTGCCGCCGCACGCGTCTGGTGTGTATGGGAAGATGCCCTGGCGACCTTCTTGCCAAGCCCCTTGCTGTCCGACGAAGCCGCGCTGCGCGCCCTGGCGCGCATAGAAACCCACTATTTCATGCATCGGGCTTTTCTTGACGAAGGGCAGCTGATCGCCAATGCGCAGCGCTTGCGCGACATTCCCGGCGTGATCGTGCAGGGACGCTATGACGTCGTGACACCGCCAACCACGGCCTGGGACCTGCATCGCGCCTGGCCGGGCTCGAAGCTGCAGATCGTGCCCGATGCTGGCCATGCCTCCAGCGAACCGGGCATCATGCGCGAACTCATCGTCGCCACCAATGCGCTCTATGCGTCGCTGAACAGCCGCTAGCCTGCCGCCTTGAACGCCGCCTTCAAAGCATCCGCCGTAAACGGCACGCGCCGAATGCGCACCCCGGTCGCATCGAAGATCGCATTGCCGATCGCCGCCGCCACCGGACGCGTCGCCGGCTCGCCCGCGCCGGTGGACTTCATGCCGGGCACATTGTTCACCAGCACCACCTCGACCACATCGGGCACATCGCTCATGTCCAGGATCGGATAGCTGGCCCAGTCGATACTGGTCACCTTGTATTCATCGAACTGCACCGCCTCGAACATGGCGCGGCTCATCGCCTGCATCAGATTGGCCTCGACGGTGCCGGTGAGACTCATGGGGTTGATCACCAGACCACTGTCATGGGCTGCCACGAAACGGGTCACGCGCAGCCTGCCGGTGTCCATATTGATTTCCACTTCGGCGACGATCGCCACCACGGTACCGCCGCGCGGCGCGTAGGCGATGCCGCGGCCCCTGGCAATTGAAGCGTTCGCTCGCGACTGCCCGGAAGGCCGCGTCTGCCAACCAGCCTTGTCGGCGGCCGCTTGCAGAACTTGCCGGTGGCGCGCGTCGGATAAATATTTCAAACGGAATTCGACCGCGTCCATCCTCGCCGCATGCGCCAGTTCGTCGATGAAACATTCGCTGGCGAAGCAGGTGGCCATGCCGTCGGGATCGCGCAAATGCGCGGTGCGCAGGCCAGTGTTGAGCGATGCCGTCCAGTCGAGCAAATGAGCGGCACGACGCTTGTTGGCGAATTTATAGGCCTCCGAGGGCAGCTGAAACAAATTGCTGCTGTTGGCCTTGTGGCCGCCGATCAGTTGCGCGGACAGGGTATCGCCGAAGCCGTCGGTGCCGGAGGGCCGCACCCGTCCCGAATAGCCATGCGATTCGAAGTGATAGAGAATGACCTCGCCTGTTGCATCGAGTCCGCCGCGCATATGAATCGCCGAGGGTGGCCCCTTCGGGTCCCAGCCGGTGGCGTCGGCGCGCATGTATTGCAGACGCACCGGTTTGCCGATTTCCCTGGAGATCAGGGCCGCATCCATGGCCGCATCGTCGGCGTCGTTCATGCCATAGGAGCCGGGGCCGGGCAGCCAGGTGATACGCACCTGCTCGATGGCCATGCCGGCCATTTCCGCCACGGCCTTGCGCAAAGGGTAAGGCTTTTGCCCGCCCATCCACACGCTGGCCTGATCGCGCCCCACATCCGCCACCGCGCAGGCGGGGCCCATGCAGGCATGCGACTGGAAAGGATATTCGTAGAACACATCCAGCCTCTTCGCCGCGCCGGCAAAGGCGGCATCCACGTCGCCAATTTCAAGATTTTTCTCGGAGGCGCCCGGCTTGCTCTCACGCAGCGTGCGGTAAAGCTCATCGTAATTTTTCGAGAACATCGGCGCCGGGTTCGACCATCGCACCTTCAATATTTGCGCCGCGCGGACGGCCTGTTCTTCGCGCCGGCACACCACGGCGACAAAATCGCCGCGCACCACCACCCTGACCAGGCCCGGCAGTTTTTGTTTCGCATCATGGTCCAGATACTTTGCGCCGGCCTGCGGCGGCCGGATCACGCGCGCGTGCAGCATGCCCGGTAATTTGAAATCGACCATATAGGCGTACTGCGCCCTGACCTTCTGTTCGATATCCCTGCGCGGCAAGGGCATGCCGACCAATTTGTACTTGCTCGCGTCTTTAGGTTTGATCTTGCCGCTCAGCTTCACATCGAAGCGTTCGCCATCCACCAGTTCGACATACGTCAAACAGCGCTCCGGCGCACCGATCATGCTCACCGCGCCATCAGCCGTCATCAATTGTTCAATGGGAACATCGAGTCTCGCGGACGCCATCGTCAACAACGCGGCGCGTGCTTCGGCGGCGGCATTGCGCAGCGCGCCGCCGCCGTCGATGATGCCGTTCGACGAGCCAGTGCCGCGCTGGTCGGGCGTGGTGGCGGTGTCGCCCATATGAATGGTCACCGCATCGAAGGGAACATCGAGTTCTTCGGCGACAATCTGCGCGAACGAAGTGCCGATGCCCATCCCCGCATCGATCTTGCCGACGGCGGCGGTCACGCGTCCATCGGCGCCGATCACCAGCCATGAATCGAGCGCATCCGCCGCGATCCTGCCGGGCCACGGCCCTGCGGCCGCATGGCCCGACGCCACCTCGGCCGCGCCGGCCGGCATCGTAAACGACACCACCATGCCGCCCATGGCGGCGAGAAATTCGCGGCGCGAGACGGCATGCATCGGCGCGCTCATGTCGTTTCCTTCGCCATTTTTTCCGCCGCCGATCTGACCGCGCGCAGGATATTCATATGCGCGCCGCAGCGGCATTTGAGCCCCGACAAGGCCCCGCGAATGTCGGCCTCGTTGGCGCCGGGATTGCGCTCGAGGAAGGCGGCCGCCGTCATGATCCAGCCATTGCTGCAATAGCCGCACTGCGCCGCCTGGTGTTCGATGAATGCCGTCTGCACCGGGTGCAGGGTGTCCGCGCTTTTTTTATGCTGCTGCGAAAAGCGCGCGGCGAGCCCGTCGAGGGTGGTGATATTCTTGCCGATCGCGGCGGACAGCGGCGTCACGCAGGAACGAATCGCCTCGCCGTCGAGGTGCACGGTGCAGGCGCCGCACTGCGCGAGCCCGCAGCCGAAGCGCGGGCCGCACTGCTGGAGATCGTTGCGCAGCACATACAGCAGGGGCGTATTCGCCGGCGCATCGACGCCGACTTGCCTGCCGTTGACATGCAGCATGGTCGCATTGGCCATTCGTTTCTCCTCGCGGGGCGATGTTGGCGTTGTCATCGACGTTCTTGTAGCACCCGACCCCCTGCCCGTCAATTGAACCGGTCCGCGTTCCTTGCGCCAGAACAAGACCTCACCACATCGCTTCGCCGCGCGCCAGACGCGCCACCATCTCTTGCTGGAATTCGGGCGGACCGAAACCGATCTTCTCGCCTTTGATGCTGTAGAAAAACGGCCGGCCGCTGCGCATCGCGAACGCTTCCATCCAGGCGATCATCGCCACATCCGGATCGCGTCCGGCGCTGAGCAGGAGATAGGCAGGCTCGGAACGCCAGCGAATGCGGATGATGATGACGCCAACCTTGTCCGGGCGGAATTCCTCGGGGAAGGGGCTGTCGTCGGCCAGCCAGCCGCAGACGAAATTGCGGCAAGGGCTGACCGGACGCTCCTCGTAGATCGTGCACTTTTTATCAACCAGAAAATGGCAATGCAGGCCCGCGTGCATCTCATAGCCGCGGATGGTGCCGGCGGCCCAGCCCTCGCAGCAGGCGGTGCAGCTGCCGCATTGGCGCTGCGTCGCCGGAGCGGCATCCACTCGTGCCAAATTCGGCGCCGATGCCGGCGCCGACATGGAAACCGCCTGCACGGGAATTACCGCGCCGCAGCACTTCTTGAATTTCTTGCCGCTGCCGCAGGGACAGGGATCGTTTCTGCCGGTATTCATCGTGGCATTACATCATGAAGGCGCGCGACCAAACAGGGTTTGCAAGATCATCGCGCCGCAACGCCCGGCATGCGAAAATATGCGGATCGCCATTTGGCGCGGCTCTCCAGACATTTTTGCCCCAAAATGCGCGCCAATGCTGGAGTTTGCATTTCAACAAATTCAACGTTTGAAGGCGAGAATCTGCGCCGTATATTGCTCGCCATCGTGATAGCGGCCTTCTTTCAGCAGGCGCACGCCGTCGCGCGCGATCGCGAATTCCATCCCCTTCAGTTCGGCACAAAGCAGCGCTGCCCCGGGATAGCGGCTGTCTGCGCCCGCACCCGCTTCCGCCTTGGTCTCGAGCACAAATGCACCGCCGGGCCGCAGGCAAGCGGCGATACGCGCATACAGCGCGCGCCGGATCGCCGCGTCGGGTTGCCCGAAGATCATCGTCACCACATTCCACTGCGCCGCGCCGGGTTCGAAGCCGGCGAGGTCGCAGCATTGCGTTTGCAGCGCCACCCCGCGTTGTGCGGCCAATGCTTCCGCCTTGCGCAAGGCCACCGCCGAAAAATCCAGCGCCATCGCCCGCCAGCCGCGCTGCGCCAGATACGCGGCATTGCGTCCTTCGCCTTCGCACAGGCACAGGGCATCGCCGCGCGGAAGGCGATCCACCACCGACTGCAAAAAATCGTTGGCCTCGGTGCCATAAGCGAAACCCTCCTCCGCAAAGCGCGCGTCCCAATACGCGGGCCGGTTACGATCAGCGCCATCGCGGATGCGGGAAGTCATCGAAGACGCCGTCAATGCGCCGCGGGCGCCATCCCCCCGGCCAGGTCGACGCGCGGCGGCATCGTCAGGAAAGCCTGCAGCACATGCCAGAAGCGCTCGCGATTCACCCCCAGGAATGCGGTATGCGCGAGGCCGGCAATTTTGGTCATCTGCTTGTCGGGGTTAGGCAGCTTCGCAAAGAAACCCATCAGGTCTTCATCGGTGGCAATGCCATCGTGCTCGGAGCGCAGGATCAATACCGGGCACGGGATTTTTTCCGGATCGACCAGGGGCAGTTTGGTGACCATATCGATATAGGTACCGTTCGGCACGGTGTTGCCGTACTTGAGTTCGGCTTCGGCAACGACATCGCCCATCATCGGCTCGGCGGCGCCGGGATGATCGCGGGTAAATACCGATGAATAGAACTTGGCATCGACCTTGCGCACATTGCTCTTCAGCAATTCCGGCAGCCGCTTCGCGCGATCGGCGAGTGTGGGCGCGCCCTTGCCGGTCCACACAAAGGCATCGATGGCCAACTTCTCGACATTCTCCGGATGGGCATTGGTGAAGCGCGCGGCGCGCAAGGCGCCCGAGGACTGGCCGAAGAACACCGCTTTCGATTTGCCGGTGACTTTTTTCACCACGCCCATCGCCGCTGTCAGGTCTTCCACGCCGCTCTGGATATCCGAAAGGCCGCTGGTGCGATCGGAATGACCGTACCCCTCGTGGTCCATGGTCCACACATCGAAACCGAGCCGGGCAAAATGATCCATGAAGGAATAATCGACGCGATCCGGCACCGTCAGGTCGTACATGGTCTTGCTCGAATACGATGAGCCATGCACCAGGAACAGCAACGGCTTGTCTTTCACGCCATCGTCAACCTGCTTGCGGTACACCCATAGTTTGACGCTGCCTTTATGGGTCCAGTATTCCTCGGCGACAATTTTGCCGCCGGTGCCGGCGGCAGCGTTCGCCCCCAGGGCAAAGGTCACGCCGAGCAGCAGCGCAATCGTCAGTAGCCAGCCATTGCGGCCGGTATGCAGTGCAAATTTCATCTCTTTTCTCCGTATTTTGACAAATGCATGGTCATCACTATTGCCGGCGCCACCAGTCGATGGTTCCGGTCCCGCACCGACTAAACTTCACCCGACTTCCTTTGCCGGCGGCTCGTTGATACGCTCGTCGATCCGATACTTTCCAACGGTCTTTTCCAATCGCCGCATGTTGGTGCTCTTGGCAGCGGCTATTCCAGGAATTCGCCTTTGGCATTGATGATCGAAATTTCGACGTAGTCAAAGCCGGTGTGATCCGTCGGGCTATAGCTGAGTTGCAGGCCACCGACATCGTAGTTGCGGATGCTGTTCAACGCCTCAATGAGTTTGGGGCGCGTGACCGGACCTTTGCTGGCGGCGCGACGCAGTCCTTCAACCATGACCTTGGCGGACACGAACCCTTCGACCGCAGTATACGAAAGTTCGACGCCGGCATCCCTGGCCAGCTTCTGGAATTCGACCAGAAACGCATGGCTGGAACGGCGCGGGTTCGGGAACACCTGGGTCACCATCACGCCGCGGGCATTTTCCCCCAGCGACTTGACGAAGGACTTTGACGAGTTATTCGACAGCGTAATGAATTGTGTGACCGAACCCGCCGCGCGCGCGCCGGCGATCAGATCGCTGGCCTGCGCACCGGTGGCAATGACGAGCACCGCCTGAACATTCGATTTGATGATCGTCTCGATGATGGGCGCAAACTTCGGCGTCGTGCGGTCGTAGGCCAGTTTCCATGTCGGATTGATATTGGCTTCCTGCAAGCCGCGGTCGGCACCGGCCAGCCCATCCTTGCCGAAAGTGTCGTCAACGTACACGACGCCGATTCGGGTCAGGCCCACGATCGACAGATGCTTGATCGCGCGTTCGGCTTCGGCCTGGAATTTGCTGCGTACATTGAATACCACCCGCTTGACCGGGTTGTGCATGATCATGGCGCCGCTGGACGGGGCAACCACCGCCACACTGACCTGGTCGGCAAGCGGCTCGACGAGCTGCGTACCACGCGACAGAAACAGCGCGAGCACACCGGAATTGATCAGCTTCTTGGCGTTTTCGCCGGCGACCTTGGGGTCGTAACCGTCGTCGATGGAGTCAAGGATTATTTTCTGTCCATTGATGCCGCCTTTGGCGTTAACCGCGTCGATCCACAATTTGGCGCCGTCGGTGAGTTCCTTGACATTGCCCGCTTGCGGTCCGGTGAAGCCAACCGTCTGGCCGAGGTGAAGGTCTTCGGCGTTGCCAAGCGTGCTCATCCCCAATATTGCGGCGCAGGCCGTTGCAATCATTACGGCCCTGCAATCAAATTTCCCCATAATTTCCTTTGCGTTTCTGATTTTTATTTTCTCTGCCAAAAATTGGGCAGGACTAAATTGGCTCCGCCACATCCCGAAGACACAGTCATTTGCCAAAATTTACAATGTCTCCACATGCACGCCGGCGGCAAGATTAAGCCAAGTGACCGCAACTTGAAAGCCGTTCCATCGGCGGGAACCGCACCTTGCCAACACCTTGCATGCCGCGCGGCGATGTTAAGCTCCGCCATCCGGATACGGCGCTGCGCATGACCTTATATCTTTTCGTTTCACTGGCGATGCTCAACCTGATCGCGCTCAAAGGCAGCCGCATGCTGCTCTCGCTGTACGCGATCGACCTCGGCGCCGGACCGTTTGCGATCGGCGTGCTGGTGGCGATGTATGCGATTTTTCCCTTGCTGCTGGCGCTGACGGCCGGCAAGACGGCCGATCGCATCGGCCCCAAATGGCCGTTGATCATCGGCTCGTTCGGCTTGTCTGCCGGTCTCGCGGTTCCCGCTTTTTTCCCGGGCCTGTCGGCGCTGTATTGGTCGCCGGCCCTGATCGGCCTGTTCTGGATTTTCTTTCATGTGTCCATGCATCAGCTGGTGGGCGCGCTGGGCGACGGCGTGGCGCGGGTACGCAATTTCGCCACCTTCAGCCTGGGCGCTTCGATTGCCGGCATGATCGGGCCGGTGCTGGTCGGCTTCGTTCTTGAGCACTTCGGTCCCAACCTGACGTATGCGGCGCTAGCGGCGATTGCCTGCGTTCCTGCCATCGTGCTGCTGTTGCCGCGCCTGATGCCCGCACATCATCGGCATGAGGCTACGCAGGCCCCGGACCGCTCGGTGCGCGATCTGCTCGCCAATCCGGATATGCGCCGCAATCTGCTGATCAGCGGCCTGGTGCTGACCGGCATCGACCTCTACGGCTTCTATCTGCCGATCCTCGGCCGCGCGTTCGGTCTTTCCGCCAGCGCCATCGGCGTCATTGTCGCCATGCCGGCAGTCGCCGCGTTCGCGGTCCGCCTGTGGATGCCGCATCTGGTGCGGCGGTTTACGGAGGAAGGCGTGCTGACCGGTTCGCTGGCGCTGGCGGCACTCTGTTATTTTGCGTTTCCCCTGTTTCGCGAACCTCTGGTGCTTGGCCTGTTCGCCTTCGTGATGGGGCTGGGCCTCGGCTGCGGGCAGCCGCTGACCATCACCCTGTCCTACAACTATTCGCCGCCGGGCCGCGCCGGCGAAGCCCTGGGGCTGCGACTGACCGTCAACAAACTCACGCAGATCCTGGTGCCGATTGCCTTCGGCTCGCTGGGCGCCTGGTTCGGACTCTATCCCGTGTTCTGGTCCAGCGCCGCAATGCTGGCGGGCGGCAGCCTGATCAATGCCAGGCGCGACAAAAGCGTCCGAGCGCCATGATGCGATCGGCGGCTTGCCCGATCGGGCGCCGCGGACAGATAATCCGGCGAGGATTGCTTTAACATAGGGCGCAGGGTTAAATGCTCAGGTCCGGCGGCGTATTCCGGGTTGTCATTTTCAGGTGTCACTCATGATGTTGTCATGTTGTCGATATGATCGTCGCATCCGCTTCCAGACATCGATTCTGAGGCGATGACTTCGCTATCCACAAGTGCGTCGATCCGCACACGGCTGATCATCCTGGTGCTGGCGATAACGCTGCCGCTGATGGTCATGTTCGTCTGGTATCTCGGCATGCAGGCGCGCGAGGCGCGCGAGGCGGCCACCGCCAAGGTCAAGCTGATTGCCGACACCTCGGCCTCGACGATCGGCCTCTACCTGCGCGAAAAGGAAGCGGTGCTGTCGCGCATCGCCGCGCGTCCCCAGATCAAGGCACTGGATCCAAAATCCTGCGATCTGCTGATCAGCGAGTATGTTCGCCTGCAGCCGGACTTCACCAATATCCTGGTGCGCGACCTGAAGGCGAACACCATCTGCTCTTTCATCCCCAACCCGGTCAAGCCGGAACTGGCCGCCAATTTCCCCTGGTTCAAGGAGGGCCTGCGCCGCAACGGCTTTGCCATCGGCGATGCCTTCATGGGCCGCGCCGCCGGTCGCTGGGTATCGGTGCTGACCTATCCCATCTACAACGACGGCGGCAATGTCAGCGGCTTGCTGGCCATGCCGATCGATCTGCTCAAGCTGAATGCCACGTTGTTCGCGGGCACCTCTCCCAAGGCAATCGTCGCGGTGGTGGATCGCAATAAACATCTCCTGCTGCGCACCGTCGATCCTGCCGTATGGGTCGGCAAGCCGCTGCACGCCGAAGCCGTCGCGGCCATCGGCAACCGGGACGAGGGTATCGCCACCGCGCTCGGGGTCGACGGCGTGCGGCGCCTGTTCGCCTTTGCGACGGTGCCCGACACCGGCTGGCGCGTCATTGCCGGCATGCCGGAACAGGAAGTATTCGCGCCCGCCCGCGAGATGATCATGCGCAGCGCGGGCATTGCCCTCATCGCCCTGCTGTTGGCCCTGGGCATGGCCTGGTGGATCGCAATCACCATCATCAGGCCGATTCGCGAACTGGCCGCGGCCGCCGCAAAAGTCGCGGCCGGCGATACCGGCGCGCGCGCCGCGCTCAGCGGTCCGGCGGAGATCGAAGCGGTGGGCAGGCAATTCAACCGCATGCTCGATGTCCGCCACTATAACGATAACCTGCTGATCGAAAGCGAAGAGCGCTGGAAGTTCGCGCTGGAGGGCTCGGGCGACGGCGTCTGGGACTGGCATGTACCCACCGGCAAGGCGGTATTTTCACGCCGCTGGAAGGAAATGCTGGGATTCACCGAACCCGAGATCGGCAACGATATCCAGGAGGCGCGGCAGCGCATCTTCCCGGAAGACCGAGAGAAGGTCGCCGCCGCGCGGAATGCGCATCTGCAGGGACTCAGCGACACCTATGTGGTCGAACATCGCATGGTGTGCAAGGACGGCACGCCGAAATGGGTATTGTCCCGCGGCGTGGTGGTCAGCCGCGACGCCGCGCATCAGGCGTTGCGCATGGTCGGCACCATTACCGATTTGACCGAGCGCAAACGCATCGAAGCCGCCGCCGAAGCGTCGCGCCAGCAAGTCGAACACATCCTCGACAGCGTCAGCGACGCCTTCGCGGCCCTCGACACCCAGTGGCGTTACATCTATGTCAATGAACGCGCCGCGCAAATTTTCGGGCGCCGGCGCGAAGACCTGATCGGCAAGCATATCTGGACCGAGTTCCCCGAGGGCGTGGACCAGCCCCTCTATCACGCCTATCAGAGGGCAATGAACGAACGGACGCATATTTCTCTCGAGGAGTACTACCCGTCTTACGATCGCTGGTTCGAGAACCGCATCTATCCATCGCGCGACGGCATCTCGATATTCTTCCACGACATCAGCGAGCGCAAGCGCGCCGAGGCCGCCCTCGAGGTCAGCGAGGTGCGTTACCGCTCGGTGATCGCGGCGATGAGCGAGGGCGTGGTGCTGCGCGATGCCAACGGTCTGATCATCGACTGCAATGCCAGCGCCGAACGGATCATGGGCAGCACGCTGGCGCAAATCCGCGGCAAGCGCTTTCTCAACCCGGCCTGGCAGGCGTTCCGCGAAGACGGCTCGCCGCTGCCGGACAGCGAGCGCCCCACCCAGGCCACGCTCAACACCCGGCGCGCGCATTCGAACCAGGTGATCGGCTTCCGGCGGGCCGACGGCACCATGTTGTGGCTGTCGATGACCACCCAGCCGCTGTTCGGTTCGGGCGGCGACAGGCTAACCGGCGTGGTCAACACCTTTACCGATATCACCGACCGCCGCCGCGACGAGGGCCTGCGCGCCGCCAAGGAGGCAGCCGAGATCGCCAGCCTGTCCAAGTCGGCATTCCTGGCGCGCATGAGTCACGAACTGCGCACGCCGCTCAACTCCATACTCGGCTTTGCGCAACTGCTGCAATACGACCCCGCCGTGCATGAAGACGAAAAATCGCAGAAGAAAGTCGGCCACATCCTGGAAGCCGGCCATCACCTGATGGCGATGGTCGATGAAATCCTCGATCTGTCGCGCATCGAGGCCGGCGCCATGTCGATGTCGTCGAAACCGGCCGATATCGACAACCTGATCCAGGAATGCATCGCGCTCAGTGTGCCGCAGGCCACTGCGCGCAACATCCTGTTCGACTATGCGGGCGCGCCCGGCAGCGCCTGGGTCCGCGGCGATCGCACCCGCCTGCGCCAAATCTTCGTCAACCTCCTGTCCAATGCGGTCAAGTACAACCGCCATGCCGGCTCGGTCTACATCAGCCTGGGCGGCGACGATGCGCACGTGGAAATTGCGGTGCGCGACACCGGCCCCGGCCTCACCCAGGCGCAGATCGAGGCGCTCTACCAGCCCTTCAACCGCCTGGGGGCCGAAGGCGGCAGTACCGAAGGCACCGGCATCGGCCTGGTGATCGTCAAGCAGCTGGTCGAAGCCATGTCCGGCAGCATCGAGGTCCGCAGCACCCCCGGCAAGGGCACGACCTTCACCCTGGTGTTCCCGCGCGTGGCAGCTGGCGTCGAAGCCAGGAACGAGTCGCTTCCGCCGATGCCGGCGCCCCCGGTCGTCAACACCCGGCAGGCGATGGTGCTGTATGTGGAGGACAACCCGGCCAATGTGGAGCTGGTGCGCGACAGCCTGGCAATGAACCCGAACATCCGCCTCGAGGTCGCCACCGATGGCAACAGCGGTCTCGCCGCCGCCAAACGCCTGCGCCCCGACCTGATCCTGCTCGACATCAATCTGCCCGGCATGGACGGCTTCAGCATCCTGCGCCATCTGCGCGAGGAACCGCTGCTGGCCGCGGTGCCGTGCATCGCCCTGTCGGCGAATGCGATGCCCAAGGAGATCCAGCGAGCCCGCACGGCGGGCTTCGCCGATTACATTACCAAGCCCTTCGACGTGCGCGCCCTGCTGGCCACCATCGACGCGCATTTGCAGAAAAACCCTTCCACCCTGCCATGAGAGATGTCGTAATGAATCTGCGCAGCCTGCTGGCCGCTTTGTCCATCCCCGCCCTGATTGTCAACGTCGCGCTGGCCATCCAGTATGCCGGCGCTGCTGAACTCCCGGCGAACAGCCGCGCGGAAATTGAATATCTCCTCGCCCGACTCGGCAAATCGGATTGCGAATTCAATCGCAACGGCAGCTGGTACAGCGCCGTCGAAGCGCGCGAGCATCTGACGATGAAGTTCGACTATCTCACCAGAAAGAACCTGCTCGGGAGCAGCGAAGACTTCATTGAACTGGGCGCTTCCAAAAGCAGCATGAGCGGCCAGGCGTATCAGGTGAAATGCGCCAATGGCAAGCCGGTCGACAGCGCCCAGTGGCTGAACGAAGCATTGCGGCAGTATCGGTCGCAGCCCAATAAACGCTGACGCACTTGCACCGATGCAAGCGAGCGATTCGCAAATTGCAAATCGTGGACCGCGCTGCATTCGTCGGCGCAGACAGGAAGACATCCGCCGCAGGACATCTCCCGTCCTCTATGTGGGCTAACGCACGGTGTTGACACGGCACCGCGCCTTCATGGGTACGCTCGCCACCGCGCCGCCGGCGCGCATCGAAAAAAGCTTTCGCGACTGGTTCGCCGCCAGCGAACGCTACCCGCGCCAGCTGCATGAAATGGAACAGAACGACTATATGGTGATGAAGCGCAAAGAGCACTCGCGGCAGCAGACGGCGATAATGGCAGTGGCAGCAACACCTGGAATGAACTGAACCGTCGGCCGCTAAAAATCGCAGATCGCCATTTGGTGCGCCTTCCGGGGCAAAAATGCTTCAAAAGCCGTACCAATGCTTGAGTTTGGCTTTTTAAAAAACCGCTCCTCAATCGCTCCCGCTCTTGTCGACCTGCACCGCCGTCACCACGCTGGCGTGATTGCCCCAGGCATTGCGGATGTACGACACCACCTGCGCCACTTCTTCATTGTTGAGCGTATGCGCGAATGGCGGCATGCCGTAGGGGCGCGGATTATTGACCGTCGATGGCGCGAAGCCGCCGTCGAGCACGCTGCGAATGGCATTCAACGGCGAGGCCAGCCGCACGCTGCGATTATCGGCCAGCGGCGGATAGGCGCCGGGCGCGCCCTGCCCCTGCTCGCCATGGCAATCCTTGCAGTGCTGCTCGTAAATTTTTCCGCCCTTGTCGATGCGCAGGCGCGCTTCCTTGCTCAGCGGCGGCGCGCCGGAAGCGCCGTATTCCGGCAGCGATTTCAGGTACAGCGCCATGCTGCGCAGGTCTTCGGGCGTCAGATGTTGCAGGCTTTGCGCGATCACCTCCGCCATCGGGCCGGCGGCCGCGCCCTGGTTGTAGAGACTGGTGGACAGCAGGCGCGCGATCTCGTCCACCGACAGGGCGCCGCTGCCGGCTTCGCTGCGCGAATTCAACGCCGGCGCATACCAACTGCGGCCCGCCACCTGGCCGCCGCCCAACGCCGCGCCGCCGGCCGCGCCGAGCGCATTGCGCGTGACATGGCAGGCATTGCAATGGCCGAGCCCCTGCACCAGGTAGGCGCCGCGATTCCATTCGGCGCTCTCGCTTTCAGCGGGCTCATACACGCCCGGTTTGAAGTAGAGGCCGCGCCAGATGTACAGCAGCGAACGCATGTTGTAGGGAAAATCGAGACGGTTCGCAGCCACCGCATTTTTCGCCGGCGGCAAAGTTTGCAGATAGGCGTAGATCGCATCGGCGTCGGCGCGTGTCACTTTCGTGTATTCGGTATAGGGAAACGCCGGATACAGCAAACGGCCTTCACGTCCTTTACCTTCATGCATGGCGCGCCAGAAATCGTCGGCGCTCCAGTCGCCGATACCGGTGTCGCGATCCGGCGTGATATTGGGCGTGATGAAGGTGCCGAACGGCGTCGGCAGTTCGCGCCCGCCAGCGTAAGCCCGTCCGCCCTGGGTGCTGTGACAGCCCAGGCAATTGCCGGCGCGCGCCAGATACGCACCGCGCAATTGTTTTTCCGGCAGATTCTGCGCGTTCAGGGTCGATGGCGGAACGGCTTGCTCGGCATTGCCGCGCAGCGCCAGGGCCAGCAGGGCCGCGAGCAGCAGCGCCACCATCAGCGCGAATACGATCAGCGCGCGCTTCATGGCCTGGCTTTCGGCATGATCTTGCCTGCGGCCTTGCCGGTGACTTTGACCGTGGCGGTAACACTGCCGCAGCGCAGCGGCAACTCTTCGGGCAGGGCGTCCGCCGCATGCGCATCGGACGACAGCGGCTGCGCAGCCAGCCACGCGGCGATCGCGCCCACCTCGGTGGTGTCGAGCTGTCTGGCGATGCCGCCCATGCAATCCGGTTCGGATGCGCGGCGCGTACCGGTTTTCCACGCGCCGAACTGCGCGCTGATGTAATCGGCCGGCAGACCCAGCAGGCCGGGAATATGCGGCACCACGCCCGTCAGGGTCTTGCCGTGGCAGGCGATGCAGGCGGGAATTTTTCGGGCGGGGTCCCCTTGGGTGAGAAGAGGCGGCGGCGTGGCGCCCGGCTTCACGCCAGCCCCGTCGCGCGGCGCCACATAGCGCGGCGGCTGCGCCGCGAAATAGGCCGCGATCTCCGCCAGATACTCATCGGAAAGATTTTCCACCAGCAAATTCATCGGCCGGCTGTGGCGGCGCGCCTGCTTGAAATTCAATAACTGGTTGTACAGATAACCCTGCGGTTTCCCCGACAGCCGCGGGTAATACGCATCCTTGCCCACCCTGCCCCCGGGCGAATGGCAAGCCAGGCAGGGCTTGACGCGCTCGGCGATGGTGTCCGGCGCCGGCGGGGTGGCGCCGGCCCATACGGCATGGGAAACAAGGGAAACAACAAGCAAAAGAAAATATTTCATGGCATGTCCGGATTCACGCACAAAGCGTACTCCGGCTATCTTGTTTTTGGGGAATTTTGCATTTTGCACGATGCGGCGAATTGGCACCCAATACGAGCCTGTTCGGGCCATGCCCGCACAAAATGCGGAACGTTAAACCAAGCGCGTGCCGCCGGTAATTTCCCGGTCGGATTTGCAGGAACAAAATCAGTTGCGGGACATCCCTTAATCATGGGATAACACAGAATTGCAAATCAGCAATCACGATATTTTCGGTGCGGTGGCGTACGGACGTCAGTGCGGCCGCGTATGTAAGCTGCCATATCACCGGATTCTGACCAGGCCCCATCACCCGGCGCCTGCGATTACACAGGAGGAAATGTCATGCGCAATAAACTCATTTTACTGGGAATGCTGTTGTTCCCGGCGATGCCGGCGCCGGCAGCAGTCAGTGTCAGCATCGGCATCGGGCTTCCCAATGTCAGCATCGGCATCAACCTGCCGGTCTATCCCAATCTGGTGCCGGTGCCAGGTTATCCGGTCTATTACGCACCGCAGCTCGATTCCAACTATTTTTTCTACGACGGCATGTATTGGGTTTTCCAGGGCGACAGCTGGTATGCGAGCTCCTGGTACAACGGCCCCTGGGGGATCGTGTCGCCGGAGGCGGTGCCGCTATATGTGTTGCGCGTTCCCGTTCGCTATTACCGGCAGGCGCCGCAGTACTTTCGCGGCTGGCGGGGGGATGCGCCGCCACGCTGGGGAGAGCATTGGGGTCGCGACTGGTCGCAGCGCCACGACGGCTGGGATCGCTGGAACCGCAATACGGTACCGGCCCGTCCGCCGCTGCCTACCTATCAGAAAAAATATTCCGGCGATCGCTATCCGCGCGTAGAACAACAGCAGGCATTGCATGGCCAGAACTACCGTTATCAGCCACGCGACCCGGTCGTACGCCAGCATTACGAAGCCCAGCGCGCGCAACCCGTTCGCGCCCCGCAAGGCCCGCAGGAGAGACATGAGCGCGGTCCGCAGGACAACCGGCGCGATGAACCCTCGCCTTCCTACAGCCAGGGTGGGCCACGTGGGCCGCAACCGCAGGGCGCACCATCCTACCCGCATCAAGGCCAACCGCAGGGTGAACCGCAACGCGGACAACCGGCGAATGCGCCGCGCGGCGCGGAACGCGAGCCGCAAAGCAGGGGACCAGCGCAGGAACAGAATCGCGGACAGCGGCCCGGCCAGGGCAATGACCGGGATCGTGATAAGGGCGGCGATAGAGGCGATAAGGGCGACAGGGGCGACAAAGGCGATAGGGGCCGATAAGCGCGATAAAGGCAACAGGCGCGAACAGGATCGCGGGAAGTCATGCCGCGCATGGCGTGAACGCGACAGTTAATCGCGCACTTCGGCCCGTAGCGCAGCTGAATGCAAGCGGCACAAGGACAGGTTTGCGTCGAGACCAAATCGCAAGCACTGCGCGGAAACGCTGCGCTCAAGCTCACTTCAGGGCGATAAAGAACGTCGCCCCCTGACCGAGCTTGCCTTCAGTCCGAATACGCCCTGACTGGGTGGCCATTAGGCAAAAAGGCGGCGGATGCGCCGACGATGCTGGTGTTTTTTGCTGATAGATTCGCATGTTGGGCTCCCGCTGCCTGCGCAATGGCAGCCATCAACGATATGCCGGAAAAAAATGTTCCCGCACTGGGGACATTGTTCTTGTATGCAGGACTTTCGCATTTACAGGATGCATCATTGCATTGATAATCGGCCGTGATCCCGAAGGTGACGCTCCAAGCTGGCGGCAACTCCGCGCGATGCCTCGGAGAATCCACCGCATTGGCGCGCTGCATTGGCCAACACAAGGACAAATGCGTTTCATGCCTGCATTCTGCATCGGCCTCCTGTTCACGCCCGGGCAGCAGAATATTCTTGAGTCTTATTTTGAATAAGGTATCAGCGAAATGACGAGCAATGGCGGCGAAGCCAACGCAGCAAACGACAATGTCACGGCCAAGGAATCCAGGTTCCTCATTGATCCTTACCGCGAATGGGCCGAGGGTGAAGGCATACCCATCCATCTCGATTTCGGCCACAACCTGCTGGAACTTGAGACCGCTCCCTGGGATCGTTATGAGGCGCGCGGTTGCTTTGCCCATACGCATGGGGCAGGCGATTTCATGGCCAATTACGTGCTCGAGATTGGCCCCGGCGGCAAGACCCGTCCGGTCAAGCACCTGTATGAGGTTTTTTGTTTTGTACTTTCCGGTCACGGCTCGACAAAAGTCTGGCTGCCGAATGGCGAGACACGCGTGTTCGAATGGGGCCCCAAGGCGATGTTCGCGATCCCGCTCAATTGCCAATACCAGATATTCAATAGCACAGGCCAGAGGCCGGTGCGGATTTCATGCACGAATGACGCGCCGATCACCATCAATCTCTATCACAATCTGGATTTCGTCTTCAACAATCCCTGCACTTTTCCCGAGCGTGCGGGCCAGTCAAAGCATTTCGAGGGCGACGGCGATCTCAGCGTGTATTCCCACGGCCTCAATCCGGTCAAGCGCAATGTATGGGAAACCAATTTTATCCACGACCTGACCAGCTTCAAACTTTACGAGTTTGAAGAGCGGGGCAAGGGATCGACCAATGTCAGCTTCATCCTTGCCGACGGCACGATGCATGCCCATGTGTCGCAGATCCCCAAGGGACGTTACAAGAAAGCGCATCGCCATGCCGCCGGCACCCATGTGCATGCCATCGACGGCGAGGGCTATTCGCTGTTGTGGCATGAGGGCGATTCGGAGTTCAAGGAGTTTCCGTGGCAACACGGATTCATGTACACGCCGCCGTTCTGGATGTTCCATCAGCACTTCAATACCTGTCCGGTTCCGGCGCGTTATCTGGCTTGCAGCCTCGGCAGCCGGCGCTATCCATTCATTTCCCTCAGGCGCAAAAGCTCCGAGGGCGCGGGGTCGCTGTCGATCCAGCAAGGCGGCCGCCAACTGGAATACGAGGATCAGGATCCGCGCATTCATCGCAAATGGCTGGAAGCATTGCGCAAGTCCGGTGTGTCGTCAGAAATGGGCGAGATCTTCGATGAACCCGCGATCCTCGCCTTGCCACCAGAAGCCCTCACCGGGGTGATACGCCAGCCGCAATCGATCGGTCCTGCCATTTAGCGACAGGCAGCGACCCTGCACGAGGGGTGGCGGATGCCCTGGCGGGTATTTCATCACGTCGACGACCAGTGAGGTGATTTCCGCGTGCCACACGATATCGATCTGGATCATGAACATGAGCTGCTGGCTGAAGCGGCCAGCACGGCTATCGCCCAGGCCATCTGGGAGCAGGAAACCATCGAGCTGAAGACCGTCGGCATCGACATCGGCAGTTCGACCTCGCATCTTCTGTTTGCAAGTGTCACGCTCAGGCGTCTGGCGGAGGGACTGTCCAGCCGCTTCATTGTGACCGACCGGCAGGTCATATGGCGCTCGCCCATCATGCTGACGCCATTCTTGCCGGATGGCAGTATCGATGCCCGCGAGCTCGCGCATTTCATCCACCATGCCTACGGTGATGCCGGGCTGCGCCGCGGCGATATCGACAGCGGCGCCGTGATCCTCACCGGTGAAGCGATCAAGCGCAAGAATGCGCGGGCGATCGACGAGCTGTTTGCCCGGGAATCCGGAAAATTTGTTTGTGCAACCGCCGGACACAAGCTGGAATGCATCCTGGCGGCGCATGGCTCAGGCGCAACCGCGCTGTCGAGGCGCCGCGATGAATGCGGGCTGCATGTCGACGTGGGCGGCGGCACGACCAAGCTGGCACTGATCGATCGCGGGGAAATCATCAGCGTGGCCGCCTTTGCCGTCGGCGGCCGCCTGCTTGCACGGGATGCGCGGGGTGCGTGGACGCGCATCGACGACTCGGCCCGCCTGGTGGCAAGGCAACTGGGTATCGAGGCCACACCGCGAAACTTTGCCAGCGAGTCCGTGCGCAAAGCCATTGCACAACGGCTGGCAACGATCGTGGTGGACCAGCTTTGCGGAACCACGCTCGACGAACTCGGCCATGTACTCGAGTTGACCGAGCCCTTGTCGAGAACCCGGACGCCGCGCTTCATCACCTTTTCCGGCGGGGTCGCCGAGTATATATTCGGTCGCGAGAGCGCCAGCCACGGCGACATTGCCAGGCTGCTTGCCGATGAAATTGTCCGGCAGGTTAACGCACGCATTTCGATTCCGGTCATCGAGCCCAGGGAGCGCATACGCGCGACAGTGATCGGCGCCTCGCAATTCACCGTGCAGGTGAGCGGAAAGACCATCTACCTGCCGGATCTGAACGTGTTGCCGGTGCACAACGTTCCGGTGGTGCACCTCGGCCTCGATATCCCGGAGCAAATCGACATCGACGCGATAGCAGCCGCCTTCAGTGTACGTGCGGATCTCCTCGGTCTCAAGCCGGATGCCCGTTTGGCGCTGGCCTTCACCTGGGATGGCGAACCCGAGTACGGACGACTGCTGAAGATGGCCCGGGCCATCATGACGTTTGCGGCCCCTCTGGGGAAAAGGGATGAAATACTTTTCCTGATGATAGACGGGGACGTTGGCGCCTCGCTCGGCCGCATCCTGCACGATGAACTGCATCTCGACGGCAAGATCGTCTCGATCGACGGGATCAAATTGCGCGAGCTGGACTTTGTCGATGTCGGCGAGTTGCTGGACCCACCGGGAGTGGTGCCGGTAGTCATCAAGTCGTTGTTATTTTCCTGAGGTAAAAACCCTGCTGAAAGAAAACGGGCCAGATTGAAGTCTGGCCCGTTGTTTTGTCCGGTTCCCCGGCTTGGACGAGGATCAGGGACACGCTGGCCCACATCTCGGCCGTGACGAAGAAGGCCTGTTTCAGTCTCTCCACCGTCGACGGGTCCGCGCTCAAGCTACCGACGACGGCTTTCCATTCGCGATGATTTGCCACTCGAATGAATCAGCAGGTTCAGGACCACCGCCAGCGCCGTAAATAGCAGGATAAACACACCGACGATCACATTCAGCAACGAACTGGTGGATTTGTCTTTCTCGTAGGCGGGCACCATGACGATCTGGGCACCGACAGTCTGATCCAGCTTCCAGCCAAAACCACCTTTGTCTCCATAAACGGCTCGCATGGTCTGAGGCGCGCGCTCCGGGGAATCATGGCAAGCGAGGCAGGCCGGATTTTTGATCTGAATGGGCTTGGCGACATAGTAGTGCCGGTCCTGGCTGCGATACACCTCGCCCGACACCTCCTGCAATGCGGGGTCGTCAACGAAGCGCCTGATGATTTCCCGTTCAAACTCGTCCGCACGATCGCGCGGGTTGGTCGGATCAAGCACGGCCTCCTTGTACTTGAAGGTGGAAAACTTCTTGCGGAAGCGCTCAAAGATCTCGGTAGAAGCAAACGTCGGGATGGCCTGCGGCAAAAATTTTTCTGCCAACATGGGGTCGAGGTGCGGTTTGACCAACTCCAATGTGTAGCTTTTTGATGCCAGCGCACTTTCCATCAGCATATCCGCCTGCTTGATGATGTCCTGATTGGCTTGCCCGCGCATGACTGCATTGACGAGCCATCCGCCGGGCAGCATCACCGCCAGGGTGACAGCGAGCAGTATCAAATTGACCTTCAATCGAAAACTCATTTCTTCATTTCTCCTGAAACATGATTTCAAGCCGGCCGGGGCCGGCCTTGAATTTTGCCACCCGCCTGCGTGAGCCCGGGTTAACCCGGGACCAGATAGGGAATCGTGCCTGCAGCATCGATATCATCGACCAGCGTGAAGCGGCTGATGCTACCAGCCTGCCGCGCAAGTGCGTACGGTTCGTACTCGGGATCGTGGACAAACTCATCGACGGCACTTCTGGAGGGGAACTGCATGATCGCAATCAGCGTACAGTCCTTTTCGGGGCCCTCTAGGACGGTGATATTGCCGCTGCGCGACAAATATCGTCCGCCCTTCCTTTCAACAATTTTGTGGACATTGGCCGCATACTCGGCAACCCAGGCAGGATTGGTGACCTTGATTTCGGCAATTAAAAACACACTCATTACGCTTCTCCATAGAACGGTTTGTCGGGCGCGCAAAATCGGCAATGCCTCGGCCGGGCGCGTCTCATGGCCAGTTTGCGTCCATGCCACAACGCGATCCAGTCACGAAAATGAATCAGCCACTACAGTTTCAGTACTGGACGCCGTACAGGCCAGCGCATAGGCTTGCCACCAATATGAAAGGCCGCCACCAATGACTCATGCCGGTTACAAGCAGTTTTGCCCGCTCGCCATGGCCTCCGAGGTGCTGTGCACCCGCTGGACGCCGATCCTGATCCGCGAATTCATCGCCGGTTCGACGCGGTTCGGCGACCTTCGCCGCGGTGTTCCGAAAATGTCCCCGTCATTGCTGTCCAAACGGCTGAAGGAGCTGGAGGGCGCCGGCGTGATCGAGCGCAAGCGCCTGCCATCCGAGCGGGGCGTTTATGAATACCACCTGACCGGCGCCGGACGCGATCTCGGCGCAGTCATCGAGAAGCTTGGCCAATGGGGACAGAAATGGGTGCGGCCCGCCGCATCGTTGAAGAACCTGGACCCGTCGCTGTTGATGTGGGATATGCGGCGCAATCTGAACCCGACGCCCCTGCCCAAAAAGCGCACCGTGATCCAGTTCCAATATGCGGACCTCCCCTCATCCAAAAGCCATTGGTGGCTGGTGGTTGAACCCGAGGGCGATGTCGACCTCTGCTGGTACGACCCGGGGTTCGAAATCAATCTGTACGTCACGACCGATCTCAGGACGATGACCTCGATATGGATGGGATTGACGTCCGTCGAAAAGGAGCGGGACAAGATGGCGTTGTCCGGCCCGCGCAGCATCATCAATTCGATGCAGACCTGGCTGGGACTGAGCCCATTCGCAGTCGTGCAGAATCAGTTTGCTTGAGCTGGCGGGGATCGACGGGAGACGTCGCTCGCATGTGAAGTTACTTCCGAGCCCCGGATAGTGGTTATCCCAGCATCTTTTTGACCCTGCGCTGTCAGTCGCGACGCCACCCGGCCCGGCTTAGTTCCTGTTGCCAATCTTCCGCAGATATTCAGCCCGGGCCGCAAGCGCCGTGTAGGTAAAATCGGTGAACAGGCCATCCAGCCCGAGCGCGTAGTACTGGAGGTACTCCTGCTTCGGGTCGCCGTTGTAGCTGGCCGCCAGCCTGCGGCTTTCGTTGCGGAAGGTGAAGGCATGGACGAACAGGCCGGCTTTGTGCGCGTCCGCGATCAGCGTCGTGGGCTCCTGCGTGGCGGCGTCGGCGTCGTTGATCTTGCCGTCGCCGTTCAGGTCCAGCACCTTGCCATCGGCATCGACCGTGCCCTTGATGCCGACGATGTAGCGCTTCCACGGGCCGATGCCATCGGCATACGACTTGATCTCGGCCAGGCCGGCGGGCGTGACCATCGCATCGAAATTGCGTGTGTCGCCAGCGAGCGTCCAGTCGTAGGGCCGGTCCGAAGGCACGCCGAAGGTTATCGTGCCGGTTTTCAGATTGACGCCGTTGCCGTCGATGAGCTGCACCATGCGCAGCGTCGAGCCCGTGCTGCGCATGTACTTGAGGCTCGATGGCTCGAAGGACTGAAGCAGGACCGGTGCGTTGCGGCTGTTCCAGCCCGCCTCGCTCAGCATGGCGAGCAGTTTGTCTTCGAGTGGCAGGCCGAGTTGCCTGAAGTAGCTAGGGTTCTTGGTCTCGGGATAGATGCCGATGGTGCGGCCGGTTTCCTGCGACTCGCGCTTGGCCAAAGCAATCACTTCCTGGAACGTGGCGACCTTGAGCCTGCCGTTGAATTCCTGCGGGCGCTGCGCGTCGGTCGAGATCGTGCCCAGGGTTTTGATCTCGGCGAGCGTGAAGTCGGCGGAGAACCATCCGGTCTGCACCTCGCCATCCACGCTCATCGTGCGTTTGCGCGCGGCGAACTCGGGGTGCTGGGCCACGTCGGTATTGATGCCGAGGTTTGGGTCGTGGCGCGCGATCAACACGCCATCCTTCGTGGAGATCAAGTCGAACTCGATGAAATCGGCGCCGAGCTCGATCGCCTTCACATAGGCCTCGATCGTTTCTTCCGGCAGGTAGCCCGAGGCGCCGCGGTGTGCGACCACCAGCGGCGGTTTGCCGTCCAGGGTCTTCAAGGGCGCGCTCGGCGCCAGGCTGGCGCATGCGGCCAGCAGCAAGGCGGCGCCCGAAACGATGATGCGGGCCCACAGAGAATGGTGAAATTTCGACATGTAGTTCCCGGAAATTGAAGCGTTGGCAATATCGCATGGCTTGGTGACGCCGGCATGACGAGCTCCTGCCGGCTGCCTCCAAAAACATGCGCCCATAGCGGTGAATCTGAACGCAATGAGCGTGCCAAATTAAAGGAGCCTCAATATATTTTCCGAGATCGACCCCGCAAGAATTTCATGGGGCCAATCTTCAGCGTCTGTTTGATCAGACAGACGTTATCAATCACGGTCAGAAATGAAAACGGGCTAGACCGAAGTCTAACCCGTTGTTTTATCTGGCTCCCCGACCTGGACTCGAACCAGGGACCTGCGGATTAACAGTCCGTCGCTCTACCGGCTGAGCTATCAGGGAATTGAGCAGTGTGCATTGCGAACAACCATTCAAGCCGCGTATTTTAGCGTGCCAAACGTCCATGGTCAACGGCGAGATGGTTTTTGCCCGCCTTTTCCTTCGGTTTCGGTCCGGATTTTGGCGGCGGCTTTGGCCAGGGCATCGTCCAGATAGCTGCCGTAAAAATCGGGCAGCATCGCGCCGACCAGACGGTCGGCGACGGCTTCGCCATCGGGGCCGTAGAAGCCGACCACCGGGGTAAGCGCGATGCCTTCGCGGGTGGCGAAATCCTGGTGGCTCAGCTTGCGCCCCTGAAAATCCTTGAGGATCACACTGGAATCGATATCGACCTGCCGCAGCACGGCGCGCGGCTGCGGCTCAGCCAGCATCGGGGTCAGAAACGAGCGGCGCAACGCCTCGCAGTAGGGACAACCGGGCAGGCTGAACAGGATAAGCACGGGGATACCCTGCGCGCCGGTCCTGCCGCCATCGGCAGCAAGGTCAACGGCCAGCGGAAGCGATGTTTGTCCTGGCGCTGCGGGTGGCGATTCTTCCGCACCCGCCGGGTGCCAAGGGACTGCCAGCAGGGCGACCGAGGCACCCCAAAACGCGAGAAAATTTCTGCGGCTGTGCATTGCATGTGCTGGCCGCTCAGGCCATGCCGGGATTGCCCTGCACGCCGACCAGCTTGGGCAGGTTGAGCTGCCTGGGCCGGATGGTCTTTTTATCGCGCAGATAATTGCCGACCAGGTCCCAGATCGGCTGGGCATTGGAATCTTTCGCCGCTTCGGCCACCGGCGCCCAGCCCGCCACCTTGTAGGTCTTGGCCGGGTCGAGCGCCCTGCCCTTGAGCATCATATTGCCGATGCGCTGGCCCACTCTGGCATTGGGCTCGCAGGTATAGCTGAGGCCGCCGACGCGCACCATATCGCCGCCCTGTTGGTAATAGGGATCGGGGTTGAACAGATTGTCGGCCACGTCTTCAAGGATGGTTTTGATCATCTCGCCGCTGAATTCATTCATGGTCGTGTACGGATAGGTGATGGCGGTCTGGTCCATCAGGTGTTCCATGGTGATGGCCTCGCCGGGCAGCAGCGAGGTGCCCCAGCGGAAGCCGGGTGAGAACGCGATCTCGGCGTTCTTGCTTTCTATCAGCGCATCGAGGATCAGCTGGTCGAAGGTGCCGTTGAAATTGCCACGGCGATACAGCAGGCCATCGGTCACCGCGAGCTTCTCGCTGAGTTTGGCCGCATACGGCGCGCGCACCTTGTCGATCAGCGCCTGCATATCCTTGTCGGCCGGCAGCAGGTTAGCGAAGATGGGCAGCAGCTTGTAGCGAAAGCCGACGGGCTTGCCGCCCTTCACATCGACATCGAGCACGCCGAGAAATTTGCCGTTCGATCCCGCATTGGTGACGATGGTCTTGCCGCCGGCATTGTCGACGATCACCGGGGCGGGCACGCCGTCGTGCGTATGGCCGCCCAGGATGGCGTCGATGCCGGTGACGCGCGAGGCCATCTTGAGATCGACATCCATGCCGTTGTGCGACAGCAGCACCACCAACTGCGCACCCTTGGCACGGGCTGCGTTGACGGTCTGCTGCATCTCGGATTCCTTGATGCCGAAGGTCCAGTCGGGCGTGAAGTAGCGCGGGTTGGCGATCGGCGTGTAGGGAAAGGCCTGGCCGATGATGGCCACCGGCACGCCGTTCATTTCCTTCATCACATACGGCGCAAACACCAGGTCGTTGAAATCGGCGGTGTGGATGTTCTGCGCGACGAAATCGATCCTGCCCTTGAAATCGCCGTCCACCACTTGCTGCACGCGCTTGTCGCCGAGGGTCATTTCCCAATGCGCCGTCATCACGTTGACGCCGAGCGCGAGCGCGGCATCGACCATGTCCTGGCCATTGGTCCACAAGGCGGTAGCCGAACCCTGCCAGGTATCGCCACCGTCGAGCAGCAGCGCGCCGGGGCGATGCGTCTTCAATTGTTTGACGAGCGTGGCGATATGCGCAAAGCCGCCGATCTTGCCGTAGCGGCGCGCGGCTTTTTCGAAATCGAGATAGGTGAAGGCATGCGCGTCGGCCGAGCCTTTGGCGATGCCGAAATACTTGAGCAGATTTTCGCCGACCAGATGCGGCGGACGTCCGCTGGCCGCCTGCAAACCGAGGTTCATATTCGGTTCGCGAAAATACGTGGGCAGCAGTTGCGCATGGCAATCGGTCATGTGCAGGAAATGCACATTGCCGAAGCGCGGCAGATCGTAAAAACGCGATGCGTCGGTCGATGAGGTCGGCAATGCGAATGCGTCGTGGGCATCGAGCGCGAAGCCGCCGGCGCTGGCGATGGCGAGGACTTGCAGGAATTCGCGGCGGGAGAGATGGGACATAGCGGCCTTTAGGAATCTTTTTCAACGCTGTTATAGCGCGTCCAATGCATTGGGAATTTTAAAAATTTCGTCATTCCAGCGCAGGCTGGAATCCAGTCCTTCGTATCATTAAAACCCTGGATGGGCTGGATCACAGCCCGCGCTGCGAAGACGCGGTTTTTGGAAGTTTCTAATTATCAAACTCAAGCACTAGCGCGGCTTTCGGAGAATTTTTGCCCCAAACACCGCGCCAAATGGCGTTCTACGTTTTCATCAACAGTCGTTCAGCGGCGTTTCTAGAATTCGATATCGTCCTGAATCGCCTTGATACCTGCTGCCGCGCAGGCCTCGTCGGCCGCACCGCCGGGCGCGCCCGACACACCGATGGCGCCAAGCGATGCCCCGCCGCCCTGAATCAGCAATCCGCCGCCGATCGCCGCGACGCGCGGAATCTGGCGAATGCCGCTCATCGATTTGCCCGCCTCGGTTTCCTTGGCGAGCTCTGTGGTGCTCACGCGAAAACTGGCGGCGGTCCAGGCCTTGTTGATGGCGGTATCGACGGTGTGCGCCCCGGCCAGCCGATCGCGCAGCAGCACTTGCACGACACCGGCGCGATCCACCACGGCAACGCCCACCTGAAAACCGTCGCGGCGGCATTTATCCATCGCGGCCTGCGCCGCGCGCAATGCGGTTTCCGGCGTGAGTTGTTTGACGGTATAGATCGCCTCGGGCGCGGCTCGCAACGCCATACTGAAGACCGCGAACAGCGCAGCGAACGAGCACATCAGTCGGTTCATGGGGAATTCCTTGGTGCGGACGCAGGCAGGCTCGTGCACCGGCCCGCAGAATCCCGCCCTACTTGTTCACCGGCGATTCGGGATCCAGCAACAGCGCCGTCACGTCCTTGATCTGCTGTTCGGTGAGGATGCCGTTATGCCCGAAGCGCGGCATGTTCGAGCAGGCGGCGTAGGCCTCGGCGTTATAGATCTTGCCGAAGGTGTATTGCTGGATCGCGGCGCTGTTGCCGCGCAGCTTGCCGTAGTTGTACAGGCTGGGGCCGATATTGCCGTAGGAGAGCTCCTGCGGCGCCAGCTGGTGGCAGGCGTAGCAGTTGCCGCCGTTCGGATTGGCGGGATTGTCGGAGAACTGTTTGCCGACACCGGACTGGGCAATTTTTTCGCCGGCCTTCCAGTCGCCGAGCAGCTTGCCGTCCGCGGGCAGCTTGATGGATTGCAGATTGCCGGCCTGGATTTTTTTCGCGACATCAACGGGCAATTTTCCGCCTGCATATTTATTGCACAGGCTCATGGTCTCGTCCGAATCGAGGCGATCGAGCTTGGCCTGGCCGCGTTCCTTGAACGAGGCCTTCATCACTTCAACGGCTTTTTCATCGCCGGTCTTGTCGGCGGCATGTGCGGTCATCACCAGCGCGCAGGCGGAGAGGAGAGCAACAGTTCTGAAGTTGGTCATGATTGCTCCTAACGCTTGATCGAGGGGGCGCTCAATACGCCACCGCTGGCGTTCTTGGCGAGATAGGTCGTCAGGGCAATCGACGCTTCA
Source organism: Usitatibacteraceae bacterium (assembly GCA_036394575.1). Taxonomy (GTDB): domain Bacteria; phylum Pseudomonadota; class Gammaproteobacteria; order Burkholderiales; family Usitatibacteraceae; genus UKL13-2. Next base: position 2,994 of record DASWEY010000070.1, on the reverse strand, counting down.
GAGGCAAATTCCAGTTCGGGGAAGCGTTGCTGGCGGAAGCAGTCGTTAAGCCGCCACTGGAAGCTGCGCAATTCGCCCTGCGACACGCGATAGGCCGGCCAGCTGGTGTAGGCCTGGCGCGCATCTGCCGGCTTCAACAGATTGGGCAATTCCTGCAGGCGGATGCGCTGCTTGTCCACGCCATGGCAGGTGACGCAACCAAAATCATGCGGGCCGCCGCGATGGAAGAATATTTTCTTGCCGATCTCATAGGCCTCTTTTTCGGCCGGATGGCTTAGTGCCACATTCATTTTCATGCCGCGCGATGCGGCGGTGACATAGGCCACCAGCGCTTCGATATCGGATTTATTGTCGGGCCCGCCGAACGGCCCCTTGGTGGCCTGCGCATAGCTGAAACCCTGCAGCATGACCATGCAGGTGACAAGGCGCGATTCAAGGTCCTCGACCTTGCCGCTGTCTTCAAAATATTTGGGCAACACGGTGTAGGCACCCTTCACCACGCCGGGCCCCATGCCGATATCGCAGGACTCGAAGGAAACCTTGTTGGGGCCGCGCTTCTGTTTCCACAAATCCTCGCCGCGCGCCTCCCAGAGTTCGGCCGGGTTGCCGTCGGCCAACGCCGCGCGGTAACGCTCGATTTCCTTGAGGGCGCTATCGCCACCCGCTGCGCCACCTTTTGCATCCTGCGCATCGGCAGGGTTCGCCATGAAAGCGGCCACCGCCAACACAAGGGCAAGTGCCAATGCCGAAACCGGCCAGATCAACTTTTGCATGCTTCCTCCGATAGTTATTGGCTGCATGGGGCAAGCTTGTTTTTGCGCTTAGCGCTTCAGCTTACGGCTTCAGATACACAAAGCCTTCCTTCGCCTGCAGACGGGCCACCTCAGCGACCCCACTGGGCACCAGCGTCGCTTCCTCGATCACGCGCTTGGGATCGATATTGCGGCGCTGCAGGGTGATCTTGCAGACGCGGAATTCCACCCCCATTTTGACCAGCTCCTGCACATTGGCATCGAACAGGTTGCCGTTTTTGTCCTTGGCGCCGTCGAGCAGGAAATCGATGCCGTTGGCATGGGTCACGACCACGATCTTGGCGGTCGGGTCGGCCGACAAATGATTGCGCACATTGCGCAGCGCGGCAGTGGCCTGGTCGATGCCCTCGCTGACGTGATAAACGACTTTGACCGGCTCATCCTTGCCGGCGGCCGCGGACGGGACCGCATACACCATCAGCGGCAGGACCGACACGGCGGCGGCTGCAACGCCGACGATGAGGCGACGCGAGCGCGAGATCATGATGCCGCCGTGATCGTGGCTTCGTCGCTGCGCTTGTCGCCGCGGTTGTCCACCCAGGTGACGACGACCTTGTCGCCGACTTTGGCGCCGCTGAAACGAAATGCCAGCGTCGGGTTTTTCGAGATCGACGGGCCCCATTGCGCGGACAGCACCGTCTTGCCGTTGCAGGTCGCGCTGACGCTTTGTATGAACCACGCCGGCACCACCTTCCCGGCGGCGTCCTTGCGTTGCCCGGTCTCCATTTCATGCGCCATCAGCACGCGCACATCGATCTTGTCACCCGCCAGCTGGGCACGAATTCTCATCGGATCTGCCATGGTTCCTCCTTTGCCGCCCGCGCCCCGCTGAACGAGACGCGACGATAATTTACTGATTGCGAATTGTGCGAATTTCGTGAATTACGCGAATTGCCGCCACTCAGCCGCCGCAGCCGCCCAGGGTGACCTTGACTTCCTTGACCGCGTAGAAATATTTGCCGTCGGCTTTCACCAGCGCATAGATATTCGAGGTCTGGCCCATTTTTACGCGCGTCGAAATCGTCGGTTCCGTGCCGTCGGGAATGGTGAATGTGGCCGACAGGGCGTTTGGATTCTTCTCGACCAGAATCGAGATCGATTCCGTATTCGGGATTTTGCTGGTGGCGCCGATCGGCACCACGGCGCCGTTTTCGGCAATGTCTGGCGCGTTCACGAAGAAGACGTCCTTCGATTCAACCGCCGCAGTGCCGCCCAGGGCCTTGACCACCTCATTCAGGCTTTTGCTGTCAAAGGCCGTCTTGTTCCATTCCTGCGCCACGGCGAATTCCGGCCTGAGCAATCCGGCCGAGGCAGCCAGCGCCATGACCACGGTCCCACTGGATGCCTTGAGTGCGTCTCTTCTATTCATTTACTGCTCCTCGCGAGGGAAATGCTGCAATCGTTTGTCGATCCAGGCCAGACAAACCTGCCTGATTAATCATACCTTGTTTCGATGTAAGGACTATTTGCCACCGGACAGACTCCAGCGCACCAAGGCCCGCAGGTCGGCGTCATCAATTTCCGCATGCGGGGGCATCACGGCCGTCCCCCATACACCGAACCCACCTGCCCTCACCTTGGCCATCAACATCGCCTCGGCGCCGGGATTGCCGCGATACTTTGCGGCGATGTCAACATAACTGGGCCCCACCAGCTTGCGATCGGCCTGGTGGCAGGCGTTGCAAGCGTATTTCTGGGCGAGATCGTGGGCCGACGTTACTGTCGGGGGGCTTGCAGTCAAGGCAGTCGGCGACACCGTGTCGGTTCCCCGCGACGGGCCGATATGCCGGCTCTGCTCGGCCAGATTGCCATGCTGATTGCGGGCGTAATCGGGCAAGGCGGACATTTGCGCCATCTCCTGCGGGCAGTCTTTCATGCAGCGCGTGTTATGCACATCGCCGGTGGCCCTGGCTGTCCACATGGGCGCGTACGGTCGCATGCCGTTCCGGTTCGGCAGGCGCGCCTGCACCTCGCGAATATTGCCGTCCGACAGGACAAAATCGGCGGGCACGATATCGCCCAGGTTCAGCACATAGGCGGTGACCGCATAAACCTCGTCAACGCTCAGCGACTTCGGCGCATTCCAGGGCATCGCGCGGCGAATATAGTCCCAGAGCGTCGAAACCTGCGACAGTTTCATCAGGGTTGAGCGCTGCGGGAAATCCGGTCGCGCCAGGGACGC
>DASWEY010000069.1:0-85450 GCA_036394575.1 Usitatibacteraceae bacterium | reverse complement strand
CCGCCACATCCAGCGTGCCTCTGGCAAGACTCTTATCCTGGAAAACGCGCACGATGGTGTCGAGATAGTATTCGGCGGGCAAATCCATTACCGCATTGTATTCGTCGTAAAAGCGGCGATGCGCTTCCGCGCTTTCGCCGTCGCCCTCGACCAGATGATGGTAATAATCGATATGCGAATCGTAATGGCGCCCGGGGTTCATCGCCACGAAGCCGGTGAGCTGGAGGAAACCGGGATAGACGCGGCGCATCGCGCCGGCGTATTTTTGCGGCACGCGCTCAATTACATTCTGCTCAAACCAAGCCAATGAACGCTCAGTGGCGAAATCGTTTACCGCCGTCGGATTCCTGCTGGCATCGATGGGGCCGCCCATCATCGTCATGCTTTTCGGCAGGGACGCGCCGTGCTGGGCGATCAGCGACACCCCGGCCAGCACCGGCACGGTCGGCTGGCACACCGAAATGACATGGATATTCGGGCCCTGGGTTTTCTGCATATGGGCGATGAATTCCTGCACATAGGCCACGTAATCGTCGAAGTGAAATTCGCCCTCGCTGAACGGCACTTCGCGCGCATCTTTCCAGTCGGTGATGGTGATGTCGTGGTCCGGCAGCATGGTGCGGACGGTGTCGCGCAGCAGGGTGGCGTAATGGCCCGAGAGAGGGGCGAACACCAGCACCTTGGGCTCGTTCTTCTGCGAGATGGATTTCTTGAAATGCAGCAGCTGGCAGAAGGGTTTGTCCAGCAGCACTTCTTCCTCGACCTTGGCGGCCTTGCCGTTTACCTCGACCTGATGAATGCCGAAGGGGGGGCGACCATAGCGCTTGGTGAGGCGCAGCATGAGATCGAGGCTGGCGACGATACTTTTCGAGTTCGGAACCAGGGACAGGGGCGAAAACGGGCTGCCCAAGGCATCCGCACTCGCTTGCGCCCACCAGCGCCACGGCTCCAGCGCGGCGCGTTGCATCTCATGCACTTGATAAAGCATCAATTTCTCCGAAAGCCAGCACGGGGTCTCCAATACCGATCCTGGCCCATGCGAATATCCTATATTACTGCACTGCAACATAAAATGCCGTTTCATATGCTATCCGATGACCATCGAGCGCATCGACCATGGATTGCCGCCATTTCTGCTACGCTGCTGCCTGCACGCCAACCGATTCAGTTCCCAAATACCCTGCCAATAAATTTTCCCATGCAAGACGACAGCAATTCCCCGCAAAAGAGCGATTTTTACCCGCCTATTGAGCCATTTGACGCGGGACAGCTCAGACTCGATGACATCCACACCATGTATTTCGAGCAATCGGGCAATCCCAAGGGGATTCCTGTGGTGTTTTTGCATGGCGGGCCCGGGGCCGGGGCATCGGCTGCTCATCGCCAGTTTTTCGACCCGGATGTCTATCGCATCATCATTTTTGACCAGCGCGGTGCCGGCCGTTCAACCCCGCTGGGTGAGTTGCGCGACAATACCACCCCGCATCTGATCGCGGATATGGAGACCCTGCGCCGCCATCTGGGGTTTGAACGCTGGATCGTTTTTGGCGGTTCCTGGGGCTCAACGTTGGCGCTCGCTTACGCAGAACACCATCCGGAACGGGTAATGGCTTTGGTGCTGCGCGGTATTTTCCTGTGCCGTCAGACGGAGATCGACTGGTTTCTCTACGGCCTCAAGAATATATTCCCGGAGGCTTGGCACAAGTTCGTGAACACCCTGCCGGCGCATGAACACGGCAATATCCTCAAGGCCTACTATGCCCTGCTCACCGATCCCGATCCGGCGGTGCATCTGCCGGCTGCACGCACCTGGAGCATTTACGAAGGCTCCTGCTCGACCCTGCTGCCCAATCCCGGCCTGCTGGCCAACTTCGGTTCCGATCGCGTCGCCCTGGGGTTGGCGCGCGTCGAGGCGCATTACTTCATGCACGATATTTTCCTGCCGGAAAACTTTCTGCTCGATCACATTGGCCGCATTCGCCATGTACCCACCACCATCGTGCAGGGCCGTTACGATGCGGTCTGCCCGATCGTATCGGCGGACGATCTGATGCGCGTGTTTCCGGAGGCCGATTACCACATCGTCAACGATGCCGGTCACTCCGCCTTCGAGCCCGGCATTCGCGCCAGGCTGATCGAGACCATGGAAGCGCTGAAAATTCGCTTCCGCTAACGACGCCGCTCAGCCGCTGCGCAACAGACTGTCGATATCCCCGGCATAACCGTTCAACCGCTTTTGCACGCGGGCACGCTGCGCGGGAGCCGCATCCGCCAGCAAGGACTTCACCAGCGTCAATGTCGAATCGAGTTGGCGATCCAATTCGGCCTGGAATACTGCATCGCGCCCACGTTCCGGCTGCAGCAACATCCAGCGCAGTGCGGTTTGCATCGTTTGTGCATCGGGCGCCGCCTTCAGCAGCGCAATGAATTCAGTCTGGCGGCGTTTGCGATCGGCGATGCGCATCTCATCCAGCGGCGGCATAGTCGACAGCACCGCACGAATTTTTGCCGTCTGCGTCATCGACAGCGGGCCGAACCAGTCTTCAATCCGTAGCAGCGATTTCTCGACGCGCTGCTGCTGACGCTCGACCGCCGGCACCCGCGCTTCCTCCTCCATTTTGCGATTATCGACCGCCATCTTGCTCTCCATGCGAGCGATCTGCTGCGGCGTCAATTGCGCCAGAAAGGCGGTGATATCGGGCAGGGCATGATCGGCCGCACGTTCCAGCCGCATTCGTCCGTTCACATAAAACGCGCGTACTTCTTCGTTATGCACGCCGCTTTCCACTTGTCGCGAGGCTTCATTGAGCAGGCCCCGATAAATCGGCAGTTCATTGGCGCGATGCCAGGCGATAAATCCATTCAAGCGCGGCTTTAGCCAGGCTTCCTGCTCGGCGCTGAGATCGAAATAATCGTTCAGGGCGTATAGCGTCATGCTAGGCGCATTGTTGTACGCCATCGTGGCAAGGCTGCAGCCCGCCACGGCCAGCACACCGGCGGCCGCCAAAATGATCCGTACAATTGTGCGCATCGACACGTCTCCCGCAGATTCCCGAACCCACCGGGGCTTGGGGCCAGCATAACCCTTTAAAATGAGCGCCTCACCCTTGACCCGATTCGCCACGCAACCCCAATTCAGTATCCATCCGCATGAAAAAGTTCCTCAAAGCCGTACGCCTCGATAACTCCGACGCCGAGATGTATCTCGCCGGCGGCGCTTGCGATGAAGGCGAATGGGTCTGCTCCGGCGGCTTTGCGGTCTGCGATCTCGTCAGCGGCTACCGATGCTCGCCGCGCTGCTATTGCGATGCTTCCTTCCTGTCGATTTCCAGCCGCGCGCGCTGCACCCTGGCGGAGGTCATCGAGGTCGATGACGGCGAAATCGAGATCTTCAAGGATGCTCTGACCCAGCATCTGATGTTCGACTGGAAGGCGCCGGATCACGACACCGCGCGCGCCATTGCCGAGGAAGAAATCGACTACACCGTGTCCCTGTGCGAGACCTTCCCCGCGGAGGTGTGGATTACCGTCACCCGCTCACCCGGCAGCGATGGCGCCATTGAGGAAAAATACGATCAGTACCAGCGGTTAATGATCGGCTCGCACAAGCTTTAGAGGAAATCTCCGCATGAATATCGGGGGTGTGCGCCCGTCTACGTCGCGCCAAATTGCTTTCGATATACCGTTGGCGGAACGCCGACAATCAATCGGAAGTGGCGGCGCAAGGACTCTTCCGACCCAAAGCCGGCGAGCTCGGCAATCCGGGGAATGGGCTTGGAACTGACCTCAAGCATCTCTTTGGCAATCGTGACTCGTTCTCGAATCAACCAGTCGCCCGGCCCCATTCCGGTTGTTTGCTGAAATTGTCGTTGCAGCGTCCTCGGGCTCATGGCGGCCCGCTTGGCAAGCGAACGCAGGGTATGTGGCAGGCGTGGGCTGCCCCGCACCCATTCCATCAACTGGGACAGGCGGCTTTTCTCGTCCTGGGGCATGGGGCGGGACACGTATTGGGCCTGACCGCCCGCGCGGTGGGGCGGTATGACCAATCGCTGCGCGACCAGGTTGGCGATTCTTGGCCCGAAATCCAGGCGGACCATATGCAACATCATGTCGAGACCGGCAGCCGAACCGGCCGACGTGATTATTTTCCCCTGATCAACATAGAGTGAGTTGGGTTCAACGGTCACGGAAGGAAAACCGCGGGCGAGCTTTTCCGCGTAGCGCCAATGCGTCGTGACGGTCTTGCCATCGAGAACGCCAGCAGCGGCAAGCACAAACACCCCCGAACAAATCGTGCACAAACGCGCGCCGCGCTGGTAGGCGCGTCGAATCTTGGCAAGGAGCGCCTTGGGCGGGGCCTCGTCGGCATCGCGCCAGCCCGGCACGATGATCGTATCGGCCTTGTCGAGCAGCGCAAGGCTGTATGGCGCCTCCACCCTGATCCCGCCGGCCGCGCGCAGCGGGCCGCGCTCGGCGGAGCAGACGCCGAAGCGATACCAGTCGACTCCAAGCTCGGGCCGCCGCAAGGCAAAAAGCTCGACGACACAGCCGAACTCGAAGGTGCAAAGCCCATCGTAAGCAACAACTGCAACAAGGTGTGGTTTCTTCAGCATGGCGCAATATTACTGCATATTGACGTTGGCGCCACTACCCCGGTGAGCAGCCCGCTGCCTATCATGCTGTCACTTTATTCCGGAGCGATGATGATGACTTCATTTGTAACAGCAGTGCCACCCGCATCAAGCGCACACGCGCTCGAGCACTTTGAGACGGCGTTCGCGTATGAGACCGACTGCTCGGATGTGCATGATGCGCTATCACGGGAGATCGCGGACTTCACGCTGCTTGATGCCCGAAGCCATGAGTTATATGCGGCCGGCCATGTTCCGGGGGCGATAAGCCTTCCGCACGGCAAGATTGTCGAATCCAAGCTGGCGCCATTTCCGGTCGATACGACGTTTGTGGTTTATTGCGCGGGGCCGCATTGCAACGGCGCGCATCGCGCCGCGATCCGCCTGGCCAAGCTGGGACGCCCGGTAAAGCTGATGGTTGGCGGGATAACCGGGTGGATCGACGAGGGGTTTGACCTCAGTCGCGGCATGGAAGCGGGCAGTTTGCGCGCGCCCTGAATGCGTCGCGCATTCCAGATACGCCCATTCCGCGCGGGTGACGAAGCGGCGCTATTGAACCTCATGCGCGAGCTCGCCGTGTTTGAGGGTTACATCAACGACTTCGCGGTGACCGAAAGTGACCTGTGTCGCCATGGCCTTGGTGAGAAGGCCTTGTTCAAGGCCTATGTGGCGACAGAATCGGCTGAGGCGCTGATGGGCATGGCCGTCACCTATCGTATTTCGTGGACCTACCATCGACGGCCGATACTCGTGCTGAAGGAGTTGTTTGTGGCAGAGTCCTACCGCGGGTCAGGCATTGGCAAGGCCCTGATGAATCATGCGCTCAGCGAAGCTCGCGCCATCGGCGCCTCGCGTGTCGAGTGGCTGGTGCTGCCAAACAATAATGAGGCAAAGCAGTTTTACGCCGGTCTGGGCGGGAAGCAGGATGCCGCCTGGGAACGCTGGATTCTGCCAATCGGACAGGCGCGATGAGCAACCTTCTGCTGCCCGAATCGGCTGAACGCGAACGGATACTGTCCCTCTGCGCGGCGAAGCTCAATGCACACTGGGACCAGGTTCCGGCACAGCCCATCGGGCCGATGTTGTCGCGCGAAGCGATTCATCAATGGCTGGCGAGATACGCCTTTGACCGGCCCGTTCAAATGGATGAGCTGGTCAGCGATATCGTGGACGGCCTGAGCCGGGGCATCGTTCATTCCACGCACCCGCGTTGCTTTGGCCTGTTCAATCCGACACCGAGCTTTCCCGGCGTGTTGGGCGAATTCATTGCTGCCGCATTCAATCCGCAGCTTGCAGTCTGGTCCCACGCTCCTTTGGCAGTGGAGATCGAGAAACACTTGATCCACCACATCGCAACCAGGCTAGGCATCCACGGCGCCCGCTCCGGCGGGCATTTTACGACTGGCGGGACTGAGGCCAACGCGACGGGCCTGCTGATGGCGTTAACACAGCGGTTTCCCGCTTACGCGGAACAGGGAATCAGATCGGCGCCGGGACAGCCGGTGTTCTATGTATCCGCCGAGTGCCACTTCGCCTGGTTCAAGATTGCCCACCAAGCCGGCATCGGCCGTTCTGCGGTGCAGCTTGTGCCTACCGATGGCAAGGGCCGGATGGACGCAGGCGCGCTGCACACGCTGGTGGCCCGCGACCGCGCAAGAGGGCATGCGCCATTCATGGCGGCTGCCACCGCCGGTACCACAAACGCCGGCATGGTTGACCCAATCCCAGCGATAGCCGAACTCTGTGAACGCGAGGGCCTGTGGCTACACGTCGATGCCGCCTGGGGCGGCGCGCTTGGATTGTGCGCGAGCGGCAAACATGTGCTGGAGGGAATCAATCGCGCGGACTCGCTTACCATCGACGCGCATAAATGGCTTTCGGTGCCCATGGGGGCAGGCATGCTGTTGGCAAAAGACCGTCAAGTCCTGGCCGAGACGTTTCGGGTAAGCGCGAGTTATATGCCCTCGGCGGAGCCATCGGAGGATCCGTACATTACTTCCATGCAATGGTCACGCAGATTCATCGGCCTGAAGCTGTTCCTGAGTCTGGCGGCAACGGGATGGGCCGGCATGGATGCGGCCATCGCACGCCAGATCGAGCTTGCCGCCTACCTGGTTGCGCGTCTGCAACAGGAAAACTGGCGCGTACTCAACAATTCGCCAATGGCGGTCGTTGTCTTTGTCGACGACTCCGCGCAAAGCTCCCCTGAACTTATTGTCAGCCGTGTCCAAGCGCGGCAGTCCGCCTGGATTTCGGTTGCGAAGTTTGAAGGACATAGCGCCTTACGCGCCTGCATAACCAGCTTTCGCTGCGAAGCGCATGATGTGGATGCGCTCATCCGGGAACTTGACCGCGCGCGACGCATGGTCGGGGCATGATCGATCTGGCCGAATGACCGGCAGGGATGGAGGGCCGGCTCCGGCGCAGGCGGCGCGGTGCCCAATGCAATCGGGCCACTGTCAGTGGCCCGATCTTGTCGTCTCCGCGCGTTGTGTTTTTTTATACGGGCTTGTTATACGCCCAGCAGTTCCACCTCGAACAACAAGGTTGCATTCGGCGGGATCACCCCGCCCGCGCCGCCCGCGCCATAGCCCAGCGATGCCGGAATGACCAGGCGGCGGGTGCCGCCGACTTTCATGCCTGCCACGCCCTCGTCCCAACCGCGAATCACCTGTCCGCCGCCCAGCGGAAACTGGAAAGGCTGGCCGCGGTCCTTGCTCGAATCGAATTTGGCGCCGGCTTCGCCATTGTTGTACAGCCAGCCGGTGTAATGCACCGACACGAAATTGCCGGCCGCTGCGGTGGCGCCGCTGCCTTCGATGGTGTCTTCGTATTGCAGGCCGCTTGGATTGGTGTTCATGTCCTTCCTTTCAATCGTTATCTGGTGTCGTGTTGGTGATCTTTTGCGCGTTTTTACGTGTTACTGGCGCCGGGGTTGCAGCGCCGGATCAGGCGACATTCTAACCGGCGGCCCGGCCGATTCGCCGCGCGCATGCGCGATCACCCGCGTCAGCGTGACCAACATGCCGGCGGTGGCGCCCCAGATATAGCGGCGCTGATACGGCACCGCGTAATAGCTGCGCATGCGGCCCCGGTACATGGCGCTTTCGAGAAGATGGTTACGCGTGTCCAGCAAAAAATCCAGCGGCACCTCGAAGCATTCCGCGACCTCCTTGGGATCGGGCGCATACACGACCGGCGGCTCGATCCAGCCCACTACCGGCGTGATCAGATAACCGGTGCCCGTGGTGTAATTGGGCAGGGTGCCGATCATCTCGATGCGTTCCATCGGCACGCCGGTTTCCTCGAACGTTTCGCGCAGCGCCGTATGCACCGGGTCGCGGTCGTCTTCCTCGACGCGTCCGCCGGGAAAGCTGATTTGCCCGCCATGGTCGGTCAGATGCGGCGTGCGCTGGGTAAACAGTACCTGCGGCGTTTGCGGCCGATTGATCACCAGGATCAGCACGGCAGCAGGTTTCAGCACTGCGCTGGGCGCCACCGGCGGTTCCACTCCAACATTCGCACCCACATTCGCGCCAACTGCCGCCGTTTCACCATCATCGCTGAAACCCGCATCGCCGCCGGCAGCGACGGCGGTCGGGGCCGACAGCCATTGCTGCAATTCATCACGCCGCGGGGGCGGCATTCTATAATTGTCCATGACAACATTATAGTCAGGGACTGTGCATGATTCTTTACAGCTTCTTCCGCTCCTCCGCCGCCTACCGCGTGCGCATCGCCATGAACCTGAAGGGCCTCAAGCCCGAGCAGCGCTTCGTCCATCTCGGCAAGAAGCTCAACCGCCTGCCCGAATACAAGGCCGTCAATCCGCAGGGCTTCGTGCCCTATTTGCTGATCGGCGAAGGCAAGGAACAGATCGGCCTCGCCCAGTCGCTGGCCATCATCGAATACTTCGACGACATCCGGCCCGAGCCGCCGCTGCTGCCAAAGGATCCCCTGGACCGCGCCTTCGCCCGCTCGATTGCGCAAATCATCGCCTGCGATATCCATCCGCTCAACAACCCGCGCGTGCTGGATGTGCTTACTGGTGACTTCAACGTCGGCAGCGAGCGCAAGACGCAGTGGTATTGCGGCTGGATCAGCGACGGCTTCAGCGCCATCGAAAAAATGCTGGCCGAGCGCGACAAGCGAATCGGCAGGAAGACAAAATTCTGCGCCGCCGATTTCCCCACCGTGGCCGACATCTGCCTGATCCCGCAGGTCAACAACGCCAACCGATTCAAGTGCGCGCTGGATGCGTTTCCACGCATCATGGAAATTTACGACACGGCGATGAAGCATCCGGCATTCATTGCGGCGATGCCGGCGAATCAGGCGGACGCGGAGTAACGATGCGTCACCCAAGCAAGCTGGCAATTTGGAAAAAATCAAAGCATGCCTGGCTGAATTTTTCAGCAGATCAGCTTCGCATGATCATTGTTTCAGCCGGTGCGCGCGAGCGATCCAAACCACGTCACACAATTTGCCGACATCGCCGTCGACGCTTTCAAGCAATTGCCGTTTATCGACGCCGCTTTGGCGAAGCCCCGTTTCTTGAAAAATATGACGGATGCCAAATGCCTGCCGTAGAAAATCTATGGCTTCCTCGCGGTTACGCATGGTGGAAAGTACAAAAAACAAAATAGCCGGGTGATTTTCGCGTAGAACGCCATTTGGCGCGCCTTTCCAGGCAAAATTGCTCCAAACACCGCGCCAATGCTAGGCTTTGCATTTTCATTTTTAGCCTTCAACATTCGCGGCCCGCACGCGCATTTCCGGGCCCTGCACCTCATTCCAGGCTGAACCAGCCCGCCAAATTCACGGTTTAACCCTTTTGGGAAACGCCGCCGTTTAACGGTGTAGCCACCCCACAAGGAGACCACTGTGAACCGCCTTTTTTCCATCTTGCTTGCCGGCTTGAGCCTCTGCTTCGCCACCCTGTCGATGGCGCAAGGCAAGACGCCGCCCGTTCAAATCTGGCAGCCGCCGCGTCTGGTATTGCCCTCGCGCGTCGATCAGCCGATCCAGTTGCAGTCGGTGCGCATTCGCGCCGAGATCAGCGGGCGCTTTGCGCAGACCGAAATCGAGATGACGTTTTTCAATCCGAACCGACGCGTGCTTGAGGGTGAGTTGCAGTTTCCGTTGATGGCGGGCCAGAGCATGGCCGGCTTTGCCATGGACGTGAACGGGGTGTTGCGCGATGCAGTGCCGGTCGACAAGGCGCGCGGCCAAACCGTGTTCGAGGATGTGATCCGCGGCAAGGTCGATCCCGGCCTGCTGGAAGTCACGCAGGGCAATAACTTCAAATTGCGCGTGTACCCGATCCCGGCGCAGGGCGTGAAACAGGTGGTGCTGCGCATCGCCGAGACGCTCGGCGATGCCGGTGGACGCAGCCTGTATCGCGTGCCGCTGGGCTTTGCGGAGCGCGTCGGCAGCTTCGGGGTCGCGGTCCGCGTCGACGGTGGCGCCCAGGCGCCGCAAATCATTCGCGGCGTAGTCGGCGCGGCCAAATTCAGGCGCGAAGGCGATGCCTGGCAGTTGCGCGAATCGCAGACCGATTTCGCCGGCGAGGGTGTACTGGAAATCGGCATGACGCTGAGCCGCGATGCGCACATCGCCACTCAGGTGTTCGAGGGCAAGACCTATTTCATGGCCGATATACCGGTGACCGCGAAAGAGGCTGCCCGCTCGATCCCGCAGATCACCGGCCTGATCTGGGACAGTTCCGGCAGCGGCAGCAGTCGCGATCATGGCCGCGAGTTTGCCCTGCTCGACGCCTATTTCAGGAAGATGCGCGACGGCGACGTACGCCTGACGCGGATTCGCGATGTGGCCGAGGCCGCCGGCACCTACCGCATTCGCAACGGCGACTGGCAGGCCCTGCGCGAGGCCTTGCTCAAAACCGACTACGACGGCGCGACCAATCTGGGTGCCTTCGCGCCCGACCGCGAGGTCGGCGAATACCTGCTGTTCAGCGATGGCCTTGGCAATTACGGCGACAAGCCTTTCGCCAAACTTTCCGTGCCGCTCTACACGGTGTCGGCGGCCATCAAAAATGATGCGGGCTTCCTCACGCACGTTGCCGCGCGCAGCGGCGGGCGTTTCATCGATCTGCTGGCCACCTCGGCTGCAGACGCCGCGCAGCGCGTGTTGAACGCCTCGACCCGCATTGTCGCCATCGACGCCAATGGCGCCACGCAATTGGTCGCGGCCTCACCCTTTGCGCAAAATGGCCGCGTGCTGCTCGCCGGCGTGTTGAACGACGCCGAAACGACCTTACGCCTGCAGCTGCAATCGCCCGAGGGCAAAACCAGCAGCCTCTCGCTGCCGATCAAGCGCGCAACCGCCAACAGCGCGCTTGCCGCCAGCCAATGGGCGCGGCTGCGCATTAATGAACTGGAAGGGGAATTTGAATTCAACCGCGCCGAAATCCGCCGCCTCGCCCAGCGCTTCAAGCTGGTGACGCGCGAAACCTCGCTGATCGTGCTCGATCGTGTCGAAGATTATGCGCGCTACGAAATCGCGCCACCGCCGGAACTGCGCGCCGATTACGAACGCATCCTCGCCAATGCGGCGCAACTGCGCACGCGCGATCGCCAGTCGCATCTGGAAACCATCGTGCGCCTGTTTGCGGAAAAGACTGCCTGGTGGAATCGCGATTTTGCCAAGGACAACCCGGCGCCGAAGGAAGCGAAGGTTGCGCAGGTGGCCGTCGCCGGCGCGGTCGGCGAAGCGCGCCGCGAGCAGGAGATGCGCCGCGATGCCGACTCACGTATGCGCCAGGCCCCGATGGCGGCCCCACGCATGGCAGCGCCGCCGTCCGCCGCGACGGCCGGCAACGTGCCCCCCTCGCCAGTTCCCCTGGCCGGATTCGCCGGCCGCCCGATGCAGGATAAATCCATGGACATCGCCCAGCCGACTGCGCCGGCCACGGTCGCCACCATCCGCCTGCAAAAATGGCAGCCCGATGCGCCCTATGCCACCCGCCTGCGCGGTGCCGGCAAGGACGATCTCTATCGCATTTACCTCGACGAGAAACCGAGCTATGCCAACAGCACCGCCTTCTACCTCGATGCCGCCGATATCTTTTTCGACAAGGGCCTGAACGAACTCGGCGCCCGCGTGCTCAGCAACCTGGCGGAGATGGATCTGGAGAACCGCCATATCCTGCGCATCCTCGGCTATCGCCTGCTGCAGGCCAAGCAGGCCGCCACCGCGATCCCGTTGTTGAAAAAAGTGCTGGCCTTGAGCCCTGACGAGCCACAGTCGTATCGCGACCTCGGCCTTGCCTACGCCGCCGACCAGCAGCCGCAGCGCGCCATCGATTCGCTGTACGAAGTGGTGATCCGCCCCTGGCATAACCGCTTCCCGGAGATCGAGCTGATCACCCTGGCCGAGCTGAATTCGATCATCGCCCGCAGCAATGTCGCACTCGACACCAGCCGCATGGATGCGCGCCTGATGAAAAACCTGCCGCTGGATTTGCGCGCGGTGCTGAGCTGGGATGCCGACAACACCGATATCGATTTGTGGGTGACGGACCCGAACGGTGAGAAAGCCTATTACGGCAATCGCCTGACTTACCAGGGCGGACGCATGTCGCAGGATTTCACCGGCGGCTACGGACCCGAGGAGTTTTCGCTCAAGACCGCCAAGCCCGGCAAGTACAAGGTCGAGGCGCAGTACTTCGGCGACCGCCGCCAGAACGTGACCGGCGCCACCACCCTGCAAGTGAATCTCGCCACGCACTTCGGCACGGCCGCGCAGAGCGAACAGATCATCACCCTGCGCCTGAAGGACAGCAAGGATGTGGTGTTCGTCGGCGAATTTGAAATCCAGTAATCGAAAATCGGAAAAATCAGGAGACAGAAAGGAACCATCGTGAAAAAATTTGCACTCATTCCCCTCACCGCCCTGCTGCTGGCGGCCTTGCATGCGAACACGGCTTCCGCCATCGGACGGCTGGCCAATATCGAGATCCAGGATCGCAATGAACAGCGCAGCCTGCCGGTCTACTGGCACCAGGGCCGCGCCTATATCGTCGGCCGGCCCGGCAATGAATATCAGGTCGTGCTGCGCAACCAGGCCGACGCCGATGTGCTGGCGGTGGTGTCGGTCGACGGCATCAATGTGATTAGTGGTGAAACAGCGGCGACCCAGCAGAGCGGCTATGTAATCAACTACGGCCAGCGCATGGAAATCGCCGGCTGGCGCAAGAGCATGGATCGCACCGCCGCGTTCTACTTCACCTCGCTGGGCGATTCCTATGCCGCACGCACCGGGCGGCCGGACAATGTCGGCGTAATCGGCGTGGCGCTGTATCGGCGCAAGGCAGGCGCGATATCGGTCACGCCCTATGCACCGCCCTATTCCCTGCCCCAACGGGAAGGGCGCAACGATTATGAGAGCAAGGATTACCGCGGTGCCGAACCGGGCGCGCCCGCCATGCCGGCCGCCGAGGGTTATCTCAACCAGGACCGCGCCGAATCGGCCGCGCGTTTGGCACCGGCGCCCAAGGCCAAGGCGGAGACACCGCTGGGCACCGGCCATGGCCGCAGCGAATCCTCCAGCGCACGTTACGTCAGCTTCGAGCGCCGCACACAAAGCCCCGAGGAGCAGTTTGTGATTTATTACGATAGCTACGCCAACCTGGTGGCACGCGGCATCATTCCGGCACCGCGGCCGCGCGAGCCGCAGGCCTTCCCCGGAACCTTCGTGCCCGACCCCTGGCGCTGAGCGCGTCATCAGCATCGCCCGGAGGTGCCGCAACTTGCATTACACTTCCGGGCAATATGCATGAAGACGACACCGACGAATCGCTGATGCTGCGCTACCAGGCCGGGGACGCGGGCGCCTTCGACCAGCTCTATGCGCGCCACCGCAGCGGCCTGTTCCGCTTCATCACCCGCCAGTGCCGCACGCGCGAACATGCGGAGGAGTTGTTCCAGGAGGTATGGATGAACCTGATCCAGGCGCGCGAGCGCTACCGCGTCGAAGCACAGTTCCGCACCTGGCTGTTCACCCTGGCGCACAATAAGCTGATCGATTATTTTCGAAAGCATTCGCGCAGCGAAGTCCATCTGTTCGAGCGGGACGATGAGGAACCCACCATCCAGCTCGTCGCCGGCAGCCGCGTGGATGAGCCGCAGATTCGCGCCGAATCCCGCGAGCAGGGCGCGGCGATATTGCGAGTGTTGAATGCACTGCCCGCCCCGCAGCGCGAAGCTTTTTTGCTGCATGAGGAAGGTGGCTTGGGGGTGGAGGAAATCGCCGCGGCGGCCGGCATCAGTTTTGAAGCCGCCAAGAGTCGTTTGCGCTACGCCATCACCAAACTGCGCGAAGGCCTGAAGGAATACGCATGAGCACCACCGATAAAGACGATGAACTGAGCCGCGCTTACCGCGCCGCCGCGAACGAAGAGCCGCCCGCCGCGCTCGACGAAGCCATTCGCGCCGCGGCCCGGCGCGCGGTGCAGGCGCGTCCGCAATCGACTGCAAAAAAATGGGTGCCGCGCTGGGGTTCGCCGTTTGCGGCGGCAGCCGTGATCATGCTGGCGGTGTCGCTGCTGTTTGTTGCCGTCGAAGAGCGGCCCGAAGTGGCATCGCCTGAGATGCAGGTTTCGCAACCCAGGGAAATCCCGATACCGGCGGTTGTACCAGAGGTGCGCATTGTCGAAGAGGCACGCCGGGAAGCGGCAGCGCCATTGTCAAGCGCGAATATCGCGGCATCGGCGCCCAAGGCCAACCGTCCCGCGCCCCTGGCGAAAGACAAAACAAATCCGGCCGTCGCCGATTTGGCAGAGACTGGACGCGGACGCAGCGAGCCGGCGTTGGAATCCCCGGGGTTGATGGCGCAAGGCAAATTGGAAAAGCCGGCCGCACCGTCCGCCTACGCGCCACCCGCGGCACCGCCCTCGCCGATGGCCATCGCCGGCATGCCCGCCGAGCCGCTACAGGCGCGCGACAAGTTGACGCAAATGGAAGCGAAGGAACTCGCCGCCAGACAGAGTGTCGTCGACATCACCATGAAATCGAAAACCCGTACCGAATTCGAAGCGTATTCGGAAGCGCACCGCAGCGATGCGCCCGTCGCCGCAGCGCCGGCACGCAGCGCGCCGATGGCGGCGCCAGTGGCCTCAGCGCGGAGTCTTGCGCCGCCGCCGTCCGCCGCCGACTGGCTGAAACGCATCGAGGAATTGCGCGCGCAAGGCAAGCTCAAGGAAGTACGCGAAGAGCTGGCGAAGTTTCGAAAACAGTATCCCGATGTCGAACTGCCGAAGGCGCTGGCTGAACTTCCGGCGGAGTAAATTGCAATTCCGCAGCGCCGCGCAGACGGCGCAGATGGTCAAAACGGAAATCGTAGAACGCCATTTGACGCGCCTTTCCAGCCATTTTTGCCTGGAAAGGCGCGCCAATGCTGGAGTTTGCGTTTTTAGCGAACGATTCTCAGGTCGCGCTCAATGTCGACGGCGCCAGTTCGCAACTGCCCACGCGCCATTCCCTGTCGGGCTGCTGCTCGACCGTGTAGAGCGCGACGATGATTTCGCCGTCGGTGGTCAGTATCTTCAGCGGCTGCACCACAATGTCGTCGATCACGGCTGCTTCCAGAAACTCATGCGAGCTGTGCCGGTATAAGGCGGAATAACTGCTGCGCACCACTTCCATGAAGGCACGCGGCGTGCCGAAGTAGCGGCGTGCGTCAGGAGTGGCATAGGAAAACGCCACCGCTTCGTCGTTACGCTCGAAGGCGCGAATCTGCAGGATGATGACGCGCTGGATTTTCTGGCGGTCGGCGGCCGTCAGCTTGCGCACCGGGGCAGACGGCTGTTTCTGCGTCTGTGCCGGGCGCATGCCGGTGCCAATGAGCCCGCCCGCTTCGGCGGATGCTGCTCCAGTGCCAAAGCAAAGGCCGGTGAACAGCGCTATGCTTGCCAGGCGATTGATCGAAAAATTCATGGCGGCAACCTCGTTCGCGAACTGACCGAAGCCACTTTACTACGATTGCCCTGGGGGGAACAGTGCGGGCGCGCAACCCCGGGCATCCGCTGTTGGCGATAATTTTCGTTTCCCCGGGAACTTTTGGACCGGCCGGCCGGAATACTGGCAAACCCGTCCGATCATGCCATTGACCGATCCCAGCCAAGACCTCGCCCTGCTCAGAGAAATGCGTAACGGCAATGCCGCCGCGTTCGAGCAACTGTACCGGCGGCACCACGCGCCGCTGTACCGCTTCGCCTTGCTGCGATGCTGCTCGCGTGATACGGCGGATGACATTGTCCAGGAGATTTTCATGGGACTCTTTACCAACAGCTTCAACTTCGACCCCGCACGCGGTGCGCTGCAAAGTTTCCTGTTCGGCGTGGCGCGCAACCTGGCGATGAAGCGCGAGGAATCGCAGCAGCGATTGATTTCGACCACGCGCCAAGACGAGGACGGCAATGAAACGAACGGCGACGATCTGCTGGTCGATACCGCGCCCGATGCCGAAACCCATCTGCTGGCCAACCAGCGCGCCGATACCGTGCGCCAGGCGCTGACGCGGCTGGCGCCGCATTACCGCGATGTGGTGATCCTGTACGAAATGCATGATCTCTCGTATATGGAAATCGCCGAGATCTGCCATATCGACATCGGCACCGTGCGCTCGCGCCTGTCGCGGGCAAGAGCACAACTGGCGACGCTGCTGCAGGAATGTGCCGCACCCGCCGAAGCCGCCACCGCACAGCAATATTGAAAGGCAGGACCATGAACGTGAATACCGATAACCTTTCCCCCGATATCAGCGCCCGGCTCGACGCGCAGCTGGATCTGCTGCGGCGGGAAACGGAAACGCTGGCGCCCGGCCCGCATATCGCCCCCGCATTGATGACGGCCTTCACCGCCCACCAGCGCAAGCAGCGCCTGCGCGACTGGATGACGCGTTGGTTCGCACCCGGTCTCGGCCTCGCCGTCAGTGTCGGCATGGCGGCATGGATCACGCTCCTGCCCGTGCATCGGGCCACGGTCGACAGCGCGGCCACTGGCGTCGATGTTGCGTTTAACAACCCCTTCATCGCCCTGCAATCGCTGGAGCAGATCGCGCTGGAGCCGACGCCGCGTCTGGTCGAGACCACCATGCCGCGCATGATGCTGGCTGCCTACGGCGTCCCGGTCAGCCCCGAAACCGCCAACGACTCGGTGCATGCGCAAATGCTGGTCAGCGCCTCCGGACAGCCGCTGGCACTGCGCTTTGCCCAATAGAGCCCCCTAAATTCGCCACTGCAATCCCGGAAGGAACAAAAATGAGCCCCCAGAAAAAAATGCGCCTGAAACCTCTCATTGCCGCCCTGCTCGTCTGCTTTGTCCCGACGGTCGCACCGGTTTGGGCCGACGAACCGCCCCAGGCTCACGCCGGCGAGCGGCCCAATCAACGGGTCGAGCGCGAAGTGCTGATCGTGCGAGACAGCGCCATGGATGACGGCGATGTACCGATGGCGCAGGCGGGGCCGGAAGCCGGGCGCCATCGCGTGGAAATGTTCAACACCGGCGAGCTGCCGAATATCCCGGACATCGACGGCATCGTCTCGGCCGCCATGGCCGAAGCCTTTGCAGGCGTGCCCGGCATGCACAGCCGCCAGGTGGTGAAGAATGCGCCCTACTCGGCCGAGGTGATTTCGGAACGCATCCAGACCTTGTCCGATGGCAATCAGATCGTCAAACGCAATGCGACCGCCGCATTCCGCGACAGCATCGGCCGCACCCGCCAGGAGGTGTGCGACGCCAAGGGCGAATTGCGCAGCGTGCAGATCAGCGACGCCGCCGACGGCACGCGCTACATCCTGCAGCCGATGCGCAAGACGGCGATCAAGATCAACGTCGACAAGGAGTTCGCGAAGAAGATGGAAGCCTGGAAAGATAAAGCCGAGGCCAGGCGGAAAGAAGGCAAGACCGTCATCATCGAGCGCTCGGGTCCGGGCGAGGAAGCCGTCATCCGCACCATCGAGGTGCCGGGCGAAGGCGGCAAAGGCGAAGTTCGCAAGGAAGTCAAAATCAATGTGGCCCGCAGTGGCGTGCCGGGTGAAAACGTCAATGTGCAGGTATTCGGCGGGCCGGGCGCGATCGGCCACTCTCCGTTTCCCGAGCCGATGGGCGGCAGCCCCATGGCCCTGTCGTTCGGCGATACGAAGTGGTCGTCCAAGGCCGTCGCCAAGGAGCTGGGCACCCGCGATTTCGAAGGCGTGCGCGCGGAAGGCAAGAGCCGCAGCTACACCATCCCGGCCGGCGAGATCGGCAACAAGAATCCGATCACGGTGACGACGGAAACCTGGTACTCGCCAGAATTGCAGGTAACGGTGTATTCCAAGCGCAGCGATCCGCGCGTCGGCGACACCATTTACCGCCTCGCCAATATCAAGCGCAATGAACAGCCGATCGCGTTGTTCAGCGTACCGGCGGATTACACCGTGAAGGAAATCCCGCGCGTACGGGTCGAAACCCGCATCGAAAAGTAAGGTCTTTGAGAGAGCCGGCGTTCATCGCCATTGCCGGGGCGCATCGCATCGATGCGCCCCGTTTTTATTTTCACGCTCAGCCATCCTCGCCCGACGACAAACCGGTATTGCTGCGCCGCGCCCGCGCGAACGCACGCTTGTCGGCAGCCCAGATCTGGCGGAAGGTTTTGAATTTTTCGCCCCAGGTCAGCCCCTCCGAGGACAGCGCCTCCATGAACGCGGCGATGCGCCGCGAGAGAATGACGGTATATAGCGCCAGCACGGTGGTGGGGACGAAGGCCGCGAAAAAGATCATGAACTTGGTCAGGGTCGGCAAATCCGCGTGGCTGTACAAGTTCATGCCCAGGAAGCCGGTGACGATGGTGCCGACCATGCCGCAAGCGGACACCACCGTCAGGCGCATGGCGTTGTCGGCCTGCTTGCGCGTGCGATCGGCATCCAGATATTCGTTGATGTCGCGCGCCTCCTCGCGCACCTCGTTGTACAGCGCATCGGAACCCAGCTGATGGCTCCAGCGCTTGAAAAAATCGCTGGCCTGCACCTGGTTGGACAATTCATGGAACCAGTAGCGATGATTGAAACGCAGGAACACCTCGAGCGTTTCGCGCACGCTGCGCTTGAAGCGGTTCACGCTTTCGAAGTCGCGCACATTGAGGCGCTCCACCGCGCGCGAAAAACGGTTTGACAGCGACAGCAGGGCCGCCTTGTGGAAATGCGCGATCAGGCCGATCTGGAAGAACTGGTGACGGAATTGGCGCGACAGCACCGCATGCGCCTGATCGACCCGGGTGATCATGGCGAAGGAAACACCGCAAAAGAAATAACGGGTATGCATGCTGTCATTGGTTCCATGCTGCGCTTCCCAGTAGCGGTCGTAGCAGTAATCGCTTTCAAAATTTTGCAGAAACCCGGAGGAGTAGGGCAGCGTGTCCGAGGGTCCCCACTTGGCGGCGAAACCCAGGCGCACCATGTCCCCGCGCGACAGCTGGTGCGGGTCGTCAAACGACAGATAGCTCATGATCGGGATGCGCTTGTTTTCGAGCTGGTAGTACTTGATCGCGCCGCTCTCGTCCTTGTACGCCGGCACCAGTGGCGCGAGCAGAAATTCCCAGTGTGTCGCCAGCGGCGTCTGCCGCCCCTGCCGCACCAGTTCCAGGAATTTGCGGTAATCGTCGTAATCGGATTGCGCCAGCACACTGCCGTCGGCGGCCAGCATTTCAACGCGATGCGGGCAATGCGAACCCTGTCCATTCGATTCCCAGGATGGCGGATAGGGCCGGCCGAGGCGATCCATGATCTCGATCGCATCCTCAAGGGGTAAGTCGCTGGCGGCGACTTCGAACGCGACCAGGGCCACATCGATATCGTAGAAAAAATACAGCCGCACCCGATCGACGCGCAGGCTGATGAACTCGCGTTCCGGCTGCAACTGCACCCTTATCCGGGCAATATCCTCGCGGGTGAAAATGTGCAGCGAGGATTGCGCGCCCCGGCCTTCGTCGCCGACGCCGTACAGAAAACGCTGCACATAGGGCAGGAAGTAGACGAACTCCTCATAGCCGATCTTGCAGGAAGCGTCCTCGATCAGCAGGGCGTCTTCCACGTATCGCCAGGGTCCGGGGCTGCGCCTGAGGATATCCCAGTAGTGCACCACATCCATTCCGGCCTCGCGCCGCAGGGAGCGCAATTGCACCGGCCACAACAGGGTGTGATTGAAGTCGCGAACGATCTTGTTATTTTCCATGCGCAGATGCTACTCCCGAAAACCGCATCCGGCGCGGCGCGGCCGCGATGCCGCACCTGGTCGCTTACCAGTAATTTTCGACGATGATGTGTCCGGGCTCGAGCTTGCGGTTCATGCGGAAGCCGCGCGCCTTGAGCAGTGCGCGCATGCTCGCCACCATTTCTGGATTGCCGCACAGCATGAAGCGCGAGTCTTCATCGCGCAGCGGCAGCCCAGCAGCCTGTTCAAGTTCGCCGGATTCGATCAGCGCCGGAATGCGGCCGCGCAAGGCATCATCGGCGGCCTCGCGCGTCAGGGTTTTGATGAAGACCAGGCGGGCGCGCCCATGCGCCCCTTTGCCGCTGCGCGCCGCCAGCCCCTCAAGCTCGTCGATATAGCCCAGGTCGGAGCGCTCGCGCACCGACACCACCACCACGATATTGGCAAACTGCTGCCACACCGCGCGGTCGCGCAGCATCGAGATATAGGGCGCCAGCCCGGTGCCGGTGGCCAGCAGCCACAAGTCGCGCCCATTCTTGAAACGATCGGCAGTGAGGAAACCCTGTGGATATTTTTCCACCAGCATGGTGTCGCCCACCGCCAGCTGCGCCACACGGCTGGAAAATTCGCCGGTCGGCACCACCACCAGGAAAAACTCGAGAAAGGCCTCGTCCGGTGCCGAGACGATCGAATAGGCGCGCCAGACCATCTGCCCATCCGCCTTGCGCAGGCCGATGCGCGCAAACTGACCGGGCGTAAAGGCATAGGCTGGGTTGCGGCGGATGCGAAACGACATTAACCCGTCGTTCCAGCGATGCAGCCAGACGACCGGCTCCTCGGTAAATTTTGTGGGTATATCCGGCGGTGGCGTTACGGCGGGCAGAGGGGCGGCGGCAGTGGACATGATGTAAAACTTCAGTATATGGGGCGGGGCTGGACAGTGCTGCCGCACGCAACGGCGTTCAGGGCGAGCCACCAGAGATGCAATAGTGTAGCAAAATACTCGGGAATTCGACTGCCCGCCTTACGCCCGGACCTGGAAGCATCAATCAGGTCATATTGAACTGCAGGGCGGCAAGACGCGCGTACAGCCCGCCTTCGGCCACCAGGGCGTCATGCGTGCCCTCGGCGACGATCGCGCCCTGTTCCATCACCACGATGCGACCGGCCGATTTAACGGTTGCCAGACGATGCGCGATGATCAGGGTGGTGCGACCCTGCATCAATTTCTCCATCGCCAACTGCACCATGCGCTCGGACTCGGCGTCCAGCGCCGAGGTCGCTTCATCGAGCAGCAGGATGGCGCGGTCGGCGAGAAAAGCACGCGCGATCGAAATGCGCTGGCGCTGACCGCCGGACAGCTTGACGCCGCGTTCGCCGAGCTGGGTGTCAAAACCCTGCGGCATGGTCTCGATGAATTCCAGGGCATAGGCGGCCGCGCAGGCGGCGCGCACCTCGGCGTCGCTGGCGCCGGGCCGGCCGTAGCGCACATTGTCCCAGACGTCGGCGGCGAAGATGACCGCATCCTGCGACACCAGGGCAATGCGCTCGCGCACCTCGCGCGGATCGGCCATGCGGATATCGACGCCATCTATCCTGATGGTTCCTGCGGCGGGATCGTAGAAACGCAGCAGCAGCTGGAATACCGTGGTTTTGCCGGCCCCGCTAGGCCCCACCAGAGCCACCACTTCGCTGGGCGCGATCTGCAAGGAAAAATCGCGCAGGGCCGTCGTTTCCGGTCGCGAAGGATAATGAAAGCGGATGTTTTCCATGGCGATGCGGCCGCGTCGCTCCCTGCCTGCCGTGCTTGGCATCGGCAAAGGCTGCACCGGGGAGGCAATCTCCGATTTGGTCGCCAGCAATTCCATCAGCCGTTCGGAGGCACCCGAGGCGCGCATCAGTTCGCCATACACTTCGGAAACGGCGCCCACCGCGTTGGCGACCAGGATTGCGTAAAACACGAACTGCGAAAGTTCTCCGGCGGTGATCCTGCCGCTCAACACA
The DNA here is from genome assembly GCA_036394575.1 of Usitatibacteraceae bacterium. Taxonomy (GTDB): domain Bacteria; phylum Pseudomonadota; class Gammaproteobacteria; order Burkholderiales; family Usitatibacteraceae; genus UKL13-2. The sequence continues at coordinate 63,603 of DASWEY010000069.1, read as the reverse complement.
TCGCGCCCGCCCACCCACAAGATCACCGCGATGGCGCCGAATGCCAGCACGATCACGGCCGCGATCAAGGCGGCGGTATAGCGCGCCTTGGTTTCGCCTGCCTTGAAAATATTTTCAACACGCAGGCCAAAGCGTTCGGCATCCACCGTCTCATGCGCATAGGCCTGTACGGTGCGAATCTCATGCAGGGATTCATCGATATAGGCGCTGGCTTCGGCCGTGTTGTCGGTGATCTGCCGCGATAGCTTGCGCACCCGTCGTCCCAGCACCAGGATCGGCACCATCACCAGCGGAATGACGGTCAACACGATCAGGGTCAGCTTCACATTGGTGATGAACAGCATCACCATGCCGCCGATGAACAGCACGATATTGCGCAGCGCCAGCGAGACCGCGCTGCCGACCACGGATTCCACCGCGGTCGCGTCATTGGTCAGGCGCGAGATGACTTCGCCGGTGCGGGTGCGCTCGAAGAAGGTCGGCGACAACGTCAGCAGATGATCGTAAACCGCGCGGCGAATATCGGCGACCACGCGCTGCCCCACCCAGGTGATGTTGTAGTAGCGCAGGAAGGTCGAGGTGCCCAGCACCAGCAGCAGTGCGAGCAGCACCAGCAGGGTGCGGTCGAGCATGTCGATATTGCCCGAGGAGAAGCCCTTGTCGATGACCAGTCGCACGCCCTGCCCGATCGACAGCACCGTGGCCGCCGATGCCAGCAAGGCCAGCATCGCAAACATGAAGCGGGTTTTATACGGGGCGACAAAACGAATCAGCGCCGCCAGCTTCCGGAGGTCCCGGGGGCTGCGTTTTGTTTCGGCTGGAGATGCGGCGGTAGACAGGGTTTCGGTAGGTGAACTCACCATGCCATTCTACTACCGCCCCCGGTGCTCCCCTGCTGTGCGCGGATTCTGCGAACCGTCTAGCCGCCTCGCTTCAACATCGGGCGCGCCACACTACCGGCCAGGCCGAATGCCGCGCGATCCTGCGCGACCTTGGAGCGGATTTCCGACACGATATTGCCGGACAGCGCACCCTTATCGTAGCCCACCACCACCGTGCCATTGGCCAGCAGAACGCCCCCGGTGAGCTTGAGCTTCTCGTAGCGGATCACGCCATCGGCCACATTCAGCTGACCGGTGAGCTCGGTAAATTTGGATTGACCGCCGCGACCGCCGCTGTCGGGCGAGCGCATCGCCTGGACCAGATCGATATTGCTGATCGAGCCGTCCTTCAGGGCAAAACTGCCCGAAATTTTAGGACGATCGAGTATCGCGCCGAGCGTAGCTGCCGACCCCGATACGGAAAATTCGCCCTCCATGCGCCCGCTCATGCCGATATTGCGCGTAAACAATGCGGCCAGTTCATCGAGCTTGATTTTTTGCAGTTTCATATCGGCGCTGAAGTTGATGCCCTGCTTCCAGTCGGCGCGGAAGCTGCCCGTGCCGGATCCTTCCAGCAGTTTTATCTCCAGCAGGGGGAAGCTGATTTCCGAACCCGTAAGGCTACCCTTGCCCTTGAGGTCGGTAATCGGAAACTCCGGACCGATGGGGAGCTTGGTTCCCTGGGCGGAAAAGTCCACCTTCCAGGCGCCGGCGGGGATGGTGCCATCGGCCGCAGGGGTCTTGTCCGGCGCCAGATCCAGAGTCCATTTGCTGCCGGCACGCAACGCCGCCTTGGTGAGGACGCCCGCCTTGTCGAATCGGAGATCGGCATCGAAGGCGTCCATGGTCACACCGGCAACTTCGAGCTTCACATCCTTGAGCACGACCCGGCCGATTTCAATTGTTGCCCCAGGCCCTGCCGCAGCCCCCCATTGCGGGGCGCGTGCCAGCGCCTCGGCGGACACGGTGACCCCGCTCAATTCGACGGTATCGATAATGAACCGATCGCCGAACAGGGCTGTCAGGTCCATGTAGATCGTGCCGCTGCTTGCCTTCGCATCCAGCAGCTTGCCGAGCGCAAGCTGGTCAAGCTTGAGATGCGGGCGCGGAAACAGGCTGACACGCAAATTGCTGGAACTCACATCGTCGTGAACCCAGCCCGCCAGCGATTTCTCCAGGCGCGCATTCACCGCCTGCAGGGGCACCACCTGGACCAGCACCACGGCCAATACCAGCGCCCCGACCAGGCCGGTCATGGCCCAGCGAAATAAATGGCGCTGCTTACGCGGTCCGCGCCGCTTGGGTTTGTCATCCGCTTCGCCCTGCCCGCTCGCTCGCTCGGCCTGCTCCTGCAACTCGCGCAGGCGCGCCACCTGGGCAGCACGCGACGCCGCTTCCGCTTCTTCATCGCGCCGCGATTTCTTTTCGGCCTTCTGGCGCAACGCGCGCTCTTCAAGCACCCGTTCCTCGGCCTCGCGTTCGATGCGCTCACGCTCGGCGGCATGCTCGGAAATGGCGCGCGACGCGACTTCACGGGCCTTGGCTTCGCGCAAGGCTTTTTGCTCGGCCTCCCCGCGCGCACGGCGCTCGGCTTCCAGTTCGACCTGGCCCTCGCGCTCGGCTTTTTCACGCAATTCCTGCTCGATCAGCGCCTGTGCGCGCGCGCGAATGGTCGCTTCCTTTTCGGCCGCCAGTCTGGCCGCCATTTCGGCTTCGACGCGTGCACGCTCTTCGGCTTCTTCGCGTGCCCTCGCCTCCAGGCGCAAACGCTGCGCCCTGGCCTGCGATTCCACCAGTGCACGCGCTTCCTCCTCGGCCTTCAGGCGCGTGGCCAGTTCCGCCGATGCTTTTGCCGCCGCTGCCGCCTGCTGCTCGGCCATGCGTCGCGTCTCGGCTTCGGCACGTTCCTTTTCCTTGCTGATCACGGCGATGCGCAACTCCATCTCCGCACGGATTTTGGCCTCCTGCTCGGCCAGCATGCGCTTGGCATCGATCTCGGCACGATTCTTGGCCTCGGTTTCTGCGCGGGCCAGCGTATCGCGCTCCTGCGCCAGACGCTCCTCAAGCATGCGGCGCGCGTCTTCCTGGGCGCCTTGCAGCACCGCCGCCTCAACCTCGCCGCGCGCACTTTCCTCGATGTCGCTCTTCAGCATGGTTTCCATCTCGGCCCGCACCTGCGCTTCGATTTCCGCCTTGAGCTGCTGGCGCAAGTCGCGCTGGGCAGACTCGAATTCCTGTTTCTGTTTCTGTGCCGCGACATCCGCCTGCGCGCGCGCCTCTGCCAGGGCCTTGGCCTCCGCCTCCGCCCTGGCCCGCGCCGCCGCCAGGGCCTGCGCCTCCGTTTCCGCCTTGGCCCGTGCCGCCGCCAGCATCTTCTGCTGCTCGGCCTCTTTCGCCAGTTGCTCCTGCGTCATCCGCGAGTGTGTATCCAACTGGGATTCGCGCTGTTTCTTTTCGGCAGCCACCTTCGCCTCGAGGTCGGCGCGGGCGCGTTCCGAGGCTTCCTGCGCGCGTTTGGCCTCTTCCATGGCGCGCAGCTCGGCTTCCTTGCGTGCGCGCGCTTCAACTTCCAGACGTGCGCGCACCTGCGCTTCGCGCTCGGCACGGGCACGCGCCTGCGCCTGCGCCGCCTGTGCCGCTGCGATCTCGGCCGCGCGCGCGGCAGCCCGCTCGGCGGCCACTGCGGCCTCGTCAATCCTGGGTGCCGCACGCCCGGACGCGGGCTCGGCGCGCGCAACCTGATCATCGGCTGCGGTTTTACGATGCGGGGACGGCCCGAAGCCGACGCTGCTCGCCGGCGCCGCGCGCTTGACTGGCGTAGTGAAGTCGAAATCATCATCGCCGCCAAAATCGGTCAGCGGGATATCCTGTTTAACTTCGAAAACCTTGGCGAAGCCGTCCTTCTGTAGCTGCACGAGCAGTTTTTCCACCGCTGGCGAAGCAAGGTCCGCTTTGTCAGCCAGCTCCCCGATAGTGGATTTGCCGTCGATGACCTTCAGGACCTTCATCAGATCCTTCGATAGCGACTGGGTCTTTTGATTGACCTGGGTAACGCCCTTGGCGGTTTTCGTAAAAACGGTTTTCAAGTCCATCGCACAACTCTCGGCTGAATTTTTGACGGGCGCCAGATACTATTTTTTTAGAGGGCGATACCCACCCTCGATGCGCTGCCTTTAAACTACAACAACTGCCTCAGGATGTAACTTACGAACTTGCCATAAGCCCGCGTATATTCTCATGAATTTCGTTTTTCCGGCATAGTCATTTACAAGTTGACACATTCCCCGATCGCGGCCACCGTCAACGATTGCCCGGTTTAACCGTTGATCCGATCATGGAGCTGCCGTTACGCTCGCCAAGGAGTTGCAAATGAACAAGTTTCTGCTGACCCGGTTTGCCCGACTGTGCATCGCCGTCTGGGCCGCCGCCGGCACTCTGGCTTGGGCTGATCCACCCAGCCGCGTCGGTCGCATCGGCTTCGTCGAGGGTGAGACTTCGTTTTACGCCGACCGCGAGGAAGGTTGGGCGCCGGCGCGGCTGAATTTCCCGGTAACCAGCGAAAATTCGCTGTGGACGGCCGGCCAGGGCCGCGCCGAAGTACAGATCGGGGCGTCGGCACTGCGCATCGACGACAACACGATTCTCGATTTCGTCAGCATCGGCGACGACAACGTCGATATGTATCTGCAGCGCGGCACGCTCAATATCCGCACCCGCAATTATGGCGACGACTATCGGGACCACATCCGTATCGATACCAGCGAGGGCCGCTTTGTGATCGATAGCAACGGCCGTTACCGCATCGATACCGACCAGGATGGGACCCACAGTCGCATCGCCGTCTTCGCCGGCCGCGCCCGCTACGAGGGGGATGGCAATACACTCAACATCGACGCCGGCAAGGCCCTGCTGGTGCGCGCCGGCAACGGTGCCACCGATTTGCGCTTCGAGAACGCGGCCGAGTCCGGGTTCGATCGCTGGGCCGAGGCACGCGATCTGCGTTGGGACGAGACCCACAGGCGCTATGTGCGCGAGCAAAGCGTTTCACCCTATATGACCGGGTATGAAGACCTCGATGCCTATGGCGACTGGGTAGACGACCGGGAGTACGGGCGCGTGTGGACACCACGCGTGGTAGCCGCCGGCTGGACGCCGTACCGTTATGGTTCCTGGGCCTACGTCAACCCCTGGGGCTGGACCTGGGTGGACGATGCACCCTGGGGGTTCACCCCGTTTCACTATGGCCGTTGGGTACAGATCGGCGTCCGCTGGGCCTGGTGGCCGGGTACCTATGTCAGGCGCCCCGTTTATGCGCCCGCACTGGTCGGCTGGATGGGGGAACGACCCGGTGTAAGCGTCTCGGTCTCGGTGGGCCCCTCGGTCGGCTGGTTTCCGCTGGCGCCGCGCGAACACTACATCCCCACCTACACCAGCAACATTACCTATATTCGCAATATCAATCATATTACCAACAATGTGACCATCATCAATCCACCGGCCCGCTACGCCAATCAGGCCCCCGGCGCGACCTTCGTCAGCGGCAGGGCGTTTGTCAGTTCGCGGCCAATCCAGGCCAACACCATCAGGATCAATCCTGCCCAGGTGAGTTCACACCCCGTGGTCACCGCACCGGTTCTGCCATCGGGCAGCACCTGGACCAATCTGCGTGCCCGCGCATTGCAGCAGGCGGCAACGCCGGCGCCACAGGCACCTCCAACAGCGGTAGCACGGCCACAACCGGTTGCGCCGTCTTACACGCCACAATTCGCGCCGCCGGCCGGCGCGGCCGGCCGGCCCCCGCAGCAGAGCGGGGACCCGCGACGCGGCTCGCCGTGGCAGGAACCGCGCCGCGCGCCACTGCCGACAACGCCGGCACCGGTAATTTCGTCCACGCCGGCGCCTGCACCGGCGACGGTACCGCAAAACAACCCTTCCGGCGGCAATGCACGGCCGAATGCGATCCCGCCGCGCGAAACAGGAGCCATACCGAACGAGAATGCGCGGATGCGCGGGCCGCGCAACTTTGAACCCGGTGAGCAGCGCGGGCAGCGGCCGCAGCGATCACCCGGCCGCGAAGAGCAAACCAATGGCCGCGCGCCGGAAGCGGTGCGCCCGGCAAAAATCAATCGTGCACCGGTGGCCGGGCGTCCCATCGAGAACCGTCCGCCGCGCGTCGAGCCCGCGGCACCGGCACCCGCCGCAGCGCCGCCTGCTGCGGCGCCAGTCGCGCCGAACCCGCATCCGCTGCCGCGTCACAAGCAGGAGCAGTTGCGCGAGGCCGAATCGCGTTGATGCATTGACCGATTGACAGCGCCGCCCGACTGCGTCGTTTATTTCTTGCGCGGCTCCCAATACGGCGGGTCGCCGAACGCCTTCTTCATGAAATCGATGAACACGCGGACCTTGGCCGGCAGGAACTTGCGGTCGGAGTAGACGGCGTAAATATCATTGCCCGGGGCGGCGAATTTCGGCAGCACTTCGACCAACCGCCCCTTCTCGATTTCTTCGGAAACCTCCCAGGCGCTGCGCCACGCCAGCCCTTGGCCGGCGAGCGCCCAGCGCGTCAGGACCTCGCCATCGTTGCAGTGCAGATGACCCGCCACCCTGACCGAGACGCTTTTGCCGGCGGCGTCCCGAAACGACCAGCTGTCCGAGAGCCCCTCCTCGGTCGCGGTCACCAGGCAATTATGCTGGGCAAGATCGCCAAGCACCGTCGGCTTGCCGTGTCGCTTGATATAGTCCGGCGCCGCCACCACCACCCGATGGTTGCGCGCCAACCGGTTGGCGATGAGATCGGCATTTTTCAGGTCGGCAATACGGATCGCAAGATCGACGCGCTCATTCTTGAGGTCAACAATGCGCTCGGACAAGTGCAGCGTCACCGCCAGGTTCGGATGCGCGGCAATGAAGGCCGGCAGATGGGGCGCGATATGCTTGCGGCCGAAGGCCGTGGGCGCCGACACCACCAGGCGTCCGGTGGCGCTTTTCGCTCCCAGGGAAAGCGATTCTTCGGCGGCACGCAATTCATTGAGAATATTGCGTACATCCTCGAAAAACGCCGCCCCTTCCGAGGTCAGTGTAATCTTGCGGGTGGAACGCTTGAACAGCTTGACTCCCAGCTGCTGCTCAAGCTGGTCAATGCGCCGCCCGACCATCGCCGGCGTCACGCCCTCCTCGCGGGCTACCGCCGACAAGCTCTCCGACTTGGCGACGTCCAGAAACGTTTGCAGCGCCTTGAAACGGTCCATCCGACGACTCCTCCTCCAGTAGGCAGCTTTCCGCTATACAACTTGTTCATACCCGAGTCACCATTGACGCGACTCAAGTAATAGATGCTTATGTTTTATTGAAGATTATCTTATTTTCGGTATCGTAATACACTATTTCCATGTTTGCAGAAGTTTTGTATCGCAGAACCTGCATTTTTTCAGGAGATGTTCATGGATACCGCTCATAGCCTTCCGGCCGGCCTCGCCATCGGCGGGAAAATCACGCCGGAATTCGCCACCATTTTAACGCCCGGTGCATTGGCCTTTTTTGTAAAGCTGGCGCGCAAGTTCGAGCCGGTGCGCCTGGATCTGTTGGCCAGGCGCGACACGCGCCAACAGGAATTCGACGCGGGCAAACTGCCGGACTTTCTGCCCGCGACCCGGCATATCCGCGACGGCAACTGGGTGGTCGCCCCGCTGCCGAAAGACCTGCAGGACCGCCGCATCGAAATCACCGGCCCCACCGACCGCAAAATGGTCATCAACGCCATGAACTGCGGCGCGTCGACCTTCATGGCCGACTTCGAAGACGCCAACTGCCCGACCTGGGAAAACATGATCGAGGGTCAGCTCAATCTGCGCGATGCGATCCTGCGCACCATCACCCTGGAGCAAAACGGCAAATCGTATCGGCTCAATGAACGCACCGCCGTACTGATTCCACGCCCACGCGGTTGGCATCTGGAAGAAAAGCATGTGACCCTGGACGGCAGGCCGGTATCCGGCGCGATCTTCGATTTCGCGCTGTACTTTTTCCATAATGCCAAAGAGTTGCTGGCGCGCGGCTCCGGCCCCTATTTCTATCTGCCGAAGATGGAATCGCATCTCGAAGCGCGCCTGTGGAACGATATTTTCGTGATGGCGCAAAACGAACTCGGCGTGGCACAGGGGTCGATCAAGGCGACCGTGCTGATCGAGACCATCGTCGCCGCCTTCGAAATGGACGAAATCCTTTATGAGATGCGCGACCATAGCGCCGGCCTCAACATCGGCCGCTGGGACTACATTTTTTCGGCGATCAAGAAATTCCGCCTCAACAAGGATTTCTGCCTGGCCGACCGCTCGCAGGTGACGATGACGGCGCCCTTCCTGCGCGCCTATGCACTCAGCCTGGTCAAGACTTGCCATCGGCGCAACGCCTGTGCGATGGGCGGCATGGCTGCGCAGATTCCGATCAAGAACGACCCGGCCGCGAATGAAGCCGCGATGGAAAAAGTGCGCGCCGACAAGCTGCGCGAAGTCACCGACGGCTGCGACGGTACCTGGGTCGCTCATCCGGGGCTGGTGCCGATCGCCAAGGCGGTGTTCGACGAACATATGCCGATGCCCAACCAGATTCACCGCCAGCGCGACGATGTGCGCTACACGGCCACGGATCTGCTCGATTTCCGTCCGGAGACGCCGATCACCGAGGCCGGCCTGCGCAACAACATCCAGGTCGGCATCCAGTACGTGGGCTCATGGCTGGGCGGCAATGGTTGCGTGCCGATTTTCAACCTGATGGAAGATGCAGCCACGGCAGAAATTTCGCGCAGCCAGGTATGGCAGTGGATCCGTTCGCCCAAGGGCATGCTGGCCGACGGCCGCAAGGTCACCAAGGAGCTGGTCACCCGGCTCACTGCCGATGAACTGACGAAAACGCCGGGCATCGTCGGCGATGCAGTATATGCAGCCGGAAAGTATGTCGAGGGCGCGAAGCTGTTCGAGCAACTGGTGCTGAGCGACAATTACGAAGAGTTTCTGACCCTGCCTGCATACCGGGCGATCGCGTAAGCGCCGCGCGCAATCCACAGAAAAATGCCCGCATCCGCGGGCATTTTTCTGTCAGCGCGCCGTGCTGCGGGGCCGCTATTTCACACGCCGCTTCATGAACTCATCGTCGACATTGTCGCGAAAATAACTTTGCATCGATGCCGAGCTCGAAAAGCGCCGCCAGATTTCGGGCGAAACATTGCTGTATTCCCAGGTGCCGGACGCCTGTTCCACCAGCAGTACACGGCGCCCATCGTCATAGCCGATCGCCCGTAAATTGCCGGCATTGACCTTCTTCATCTCCATGGCAGCGCTCCTTCCCGTCAACCGCCTACAGGGCGATCGAGAACTCCAGCAGCAGAAACAGGGCGACCTCCAGCAGCAGCGCCATCCATGCCTGACGGTATAAGCGATATTTGGCACGCGCAATCGACGCAACGTCGTAAATCTGGTGGCAGATATCGTCGAATATCGCCTGCAGATCCGTGCTGCAGAACGCCTCTGCGTAGGCTGGCCCGGATTCGCGTTCCGCAATGTCGCCAAAAAACACGACGCGCGGAAGCGTCGATACCGCGCTTGGCGGCTTGCGGCTGCGCGACACTACGGTCGACAGGGCGAAAAAGAAAAATGCGGCAACCGCCATCAGGAACAGGATCAGGATGCCGCGCTGCAGCGCACCCTGCCGCATGATTTTCTCCAGGTTGGTGGATACATAGGTCACCAACAAGGTCGACATGACGAAGAGCACATAAATCTTCTGATCGGCGGCGCGAATCAGGTCCTGGTTCAAATTGAAAATCCGCCAGGCCTGTTCCAGACGCAATGCCAGTTCCGCGGTCGTAAAGCGCTCGCGTGCCACTGTCGCAACCATCTCCAAAGCGCTCATGGCCGTGACCGTCAATCGAAGCGGGCGTTGAACAAATCGTCGACCTTTTTCAGCACCTCGGGGTCCAGCTTGGCGGCAATCTCCAGCGCTTTCATGTTCTCCTGCACCTGCGCCGTCCGCGAGGCGCCGGTGATGACGGAGCTGACATGCGGGTTTTTCATGCACCAGGCAACCGACAGCTGCGCGGTGGTGCAGCCCAGCGACTTGGCGATACCCGCCAATCTGGCAACGATTGCATTCTTGCCTGCATCGGTGAGTTCGTCTTTCATCCATGCCATGTTTTTCAGCGTCGCCCGGCTGTTATCGGGAATTCCGCCTGCATATTTGCCGGTGAGCAGGCCGGATGCCAACGGACTCCAGGTGGTCAACCCCAAACCGATATCGTCATAGAGGCGGGCGTATTCCTGTTCGACGCGTTTGCGGTGGAACAGATTGTATTGCGGCTGCTCCACCACCGGCTTGTGCAAATGATGCCTGTCGGCGATCTGCCAGGCCGCCATGATTTCCGCCGCGCTCCACTCCGAGGTTCCCCAGTACAGCGCCTTGCCGCGCGCGATCATGTCGTGCATGGCGTAAACGGTTTCCTCCAGCGGCGTATTGGCATCCGGCCGATGGCAGTACACCAGATCGACGTACTCGAGGCCCAGGCGCGCCAGCGAATGATCGATGGCCTGCATCAGGTATTTGCGGTTGAGGGTATTTTTTTCGTTCACGCCATCGCCGAACCGTGCCGGCAGACCCCAGTAGAACTTGGTCGACACCACATAGGTGAGGCGGTCCCAGCCGAGCTTTTTTAGCGCGCCTCCCATCAACTCTTCCGATTTTCCGGATGCGTAAACCTCGGCGTTGTCAAAAAAATTGACGCCGTGATCGCGCGCCGCGCTCATCTGTTCGATGGCGGCCTTTTCGTCCACCTGGTTGCCATAGGTCACCCAGGAGCCCAGCGACAAAGCTGAAACTCTCAGTCCGGCACGACCCAATCTGCGGTATTCCATGTTCATGCATCCTTTTCTTCGTCGATATCGGCATAGGCATTGACGATCACCACGCGGGTTCGTTTCGGCCCTGCCGCAAAATTTTCGAGTTTTACCAGCACCGGGAATAGCTGTTCAAGCTTGCCGCGCGCATCCAGCTCGTTGGGGAACACCAGCAGCGCGCCGGCGGCATCCCGGACGTCGCGCCAAAGATCGGGACGCGCATCGTCGTCCTGTATTTGCAATTTGAAGGTGGGCATGGGAGGTGTACATCGGAAAGATCGGGGAGGCAGCTTGGGCAAGGTCGATTATACGCCGCGCCCGATGCGCGATCGATGCACTGGCCGCTCAAAAACTGGCCCGGAATGCCAAGGGCGACAAGGGTTTCGACAGCAAATAACCCTGCGCCTCCTCACAATCGCAGGCCAACAGATAGTCAAGCTGTGCCGTTTGCTCGACGCCCTCCGCGACCACACGCAGGCCCAGGCTTTTGGCCAGACCGATGATGCCGCGGGTAATCGCCGCATCGTTCGGATCGGCGGTGATGTCGCGCACGAACGAGCGGTCGATCTTGAGTTTGGCGATATCGAAACGCTTCAGGTAAAGCAGGTTCGAATAGCCGGTACCAAAATCGTCGACCACCAGGCGAAAACCAGCCAGAGCCAGCGCATTCAGGCTGCTGTTGGCGGTATCGCCTTCGCTGACCAGTGCACTTTCGGTCAGTTCGATCTCGATATCCTGCGGATGCAGACGGAATTCGCGCATCGCCGCCTGCAGCACCTCGACCAGACGCCCGGTCTTGAACTGGACGGCAGAGACATTGATGGCGACCGTGAAATCATCCAGGCCCGCGTCCCGCCAGCGGCGCAGTTGCGCACAGGCTTCGCGCGCCACCCATTCGCCGATCGGCACGATCAGCCCGCTTTCCTCGGCCACCGGGATGAAGCGGCCGGGTTCGATCGACCCCAGTTCCTCGCTGTCCCAGCGCAGCAGGGCCTCCGCGCCGATCAGGCGCTGCTCCGGCAGATGGAAAATCGGCTGGTAGACCAGGCTGAATTCATTTTTGGCAAGCGCCCGACGCAGCGCATTTTCCAGCGTCAGCCGTTCATTGACGCGGGCATTCATTTCGGCGCGGAAAAAACTGAACTGGTTGCGCCCCTCGCTTTTCGAGTGGTACATCGCCAGGTCCGCGTTCTTGATCAGCGCATTGAGGTCCTGACCATCGTTGGGCCAGACGGTGATGCCGATCGACGGGGTCACGGTCAATTCGCGCGCAAAGTGCTGATAGGGTTCGCCCAGCTTGGCCAGCAGCGTTTCCGCGATATGCGCGAGGTGCGTCGCGTCATCGACGCCGGGCAACAGCACGATGAATTCGTCGCCGCCGTGGCGCGCAACCGTATCCGTGGTGCGCACCGACTGGATCAGGCGGCGCGCCATTTCCGCCAGAATTTCGTCGCCGACATGATGGCCCAATGAATCGTTGATGTTCTTGAAACGGTCCAGGTCGATGTAAAGCAGCGACATGCCGCCGTTTTGGCGCTGCAATTGGCGCTGTGCAAAATCGAAGCGCGCGCCGAGCAGCATGCGATTGGGCAGGCCGGTCAGGAAATCATATTCGGCAAGCTCGCGGATCTGGGCTTCAGTGCGCTTCTTTTCGGTGATGTTTGTGCCGACTCCGCGGTAGCCGCGGAATGCCCCCGACGCATCGAATACCGGTTCGCCCGACACATTCACCCACCAGGTTTCGCCATTCTCGGCCGTGTAGGCGTACTGAAAATCGCGGAACGGTTGATGCGCCTCGATTTGCCGCCGATGCTCGTCCATCTGCTCGGTGCCGATGCCCAGATAGGGCATGTCCCAGCTGGCAAGGCCATAAAGTTGTTCGGGATCGATGCCGAGGGAACGGCGAATGCCGCCGGAAATGCGGGTGAAACGGAACTGTTCATCCTGCTCCCAGTACCAGTCCGAGGACATGGCAAGCAGATTTCTGAAGCGCTGTTCGCTGGCCTCCAGTTCGCGTTCCGCAATCTTGCGCGCCGTGATGTCGAGGCGAAAGCCGATCACGCCGCCATCGGCCGTTTTTCTGTCGGAAACCAGCAGCCACACATCGTCGCCGAGCTGAAATTCATAGTCGCCTTCATCGGGATCGAGATGCTTCTCGGCGCGTGCTTTGACGTAGGCATCCTCCCCCAGCTGCGTGCGGCTTTCGAAACCGCGCCGGTAAAAAGCCCGCGCGACCTCGACATAAGGGGTGCCCGGCACCAGCAGATCGGCCACCTGCGAATAGATTTCGCGGAAGCGCCGGTTGCAAAACACGATGCGGTCGTCGCCGCCATAAAGAACCACACCTGATTCGAGGTGATCGAAGGCCTCGACAATGCGTGCGAGATTGCCCTCGGCAGCCGCCAATGCGGCGCAAAGTCGCTGTATTTCCTGTTGGGAATCCGGGGAGGCGCTCATGGATCAAGCATTATATGCGCCCATACTTCGCGCACAATCGAAGCGCTGCCCCGCTGGCGGGACTTCGTCATGAGCTCATTCGCCGCCGGTCTCGGCGCGGTATTGCGCCACTTCTTCCTTAAGCGCGATCCACCACACCTTGCCGCCTGCCGAATGTTCTCCGCAGGGCGTGAAAGTGGTGAAGCCGGGGTAATCCTTGCCGAGGTTGTTCGGATCCTCGCGCCGCGTGCGCGGCGGCGGCACCAGACCTTTTTCATCGGCCGACAAGGGAAACAGCCAGCATCCCATGGGCTTGAATGCCCACTTCTGTTTACCCAGCGAAACCGCCAGCGTCTGCAGGGAGCATTTGCCGTCCTGCTCGGCGAAGGCGCAGCGCGTATTGGCGAAGTGCCCGGGCTTGTTGCGATAGCGGTATTTATAGACGGCCGTCTTGCGGCCGAAATTGCCCTCCCACTCGGCGTCCAGGATGTATGCCTTGGGCAGATGCCTGAAATGTTCCGGATACTTTGCCACCACGCGACGGATCAGACGCTCTTCCTCGGGCAATAAAAACGCACCGTCGCTGCAACAGATGCCTTCGCATTCTTCCAGCTTGCAGTAGTGCAGCCGGGTGGGCGGTTTACGCGTTGATGATTGGCGATTCGCGGGTTTACGTGCTGGGGGCATGCGTGGTCCTGTCATTTTTGTGGTTGCGGAAGCAGTTCAGGTTTTTAAATCGGCGGAGCCGCCGGGGTGCACATCAATCGAACAAGGCGGCGAACCCTTCGTGGACCAGATCGATCAGCAGGCCGCCGGTCACTGCGGCATCGGCCCGCTCGTTCCAGGTCCATCCGTTGCCGGATGTCCAGCTGCCGGCCGGCACAGCCGCCGACGTTGCCGGGGACGGGGACGATGACACGCGCAGCGGCGGCGCGGCACGGCTGGCGTAATCGTCCAGCGCCTTTTGCACGGCCTGTTCGTCCAGCACTGAAATCGCCGCGCCGCAGTGACTGCAGGCGGTATCGGCGTCGAGATTGATCGGCGCACCGCAGCTCGAACAACGAATCTGTTTTACCGTCGCCGCCAGTCGCTGAATTTCCGCCGGATTCAGGCTGCGGATGAAACTCTTTTCGCGCAGAAATTGCGTAAAACTGATCAACCGGCCATGTCCGCTCGGACAGCGCTGGTAGGAAAAATTGCCGCCACGCGCCAGATCGTGCGTCAGCGCCAGCGGTTCGGCACAGCGCGGGCAGGCCGGACTCATCGCCACGATATTGCGCGATGCGCCGTGCGTGGCATGAATGCGCCTGAACAGTTCGATCACCGATTGCGGGGCCAGGGCGGTGCTTTCCATCGGGTCAAACCAGATCAGCTGGCACCCCCAGCAGGCGTCGATCTGCAGCGGCGTGCCCAGGTGCGCATGCAACGTCAACGCCTCCATCGCCGCATGGCAGCTGGGACAGTTCATGCGCCCGGATCAGGGCTTGAGCAAAGCGTCGATGCCCGCCTGCGCGATCAGCGCGTCTTCCGAGGACTTGACGCCGGAGACGCCGACCGCGCCGATGAATTCGCCCTCGACCACGATCGGTACGCCGCCCTCGAGGAAGGTGATGCCCGGCATCGACAGCGCCGAGGTGCGGCCGTTGTTGACCATGTCCTCGTCCGACTTGGTGGGACGGCGGCGCAAGGCGGCGCTATAGGCCTTGCCCTGCGAGATCAGCACACTCGACACCGCGCAGGCATTGAGCCGCTGGAACCACAGCAGGTGACCACCGTCGTCGACGATGGAAATGCACACCGCCCATTTGTTTTTCAAGGCCTCGGCCTCAGCCGCGGCGGCAATGATTTTGGCGTCTTCCAGGGTGAGGTAGTGTTTTGTTTTCATTGAGTGCGCCCGTGGCAAAGTGGAAATCGAAACCTGATTCAGACAAATTATACGGTCAGCGACCGGGCCGGTTGATATCCCGGGTTTACCGGTTCGATACTGCCGGGTAAAAAAGCAAAACCCCAGCATTGGTGCGGGTCTTGAAGCATTTTTGCCCGGGAAACCGCGCCAAATGGCGTTCTGCGTTTTTATGCATCCGCTCAAATGCGCCTTTGCAGATAGCGCTGCCGCTTCGTTTCCGCAAAGCGCTCAATCGCATAGCGCAGCATGGTGCGCGGCATATTTTTGTAGTGGCGCCTCAGAAACTCTTCTTCCACGTCCTCGCCGGCATGCTTGCCCACTTCGCGCAGCATCCAGCCGACCGCCTTGTGAATCAGATCTTCCTCATCCTTGAGCAGTAGCTGCGCGATGCGCAAGGCGTCGCGGGTTTCGCCGCGGCGGATGAAGTGCAGCGTGGCAATGATGGCGATGCGACGTTCCCATAGCGAAGGTGATTTGGCCAGGCGCGTCAGCACCGACCGCTCTCGCGCCTTGTCCGTCAGCCAGGCGCCGACGATGTGCGGCGCGGACAGATCGACCAGGTCCCAGTTGTTGATGAAGCGGGTGTGCTTGAGATAAAAGGCATAAATGCGGCCGCGGCTTGCCTCATCGCCGCGCACAAACGCCCTGACCAGCAGCATCAGCGCCACCGCCCGCGCCTCATGCCAGGCAGACTTCAACAGGGGAAGTGCCACCTCGATGCCGCTGTCGCGGATATCGCGGGCCAGATCGTTGACCAGCGAACGCAGCACCGGCACGCGAATGCCGAGGAAACGATCGCCTTCGCCATATTCGCCCGGGCCCGTCTTGAAAAACCGCTGCGCGAATTCGCCGGCGGCGGCATCGCCCAGCGACTTCAGTTGCTGCAGGAGGCTGCCCGGCGTGGGGCTTGCAATAGGCGGCGCCAGACGTTTTTGGTGCGGGACGCCACGCGCCACCCGCCGCGCCGGAACCCGCGGTGGCGTCGCCTTGTGGGTCATCGATTGTCTACTTGGCGGCCTGGCGCTTTTCCCATTCTTCAGCCAGTTCCTTGCCGGTCTTGTAATGCGGCACGCGCAGGATCAGGCGCTTGTAACGCTGGATCAGCGGATTGGAATCCCGCACTTCCTTTTCCCAATATTCATTGGCGAGCGCCATGTTCTTTTTCTCGTCCATCAGAAAATAATTCTTCGACGATTGCCCGCCGAAGATGTACAACCTGCCGTCGATGATCGCCCAAGTGTCGGGATCGCCGCCCCAGGGAATGGCGTAGGCGATGCCGTTGCTGCAGAAGCCGCCGAATTGCGGTGCATATTTCGCCGGGTCCTTGCTGAACAAGGCGCGGTTTTCCTCGGAGGCGAAGCGGTAGGTCACGCCCTGGAATTCGCTCTTGATCTCCGCCTTGCCCAGCACATGTTTACCGGCGGTGAAATAGGCCGTGGGGTCGTGGCCCTTCAGCATCAGCCGCTGGTCGGCGCCATCGCTCGTGGTATTGAAGGCACCGGGCCCGGCGCAACCGGCAACAATGAATCCCAGCAGCATGGCTGCACCAATGCGGACCGCGAATTGGAGCCTGTTTGCAATCATCGACGTTCTCCTGTCAGTTTGTTTCCGCCAGCTGCTTGAGATTGCCCAGGCCGGCATCGAAGTCCTTGCCGACCATGCGATCCATCATCAGGCCGAAATAGCGCATGAAGGGATTGCCGCCAAATTCACCTTCATTGCTCCAGCTCACCCGCGTGCCGCTGCCCCCGGGCGCCAGGATCAGCGCGCCGCGCGAGGCCATGCCGAAGTCGGCGAAGGTCAATTGATAGCTGATCTGGCGATCTGGCACGTCAGCGGTGAATTCCATGGCGCCATTGCCCTCGGATTTGGACTGCCAGGCCCATTTGGCGCCGGCGCCAGAGGCGGATCCGGAAAACGTCAGCTTCATGCCCGGGTCGCGCCGGTTCCATACGCCCCACTTCGGCCAGTTGTGCGGGTCGGCGATCAGCGGATAGATTTTCGCGGCCGGCGCGGCGATCGCGATCGAGCGCTCGATGCGGAAATTCCTGGGCAGCAGCAGACCGATCAACGCCAGCAGTGCGGCCAGCACCGCCAGCCCGACAATAATTTTGATCAGTATCGACATCAGGACTCCCTTGGCAGGCCCAGACCTGCCGCGCAACGGAAAACTATACGCTTCAGTCGCCGGTTCCGCCCCGGGACTTGCGCGCGGCCTGCGGCACCGCCCGCCACGGGGCCGAGGAAAACGTCTCGACCAGGAAGTTCACGAATGCCGCCACCCGCGGACTTTTATGCTTGCCCTGCGGATATACCGCCGACAGCGGCAGCGGCTCGGCATGATGCACCCGGGTCAGCAGGGGCACCAGCCAGCCAGCGCGAATGCCATCGCTGACGATCACATCCGACAGACGGATGATGCCCACCCCCATCGCCGCCATCTGCAACAGGGTCTCGGCGTTGTTCGCGTTGACCGAGCCGACCACATCGACGGTCTCCATGCCGTTCGGGGTGTCGAAAGGCCATTTGCGCAACTGCGGCGCACCGCTGATCGAGATGCAATTGTGCTTGAGCAGGTCGCGCGGCGTTTGCGGCGTGCCGTGTTTTTTCAGATAGGCCGGCGAGGCGCAGATCATGCGGTGTACATCGCAGATTTTTTTGGCGACCAGGGAGGAATCGCGCAGGGCGCCGGTGCGGATGGCGACATCCGCCCCCTCTTCGACCAGGTCGACCAGACGGTCGGTCACGGTGATATCGAGCTCCATTTCGGGATGGCGCTCCAGGAAACGCGGCAGGGCCGGCGCCAGCTGGTGCATGCCGAAAGCGACGCCGACGTTAATGCGCAACAGGCCCTTGGGATGGACGCTGAAGCGGGTCACTTCCGCCTCGGCATCTTCGATATCGGCAAGGATGCGCTTGGCGCTGGTGAAATACGCCTCTCCCTCGGCCGTCAGCGCCAGCTTGCGCGTGGTGCGGTTCATCAGGCGCACGCCGAGCCGGTCTTCCATGCGCGTCACCAGCTTGGACAACGCCGACGGGGTCAGACCCAGGTCGCGCGCGGCGGCCGAAAAGCCGCCCAGCTCCACCGAGCGCACGAAGGCCTTCATTTCTCCGGGTTTATCCATTTCTCTCTCCGCAACTTATGAATTTAATTCCACAATATTATGCCATTCAACAGAATTGTTTGTCACTGGACAGGTAATAACATATCAAGCATGCGAATTCACCATGCTCACAAAGTCGGTGGATTCGGCACCAACCATCGGGAGAACCCTATGCCTAGCTATGACCGCAACGCCTTTGAACGCCGCGCCCATTTATTGCGCCGCCAGGAAATTTCGCGTTTGCTCAATGCCGGCTTCAGCGCCATCAGCGACTTGCTGCGCCGCAATCATGAACAGTGGCTGCGCCACCGCAGCCGGCGCGTCAAACTCCGTTCAGCCAACGGCACCCCCGTCTGAGCCACCGTTCCCGGCCGCCATATTTTTGAACCCGGGCGTATAAACGGTCCGCCCGGGTTCCTGCAGGTTGGCGCGGCGTTATAATAACGCCCCTGCAACTGTAAGCACACCCGCCATGAAGCGCCTGCGCAACAAATCCCCCTTACGTCTTACCCGAGATGCCGAGCGCCTGATCGGCCTGTCCACCGGCTTGGCCGCTTCCGGCAGCCGCCTGGAAGACGCCCGCTGGGAGCGCGAGCTGGCCGCGCTGTGCATCAAGCTGATGGAGTCCGGCAACAGCTCTGCGCTGGAAAGCGCGCTGGATCACACCTTCCAGAGCAATCCGGCGGCGCATGATGCCCTGGCGGAAAACGCCGAGGCGCAGGCCGAGTCGGCCACCCTGACCATCGACGGCAGCACCTGGGATGTGATGCTGCTGGCGATCCCCTTGGTTGCCTGGTCGAAATATGCGGTGCCCTCGGGCCCCATCGCCGGCGTCGGCGCAACCGCGCTGGAGGCGATCATTCCGCAGCTTTATGCCCATGTGCTGGCCAAAAATGCGCGCCTCAGCATGGCCCCGTTTCTGTACAGCATCGACCAGATGCCGCGCGATTTTTCCAGTGTGCGCAAACTGACTCTGCGCCTCGGCGAGGCAGCTGTGCTGCAGCAAGCCGCGCGCGCCGACAGCAAGCACCCCGATACCGCGCCTCTGCTGGCCGATTCCCGCTTCCTGCTGGCCGGCATCGCCGTGCCCGCCGGCGAAGCCCTGTTCCGCTGGCAGAAGCACGATGAGGCGCGCACCACGCGCAGCGACTGCCTAGCGCACTGGATCGAGCAGGGACGTCCGCATCTGGCCAAGCTGCTGCCGGGCTGCTCGTTCGAATGCCTGTTGCCGGATGCCTATTTCGTTAACTGCCGCGAATCGGACCGCTTCGTGCGTCCGCCCACCATCCGCGCGGCGGTCGCCTTTCTGGAAAGCGCCTTGAAGGTCAACGCCTCGCAGCTGCGCGCGGTGATCGCC
Source organism: Usitatibacteraceae bacterium (assembly GCA_036394575.1). Lineage (GTDB taxonomy): Bacteria > Pseudomonadota > Gammaproteobacteria > Burkholderiales > Usitatibacteraceae > UKL13-2. Next base: position 44,035 of record DASWEY010000069.1, on the reverse strand, counting down.
GGCGTCGGCGATAGCCGCGTCGACGAATACCGCATCAGCTTCCTGAAACGCGGCCATGCCGATGTGGTCGAAGGCGTGGTGTGGCCGCTGTTCGGCCGCGAGGAAGAGGACAATGAGCCGCTGCCCCTGAACGAAATCGAGACCGTGCTTAAAGATTGCAAGGTGGGCGAGGTGACCGCGCTTGGCGGCCTGTTCGCGCCCGAATTCTGCGAAGACTGCGGCGCCCCCCTGTTTGCCGATACCGATGGCGAAATGGTGCATCCGGAGCTTCCCGAGGAAGTCGAATCCACCGTCTCGCATTACCACTGAACCGTTGCCCGGGCCGACAGCGCCACGGCATGCGTCAAACGAAACGCGCCGCTTCTGCAAGCGGCGCGTTTCGTTTCGGGGCCAGCAACAGCGGATTTGAGCGCCCGATAATCCTCAGGGTTTGGCTTTCTCCAGCATGGCGCTGAAAAACTTCGTGATACCTTCGCTGCCCATATGGCGCGCATCGGCCAATTCACCGCCGTCGGTCTGGTAGACCACCTTGCCCGCGGAATTCAGCAACACCACCGAGGGGATGCCCTTCTTGGTGGTATTGCCGTACTGGGCGATGAGATCGGTATTGCGGTCGTTGCGGCCGGTGTCGATCTTGACCACATTCAATTTTGCATCGACCAGCTTGGCGAGTTCGCCCTGATGCATTTCCATGTCCAGCACCTTGCAATCCCCGCACCAATTGGCGCCGAATACCAGCAGGGTCGCCTTGTTTTGCGCGGCGGCGGATTTGAGCGCCGCGCCGACTTCGGCCTTGGCGTCGGCGGCTTCGTTGTAGGGTTTCCGGTCATCGGCGTGGGCCAGGCCGAGCGCAGACAGGCAGAACAGGGATGCAAGCAGTTTTTTCATGATCTTCCTCAGGGTCCAGGGTTTAAGGCGTTTAAGGCTTAAGGGCACGGTACAAAAACGGCAGACTGGCATCCATGCGGTAATCCACGCCGGAATGCGTATCGTCGAACTCTTCATAAGTATGTCTGACACCGGCGGCTTTCAAGCGTTTCGACAGAATTCGCGCGCCGTAGTGAATCTGGTACTGATCCCGCCAGCCGCAATCGATAAAAATGCCCTTCAGCGACTTCAGGTTGACGCGGTACTTGTCGACCAGGTTGACCGGGTCATGCTTCAGCCAGTTTTTCCAGCGCGTCTCGATCCGCTCGCCGGTTTCCAGATTGAAGGGCAGGCGGAATCCCAACGGCGCCTTCGGGTCCGGGTCATAGGTCGCGGACATGGCGAGCATCATCAAGGCATGGCCTTCGGCGTCCGACGGTTTTTCGCTTTTCCAGACCGCGTTCAGAAAATTCTTCACCCGCCCGTCGTCGAGCCCCTTGTCGGCGCCCTTCTCTTCCTTGCGCACATCGATGGCACCGGCCTGGCGCTTGATCTTGCGGTGCTTCATCAACTCGGTGAGGGTACGCGGCCAGTCGTTCATGTAGACGAATTCGAAATGCGCATCACCGGAATGGCTGGCGATGGCACCCCAGTAGTCGGCGTATTGCATGCCGTGGATGATGGCTCCGTAGCCGCCGGAGGATTTGCCGAAGCAGCCGCGATGCGCGCGCGACGCCAGGGTGCGGAATTCGCGATCGACAAAAGGAATCAACTCCTGGGTGATGTAGTCGGCGTAATTGCCGATGGCCGAAGAATTGATGTACTGGTTGCCGCCCAGCGCGGTGAAGCAGTCGGGAAACACGATGATGGCCGGCCCCATCTTGCCTTCATGGATCAGGCGCGCGGCGCGCTCGGGCACGTTCTCGTCGAAGTTGCGCCAGTTGATATGCGACAAGCCCGAACCCATGAAGCCGACCAGATCGTAGAGCACCGGGAAGCGTGCCTTGCGCGCGACGAAGTCAGGATCATCGTATTGCGGCGGCAGCCAGACGGCCAGCTTGCGCCGGTGCGGATCCTTCAGCGGATTGCCGCGCAGGACGCGCGAATCATGATCAATGATCAGGGTGCGGCCTTGCGGCCAGCGGGGACGTTTCAATGCCATGGCAGGCGGCTCCGCGATAGTCGGTTGCGAACCGCATTATCGCAGAGCTGCCGGCCAATCGCGGGCGGCATGGTCAGCGCACGACAGCTTGACGCGCGGCACTGTTCAGCCGCCTGCCGATCACCACAATGGGCTCGAGTTTGATGGCGGCAGGTGCCACCTGAAGGGGGCTGCCGGCAGCCGCCAGCGCCGGATGCGCGTCGTCAGGCCGCGCCAGGGATTCAAAGCTGGTCAGGGTCAGACTGGTCAGCGCAGTGGCGAATATTGCCGCCAATGCCCGCGGGCGATGGGTAATTTCAGGTTTCATGTCAGTCTCCTTTGCATGTCAGCGTTGCGGAAATTCGCAAGCACTCCAATGCCGATAGTTTGTGCGGCGCGCATTTCAGGCCGGTTTCAGCCGGATGAAGCTTTATTTGCCCCGCTGCCGTTCACCGCCGGGTTCGCAGCGGTTCCGGGTTGCCACCACTGTATTGGGCACCCGGCGATGTGCCCAGCGGATTGCGACGAGGCGCAGGGATTGCCGTCCAAAGCGCAAAATCCGCGGCCATTTTGTGGTCGCCTTGCAGTCGTCCCGCCAATGGCATTCCCGGGTAGGACGCAACAAGTTCCCGCGCTGGATTCGGGCGGCGTTCGTCGCGGGCATTCCGCCGCCTTCCGGGCGGCCTGTTAAACTCTGCCTCCATAATTTCGGAGACAACCATGACGATTTCCATGTATCAGGTTTCGGTGCCGGTGTTCCAGCGCATGCTGGGCAATCTGAAAGCGATTCTCGAAAAAGCGGCCGCCTATGCACAGGCCAAAAAAATTGAAGACAGCGTGTTCCTGAACTCGCGCCTCTATCCGGACATGCTGCAGATGTCGCGCCAGGTTCAGATCGCCGCCGATTTCGCCAAGGGGGCATGCTCGCGCCTCGCCGGGCAGGACGTGCCGAAGTTCGAGGACAATGAAAAGACTTTCGCCGAGCTGATCGCGCGCATCGACAAGACCCTGGCGCATATCGCCACATTCAAGACGGGGCAAATCGACGGGCAGGAGGAACGCGACATCACCATCAATGTGGCCGGCAACCCGACCGCATTCAAGGGTCAGAATTACCTGTTGCATCAGGTCCTGCCGAATTTCTATTTTCATGTGACCGCTGCCTACGCGATTCTGCGTCACAACGGCCTGGAAATCGGCAAGCGCGATTTTATCGGCCGCGGCTGAAGCCACCCATCCCGCCGCAGGCGGATATGCAGCCACCTCCGCGCAAACACCGGATCGCCGGTCTCGCCCTGGTCGGCGCACTGGTGTCGATGCTGGCCTACTGCGGCGTGGCGGGCTTCGTTTATGTCACCCAGGAATCGCTGATCTTCCATCCGGTGCCGCTGCCGGCGGACTTTCGTTTCGCACTGCCGGACGTGACCGAAGTGCGCATCCCGGTCGAGGGCGCCACGCTGTCCGCCCTGCAGTTGAAGCTGCCCAACCCCAGGGGCGTGGTGTTCTTTCTGCACGGCAACAGCGGCAATCTGCAGTCCTGGATCGGCAGCGTCGATTTTTACCGCCGCGTCGATTACGACCTGCTGGTGCTGGACTATCGCGGCTTCGGCAAAAGCAGCGGCCGCATCAGCAGCGAGGCGCAGTTGCACGAGGATGTGCGCCGCGCCTGGCAATGGCTGGCGCCGCAATACGCGGGAAAGAAGAAAGTCATTTACGGACGCTCCCTGGGCACCGGCCTCGCGACCATGCTCGCCAGTGAAGTGCAGCCCGATCTCACCATTCTGGTATCGCCCTACCTGAGCCTGGATGCGATGGCGCGCGAGCGCTACCCCTGGCTGCCATCGGCGATCAACCGTTATCCCATGCACAGCGATGCCTGGGTGCCGCAGGTAAAACGCCCATTGCTGATCCTGCACGGCGATAACGACAGCGTCATCCCGCTGCGCCAGGGGCGGGAGCTCGCCGGTCTGCAGCCGGCGGCAAAACTGGTCATCGTTCCCGGCGCAGGACACAACGATCTGCAGCGCTTTCCGGTCTATCTGGACGCGATTACCGACGCGCTGGATACGCTGTAGCGTCAATGAAGGATTTCAGGCCGCGCCACCTGCGCCGCATCAATTCGTATTTTCCACCCGCGATATGCGCAACAGTTGTTCGCCACGACACAATGTGCCAAAGCTGCCACCACGCAGGCCTGAACCGAGCCTTATAGACAAAAAAACCGCCCTCTCGAAACCATGGGGCGGCCTGGTGATTGTCGCGGGATGGCCCCGCGGCGATTTCATTCAGCGCGAGCGGAACGGCACCGGATAAGTGGCGACGCTCACATTGCCGTCCTTGTCGATGGCCTGCACGCCGAAGATCACATTGTCTTTCGACACGCCCTTGATAGTGGCGCGCGTGACATTGCCGACATCGCGGCTTTGCTGCCAGTACGGCGCATTGGTGTCGCGCCAGACGATGCGATAACCGGCCAGGTCCGGTTCGGGGTTGGCCTTCCAGCGCAGGGTGGAATCGTTCTCCAGCGCCAGCGTCTCCATCTGCACTTCCTTCGGCGCCGCCGGCGCCAGCGCCAGCGAGGCCAATGCCGCCGCGTTCACCCGCGCCACTTTGGCGATGTAATCGAAATCGACGAACTCGGGCAGATCGCCCAGTTGCACGCCATTGTCGATGCGCGGCGTCTTGTGCTGGTGGCGCCAATCCTCGATCGGCTCGGTGAAGCGTACCGCCGGATAACCAGCATCGAGGAACGGCGAGTGATCGCCGCCGCGCAGATAGCGATCGCGGCGATAGATCAGGTCCACGGTCATGCCGGGAATGGTGCGTTCCGCGGCTTCCTTGATGAAGCGGCCCAGCTGACGGGCCGGAAAATCGTTTTCACCCCCGCTGCGCAGCAGGGTGACGGTTTCGTCGCTCTGCTCTTTCAGCGGCGGCACGCCTTCGGCGAACACGCGCACATGGTCGCGGATGGTGGTGCCGTCGGCGCCCTTGGTATTGCCGATGATGTCATTGGTGAACATGCCGGCCACGTTGAGCCCGGCCGCCTTGGCCTTCTTCGCCCAGAAAGTCGCGCCGACCAGGCCCTGCTCCTCGCCGGCCACGGTCATGAACACCAGCGTGGCGTCGAATCGGTATTTCGACATGATGCAGGCCAGTTCCATCACCGCGGCCGTACCGGAGGCATCGTCATTGGCGCCGGGTGCGGTGGTTACGCCGTCGGTGGGGCTGTCGGGCATCGAGTCGTAATGGCCGCTAACCACATAGAGGCGATCTTTCGATTCCGCCTGGGTGCCCGGCAGGGTGGCGACCACATTGACGACCGCGGTCGGTTTGGGAATGCGCGGCGCCACCGGCGAAATATTGTCGTCGAATTCGACCTTCATGCGTCCGCCGTTGGCCTTGGCGCAGGCATCCAGCTCGGACTTGATCCAGCGCCGCGCCGCGCCGATGCCGCGCGTATCGCTCTCGGTTTCGGACAGGGTGTTGCGGGTCTCGAAACTGACCAGCCTGCGAATGGTCTTTTCCATGCGCTCCGCGGAAACTTCCCCGGCGATTTTTTCAATCACCGGCTTGGCCGGCTCCGCCCGGGCATTGCCCGCCGCCAAACCGAATACGAAGGATGAAACCAGCGTGGAAACCAGAACGGCGGTACGTGTGCGCATATGCATTCCCCGGGTTGACGAACGGGCCAGCATAGCGAAAATTGCCGGCGTCAATGCTGATTCGTGTCAATTACCTTGAGCCGCACCTTGCGCGTTCCGCCATCGCGAACGATCGTCAATTCGGCGGTATTGCCGATGCCGACCCGGTCAAGCTCGGCAAAGTAAGTCGACAGAGTATCGACGGCGCGGCCATTGACCTCGGTGATGACGTCGCCGAGTTCGCCGGTACGGCGCGACAGGGGCTTCAGCCCGGCCGCCGCCGCGGGTGTACCACGGCGCACTTCGCCGACCACCACGCCATTGATGCCATTGCGCGCCACCAGGTCCGGATCGACCGGCGCAATGCCGATGCCCGGGTAGGCGGCCTGGCCGCGCGCGATCAGCTGCGGCACGATGCGATTGACCAGGTCGGCCGGGATCGCGAAACCCACGCCGGACGATGAGCCCGAGGCGGAACGGATCGCCGAATTCACCCCGATCAGGCGTCCCGCACTGTCCAGCAGCGGCCCGCCGGAATTGCCGGGATTGATGGCGGCATCGGTCTGGATGGCGCCGGCGATTTCGGCGTAGTCCTGGGTGGGCAGATAGCGATCCAGGGCCGAGATGATGCCGACGGTCAGGGTGCGCGACAAGCCGAAGGGATTGCCGATCGCCAGCACCGATTGCCCGACCTTGAGATCGCGCGAAGAACCCAGCGGGATCGGCCGGATATTGGCCGGCACCTTCACCAGCTGCACCACGGCCAGGTCGTACTCGGGGGCGCGGCCGATCACACGTGCGGCGATAGGTTCCTTGCCGGCATCGAGTTGCACCAGCACCTTCTGCGCGTTCTCGACCACATGGTTATTGGTGACCACATGGCCCTGCGCATCCCAGACAAAGCCGCTGCCGGCGCCCTGCGATACCGCCGCGCCGAAAAAGCCGCGGCGCACCAGGCTTTCGGTGGTGATATAGGCCACTGAAGGCGCGGCATTTTCGAACAACGCGACCAAGCTGCGTTCATGCTCGCCGAGCGCTCCGCGCGGGCTGACCGATCGTGGTTCCACATTGCGTTCGCCGCCGCGTTGCGCCCACAAGGCAGTGGTAGCCGCGGTCGCAAAGGCAAGGCCGATCAGGGTCAATAGCGCCAGATATTTTTTCATGGGCTCACCAAAAATAATGGCACGACGGCAATTGGCGCCGTCGATCGATTGCTCTATTCAAAGAGATAAGGATCGGTGCCGAAAGTTGCAAGCCCCGCCACCGGCGCTCAGATCGCCTTCACCATGCGCCACATCGGCCGCTCGCCGCCGCCGGGAATTTCCTGGATATTACGCTCGGCCGCGCGCCAGCCTTCGCGTTCGTAAAAACGCCGCGCCTGCTGGTTGGCTTCGAACACCCAGAGATACATTTGCGCTTCGCCCTGCGCCCGCGCCCACTGCGCCGCCCGTTCCAGCAACAGGGCGCCGATGCGCTGCCCGCGCAGATGCGGCAGCACATGCAGATTGTCGACATAGGCGCCCCATTCGCGCCCGTCGCCGACCTCGATGCAGACAAAACCGACCGCGTCCGCACCCAGCCGCGCCAGGAAAATTTCGCCGGTGCCTGCGGCGAGCTCCGGGACGCGATGCCGCCAGTGGTTGAGGCGCTCCGCCTCAACTTCGCCGTCGAGATAGGCGTCGGCGAAGATGCCGCGATAGGCAACCTTCCAGCTGTCCGCATGCAGGCGTGCAACCAGGGGCACGATGTCGTCGTGGCGCAAAATATCCATATTCAATCCAGCGGGGTAGCGATGAATTCCGGGCGCGCCTCGGCCCGTGCCGAGAACGCGGCCAGCGCCGGATAACGTGCGGGATCGATCAATGCCGGCGAATTGAATTGCGTAAAACGCCAGGCTACTGCCAGCGTCACATCATCCTGGCCCATGGTGCCGCCGCTGATCCAGGGCTTGGCTGCGCCGGCGATCGGCTCCAGCCAATCGTAAGCCGCATGCGCCTGGGCGGCGACACGATCCAGCCAGGGCTGATGGCACTTCTCCGCCGGACGCAGGTTCAGTTCGTAATAGTGCTGCACGGTTTTTTCGCAGGCGACCAAGGCAATGCCGATGCGCTGCAGGGCATCACGACGCGCCACACCATTGACGGGCAGCAGGCGCTTGGCGGCCGGCACCAGGGTTTCCAGATAATCGATGATCAGGCTCGAATCTATCAGGATCTGGCCGTCATCGCATACCAGGGTGGGCGCTTTCACCAACGAATTAATTTTCTCGAATTCCGCATAGTGGCGAAACACCGATACCGAGCGATGCTCGAAAGGCAGGTCCATCAGCTTCATGGAAATCGCCACCCGGCGCACATAAGGGGAATCGAGCATGCCGATCAACTGCATTGGGTTCTCCATCAAAATTGGAAGGGCGCATTTTCGTTCATTCGCGATATTATCGCGGCAACCGTCTTTGAGCGAGCCTGTCATGCGTGTACGCGATTGCAACTGGATGATGATCGAGGAATACCTGAAGCATGACGACCGAGCGGTATTGCCGATCGGCTGCACCGAGCAGCATGCCTACCTGAGCCTGTCGGTCGATTCGATCCTCGCTGAAAATGTTGCCGCCGATGCCGCCGCGCCGCTGGGCGTGCCGGTATTTCCGGTGATCCCCTTCGGCCACACCCCGACCTTCATGGCTTACCCCGGCACCATCAGCCTGCGCCTCGAAACCCTCATTGCCGTGGTGCGCGATGCGCTCGACAGCCTCGCCACCCACGGCTTCAAACGCATCCTGATCGTCAACGGCCACGGCGGCAATGCGCCCATCGGCAATTTTCTCGGCGAGTGGATGGGCGATCATCCCGAGGTGAAAGTGAAATTCCACAACTGGTGGAACGCGCCCAAGACCTGGGCCAAGGTGCAGGCGATCGATCCGCTGGCCTCGCACGCCTCGTGGATGGAAAACTTTCCCGCAACGCGCATTGCCGGCGTGGTGCAGCCGAGCAGCGTGCAGCCCGGCATCGATTACGCCAAACTCAAATTGCTCAACCCGCAGCAAACGCGCGCGTATCTGGGCGATGGAAATTTCGCCGGTGTTTATCAAAAACCGGACGCGGTGATGGCGGAATTATGGGAAGTGGCGGTGGCGGAAACGCGCGGCTTGATTGAATCGGGCTGGCATTAAAGCCGCGCAAATAAAAAACGTAGAACGCCATTTGGCGCGCCTTTCCAGCCAAAAATGGCTGGAAAGGCGCGCCAGTGCTTGAGTTTAATTTTTCTATGCTCCCTCAAGGCACTGCCTCAACCGCCAGTTCACGCGTATCGGATCGTCCGCTTTCATCGACCACACGCAGCTTGTAGCGCCCCGCACTGGGCGGATTCCAGCTGAGGCTGTCGCCGGCATTCACCTCGCCGAGCAGGGCTTCGTTCGAGAACCAGTATTGCCGCCCCGCACCACCCTCGGCGCGCAAGGTCAGCGGCACCGGCTGCGACAGCCGCGCGGTGTAGGTCACTGCGCGCAGGGGCGAAACGATTTGCGGCGCATCGCCATCGGCGACGACGTTGCGCCCGCTGCATTCGGCTTCGCGCGGCGGCTCGCGGCGCGGCATGCCGGCATCGCGGAACATGCGGCGCATATCCGAGGGCCAGTATTCGAAGACTTCCCAGCGCGTGTGGGCGCCCTCCTCACACACCGCACGACCGCTTTGCGTATCGATCAGCACGCGGCGATGCAGATTGGACACGCGGATCGGCGATTTGCCGGGCATGAACCAGGTCGCCATCCGCTCCTTGCACCAGGCATTGGGCAGATCACCGGTGGCCGCACAGACTTCAACTCGCGTGAGCCCAGAAGGCGGAACGCGCGGCTTGTCTGCCAGCAGCAAACCTTCCTCGCGCAGCGCATCGACGATATTGAAAAACAACGGCGCCGCTGCCGATACGCCGACCAGGGCCGGGTTGCCTTCGCCATCGAAATTTCCGGCCCAGACCACCATCACATAGCGGCCGAATACGCCGGCCGCCCAGGCGTCGCGAAAGCCCCATGAGGTGCCGGTCTTCCACGACACCGCCGGCTGCGCGGGCAGGCCGGTGTCGGGGCGCGGATTGGACTTCAGCATTTCCAGCGTGACGAAGGCGGCGGGCGCCGACAGCAGTTGCGGATTGTTTGCTGTCGATATTGAAGCGTCGCGGTGCGCAGCATGCGTGTACGCGATCGACCTCAACTCACCGCCATTGGCCAGCATGGCGTACAGGCGCGCCAGCTCCTCCATCGTCACCTCGCCGCCGCCGAGGGTAAGCGCGAGGCCGTAATGCTTTTCGTTGGCCAGATTGCTGACGCCGGCGCTTTTCATCAGATCGTAGAGCCCGGGCCGCGTGAGTCTGGACGCCACCAATACCGCTGGCACATTGCGGCTGCGCACCAGGGCGTCCTGCGCAGTGATCGGGCCGACGAAGCGGCCGTCGAAATTTTCCGGGCTGAAGGGACCGAAGGCGGTGGGCGCATCCTTCAGCACCGTCATCGGATGCAGCACACCCTGATCGAAGGCCAGCGCGTAGACGAAGGGCTTCAGGGTCGAGCCCGGCGAGCGCCTGGCCTGCACCGCATTTACCTGGCCGTCGATATCCTCATCGTGAAAATCGGCCGAGCCGACCATGGCCTTGACCTCCATGGTCTCGGTATCGAGCAGCAGGGCGGCGGCATTGCGGATGCCGATTTTTTTCTGCGTCTCGATGCGCTGCGCGATCACGCGCTCAAGCGTGGCCTGCATGCGCAGATCGAGGCTGGAATATATTTCCTGGCCCCTGCCGTCGCGTGCATCGCGTGCATTGCGCGCAATGCGTGAATCTCGCAGCAGCTGGTCGGATAGATGCGGGGCGCGGAACGGCAAGGTGCCGATGCCATAAGGCGCCACCGCCAGCATGGCGCCAAATTTTTCATCTTCCGGATGGGCCGCGATCCACGCTGCCGCCAGCCGGCCACGCGCCTCTCTGAGCGCTGTCGAACCCGTTTGTGCGCCGCCGCGCGCCGCCGGATTTTGCGGGATCACCGCCAGGGTCAGCGCCTCGGGCAGGCTCAAGTCGGCCGCGCGTTTGTGGAAATACACCAGGCTGGCGGCCCCCGCGCCCTCGATATTGCCGCCATAGGGGACGAAGTTGAGATAAGCCTCGAGGATCTCGCGCTTCGAATAACGTGCCTCCAGCCACAGCGCGGCCGCCATCTGTTTCAGCTTGCCCGGCATATTGCGGCTGTCGATGTTGTAGACCTTGCGCGCCAATTGCATGCTCAGCGTCGAGCCGCCCTGGCGGCGCTGGCCGCTGAAAGTCGCCCAGGCGCTGCGCACCATCGCCGCCGGGTTGACACCCGGATGCCAGTAGAACCAGCGGTCCTCGTAGCGCATTACGGCTTCACCGAGCGTTGGCGAAATGGAGTCCAGCGGCGTCCACAGCCGGTACTGCTCATCCGGCGCCAGCGTCAGGCGCAGCAACTCGCCACGCTCGCCATAGACCGCGCTGGAATAGCCGCTGATTTCGCGCAGCGGCGTTTTCGGCGCCAGCCTCAGGCCAATCAATGCCAGTGCAATGATGGTGGTTGAGGCCAGCAGGACGCGCGCGCGGCGCTTCACTTGCCGGCGCGCTCCACAGTGATTTTCCCCGGCAAGGAGCGCGCCTGCACATCGCGTTCATACAGCGATTCGCCATAGGCCGGCGGAACCACGAAGGTGCCGACATTGGTGGCGCGGATGCGATAACGATATTCCGCGACGCTGGCATTGACGCGGCCATACAGCACCACGCGATCCTCGCGCACATCGCTGTAATCCACCGCCCAACTGCCGACATTGCCGAGGCGGTCCACATAGCCGGGCTTCTTCTTGCTTTCCGTGGCCAGCACCGGTGCTACGGTCGGATTCAATACCGGCTCAAAACCACCCGGCAGCAAATCCACCAGGGCGGCACTCGGCACATAATCGCGACCGATGGCGCGGAACCTGAGGCGCACGGTGATTTCATCACCGACCTTCACGTTGCCGATCGGATTGCCCTGGCCGTCGAGATATTCGCGGACGATTTCCATGCCGGATTTCAGTTCCGTCATCGGCGGCGTCCGATCAAAGCCCGATTCGGCCACCGCGAAATACGTGGTGAGCCCGCTATCGTTGCCGAACTTGAGCTTGGCAGCCGTATCGGCAAAGCTGACGCGCGGCAACAGATTGGCCGGCAAAGCCAGCGCCTGCGCCTTGCCGTCGCGGCCGATTTCGGCGATCGACAATTTGCCGGCCACCTTGCTGTCGATGGTGCTGGCATAGGCATCGAGCGCCAGGATCACATAGGCGGCGGAATGGGTATTGAAGCGGCCGTCCTGAATGGTCTTGACCATCGAACCCATGGTCGCGAAATCCAGCTTGCGCGCGCGCTCCGGGAAATGCTTGGAGGCGATATACAGCGTTTGCGCATCGCGGATGGTGTTGTCGTAATAGCGTTCATACCTGTAGGGTTCGCCGCGCTTCGACAGCAGCGCGATCGGCTCATCCATCAACTTGCCGGCCAGGCGATCATCCTTCATCAGCTTGTAGCTGGCCGCCATGAATACCGCCGCCGAATCCTTCTCCCAGACCCCTGCATATTTCTTGTCGAGGGTTTCGCGCAGGGCCGCAAGGTAGGCGGTGGTGATGGTGCTTTGCCGCGTCAGCAAATACACCGCATAGGCGCGTGTGCGCACATCCCACAGATCGCGCGCCGGGCTGGCCGCCAGTTGTTGAAGCCAGGCATTGCTTTTGGCCATCATGTCGGTCGGCACATTCATGCCGCGCTCGCGCGCTTCCAGCAGCAGGTGAATGGCATAGACCGAGGCGTATTCATCGGCTTCCACCGAGGCCGTCCACAGGCCGAAACCACCCTCCGCGTTTTGCCGTGAACGCAATACCGCAATGGCATCGGCAAACGATTTTTCCACCTTGGCCGATTGGTCCTTGGCATCGCGCGCGCCGAACTCGGGACGCTGGCCGAGAATCACCGCCGGCATGGCGCGGCTGGTGATCTGCTCGGTGCACATATGCGGGAAGTTATCGAGATAGGCGGTAAGGCCATTGGCGATCACCAGGGGCAGCGCAGACACCGCCGCCTCGCCCTTGCTATATTCGCCGAACACCTCGCGCTTGATCGCCACCTCCTGGCTGCCGGTGAAACTGCCGACCGTGACCTGCGTGTAATACGGCCCGGCCGGACGCACGCTAAGATCGGTCGACAGCTTCGCCGATTTTTCCGGCTGATCCTTGAGCTGCACCGAGAACGCGAGTGTGGCCGAACCCAGCCTGGACGCGGCGCCGGTTTTCGCTTTCAGGCGATAGATCGCCACGCTCTCCTTGCGCTCGCCGATGGTCAGTGCCTGGGTATCGGCGCCGACAATCTCGAGATGGGGTGAGGCCTTCAAACTGACCGATACTGGCGCCGCTTTGCCCGAGCCGGCAACGTTATTGGCCACGCCCACCGAAACCTCGAACTCATCGCCCGGCGCCACCGCCAGCGGCGCATTCGGCGACAGCACAAAGTCACCTTGCACGAGGGTCTTGTCGGAGAGCGTGCCGATAGACTGGTCGTTCACCGCCACCGCCATCAGGCGCAGGCTGCCGTTGAAGGTATCCGGCACGGTGTAGCTGAATTCGCGCTCGCCGCTGACGTCGACAATGCCCGACCAGTACACCGCCGGCTTGTCGCGCTTGCGCCTGAAGGGGTTCAGGTTCTTGCCCAGCGCGCCCTCGGCATCGCCGCCGGGGGCCGCCGCCTGCATCAGCTTCTTGAACTCGGGCAGGATCAAATCGAGGATTTGCGAAGTGCGCACATCGAGCGAACGCTTCTGGAAGAAATGCGCCAGCGGATCGGCCATCTGATAGCGCGCCACCTGCAGGATGCCTTCGTCGACCGCGAACACCACCGCACGCGTTGGCTGTGCCGCCGTCAGTTTTATTTTCAGCACCTCTCCCGGCTTGACCTTGGCGGGTGCCGCGAAAGTCAATTTATTGCTGCGCTTTTCGAGGTTGACCGAGAACGGCACGGTGCCATACGACAGCGGGCTCATGAAAATTTCGTCCGAGCCCGGATCGCGGATGTACTGCACCGTCACATAGCCATTGCCCTCGAAATCGGCAGGCAGGCGAATCTTCTGCACCGAGGATTGCGTGGCCGCCTTGAACCATTGATGCGCATAGACGCGGTCGCGCTCGACGGTGATGAGACCGGCACCCGCATAGGACGCGCGAATGCTGATTTCGATCTCCTCGCCGGCCGCCACATCCTTGCTTTTCAGCATCAGTTGCAACTCGGCATTGCGGTCCAGGGAGCGTGTGACATTGCCGGCACCGGCCACCGAATACTCGATGCGGTTCTGCTCGATATTTTGCGCATCGCGAATGCGATAGAAGAAATTGCCGGGCGTATCGGTCGCCAGCGCCAGATTGAAGCCGCCGGCCGGAATCGACAGCGGGCTGTCCTTGACGGGGATTTCTTTCGGTTTCGATTCGTATTTGTAGGTGCCATTCGGCTGCTTCACCAGCACCGATACATAGCGACGCTCGACCAGTTCCAGCATCAGATCCTTGACCGCGCTCTTCTTCGCCTTGGGATCGATGGCGATCAGATTGACGATGCGCTTCGAACCTTTCGACACATAGGCCAGATCGCCATCCGCCTTGAAGCCGACCAGGAAGGGTAGCTCGGACACCATCGCCGCCGTATCGGCGGCCACGCTGCGCCCGCCCTCGGCCTCGAAGGCGCGCGCCAGGAAATGCAGGCGATAGGTGGCCTTGGCATAGCGCGCGAGATCGAGATCGAATTCGGCATTGCCCTCTTCGTCGGTGGTGGCCTCGGCAAGCTTGTCCGAATAACCTTCCTTGGCGCGCAGCGGATCGTAAAAGCGATGATCGGGATAGCTGCGGAACGCGGGATACGCCGGCTGCAGGGTCAGGGTCGCCTCCACACGGCGATTGGCGGCCGGGGTGCCGAACAGGTTCTGTGCATTCACCTTGGCCTTCAGTTCACTCGGCGATACCCAGCCCTCGCCCGCCTCGCTGGACAGCTTGGCCGTGACCTTCATGCGATCCGGCAAAAATTCCTGCACGCGCACCGAGGTTGAGCCCAGCAGGGTATTGGCCTGGCCGTCCTTGACGGTGTAGAGATTGATGCCGTAGTTGCCGGTCGGCGACGTCTCCTGCGTCGCGTGCGAGAGTTCATTGAAGCCGCCCGCCGCCAGCTTGATTTTCTCGCGTTTGATGCTGAGGCCGCGTGGATCGGTTACCTCGACTTCCAGCGGCAGGCCAGCCACGGTCGTGGCCCAGCTGGCGGCTTTCACGATCATGCCGATATTGAAGGTATCGCCCGGCCGGTAAATGCCGCGATCCGAAAACAGGTAGGCCGACAATTGGCCAGGCTGCAGGGTGTTGCGGATGCCGCCGATATCGAAGCGCGAAAAATCCAGCCCGCGATCGCGGCGATTGAGCGGCAGGAAGCTGAAGTCGCCGGCTTTCTTCACCAGGTACATCAGCGGGGTGCGTTCGCGCGACAGGTTTTCCAGTTTGGCGAATTGCGCGCGGCCCGTTGCATCGGTGGTCTGCGCAAACAGGGTGAGGCCGTTCTTGCCGATCACTTCCACCTCGGCACCTGCCACCGGCAGCCCCGTGGCGATCGATTGCACGAACACATCCTGGCTGCCGTCGAGCGAGCGCTTCACCAGCACACCCAGATCGGTGACCAGGATCAGGCGGAAGTCTTCGCGCGCCGACACCGGCCCGGCGTCCTCGCCATTGCTTTCTTCGCTTTCGCCCTCTCCTTCGCCTTCACCTTCGTCCTCGCTGCGGCGCCGGCCATCGCCCGAATCTTCCGCCTCGTCATCGGCCGGTTGGGCCTTGGCCGGCTCGCGCACTTTCGGGTCGTAGCCCTGTACGTGCAACAGGAAAATGCCGCGCTTGTCGGCACCATCTTTTTTCA
This sequence comes from Usitatibacteraceae bacterium, assembly GCA_036394575.1. Taxonomy (GTDB): domain Bacteria; phylum Pseudomonadota; class Gammaproteobacteria; order Burkholderiales; family Usitatibacteraceae; genus UKL13-2. The sequence goes on along the minus strand of DASWEY010000069.1, from coordinate 28,417 downwards.
GATAGTCGCCCAGGTTGAGCGCCTCGTAATGCGCCTTGCCCTGTTTGAGGCGCGGCAGCGGAATTTTCTTTTCGAAACGCTCGGCAAGATTGTCCATGCCGAAGGCGCCAAAAAACTGCGGCTTGTCGAAATTGCCTTCCGACTGCGAAATCAGGTGCTGCAGCTGCGCCGGCAGCACGCGGCCCATCTCCATGCGCAGGCCGGGCAGGTCGCGCACCAGCACCGCCACTTTCTTTTCGCCGCTCATCGCCAGCAGGGAGCCCTGGCCCATGATGTTGAGCTGCGGCGGGATCGGCGGCACGCGCAGCACCTGCTGCACACGCTTGGCCAGCGTGTAGCCGCCGAACGATTTGAGGCCGCGCTCGATCTGCACATACACATAGCGGCCCACCGGGGCGTTGTACTTGAACACATGGGCTTCGCTATGTTCGCGTTCGCCGGCCACCAGTTCGGTCTCCAGTTTGGTCGATTCCTTCAGCACCGCCTCGGAAATCTCCTGCGGATTGCCCCAGCGATAGGGCCGCTTGCGCTCTTCCTTCTTCTGCGTCGGGCTGTAAACCGGCAGCAGCCAGGCGGTGGTGGCCGCCTTGATGTCCTTTTCCATAGTGCTGGCCGAGAGCGCGGTGGTGATGATTTGCTCAGGTTCGTTTTTTGCGTTCTGCGCGACATTGACCGACAGCTCGGTGACATTGAGACTGGCGAGGCCGGGCACGCGTACGCTGCGATCGATGGCCTCATCGAAGGGCTTGCCGGCGCGCGCGGCAAGCAGGCCCTTGCCGACCTTCAGCGCAATGCTGCTGTCTTCCTGCGGGGTTTGCAGGGTTTCGGAATGCACAAAGGCATTCAGTTTCAGCTTGTCATAACTCACCGTGAATTTGGTGGTTTCGCGGCCCACGCCCCAGATGCCTTCGGATTGCCCGGCGAGTTTGAGGGCGATGCGTTTTTCCAGCTCGGTCGTATTCACCGGCTGCGTGAAATTGATATCGAACACCGCTTTTTTCAGCGCGGGATTGACCGGGTCCTGATAGAACTCGGCACGCGTCACCTTGGCGATGAAGGCCGGCGTCTCGAACTTGAGCGTGGGGCGGGCCAGGACGATGTGGTCGGCGACTGCCGTTTTGTCGATGGTCACGGCGTACTCCGCACCAATCGGCCAATCCTCCTTGGGCTGAAACTCGAGCTGCTTGTCCGAAGCCCATTTCCACTTGCCTTCCAGCGCGGGGGCGACGGTAATGCCTTGCGCCACCTCCTTGCCGCTCATCGACAGGGGCGCCACCGATTGCGAAAAACGGATCAACAAAGGGCGCGGTGAAGCGTCATCTTCGCTTTCCAGCGGGGTGCGCGACGGGTTCTGTACCGTCGCCGTCACCTCGATCGGCTTGGGCCGCGCCTGCCACCATTTCCAGGTCCAGGCGCCGCCGGCGCCCAGCGCTGCCGCCAGCACCAGCAGGGCCGCGGCATGGCGCGGTCGCCGCATCGCCGCGCGCCCGCCGGCCGCGAATTTTCTACCCAGCCAGCGCGCCCAGCGCGGCGCCTGCCAGGATAAATCGCCGAACAGCGGTTTCAGGACAAGGCCCGGCAGACGGGCAAGAATGCGCCCCGATTTGACAGCGAGGTCGCGCGCAGCGGCAATGAACTTCATGAATCCCCCTTTGACGCCGTCCATTTCAACGGCAGGGCAATCATATAAGCAGAATCCGTGAAAATCATGACCGCGATCGCCGAATTGCGGCAAATCTGTGGCGGCAAGGTGCCGGCCGCGTGATGCGGCCAGTCAGCCCGGGCGTCGGTAACGGGTCGCGACAAGCCCACTTCCCCGCATCGGCAACGACAACATTTATGCGGATATCGACCTGCGCGCGTTCTTGGTCATTTCCGTGGTTGGCGGTAAGGTGCCATCCATCTGCCGGCTATAAAAATCAAACCCCAGCATTGGCGCGGCGTTTGGAGCAAAAATGCTCTGGAAAGCGCGCCAATGCCGGGGTTTTGTTTTCCCGTGAAGACAGTTTTCCTGCCCAGTCAGGTTGCTTAGGCAAGTGCAGTGCCTTGCTTTCTGGATTGCCTTTTATATGACGGCCCCGCTATTTACGAACGACTATCTTTATCTCGCAAACTAATTGCCGTCCCCTTACTTGCCCAGCAACCCCTTCAATCGGTCTTTCAACTGATCCTGCAGCTTCGATTTCAGCTGGTCTTTCTGCTCGTCGATTTTCTGTTTGGCCACGCCGCTGGCAAGGCCGGCGAAATCGATTTTCCAACCGATCGCGGCGAATGGGCCGCTCAGCTTCACCGGTACAGTGAGTCCCTTCAAGGCCTGCAATTCGGGGCCGCCCTGGCCTTGCAGGGTGGGCACCACGGTCGCGGACACGGTGTAATCGAGGCGGTCTTCGCCGATGTTGATGTCGCCATTGCCGCCGACGCGGATCAATGGCGATTTCAGGACGAGATCGTCGTTATGCGCGACGCCGTTTACGATTTTGAAGCTGGCCCCGAATTCGCTGAAATCGGTTTTGTCCTGCGCGCTGGCGGTGCCCTGCGACGAGCCGCCCGCCTGTCCGCCGCCGAGCATCGATTGGGCATTGCGGATAGCGGCGGCGAGGTTGATGCCCTTGAGCGCACCCTCTTTCAGTTCGACACGCGCGCTGCCGGCCAGGTCTTTTTTCAATTGCGTGACAGTGGCGCCGGTGGTCGCGACATCGAGCGCGATATTGCCCTGACCCTCAAGAATATCCTTGTCGATGGCGTCCTTCAGCAGCGGGCCGATATTGACCTTGTTGAAGTTCTGCCTGATGGCAAAGCGCGGCGGCGTGCTGGCATTGGCCGTCAGCGCACCGGCGACGCTGCCACCGTAGAGCGATGCCGTCAGCGGGCTCAATTCAAGCTTGCCGCCGGCGGCGTGCAGCTGCATGTTCAGATTGGCGGTTTTGATGTTGGCCACTTTCAGGCTGCCCACTTTGACCTTGCCCTCGGCATTGAGCGCTTTCAGCGCGCTCAGGTCGATCGGCTTTTCCGGCCCCGCCTTGGCCGGGGCCGGGGCGGCCGCCGACTTCGCATTACCCTCGCCTTTGCCGAGGTAGCGGTCGACGTCGATGGCGTCGATGCCGACATCGAAGGTATAGAGCGGCTTGGCGAAATTGCGCATGGCGAATTTGGCATCTAGCGTGCTGGTATCGAGCTTGCCATTGAGCGCGAGCTGGATCAGTTCCGTTTTCAGATTGGCGAGCAGATCGATGTGCGATTCGCTGTGGATGGCGATATCACCCTGCTTGCCATCTACGGTGAGCGCGAGTTTGGGGGCGCGAAACACCATGCCTTCCATGTCGCCGTCAATTTCGCCGCTCAACCTGGCAGCGACGCTGAGCGCGTCCTGACGCACATTGGCTTCCAGCGCCATCGCCGGAATCCTGAATGCCTTGGCCGAGCCCTCGAATGCGGGCAGGGAGAATTTCGCCTCGATGCTGCGCGCGGCTTCGGTCATCTTTGCATCTACTGCGATCTTGTCGCCGGCCACCCTGGCGTCGGTCACGCTCAGTTTCGGCGCCGACACTTTCAGTTGCAGCGCCTGCGCGCTCTGCCTGGCGTCGAGCGACAGCGCCAGGGCATCGAGTGAAAATTGCCTGCTCGCAGCCTGCACATCGACATTGCCGCCGAGGGTCAGCTTGATGTCGCTGAAGCCGACCGCACCGCCATTGATGGCAGCATCGATCTTGTTCAGCACAAAATGCTGCCGGCCCAGGTCAGGCGTGAAATCGCTTTTCAGCTTGATGCTCAAGCCCAGGTCCGGATTCTTGCCGCTGATATCGGCGCTGAAATCGATATCGCTTTTTTTGCCGTCGGCGATCGGCCCAGTGCGCAACTGCAGCTTGCTGATGGACACCGAGCGATTGGCCGCCTCATCACGGTAGTTCACGCTGCCATTGGTGATGGCGATGGCGCCGATATCCAGGTTGACCGGCGTAACCGCCGTCGCGGCCTTGCTGTCCGCCCTGGCTTCGGCCTTGGCGTCAACTGCGCCGTCCTTGCCGAGCAGATCGTCGAAATTGCTGCCGCCGTCCTTGCGATGCTGGATATTGGCCCTCAGTCCATCGACGCTGAGGCGGTCGACCACAAACTGTTTGGAAAACAGCGGCAGCAGCGCCAGCGATACCTGGGCATGTTCCACCGAGGCAAATTCAACATTGCTGCGCGGCTCGGATATCGACAGCTTGCCGAGGTCGGCGCCGATGCGCGGGAAAAAGGTCAGCTTGATCTCGCCGGGAATCGACAGGGTGCGCTGCTTCTTTTCCTGCACCAGCTTGATGATGGTGGGCTTGTAATCGTTCGGATTGAAGGTCGCGGCGATGATCGCGGCGGCGGCCACCAGCAGGATCAGGAGTGCGGCAACGGCGATCAGTGAATATTTCAGGAGCTTGGGCATGGCGGTGACCGGAGAATGGGGTGAAGAACGAAGTAATCAATACGACCTTGGCATGACACCGGGTGTTCATCAGCAAGTGAAACTCCAGTATTGGTGCGGTGTTTGAAGCAAAAAAGCTCCGAAAGGCGCGCCAATGCTGGAGTTTTATTTCAGGTTAACGCGTTCCGGCCAGCACCATCGCCACCGCCGCGGTCAATTTCTTGGCATACGGAATATGTAAAAACTCGTTGGGCCCATGCGCATTCGACTTCGGTCCGAGCACGCCGGTGACCAGCATTTGCGCCTTCGGGAACTTCACACCGAGCATGCCCATGAACGGAATCGTGCCACCCTCGCCCATATAGGCAGCCGGCTTGCCGTAATAGGTTTGCGAGGCGGCATCCAGCAGGGCCGACAGCCAGGGCTGGCTGGCGGGCGCGTTCCAGCCGGTGGCGGCTTGCTCGTAGTGGAAGGTGACGCCGGCCGCATTGGGCGGATCGCTTTCCAGCGTTTTCTTCAGGCTGACGGCGGCGCGGTCGCCGTCGACCAGGGGCGGCAGGCGCAGCGAGAGTTTCAACGCGGTGCGCGGGCGCTGCACATTGCCGGCGGTTTGAATCGGCGGCAGGCCATCGGCGCCGATCACGGCCAGGGCTGCGCGCCAGGTGCGATTCAGGATCAGTTCGACCGGATCCTTGGTGGTCGGCTGCACAAAAATCTGCGGGCCATCGCAACACGCGGCCCAGGGGAAACGCTTCCACATCGATTCGCCGAGAATATCCGCCGCCTGCCTGGCCTGCGCGATACGCTCGGCGGGAATTTCGCAATTGAACTCTTTGGGCTTGACCACGCCGGTGCGCGAATCGTCGATGCGATCCAGCAATTGCCGCGCGATACGGAACGAGGACGGCACCACGCCGCCGGCATCGCCCGAGTGCACACCCTCGGTCAGCACATCCACCGTCAGCGTACCGTTGACGAGGCCGCGCAGTGAAGTCGTGACCCACATTTGATCGTAATTGCCGGCGCCGGAGTCAAGCGCGATCACCAGCTGCACCGCGCCCATGCGCGGCGCCAGCATTTCGAGATAAATCGGCAGATCGTCGCTGCCGCTTTCCTCGCAGGTTTCGATCAGGCCCACGCAATGCGGCCGCGCCACGCCCTGCTTGTCGAGCGCGGCAATCGCGGCAATGGCGGCAAACACCGCATAACCATCGTCGGCGCTGCCGCGCCCATACAGCTTGAGATCCTCGCCCTCACCTTCCAGCACCGGCGTCCATGGCCCCAGGCCGGGGCGCCAGCCGGTCATCTCGGGTTGCTTGTCGAGATGGCCATAGAGCAGCACGGTACGGTTTGCGTCATTATTGCCGGTCGCCGGGATATCGAAAAAAAGCACCGGCGTGCGGCCTTCCTGGCGCACCACTTCCATCGTCAAACCCTTGATGTCCTGCGCAGCCACCCAGCGGCGCGCCTGCTCGATGGCGGCATCCAGGAAACCATGCCTGGCCCAGTCGGGGTCGAAACCGGGGGATTTCGCCGGCAGCTTGATGTACTCGATCAGTTGCGGAACGATCTCGGCGTCCCAGTGGCGGGAGACATCGTTCAGCAATTGGGCGGCGTTGAGATTGGTCAGTGCTGGAATGGCATCGCGGGCGGTCATGATCGGTCTCATTTCAACACAAAAGGTCATTTTACTGCGGATGGCTCATTGCACCATCACGCTACGCCGCCATCTTCGGTTTCAACTCCACTTCGGGCGTGCCGTCCTTCCAGGGCAGATCGACCGGATAGGGTTTCAGCAAGCAATCATCGGGCAGCGTTTTGATCGGGGTGAAATCGCGGTGCGCGATGTAGCCGGGGCGCTTGAAGCGGCGGATATGATTCGATACCGCGCACAGGCTCAGGTACACGCTGACGCGATTCCAGGGCGAGAGATTCGAGGTCGAGGCATGCACCAGGCAGGAATGGAACAGGATCATCGAACCGGCCGAGCCCTTGGGGGCGACGATGCCGCGATTGCCGTCGGTGGTCAGGCCGCCGCCGTTTTTCACCAGCCGCGCGATGGTGTCGTGATTGATGGTCCACAGCGGGTAGCTGGTGGTGGTGACATCGTGGCCCGCCTCGAGCACGCCGAGTTTGTGGCTGCCGGGAATGAACATCAGCGGGCCGTTGAACTCGTTCACTTCATCGAGAAAGATCGCCACATTCATCGCTCGCGGCTCAGGCATCTGGTCGTCGTTCAGCCAGGTGCCGAAATCCTGGTGCCATTGCCACACATCGCCGTCGAAGGCCTGTTTGCCGTTGATCTTGAACTGGTGCATATACACCGCTTCATCGAACAGCTGCACGATCGGATCGATCATGCGCGGGTGTCGGCCGAGGCGGGCGAACGGCGCGCTGTACAGATGCGCCGCGAAATTGGTGCGCACCACGCCGCCGGTCTTTTCGCGAACGTTTTCCGGACGATCCTGCGCGTACAGACGCGGCACTTCGTCGGTCAGGGTTTTGACTTCCGCGGGCGTGAACAGGCCGGGAAAAAACAGATAGCCGTCGCGCTCGAATTGCACGATCTGCTCGGGGCTCAGCTTCATGGACGGTCTCCTCGGGAAAGACGGACATGCCTGACGGGCGTCAAACCAGCATGCGACGAACGCCGGGCAAGGTCAAGCCATGGCGGTTTGCAACATCCCATCGCCGAAAACTCCTTCGCCGGCAATCAATCGGCGTAGGATACAAATTGCCTTCCCACCATTGCACCATTGACGGTCCATTGCCATGTCCCATTCCGCACCGCCCAAATCCACCACCGCCGGTAACGGCGCCGGCCACGACGATGCCGGGCACAGCGTCGTGCGCGAACTCGCAGCGCGGATTTATATCCAGCTGATCAAGGAGGCGGTGGCGATCAATGTCACCGATACCGGCAGCACGGCCTCGCTGACGGCCAGCCCGGAATCGCTCGCCAAGATGAGCTTCGCCCTGGCCGAGGCCTTCCTGAACGCGGGGGACGAAATCAAGGCCGGCACCCAACCCAAGTTCGCCAAGTTCGACATCGACAAACTCGATTTCGACAGCTGGACGACGAAGTAGGCACAGAAGTTTCGCGGGGCAACGAGGTCGTCCCAGCGAAGGCTGGGACCCAGCCCGCTTCACCTACTGATTGAAAAGGTCTTTCAATCAATGCACGAGTCATCGTTGAGGCGACCGTCGAATTTTATTCATGTGCTGATGCATGGACTGGTTCCCGGCCTGCGCCGCGATGACGGCGCCAATTCATCGCTCAGCGCATCTTCGCGACCGCGGCGGCACAAAGCTCATTGACTTCATCGCGCCTGGTCACGGTCACATCGAGATCGTGCAGCTTGCCGTCGTGCAGGGTGTAGACCCAGCCGTGCACGGACAGCGGCTGGCCGCGATCCCAGGCATCGCGCACGATGGTGGTCTGGCACACATTCGCGACCTGTTCGATCACATTCAATTCGCACAGGCGATTGACGCGCTCGTCGGCCAGCTTCAGGCCCATCAGTTTTTCCAGATGCTTGTCGCGCACATCGTGCACATGGTGCAGCCAGTTGTCGGCCAGACCGATGCGATCGCCGAACAGCGCGGCACGCACGCCGCCGCAGCCGTAGTGGCCGGTGACCATGATGTGCTTGACCTTCAGCACATCGACCGCATACTGGATCACCGACAGGCAATTGAGATCGGTGTGCACCACCACATTGGCGATATTGCGATGCACGAACACCTCGCCCGGCATCAGGCCGATGATTTCATTGGCGGGCACGCGGCTGTCCGAGCAGCCGATCCATAAATATTCCGGCGACTGCTGCTGCGCCAACTTCGCGAAAAATGACGGGTTTTCGCGCTTGACCTTCTCCGCCCAGGCGCGGTTATTGTCGAATAGTTGCGGCAGGGTTTTCATGACTGCTCCTCAATAGCGCGCATTGCCGGGGGTCCTCGGGAATGGAATCACGTCACGCACATTCGACAGGCCGGTGACATAGGAAATGGTGCGCTCGAAGCCGAGGCCGAAACCGGCATGCGGCACCGTGCCGTAGCGGCGCAGATCGCGATACCAGCTGTAATGCGCCGGATCGAGATGCGATTCGATCATGCGCGCGTCGAGCACCTCGAGGCGCTCCTCGCGCTGCGAGCCGCCGATGATCTCGCCGATGCCCGGCGCCAGCACGTCCATCGCCGCTACCGTCTTGTTGTCGTCGTTCAAGCGCATGTAGAACGCCTTGATCTCTTTCGGGTAGTTCATCAGCACCACCGGGCCGCCGACATGTTTCTCGGCCAGGAAGCGCTCATGCTCGGATTGCAGGTCGATGCCCCACTTCACCGGGAACTCGAATTTTTCCTTGGTGCTCTCAAGAATCTTGATCGCCTCGGTGTAATCCATGCGCACGAATTCGCGGTCGATCATGTCCTGCAATTTGGCGACGATACCTTTTTCGACGCGCTCATCGAAGAAGGCCATATCGTCGGCGCGCTCGTTCAGCACCGCCTTGAACACATATTTGAGCAGGGCCTCGGCGAGGCTGGCGTCATCCGCCAGGTTGGCGAAAGCGATTTCCGGCTCGATCATCCAGAACTCGGCCAGGTGACGCGAAGTATTGGAGTTTTCCGCGCGAAAGGTCGGCCCGAAGGTATAGACCTTGGACAGCGCCATGCAATAGGTTTCGACGTTCAGTTGGCCGGAGACGGTGAGAAAGGCTTCGCGACCGAAAAAGTCTTTGGAATAATCGACCTTGCCCTTGTCGGGGCCATCCTCGATGCGCGGCAGGTTCATCATGTCGAGCGTCGAGACGCGGAACAGTTCGCCCGCGCCCTCGGCATCGCTGGCCGTGATGATCGGCGTGTTCACCCACAGGAAGCCGTCTTCATGAAAGAAACGGTGAATCGCCTGCGCCACCGTGTGACGCACGCGCGTGGCGGCCCCCATCACATTGGTGCGCGGACGCAGATGCGCGACCTCGCGCAGAAATTCCATGGTGTGCGCCTTGGGCGTGATCGGATAGGTATCCGGATCATCGACCCAGCCGATCACCTTGATGGTGGCGGCCTGCATTTCAAACGGCTGGCCCTTGGCGGGTGAGGGCACGATTAAACCCGTTGCTTCAACCGCACATCCGGCGGTGAGCTTGATCACTTCGGCTTCGTAGTTGCCGAGGGTATTTGGCGCCACCACCTGCACCGGATGGAAGCAGGAGCCGTCGGAAACGCTGACAAAGGAAATGCCAGCCTTGGAATCGCGCCGGGTTTTGACCCAGCCTTTGACAGTAACGGGCGCATCGGTGGGCGCCTTGCCGCCGAGGATATCGACGCAGCTCAGGGTAATTGCGGTAGTCATGATGAGTGCTTGCCTGAATCAGTAAGAGAGCGCGAATTTTACCTTGTTCGGGCGGTGGCTCCCGGGGCGGGGCAAGAATTCAGAAAGGAAGATGGCCGGGAAGCCAGTATTGGCGCGGGGTTTGGGGCAGATGCCTTGGGAAGGCGCGTGGATGCTGGGGTTTGGCGGGGTACTATTGTTAAAACGAATCCAGAATCGCCGGCAACTCGCGCAGGAAAGCATCGCGCGTACGCGGCCCGGCACCGGATTGTTTGCGCTCCTCCTGCACCTGCCGCACAAACACGATGGTGCGCCGGTCCTTCGTTGCCCAGCCGACAAACCAGCCATAGGGATGATCCCAATCCTCGGACCCATCGGCCCTCAAGGGCGCACCGGTGCCGGTTTTGCCGTGGAGAATCCAGCCGTTGGGCAAGCTGTTCATGGCCGTGAGCCGGCTCGTCATGTCAAAGGCATTGGCAGAAACCGGCAGCTCGCGTCGCACGATTTTTTGCAGAAACGCCAATTGCTCGAGGGGCGAAATCTTCAGCGACGAACTCAGCCACGCCGCGGTCAGCCCATCATGTTTGCCGGGTGTGCCGGACACGTCCGCATTGCCATAGTCGAAGCGATGCACATAACGGCCGAAGCGCTCTTTACCGAGCGCCAGCGTGATTTGCTGCGAATACCAGACGACGGAATGCTTCATCCAGCCCGTCGGATTCGTCGTCTGTTTCCACTCGGGAATCCAGTCCGGATAGCCTTCGCGAAATGGCAGCGCCGGCGAGCTTGCATCCTTGAGGATTCCGGCGTCGTAGCCCATCAGGCTGATGGCGATTTTGAAGGTGGATGCGGGCGTGATCCGCTGATCGCAAATGCCCTCCTGCCTCAGCAGTTTTCCGGTGGCCGCGTCGGCGAATGCGGCGCAGGCCGCTTTGGCAGGCGATAGCACGACGGAAGCCACAAAGGCTACAACGAGTCCCGCCATTCGCACTGTCATTCTTGACTTCATCATGATGAAAAGCTTTTACGGATTTCTCTGAGATCAGTTGGCGGAAGCTCAGATTTTCGAAATGACTCTGACCACCGATTCCCGATAATGCGTAAAACCCATGCGCTCATACAGCTGCCGCGCACTGAGGTTGGCGTGCATCACATGCAGGAAAGGAATTTCGCCACGCTGCATCTGGCGACGGATCAGTTTGCGCATCAGCCGCCGCGCCAAGCCGCGACCCTGGAAATCCGGATGGGTGCACACGCCGCTGATTTCGTGGAGCTTGCCGGCATGCATGCGTTCGCCGGCCATGGCCATCAGGCGCTCATCTTCGAAATAGCCGAAATACTCGCCGAGCTCGATGGTGCGCAAACCGAAGGGACCGGGGCGGGTCAGCGTGGCCAGTTCCAGCGCCTGTGCGGCATGCTCGGGGCCAAGCCGTACCGCATCGGCGGCTTCATCCGTGGCCGGCATCGCGGTTTCCCAAACCATCTTGAACATGGTGCTTTCGACATCGATGCGCCAATCCACCGGCGCCGGACCGGACCAGCCATCGCTGTAGAACTGTTCGCCGGGGCTGCACAACGGGGCCAAGGCCGCGAAGTCCGGACGATCATTGTCGGCGAAACCGACGATGGGGGAAAAGCCCGATGCATAGCGGCGCGCGTTGCCGGCGCCGCTGGCGAAACGAGTGTGCGGGCCGGAGAGTGTGTGCCAGGCGATGTTGTCGAGGAGGTGCTTCATCGTTGTGTAGACGCGGGCGGCATTATGCCGGGAGGATACGTTTGAAATGAGCGACGACTTACGAATCCACTCTACCGAAGCCACCCCCAACGTCATGAAGCCGTTGGTTTCAGCAGACGGTAGGACCGATCCGAGTCAGCTATGTATATGCAAGGGCGCGAACGACTTCACCAAATTATCCAGCGCCTTCAGTTGCGTGAGGAAGGGCTCCAGCTGATCAAGCGGCAGCGCGCTCGGCCCGTCGCATTTGGCTTGGGCCGGATTCGGGTGCGCTTCCAGGAAGAGACCAGCCAGGCCAACCGCCAGGCCGGCACGCGCCAGATCGATGATCTGTTCGCGGCGCCCGCCCGAGGCGGCGGCGCCGGCCTCGCGCTGTTGCAGGGCATGAGTCACGTCGAAAATGACCGGCAAATCATTAGTCACTTTTTTCATGACGCCGAAACCCAGCATGTCCACCACCAGATTGTCATAGCCGAAACATGTTCCGCGGTCGCAGAGGATGAGCTGCTTGTTGCCGGCTTCGGTGAACTTCTCGACGATATTGAGAACTTGCGATGGACTCAGGAACTGCGGCTTCTTGATATTGATGACGCGCCCCGTCTTGGCCAGGGCAACAACGAGATCAGTTTGGCGCGCAAGGAAGGCGGGCAACTGTAAAACGTCCGCCACCTCGGCAACGGGCTTGGCCTGCCAGGGTTCGTGTACATCGGTGATGACGGGTACGCCGAACGTTTTTTTGACCTCCTCGAGAATTTTCAGGCCCTCTTCCAGCCCCGGCCCGCGGTAGGAGTGAATCGAGGAACGGTTGGCCTTGTCGAAGCTGCCCTTGAAGACATAGGGAATTCCCAGCTTTTGCGTGACGCGAACGAATTCCTCGCAGGAACGCAGGGCAAGGTCGCGGGATTCGAGGACGTTGACGCCGCCGAACAGGACAAAAACGCCGCTGTTGCTGACGTTGATGGATGAATTGATGGTGATGGTCGTCAAGGTTTTTCCAGTTTATTCAAGCGACGTTCTTCGACAGGCAAACAGCGCAAGGCTATGCCCCGATTCTCAGGACCGTGAGTTTAAGCCTAAACATGCATAAATATTACCCCGGCTGGCAGGCATAACTGACCGTAAGCATCTCCCATTGATGCCCTTCGGGTTCGTTCCAGTAGATCATCCTGCCGCCGTATGCCGTATTGATCTTTTTGTCCGTCGGACCGCGGACTGTGCTGCGATACGCGATCCCAACCGCCTTGATTCGCTCAAGAATGGCATCGAATTCTTCTTCCATGACCCGAAAACAGAAATGTTCTACGGGAAAAGGCTGATCAGTTTCAATGAAATCGAGCGTCAAGCCATCATTGATGTAAACGGCAAAGAACGGGCCTTCTGGCGCAGGACCGAAGGGAACACCAAGAAGGTCGGCCAGAAGCATCGCTTTGCATGCTCACCCCGTACAATGCATGATGCCCGCCAACGACCATTCTGTCACGCCCTACGCCGGTCTCAGCCCTGACCTCATCCTCGACGCCATCGAAAGCATCGGCTTCCGCTGCGACGGCCGCCTGCTGGCGCTGAACAGCTACGAGAACCGCGTTTACCAGGTCGGCATCGAGGAAGGAACGCCCCTGGTGGTGAAGTTTTATCGCCCGGGGCGCTGGACGGATGCGCAAATCCTCGAGGAGCATGCCTTTGTACAGACACTCGACGAGCGCGAAATCCCGGTGGTGGCGCCGCTGATCGCGAACGACAAAACCCTGCACAAATTCGGCAATTTCCGATTCACGGTCTTCCCGCGCCGCGGCGGGCGCGCCCCGGAACTCGATCGGCCCGAGGTGCTGGAATGGATGGGGCGTTTTCTGGGGCGTATTCATGCCGTCGGCGCCATTGAGCCGTTCACGCATCGTCCCACCCTCACCATCGAATCCTTCGGCACTGCACCGCGCGACTGGCTGTTGGCCCACAATTTCATCCCCGCCGATTTACGCGACGCCTGGCTGAGCGTCATCAACCAGGCGCTGGACGGTGTGGCGCAATGTTTTCAGCGCGCCGGCGCCGTCCAGAACATCCGCCTGCACGGCGATTGCCACGGCGGGAATGTTCTCTATACCGACGACGGCCCTCACTTCGTCGATTTCGACGACAGCCGCATGGGCCCGGCGGTGCAGGATTTATGGATGCTGCTGTCCGGCACGCGCCAGGACATGGCCAAGCAGCTGCGCGAAGTGATCGAGGCCTATGAGGAGTTCTGCGCTTTCGACCGCCGCGAGCTGCATCTGGTCGAAGCCCTGCGCACCCTGCGCCTGATTCACTACGCCGCCTGGCTGGCACAGCGCTGGGACGACCCCGCCTTCCCGCACGCCTTTCCGTTCTTCAATACGCAACGCTACTGGCAGGACCGCATCCTGGAACTGCGCGAGCAGGTGGCGGCGATGGAAGAAGGGCCGCTGCAGCTGTACTGATGCGATATCGAAGATAAGGGAAGGCAAGGGAAAATTTTTGCCGTAACGATTTGTAAAGCCGCGTCGGGACGGCCGCGAGCGTTCATAATTACGCCATGAGCGCCGCCCCCGCAGAACCATCCCCCGTCAGACCTCAAAATCCCACAGAACTGTTCGTCGGCTTCACCGTCATGGCCCTGCAAGGCTTCGGCGGCGTGATGGTGGCGGCGCAGCGCGAACTGGTCGACGTGCGGCGCTGGATGACGAATGAGGAATTCGTCGAAGACTGGGCGGTGGCGCAAATCATGCCCGGCCCCAATGTGATCAATATGGCGCTGATGTATGGCGGCCGCCAGTTCGGCGTGCGCGGCGCATTGGCGGCGATGGCCGGCCTGCTGACGATTCCGCTGGCGCTGGTCCTGCTGGTGGCCGTGGTTTACAGCCATTACGCCAGCCATCCCGGTGTGGCGGGCGCACTGCGCGGGATGGGCGCGGTGACAGCCGGTTTGATCATGGCCACCGGCATCAAGCTGATCCCGGCGGTGAAGATGAATGTGCTGGGCAGAGTCTTGTGCATCGTATTCGGCGCCACCGCATTCATCAGCCTGGCCCTGCTGCGCCTGCCCCTGCTCTATGTGCTGCCGAGCCTCGGCCTGGTCGCTTGCACCCTGGCGTATCAAAAGCTCAAGCCGTGAACGAGGCCCTGCACATCACCATGGGCTGGCACGACTGGTTCGACCTTTTCCTGCACTTCCTGATGCTGTCGATGATGTCGGTCGGCGGCGCCATCGCCACCGCGCCGGAAATGCACCGCTACCTGGTGTATGAGCACCAACTGCTGACCGATGCGCAATTCAACGCCTCGATTTCCATCGCCCAGGCCTCGCCGGGACCCAATGTGCTGTTCGTCGCGCTGATGGGCTGGAACGTGGGGGCCAACAGCGGCAGCATGTGGAGCGCCCTGCTCGGGGTGTTTGTGTCCATGATCGGCATCCTGTTGCCCAGCGCCACCATCACCTACACGGCGGCGCGCTGGGGGCATCGCAACCGCGAACTGCGCGGTGTGCGCGCCTTCAAGCAAGGCATGGCGCCGATCGTGATCGCGCTGCTGATCACCACCGGCTGGATCCTGGCCGGCGCCAGCCACAATCCGGCCACCGACTGGCCGCTATGGCTGGTGACCCTGATCACCACCATCATCATCTGGCAAACGCGGCTGCATCTGCTGTGGCTGCTGGCGGCCGGGGCGCTGCTGGGTTGGTTCGGGCTGATCTGAGCGTTCTGATCTGAGCGTTCTCTTCTCAGGAAAACTTCCACCAGACGAACCAGGCCACCGCCGCCGGCAAGCCGAAAATGGCGCAGAAGATCGGCAGCTCCTCGGTCACCGAATAGCCCGCCCGCGCGACGCCGACCCACATGTTTGCCGCTGCAATCAGCAGCCACAGCGGGATAAATGTTTTCAGCGCCACACCCAGCGACGCCGGACCGGCGCCAAGCAGGCCGCGCGCGCCAAGCACACAGGCGCCGAACAGCAGCAGGCCTGCAACGATGATCAACAGGGTGCGCATAATATCTTCTCCTTATGGCGGGTTGCGGCCGATCTCATCGGTCGGGGATCATTTTCAGCCACTCGGCCGGATTTGCAAACCCCAGCATTGGCGCGGATTGCAGGCCAGAAATGCCTCGAAATACGCGCCAATGCTGGGGTTTCAAATACCGGCGCAACGCGTGCGCCGGTATTTATCTCCCTTCACGCGCCTCCTCCCCCAAGGGTATTGGCGCGGTCCGCGTAGAATAGCTGCAAACAAATTAACCGGAAGACCGATCATGAGCATGAAAAAAACCGATCTTGAAAAAAACAAGATGATGAAAATGAGCAACCTGATGAAGGTTGCCGGCATTCCCGACCGCTTCGGCAAGGGCGCCGTGGTGCCGGATCGCAAGGAGCAGCGCAAACTCGATCAGGCCGCCGGGCTGGTGCCGTTTGCCTGCAAGCTCAGCAGCGAGCTGGTCAAGACCCTGCATACGGAGGCCGAGAGCAGGAAAGTCGGCATGAACGAGCTGGTGGCGGAATTGATTACCAAGGGCCTGGGCAAGAAGAAGTAATTGTAATCAAGGCTCGTCGTCCCAGCTTATTTTGGTAACTGAGCTGGGACCCAGCACAACCAATAACACATTTGCTTTTAGTCCTGCCGCCAACGGCGATTCCAGAGCTAAAGTTGCTTGAAATAACGCCTGGTCAGTTTATGGAACGGACTGGGTCCCAGCCTGCGCTGGGACGACGGCTCACGTCTTCTTCAAGCCGAGTTTTTCCCAGCCCGCGTGCCCCAGCCTCTCCAGCGTCTCGATATTTTTCCCGAAAATATCGGCGGCTTCCGGAAACGCCGCCACCGCCCGCTCGACACTGGCTTCGCGCAGCAGATGCAGGGTTGGATACGGTGAGCGGTTGCTGTAGTTGCTGATGTCGTCCGCTGTCGTGCCTTCAAACTGGTAATCGGGGTGGAAGCTGGCGACCTGGATTTCGCCGTCCAGCTCCAGTTCTTCGACCACGGCGTCGGCCACTTCGAGAAAATCGTTGTAATCGAGAAAATCGTTCAGCACCTGTGGGTGAATCAGCAGGGTGGTATCGGTCTTCTCGGCATCGACTGAATCCAGAAATTCCAGTTCCGCGATCAGGTCGGCCACCAGGGCTTCCGGCGTGGCGGCGGCGCTCACCACGTAGCGGATCTGACCCTTGATGTGCACCGCCTTGGCGAAGGGGCAGAGATTGAGACCGATGACGGCGCGCTCCAGCCAGAGGCGGGTGGCGGCGATGACTGCGTCGGGGGATTCGGGCTGGCTCATGAGGGGGAAAACTGGCAATCGGGGTGAAGATGATAGCCGATCGCCCGCCGGCCGGATTCGACTTCGCCCCCGATAGCCAGTAAACTGCTGCCCTCTCGCGATACGCGTGGTTTTGCCCCGGCGAACGCCACTCGGGACGCCGCCCGCATACACGCAATAGTGTCGCCCCGGCTCATTTTTCTGGCCGGTCCGGGGCTCAATTTCGATAGCACTTCGTTGACCCCAAATTGGATCCCGGCCTTCGCCGGGATGACAGCCCCAAGATCTTACTTAGCCTCCTAATTTACTGAAGCAATTTACGAGCAGCACAACATGAGCACCGAAACCACCCAAACCGCCGAAGTCGCCACCCCGGCCGCCGTCCCCACCGCGCTGATTGCGCGCGAGGTCAGGCGCCGTCGCACCTTCGGCATCATCTCCCACCCCGACGCGGGCAAGACCACGCTGACCGAGAAGCTGCTGCTGTTTTCCGGCGCGATCCAGATGGCCGGCACCGTCAAGGCGCGCAAGAGCTCGCGCCATGCGACTTCCGACTGGATGGAGATCGAAAAGCAACGCGGCATTTCGGTGGCGAGTTCGGTGATGCAGTTCGAGTATCGCGACCATGTGGTCAACCTGCTCGACACCCCCGGCCACCAGGATTTCTCCGAAGACACTTATCGCGTATTGACGGCGGTGGACTCGGCGCTGATGGTGATCGACGCCGCCAAGGGCGTGGAGGAACAGACCATCAAGTTGCTGAATGTGTGCCGCATGCGCGCCACGCCGATCATCACCTTCATGAACAAGATGGACCGTGAGACGCGCAATCCGCTCGACCTGCTCGATGAAGTCGAATCGGTGCTGAACATCCAGTGCGCGCCGGTGACCTGGCCGATCGGCATGGGCAAGACTTTCCGCGGCGTGTATCACCTGCTGCGCGACGAGATCATGCTGTTCGCCGCCGGCGAAGACCGCGACACCGGCGATTTCGAAATCATCAAGGGCATCAACAATCCACGCCTGGCCGAGATGTTCCCGCTGGAAATCGACCAGCTGAAAATGGAAGTCGAACTGGTGCGCGGCGCTTCGCATCCCTATGACCTGGACGCCTTCCTGGCCGGCACGCAGACGCCGGTGTTCTTCGGCTCGGCGATCAACAATTTCGGTGTGCGCGAAATTCTCAATGCCCTGCTCGACTGGGCGCCGGCGCCGCGTCCACGCGATGCGACCATTCGCGAAGTCGCCGCTGTTGAACCCAAGTTCTCCGGCTTCGTGTTCAAGATCCAGGCGAACATGGACCCGGCGCACCGCGACCGCATCGCCTTCCTGCGCGTCTGTTCCGGCCACTTCGAGCGCGGCATGAAAATCCAGCATCTGCGCATGGGCCGCGAAATCCGCGTCAACAATGTAGTGACCTTCATGGCCGCCAGCCGCGAACAGGTCGAGGAGGCCTACGCCGGCGACATCATCGGCCTGCCCAACCACGGCAATATGCAGATCGGCGATTCCTTCTCCGAAGGCGAGATGCTGCAGTTCACCGGCATCCCTTACTTCGCGCCGGATTTTTTCCGCGCGGTGCGCATCCGCAACCCGCTGAAAGTGAAGCAGTTGCACAAGGGTTTGCAGCAGCTGGGCGAAGAAGGCGCGGTACAGGTGTTCAAGCCGGTTAGCGGCGGCGATCTGGTGCTGGGCGCCGTCGGGGTGCTGCAGTTCGAGGTCGTGGCCAGCCGGCTCGCCAATGAATACGGCGTGGATGCGGTGTTTGAAGGCACGGCGATTACTTGTGCGCGCTGGGTGACTGGTGAGGACAAGCGCATGCTGGCGGATTTCGAAAACGCCCTGGCGCATAACGTGGCCTATGACGCCGCCAATAATCTCGCCTATCTCGCACCCAACAAGGTCAACCTGAAACTCACCGAGGAGCGCTGGCCAAAACTCACGTTTCACACCACGCGCGAACATGCGGTGAAGCTGGGAGCATAAGCACCATGACCGCTGCGGCCTGCATTTGCGACAGCGACATGGCCTATGCGGCTTGCTGCGGCCTGTACCTCGGCGGCAACAAGACCGCGCCGAATGCCGAAGCCCTGATGCGTTCGCGCTACAGCGCCTACACGCAAAACGATGAAGCGTACCTGTTGGCGAGCTGGCATCCTTCCACACGGCCAAAGTCACTGCCGTTGGATGCGAGCGACAAAACCAAATGGCTAGGCCTCGACGTCAAACGGCATCAGGTCGACGCTGACAATCCAGACCGGGCGGTAGTCGAGTTCGTGGCGAGATTCAAAGTCTGCGGCGGGCGCGCCGAACGCCTGCATGAAATCAGCCGCTTCGTGCGCGAAGACGGCCGCTGGTTTTATGTCGACGGCGAGCTCGATGGCGCCAATGCCGCACAACGGGCCGCGATGGCCAGAGGTTAAGAGAATGAAGACCGTCGAATACCAATTGACCGCTGAATATGTCGAGCTCAACCACTTGATGAAGCTGTGCGGCTTTGCCGATAGCGGCGGTTCCGGCGGCGCGCTGGTTTCCACCGGCGTGGTAAAGGTCGATGGCCAGGTCGAACTGCGCAAGCGCAACAAGATCCGCGGTGGTCAGATTGTCGCCATTGAAGACACCGAGATTCATGTGATCCCCGGTGAAGCCATCCCCCCCAAGCCGCCCAAGGTGCCGAAAGCCGCGCCAGGTGTTAAAGGTAAGGGCAAGGCGCAACCCTATCGCCCGCGCCGCAAGCCGGGTGCGCCTAAAGGTGGCACGTCCAAAGGTGGTGGCACGTCCAAAGGCGGCGCGTAAGCGTGGCGCTCAAGTCCATCATCTTCAAGGCCGAGCTCGCGATCGCCGATATGGATCGCGGCTATTACGGCAGCCACTCGTTTCGCATCGCCCGCCACCCCTCGGAAACCGATGAACGCATGATGGTGCGGCTGATGGCCTTCTCGCGCCACGCCGACGAGCGCCTCGAATTCGGCAAGGGCATCTCCACCGACGATGAACCCGCGCTGTGGCGCCGCGACCTGACCGGCGCCATCGAAGAATGGATCGACGTCGGCCTGCCCGATGAAAAATGGCTGCGCAAGGCCTGCGGGCGTTCGCGCCAGGTGGTGCTGTATGCCTATGGCGGCCATCACAGCGTGGACATGTGGTGGGGCCAAAACCAGAAACTGCTGGAGCGCTTCGACAATCTCACCATCTATAACCTGCCTCTCGATACCACCAAAGCCCTGGCCAAACTGGCCGAACGCAGCATGGCCTTGCAGGCCACCATCCAGGATGGGCAGGTGTGGTTTTCCGGCGCGGATGAAAACGTGGTGGTGGAGCCGATGGTGTTGATGCGGGCGAAAGGCGCCTAGCCGACGGCGCTTGAATAGCGTCGCCGCAGAGAAGGCTGGGACCCACCCATCCGAGGACCTGAGCAACACGAAGGACTGGCTTCCGGCTCAGTTACCAAAATGAGTCGGAATGGCGAACCTTTATTTACCCGGGCATTCCGCATGGCGGAAACTGCAAGCCATGCAGGATGAGGCGCGATACGTCTTGTTACATCATCATGCGTTTCATCTTGACCCGCGCCAAGCATGTTCTGGCATGAAACTGGCTAGAATCTTTTCGCCATTCCTCCTTCATTCTCATTCGCCGGCCCTCCCATAAGGACTAGACCATGCGTTTACCTGTATCGACGCCCCTGATTGGCGCTATCAGCGCGCTTTTGCTTTGCACCGCCGCCCAGGCACGCCCCATCCCCGAACCGACAGCGCCGAAATATCCCGGCGTCATCAAGCTCGATGTCGACGTCACCGATACCGAGCGCAAGATTTTCCAGGTGCGCGAGACCCTGCCGGTCGCCGCCGGCCCGCTGACCCTGTTCTTCCCGCAGTGGCTGCCGGGCAATCATTCGCCCACTGGACAGATCGCGGGCCTGGCCGGGCTGAGCTTCAAGGCCAATGGCAAGCCGGTGGAATGGACGCGCGACACCGTCAATATGTACGCCTTCCATCTCACGGTTCCCGCCGGCGCCACTGCCCTGGAAGCGGAATATCAGTACCTGACCGCCAATACCCCGCAGCTGGGCCGCGTACTGGTGACGCCGGACATCATCAATCTGCAATGGAACTCGGTGGTGCTCTATCCCGCCGGGGTCAATGCCGCCGGCGTGACGGTGGAAGCCAGCATGACCTATCCCGCCACCTGGCAATTTGCAGCCGCGCTGGAAACCAGCCAGGCAACCAGCGGCAAGGTGCAATTCAAGCCGGTCGATCTGGTCAATCTGATCGACTCGCCCGCCTATGTCGGCAAGTACTTCAAGACCTATGAGCTCGACCCGGGCGCCAAGGTGCCGGTGCGCTTCCATGTGGTCGCCGACAATGCCGAGAGTCTGGAAGCCGCGCCCGAGCAAATCGAGGCGCATCGCAAAATGGTGCAGCAGACCTACAAGGTATTCGGCCCCGGCCCATATACGCACTACGATTTCCTGATCGCCGCCAGCGAGAATTTCGGCGGCACCGGCGGGCTTGAGCATCGCCAGTCCACCGAGATCGGCGTCGGCCCCGGCTACTTCAGCAAATACAAAATGTCGCCCTTCATGCGCGGCGTCGTGCCGCACGAATACGCGCATGTGTGGAACGGCAAATACCGCCGCCCGGCCGATCTCACCACGCGCAATTACAACGAGCCGATGCAGGATTCGCTGCTCTGGGTTTACGAAGGTGGCACCAGCTACTGGGGCGATGTGATCGCCGCGCGTGCGGGCCTGCACTCGCCCGAGGAAGCGCGCGAGCTGCTGGCCGGCACCATCGCCGGCATGCTCGGCCGCGCCGGCCGCAGCTGGCGCAATCTGCAGGACACCACCAATGACCCGATCATGTCCTATCGCAATGGGCGCGGCTGGCCGAGCTGGCAGCGCGGCGGTGATTACTACCCCGAAAGCGTATTGCTGTGGATGGACGCCGACATCAAGATCCGCGAACTGAGCGGCGAGAAAAAATCGCTCGACGATTTCGCGCATGTGTTTTACGCCGTCACTCCGGGCAAGTTCGACACCGTCACCTACACGTTCGAGGATGTGGTCAAGACGCTCAATGCCGTCGCGCCGTTCGATTGGTCCACCTTCCTGCGCAAACGCCTCGATTCCGTCAGCGCCCTCAACCCGCTCGATCCGCTGGGACGCAGCGGCTGGAGGCTGACGTTCAGCGATGCGCCGAACACATTCGAGGAAGCCGCCAGCAAGAACCGCAACATCGCCAACTTCATGTACTCGTTGGGTCTGACCATCGGCAAGCAGGACGCGATCACCGGCGTCGAATGGGGCAGCCCCGCCTTCAACGCCAAGATCGGCGTCGGCGCAACGCTTATCGCCGTCAACGGCCGCACCTACAAGCAGGACAAACTGCGCGACGCCATCATCGCCAACAAGGCCGGCAAGCAGCCGATCGAGTTGCTGATCAAGACTGATGATGCGTATCGCACGGTGGTCATCGATTACCGCGAGGGGTTGCGCTATCCGCATCTGACGCGGGTGGAGGGCACGCCGGATCGCTTGATGGCGATTTTGGGGGCGAAGTGACGAAGTAGTTTTGCTTTGCGGCGATTTTTCTGCAGCAACGAAAAAGGCGAGCATATGAGCTCGCCTTTTTTCTTTTATCGAAGCTGAGTGTCGGTTTTGATACCAAATGAATGGCCGCTCATGACCCTGAGCTGCCGGTCAGATTTCTTGGAAGCGGACGCCCAACGTCGGAGACAACCGGCGGACAGTAGGCGGGCGAAGCTCGCCGATAGGACGTCCGTGTCGATCGACTTGTTAGACGTCACTCGACTGCCGCCGGATCCAACTGCATTCCATCGCCCATCATTCCAAAGTAAATCCAATAGTCTCAGGAGCATCTGGATCTGCCAAGTAGTCGTCAACAAGCATGAAACCCTTCCCGAATTCGTTCAATGACAAGATCAATACGTAGCTTTCAGTCTCACCATTGTCTGAAACCGGGACGAGCCCTTTCGGCGGCTTGTATTCATAATCAAACTCCTGCTCCGCCGCCCCCAATTCGTACTCGTCCTCATCTACAGCGAAGTCAGCCCACGGGAAGAAGTGTTCGAGCATACCTTCTATGCCCACGCCTGGCGCGTATAGGGTGGGCCAAGCCTCCTTCTCATCGTCGGTGTAGATCGTTACTTGGTACCGTGGAAGTGACTTATTTACCCAATCGTCAAATGCCACTCGAACTTCAATGCCTTCTTCGACGAGGTCCATCCAGCGACGGTCTATGCGTAGTCGATTCAGACGTCGAATGTATGGCTCCGGTTGGGTGAGCGATTCAAGAGCTTTCAATGTGTTCTTTGCATCCGCGAACATATCGTTCTTCGGGATCTCCAGCTTCCATTTCTTTCCCGTGCATTCGATGTGCTCGCGGGTCACTTGTTGCCAATGTGCTGTCTCTGCTTCAGGGTTGTAGAGGACGAGCACCACGGGCATTGAATGGCCAACCCAGTAAGCCACATGCTTGTCGTCCGTTCTGAAAATGTATGAATCGGCGGACTCTTCCTCGAAGAAGCTTGCGCCGCTCTTGATCTGAAGAGCAATTAACTTGCCGGTCGGACGGCCACCTTCGACAATCTCCACGTGAGCATCGATTCCGTAATCGTGCGTTGACTGCTCTCGGAACAGCCAACCGTTCTGCGAGAAGAAGTACTCTAGAGCTGCTACCCCCAGGCGTTCTGTTTGAGGTGTTGACATATCGGCTCTCCGGCTAATCGATCAGGGAGCACTCTCAATGCTCAAGCAAATGTCGGTTCGTGACGCCCAACGTTTGACATAAGCGGCTGACCGAAGGCCAGTCCGCTCGATGGAAGCATACTCAGGGTCAGGTCTTGCAATATAGCAAATGCAATTTTGCAAGACCTGACCCCGACGCTTCCCACGCATCCGTGCGGGGCAAAGGGTTAGATTGCAAACAGCCACCTGTCTTGACGATTTTCATTTGCGCAACCGCGGTGGACCCGAGCGATCGTGTGTGACGATGATGTTGGTGATGTCGTTCACGTCAAAGGGCACCATCCAGAAACCCTCAAGATCCTTGAGATCTATACTGCCGCCGACGTAAGGTACTCGCTCAAAGTATCGACCGTCATGCAGAACAACGGTAAGCATTTGGTATGTCATTCCTGACTCCGGTTGGTCGCAAAGGTACGAAATCCACCTCGGTGTCAATGGAAGAATCATGTCTGGCGGCGCATCAGTCATATGCAATCCAATTAGTTTTATACAACATAAACGCCCCTTATCACCTGCTCACTTGCCGCGTTGAATCAAAAGAACGAATCCCGGCCACGAATGTCGGTTTGGACCAGCTGCTGACTTCCCAATTTAGGGTGAATACAAGATTTTTAGAGCGTTCAATGGCGACAGCTTAAATCGGAGATATCTTTATCTGCAACCTGACCTCATTCATCACCCCACACAACTCCCCCACCGTCATCCCATAACGATCCGGCAGCGCCGCCTCCACCCCCGCCAGCCGCAGATTGGCCGGCGCATAGCTGCCCAGGCGTTTGTATTCTGCCGAGTAATTCCAGCCGACCATATTGTTCACGCCCAGCTTGACGGTGCGAAACGAGTCGACGCATTCCCAGGGCACGAAATGCTTGCGGAAGAAGCTGACAAAGGTAAAGCCCTCGGTGGTCAATTGCAGATACGCACTGTTCGGCAGGATGGCGACGACGCCAACGATGAAACCGATGCCGAATACCAGCAACAGCAGCGCGCCGAAAAAAGGTTGGCCGTCGTACAGCCAGAGGCCGGCGGCAACGAAGACGCCGCAGCCGAGCAGCAGGGGCAGTTTGCTGCGCACAGTCGGGCGCAGGGTGATGGGCAGTGCTTTCATTGGCAAGGTATTCCGTAGTGGGTTCGCGGCATGGGCGGCAGTATTTCAACTTTGCGGGTGCGGGGCAAGGCTTGATTTTCAAATTTGAAAGTCCAGTATTGGTGCGCCTTTTGAAGCATTTTTGCCCCAAACACCGCGCCAAATGGCGTTCTACACTTTCTTGTCGATGGGCATTGGCGAATCGGCGTGACGCCAGCCGCCGCTTCGGGGCCGGGCACGTACTGTCTGGCTTCCGGTCTCTTTCGCGGTGCCCGTCCGGATACGTTAGCATTCGGCCATTGCATTCAGTATCCCTACATTTCGAAAGAGACATTCCCATGCGAATCGCTTTCTGGCTCAAACGCGCCCTGCTGGTGTTCAGCGTTGTTTTCCTGGTTTTGGTCGCAGTCGAACTGCTCAAGGGCCATGGCCTTGAAACCGGGCTGCAATTTGCGCTGCTCTGGTCGGCGATCGCCACAGCGGTCTTCATCGGCACGCGCATCTTCTACGTCAGCCGCGGCAAGAACTGCCCGCTGTGCAACGATCTGCCGCAGCATGCGCCGGACAGCGTCATTCCCCCGAAAGTCTGAGGCATCGCCATGAAACCCGGCATGGTGATGCGCGTGGCGCGGCCCTCGGACAATCTGGCGGCCATTGCCGAAATGTACCGGCGTGGTCTCGGCTTCGAAATACTGGGCCACTTTGCCGATCACGACGGTTTCGACGGCATGATCCTTGGCCACCCCGCGCAACCATATCATCTGGAATTCACCGCGCTGCACGGACACTTTGTCGGCCGCTCACCCAGCCAGGACAATCTGCTGGTGTTCTACCTTCCCGATCGCGTTGAGTGGGAACGCTGTTGCGCGCAAATGCTGGCTGCGGGATTCAGGCAGCTTGCCTCTTACAATCCGTATTGGGACAAACAGGGCCGCACCTTCGAAGACCTGGACGGCTATCGCGTGGTGCTGCAACACGCGGCCTGGGAGAAATGACATGGCGACCATGATCGAATTCACCACTGCACGATTGCGCCTGCGCCAGTGGTGCGATGCCGACCGCGCGCCCTTTGCCAAGCTGAATGCGGATCGCAAGGTCATGGAGTTTTTCCCCGCGATCATGGACCGCGAAGCCAGCGACACCATGGTCGAACGTTTGACGGCGCAGATTGCCGAACGCGGCTGGGGCCTGTGGGCGACCGAGCTCAAGGCCAGCGGCAAATTCATCGGCTTTATCGGTCTGCAGATCCCGGCCACCACCCTGCCCTTCGGCCCCTGCGTGGAAATCGGCTGGCGCCTGGCCGCCGCCCACTGGGGCAAGGGCTACGCCACCGAAGGCGGACGCGCCGTACTGGGCATCGGCTTCGGCATGCTCAACCTGCCCGAGGTGGTGTCGTTCACCGCGATCGGCAATCAGCGTTCGCGCGCCGTCATGCAGCGAATCGGCATGCACGACAGCGGCGAAACTTTCGAGCACCCCGGCGTACCGGCCGGCAACCCGCTGCGCCTGCATTGCCTGTACAAGATCAGCGCGGCGCAGTGGCAGGAAGGCTTGCCCGTCTTCCAGAGTCCGGAAGCGGGCCTGGAAATTCGCGCCAAACCGCGTTGAATGAAGCCGTTTGCATTTGACTTTAGGAAGCGCCGCTGATGCGTTTTCAATTTCGCGGCGCAGCCATAATCCTGATGACGGCAATGAGCGTCCTGGCCTTGAACGGTGCGGCGGCAGAAAGCGTTTGCTACGGCACGGTCGGCAAAGGCGCGCTTGAGAATGGTGTGAAGCTGCCGCTTGAAGGAAAGAATTTTTCCGCCTACAGCAGCGCTGGCTCCCTGGCGGGCCGCACGCATGTTCATTCAGCGGTCGAGAAAATCGTGGTCGCCGCCTATGCGCGACTGGCGGTCACGGTCCCCGACAAGGTTTTCGTCTACGGCGAAACCGGCTGGGCGGCGGGCGGACGCATGCGGCCGCATCGCACCCACCAGAATGGCACCTCGATCGATTTCATGGTGCCGGTGCTCGACAAGGCCGGGCATTCGGTAGCGCTGCCCACTTCCGCCTTCAACCAATACGGCTATGGCATCGACTTCGATGGCAAGGGAAATTTCGGCGCGCTGCGCATCGATTTCGAGGCGATGGCTGAGCATCTGTATGAACTCGCCGCGGCCGCGAAACGACAGAACGTGGGCATCGCCCTGGTGATTTTTGATCCGCCGTTAATGCCGATGCTGTTGAACACCAGGCGCGGCCCCTGGCTGAAAGAGAATCTGCCCTTCATGAAAGGCCAAGCCTGGATTCGCCACGACGAGCACTACCACGTGGACTTCGCAATTCCCTGCAAGCCGCTGAAGCAATAACGGGAACCAAGTCGAGCTACGCCGCCTCGATAAACCGCACCGAGTTCAGCGCCGCATCCGAGCGTCCGGCCGGTTCCTTGTTGCGCATAAAGGTCTGCACCATTTCCAGCGCCGTCTTGTCGCAGGGCGGCAGCTCGATATCGCTGACGGCCACCGGCGTGAGGCGCTGCCCCCAGCGGATCAGATGCGTGCTCAGCGTCAGGCCGGCGCCGAAGGCCGGCATCAGCACCAGGCCGCCGGCCTTGACGCGGCCGGCTTCGATCGCTTCCACCAGGGCCACCGGCGCGGTGGCGGCGCTCATGTTTCCGTACTTGTGCACGGTGAGAAACACTTTTTCCATGGGCGCGCCGGCGCGCTTGGCCACCGCCTCGATGATGCGCAGATTGGCCTGGTGCGGCACCACCACATCGATATCGTCGATAGTCACGCCGGCCTTGGCCATCACTTCGATGCTGGCCTCGGCCATGCCGGTGACGGCGCGCTTGAAAATTTCCGGGCCGTCGAAATCCCATTGCGTGTCGCCGTAGAACATGCCCTTGTTGGCATAGGCCGCGCCCTTGCCGCGCACGCGCAGGGTCTGGCGGGCATCGGCATAGCACTGCAATTTTTCGGCTATTACACCTTCAACCGCGCCTTCTTCCGCATCTTTCCCTTGTGCGTCGCTGGCCCTGAGCACAAAGGCCGCGGCGCCGTCGCCGAACAGCACCGCGACATTGCGGTTGTTCCAGTCCATGAAGGGCGAAATCACTTCGACGCCGATCACCAATACATTTTTGACGGCGCCGGATTTGATCATCGCGGTGGCGGTCGACAGGCCATACAAAAAGCTGGTGCAGGCGGTATTCACATCCATCGCCGCCGCGCGATGCGCCCCCAGCTTGGCCTGGATGCCCGAGGCGCTGTTGGGCACATGCTCGTCGGCGCTGCAGCTGCCGTAGAGAATGAGATCGAGCTCGCCGGCCGCCATGCCGGCGCAGGCCAGCGCGCGCACCGCGGCGACATGCGCGAGCTGCAGCCCGGATACATGCGAGATGCGGCGCTCCTTCATGCCGGTGCGCGAGACGATCCAGTCGTCATCGGTCGGCAGGAAGGTGGCGAGATCGGCATTGGTGAGAACGGCGGGGGGCAGGCATTTACCCCATCCTGCCAAGGCGGCGTAGGTCATGTTTATAGGTTTTCTGGTCTCCGGGATTCGGATTGTCGCCGAAATGCCGGGGATTGGGGGATTGATCGGCCCACGCCATGCTTATGCGAAACTACGCACTCGATTCCCGCCTGTATGCAAGCGACGAGGGTGTATTCATGCAGTGCACGTTGTTTGAATTCTATTTCACAAACTCCAGCATTGGCGCGCCTTTCCAGGCATTTTTGCCCCGGAATGCGCGCCAAATGGCGTTCTACGTTTTTCAATCTGGACGCTCGTTGGCGCTGGCGCTTTTCATCGCCCTTCTGTTTACGCTCGCCGGCTGCAGCAAAACCCCGCCCCTCCCGCGTC
>DASWEY010000068.1:0-23634 GCA_036394575.1 Usitatibacteraceae bacterium | reverse complement strand
GTCGGGGATGCGCGAGCGCGCGCACAAGATCGGCGCAAGGCTTACCATCTGGAGCGGTGCTGGTGCGGGCACCGAACTGGAGTTGAAGGTACCGGCGGCAACGGCATATCGCTCGCCGTCGGTGTTGTCGCGCTGGCTCGGCTGGCGGCGCGACAGGAAAGAAATCTAGGACAATGAAAAACGTGACGCGAGTGAAGCCCATCCGGGTACTGATGGTGGATGATCATCCGCTGCTGCGCGAAGGCATCGCGGCGGTGATCGATGGACAGCCCGACATCGAGCTGGTGGCGGAGGCAACCAACGGCCGCGAGGCGATCGAGCAATACCGCAAACACCAGCCGGATGTGACGCTGATGGACCTGCAAATGCCCGAGATGAACGGCATCGAAGCCATGATCGCGATCCGCAGCGAATTCGCCAATGCCCGCATCATTGTCCTGACCACCTACAAGGGCGATGTGCAGGCCTTGCGTGCGATCAAGGCCGGCGCGGCGGGCTATATGCTGAAGAGCATGCTGCGCAAGGAATTGCTGGAGACGATTCACACCGTGCATGCCGGGCGGCGCCGCATCCCCCCGGAGATCGCCACCGATCTTGCCGAACACTTTGCCGACGACGCCCTGTCCGAGCGCGAGATCGAGGTGTTGCGGCTGGTCGCATTGGGAAACTCGAACAAACTGGTCGCCATGCAACTGTCGATTTCCGAGGAAACGGTGAAGGCGCATATGAAAACCATTCTGTCCAAACTGGGGGCGAACGACCGGACGCATGCCGTCACGATTGCGATGAAACGCGGCATTCTCGAGGTCTGACCATTCGTCCGGCGCCCGCCGACAGGGGCCGCTGCCGGTGCCGCCATGCGCACGGATATACCAGCCGGGGCGCTTGTGCGGGTGTATTGTTTTACTCCCTGTATTGCTCGCGCCCGGCGCGATGAGGAGACATTGCAATGGATGGTCGCGCTGCAAAGCCAGTGTTCCCGATTAGTAATAGTGGCGGCGGCAATGGCTGAGCCCGGCGCAATACCGGCGTCATCCCCGGCGTCCTCCATTTGGCCGGGAAGCATCATGGCCCTGGTCGCCGGTTTCATCGATGTGGTCGGCTATGTGGCTCTATTCGGGTTATTCACGGCGCATGTCACCGGCAATTTTGTGCTCATCGGCGCCACCCTGGTGGAGCATTCCCACGGCATTCTGACCAAGCTGCTGGCCTTGCCCATGTTCGTGGCGATCGTTGCCGCGGTACGCCTGCTGGTCCTGCTTTACGAACGGCGCCGTCGGCCGGTGCTGTCGGTTCTGCTGGCTTTCGAAGTGCTGTTTCTGCTGCTGTTCATGGCGGCGGGGCTGATGGCCGTCCCGCTGGATACGCCGGACAGCCCGTTATCCATGCTTGCCGGATTGATGGGCGTGGCGGCCATGGGCATCCAGAATGCGCAGTCGCGCCTTGCCCCGGCCGGGCAGGTCCCCACCACCATCATGACCGGCAATACCACACAGGCGGTGATCGACATCGTCGACCTGCTGGCGCGAAATCCGCAGACCGAAACGGCTGCGCGGCAACGCCTGCACAAGATGGTTCCGGCGATCGTCTCCTTTGCCTTCGGTGCGATCTCGGGGGCGCTGGCGTACACGCTGCTCTCGTTCTGGTGCCTGCTGTTCCCGATCGTGTTGCTCATCGTCGTGCGGCTGTTTTTCCTCACGCAAATGGAGCCGCCGCTGAAAGCCGCCTGAACCAAAAGTCGAAGCGGGCCCTTGCAAGGCCGGGTTCGCAGCAGGCGATAGCCCGTAGTCAATCAACAGGAGATCATCATGGCAACGAAGATACAGGTCGTTTTTTACAGCATGTATGGGCATGTTTATCAGATGGCGGAAGCCGTCGCCGCCGGTGCACGTGAAGTGGCGGGGGTCGAGGTTACCCTGCTACAGGTTCCCGAAGTCATGAGCGACGAGGCGCTGGAGAAGGCCGGTGCAAAGGCGGCGCGCAAGGCATTCGCGCATGTGCCGGTTGCCACCCCGGATCATCTGGCCGATGCCGACGGCATCATCTTCGGCACGCCCACGCGTTTTGGCAACATGTGCGGACAGATGCGCAATTTCCTCGACCAGACCGGCGGCTTATGGATGAAAGGTTCGCTGGTCGGCAAGGTCGGCAGCGTATTCACCAGCACCGCCACCCAGCATGGCGGCCAGGAAACGACGCTGACCAGTTTTCATACCACGCTGCTGCACCAAGGCATGATCATTGTCGGCGTACCGTATGCCGAGGCGCGGCAAATGACCATGGACGAAATCAGCGGTGGCAGTCCGTATGGCGCCTCGACCATCACCAAGGGCGACGGCTCGCGCCTGCCCAGCGAAAACGAACTCGCCATCGCGCGCTTCCAGGGGCGCCATGTCGCGCAGATCGCAAAAAAACAGTCGGCATCCTGACCTCGATGTCGTGCCAGTCCGCAACTGTTTATTTATGTGCTGTCTTTTCAAAAAAGGGAGATAAAAATGAAATCGAAAATGATGTCGCCCGGATCACAAATCCTGCGCCGTTGGATTAGGGTCGCTATCCTCGCCATCGCCACCGCGCTGCTGCCGCTGGCCGGCACGGCAGCACCGCCGCCCGGATTTACCGAGCACACCGACCAAGTCAATGGCGTCGGCATCCACTATTACGTCGGCGGCAAAGGCAGTGCCGTGGTGCTGCTGCATGGCTATGTGCAAACCAGTCATATGTGGCGCCCGATCATGGGCCAGCTGGCCAAAAAACACATGGTCATCGTCCCCGATTTGCGCGGCGCCGGCGGCTCCGAAAAGCCGGCGACAGGCTATGACAAAAAAATATGGCGCAGGATATCCATGCCCTGGTGAAATCGCTGGGCAAGACCATGCCGCCGTGGTGGGCCACGATATCGGCTTGATGGTGGCCTATGCCTATGCTGCGCAATATCCGCAGGAGACGGACAAAGTGATATTGATGGATGCCTTCCTGCCCGGCATCGGCAACTGGAAAGACGTATGGCTGCTGCGCGACCTCTGGCACTTCCACTTCTACGGCAAAACCCCGTTGGCCCTGGTCAAGGGGCGGGAGCGCATTTACTTTGAGCATTTCTGGAACGACTTCGCCGCTGACCCCAAACATTCGGTGAAAGAGGCCGATCGCCGCGTCTATGCAAAAGCCTATGCGCAGCCGGGCGGTATGCCGGCCGGGTTCGAGTACTTCAAGAATTTCGAGCAGGACGCCAAGGATTTCGCCAAGTTCGGCGAGACCAAGCTGACGATGCCGATGCTGGTATTGTCAGGCGAGAAAGCCGGCGGCACCTTCCTGATCGAACAGGGCAAGCTGGTGGCCAACGATGTGAAGGGTGTGGTGGTGAGGGGCTCGGGGCACTGGCTGATCGACGAGGCGCCTGAGCAGGTGATCCCGGCCATCCTCGAATTCATCAACTGATGCACGTTGCCGGGCGACATGATGCAGTCGCTAGTCAGGCGTTGACAGCCATTTGAGCAGGGCCCGGTGAAAACCCGCCGGGTCTTCGATCTGCGGCGCATGGCCGAGGCCGGGCATTTCGACCAGGGTTGAGCGCGGGATCTGGCTGGCAACTTGTTTGCCGAGCAGATCGTAGCGACCGATTTTCGCCTTGACTTCGGCCGGCGCAATATCGCTGCCGATGGCGGTGGTGTCCGCGGTGCCGATCGCCAGCAGGGTCGGCATCTTCAGCCGGCCGAATTCGTAGGCGACGGGCTGGGTAAAAATCATGTCGTAGATCAGCGCGGAATTCCATGCCACCAGGGCATGGCCGGGCCCGCGATTGAGGCCGGCGAGCATATCCACCCAGCGCTGGTACTCGGGTTTCCAGCGGCCGACGTAGTAGGTGCTTTGCTCGTATTTGCGCACGCTGTCGGCCGATAGCTGCAGCTCGCGGGCATACCACTGGTCCACCGTGCGATAGGGCACGCCTAGTGCCTTCCAATCCTCCAGGCCGATCGGGTTCACCAGCACCAGGCGTTCCACTTGGTCAGGATAGAGGAGGGCATAGCGCGTGGCCAGCATGCCGCCGGTGGAATGGCCGACAAGGACGGTGCGCTTGACATTGAGGAATTCCAACAGCGCGCGCGTGTTCTGCGCCAGCTGCTGGAAACTGTATTGGTAATGCGCGGGTTTGCTGGCGGCGCAAAAACCGATCTGGTCGGGAACGACGACGCGATAACCCGCCTCGCTCAGCGCCTTGATGCTGGCCTCCCAGGTGGCGCCGCAGAAATTCTTGCCGTGCATGAGCGTGACGGTATGGCCGTTGGCCTGACCCGAGGCGGGGATGTCCATATACGCCATGTGCAGATTTTCACCCTGCGATTCGAAGGCGAACGTTTTCAGGTCATGGGGATACTCGAAGCCCTGCAACTCCGGCCCGTAAGCGATGGCGGCTTGTGCCCCGACGGTTGACATCGGCGCGGCTGCAAGGATCGTCAACATCAGGGCGCCCAGACGGATGGAATTGAAACAAGACATGGCGGATTCCTTCGCGGAAGAGATCGTAAGGGCTGCAGGCAATTGAAGCGGCAAAAATCGCAGCCGCTTCATGTGCCCGCGGCTGCGGTTTTTGCCATGATGGCCGACAACAATAGCAGTTTGCGGCCCGCGCCGATTACCGCTGGCTCATCCCGCCGTCGACGATCAACTCGGTGCCGGCGATGAACGCAGCCTGCGGCGATGCCAGGTACAACACTGCGCTGGCCACTTCATCGGGAATGCCGAAGCGTTTCAGCGGGACCTGCGTCTGGATGGCGGATATCGATGTGCTGGCGGTCTATCCCGGCCGTCGTCACCTGAGCGCCAAGGTGCGGGCCCTGGGATTAAGGGTGCGCGAGTTCAGGATTGAAAAGGTAAAGTCCAGCATTGGCGCGGCTTTTAGAGCATTTTTGCCCGGAAAGGCGCGTCAAATGGCGATCTGCGAAATTCACCGAACCGATGCAGCGTATTCCTGCCGGCGATCAGCGCAACGGCTTTCCGCGCAGAAAACGTACCTGCAGGACGGCGCCGATGATGAACAGTACAAACAGTACGCCGGTTGCCGCCATCAGTTCGGGTGCATCGGCATTGGGCAGCAACGGCGCACCCAGGGGCAGCCGGGTGGTGGTCTCGGTGATGGCCGGAACCATGTGGAAGAGCACGGTTGCCGAGTAGCTGATGGCCTCGACATAGGCCGAGGCGCGGCCGAACACACGGGTCCTGCCGGCCACCGCCGCCACGGCCAGCACCACCAGGGTGATGATGCCCAGTGCATGCGGCTTGCCGAAGCCGCCGTGCTGAAAGATGCCGAAGCCGGTGAGACAGGTGAGCACGGTGGTGAATACATAAACCTTGCCGATCTGGTTTTGCAGCGTGATCTGCTTATCGCGAATCAGCGCAATGAATCCAGCGCCGACGGCAATCAGACTGATTGCGGTATGAATGACGCCGAGTGTGGTCAGGCCGAACATGATTAACTCCTTGTTGTTTGATTGAAAGAAGGGCTTGGCATCCCGTCGAATTGCAGCGGCGGATCAGGTGGCGGTGTTCAGGCAGCCGTTGCTGCCGCGGGCTTCGGCAGCTGGGCGCACAGTTCCTCGGTACTACGGATGGCGTGCGCGAATGCCGGGCCGTTCAGCGCATGACCGGTATGCGAAGGGGTAGGGATGGATTCCGCCATAAGGCTCGTTAATGGAGGTTAATGGAGATCGCCAGGTTTCGCGCGCGCCATGCCTGCCATGCCAACAGCAGCGCGAACGTGATCGACAGATGCTCGATGAAGATATTGGTTTGCTGGAAGCGGAGGTCGCCGTCGAATTTCCCGAACGCGTGGGCAATCACCGTGGCGGCCATGGTGAACGCCACCAGCGCCACGGCACCCAGTATCGCTGGCAGGCCGCGCAACAGGATGGCGGCAATCAAGCCGCCAAGCTGCACCGCAACGATCGCCCACACGAACAGCGCCGGCACCGGGAAACCGAGCCCGGCAAATTCGCCGGCGGCGGCGTCAAAATTCAGCAGCTTGCCCACACCACTGAACAGGAAAGGCAGGCAGACCCCGGCGATCAGCAGCCGCGACAGGCGCGTGCCGGCGATATCACTCGACATGGCACTCGACATGGCGCTCGACACGACCGCGCCTTAGCCTGCCTCGCTGGCATGTTCGCCCAGCGCCCATTTCGAGAAACGCACCTGGATGCCATAGGGCGAGTGCGCTAGCAGGATTTCCATCACGCCGTTATAGGTCTCCGAACGCGCCCAGTCCTGCTGCAATTCGAAGGTCACCTGCAGCGCATTCATCGGTACCGCTCCGGCCTGCACCAGGCGATCGACGGCGCGTTCATGCGCCTCGGCACTGACATCGCCGCAGGCATCGGTCGGGATATAGACTTCGTAGCCGGCCTTCAGCAAATCGAGCGTCGGGAACATCACGCAGGCCTCGGTCCACAGGCCGGCGAGGATGATTTTCTTGCGGCCGGTGGCTTCGACCGCCTTGCGGAAATTGGCGTCGAGCCAGGAATTGATCGAGCTGCGATCGATCACCTTGAGTTCGGGGAACAGGCCGGTTACTTCCGGCATGAACGGGCCGGCGAAAGAATCCTTGGCGACCGTCGACAACACGGTCGGCAGTTTGAACAGGCGTGCAGTCTTGGCGAGCACCTGCGCATTGTGCATCACGCTCAGGCGGTCGTGGCTCTCGACGCCCTGATACATGGCCGGTTGAAAATCGATCAGCACAAGTGCTGCATTCTGCGGGGTGATGAAGTCGGTCTTGCTCATGATTGGCTCCAGGCGGGAAAAAGTGTAAACGGCCGTCATCTTGGACAGGCCGGCACACTTTGCGCGCCGGCATCCGAAAAAACTGGCATTCCCGTGCTGTGTGGTTGGACCGGCGTGCGCATTTGCGTTCCGCCGCGACCGCCGCGAAAAAGTCAGCACGACCGTCCAAGCGCACCGGTGCGGCGGCATGCACAGTGGCAACAGTGCTGCGGTCCTGTGCGGGCCCCCGCCTGCAGGCTTGTGCAGCCAGGAGAAGATCATGCATTCCATCGACCGGATCAATGTACTCGTCGCCCATGAGAACCCGTTGGTGGCTGCGGGACTGGCCGCCACCATGAACCAGCAAGCCGATTTCGAGGTGATTCTGCATCCCGTTTCCCCGGGCGGGCCGGCCGAATACTGGCGTACCCGATCGTTCGATGCGGTCGTCGCCGACTACTGGTGCGCGATGGATTTGATGGCGACTACCGCCCGGTCCGGGCGGCGTCCGCAGGTGGTGATCGTCAGCGCATTCGATCGCGAGACGGAGGTGCGCAGCGCGCTCGAGGCCGGCGTCGCGGGGTACATGCTGCTGGACTGCAGCCTTGGCGAACTGGTCAATGGCGTTCGCCTGGTCGGCCGCGGTTCGCGCTATCTGTGTTCAGCCGTCGCCGCCCGTATCGCCGACAGCCTGACGCGGCGGACGCTGACCAACCGTGAAATCGATGTGCTGCAACTGATCGCGGCGGGTTGTTGCAACAAAGCGATCGCCAAGTCGCTGGGCATCGCGGTGGGAACAGTGAAGGCGCATGTCAAGGCCATTCTCGAGAAACTCGATGCCAACAGCCGCACGCACGCGGTGGCAATCGCGACCGGGCGCGGATTGGTGGCGCGCAATCGCAAGGCGGCTGTGGCCGGGGCGGCACCCGATAATGCGCTGGACCGGCGCGCGCAGCTGGCGCAACGGTCGTCATTGTCGCTGGTGGACCGGGTCGCGCCATCTGCAGTGCCGGGCGGGGCCAGATTGCGCAGCAAGAGCGTGAAAGAGATCAAAAGCGCTACCGCTGCGCTTGCCGGCGCGTTCGAGTGGGGAACCTCGCTGGCCGCGGCCGAATAGCAAAATTCCCGGGCCCGGTCGCCTAGCCTGCGCCCGGCGAACGCGTACTGAGCTTGCCGACAGCGTCGTACAGCCTGCGCAACCCGAACGATGTGTCGATGCGCTCGCCGTTCAGAAAAAATGTCGGCGTTGCCCGCACGCCGCTGCGGATCCCGCCTTCGATGCTTTTACGGACCCGGGCGGCGTGAACGGATTGCGCCACGGCGTCGCGAAATTCGCGGCTACCAATGCCGGCGGCCTCGGCCATCGCGACAATACGATGTTCATCGAGCGGCGCCGGATGGCTGAAGAACTGGTCGTGCATTTTCCAGAATGCGCCGTGATCGGCCGCGATTTCGCTGGCAATGGCCGCGCTCATCGCGAAGGGATGCACCTCAACCAGCGGGAAATGCCGGAACACCACGCGCACATCACCCTTGAAATGATGGCGGATCTGCAGCACCAGGGGATAAGCCTGCGCGCACGCCGGGCACTCGAAGTCGCCGTACTCGACGAGGATGGCGGCGGCATCTTCCGGGCCTTCGCCGTGGTCTGAATTGTCTACCGGGATCAGCAGGTCCACATGAACTCCATTGAATTGATTGTCATTGCCGGCGATTCTCGCGCCGTCTGCCTGACTTGCGCAAGCGTTCCGGTCAATCAATTTGCGTTGCGCGTCACGGCCGGTTCCCAACCGCCACCCAAGGCGGTGTAGACGGCAACCAGCGCAGTGCCGGCAGCCTGCTCGGTCTGCGCCAGCTGATCCTGGGCATTGAGCAGGGTGCGCTCGGCGTCGAGCATATCGAGGAAGCTGGCGGCGCCGTCGCGGTAGCGTTGCCGTGCCAGCTCGGCTGCACGTGCGGCGGCCTCGGCATTGGACTGCAGCGAAGCGCGCCGCCGGATCTGGCCGCCGTAATCCACCAGCGCGTTCTCGGTTTCTTCCAGCGCCACCAGCACACTCAGTTCGAACGCGGCCAGCGCTCCTTGGGTGCGCGCATCGGCGGCGTCGATGCGCGCACGCACGCGATGCAGATCAAACAGCGCCCAGCGAATGCCCGGCACGATCGAATAGGTTTCGAACTGGCTGTGCCCGATATCCGAGCTGCGTGGCGCGATCGAGCCGAAACTGCCGCTGAAGCCGATATGCGGATACAGATCGGCTGTGGCCACGCCGATCTGCGCAGTAAAGGCGGCCAGCGCGCGCTCGGCGACGCGGATATCCGGACGGCGGCGGATCAGGGTCTCGGGTGTGCCGATATCGGTCAGCAGGGGTGTCACCGGCGCCGGCTGGACCACGGACAATTCGACGCGCAATGCCTGCGGCTGGCGGCCGGTCAGCACGGCAAGACGGTGGATCGCCGCCGCCACCAGGGTCTCCAGCGGGGGGATGGTTGCCGAGGTGGAATCATATTGCGACTGGGCGCGGGCTACGTCGAGACCATTGCCGCGCCCGGCTTCAAGCAAGGTCTGTGTAAGACGCAGCGTCTCGCGTTGCGCATTGGCGTTCTGCCGGGCAAGTTTCAGCCGGGTCTGCGCGCCGCGCAGGCTCAGGTAGGTGCGGGCGATTTCGGCATTGACGGCCACCTGCACATCGCGCAGGCCGGCCTGCTTGCCCTCGTAATCGGCGCGGGCCGCCTCAACCGAACGGCGGATGCCGCCGGCGAGGTCGAGCTCCCAGGAGACCTGGGCGCCCGCCGAATAGAAATCGATGGTGCGCGGCTCGCCGGGCAAAATGGTGGCTATGCTGCGCTTGGTTTTGTCATACTGGAAACTGACATCCCCATCAGGGAACAGGTCATAGACGAACAGGCGCAGATTGGCGCGCGCTTCAAGCAGGCGCGCCGAGGCAATCTTCAAATTCTTGTTGTTGTTGCCTTCCCCGATCAGTCTGTTCAGTATGGGGTCGTCGAAGCGCTGCCACCACCGCGTATCCACCTCGCCGGTGCCGGCTTCATTATTGGCCGCGAACCCGGCGGGCACCTCTCTGCGTGCTTCCTTGTAGTCGGGGCCGACCGCGCAGCCAGCGGCAGTTGTGGCGAACAACGCGGCAATCATCAAGCGGAGCATGTTCATCTCAAATCCCCTCCGCGGCATTGGCTGCCTTGGCTACGGCCCCCGCCACGGGACGCTTGAACCGCTCCATCAGGCGCCGTATCAGGACATAGAACACCGGCGTCAACAGCAGGCTGAACAGGGTGACGCCGATCATGCCGCCGAATACACCGGTACCGAGGGCTTTGCGCATTTCCGCGCCGGCGCCGAACGAGCGTACCAGGGGCAGCACGCCGAAGATGAAGGCAAAGGACGTCATCAGGATCGGCCGCAGCCGCAGGCGGGCGGCGGCGATGGCGGCATCGACAATACCCATGCCTTCCTCCTCCTGCTGCTGCGCGAATTCGACGATCAGGATGGAGTTTTTGGCGCCGAGCGCCAGCAGCACCAGAAAGCCGATCTGGGTGAAGATGTTGTTGTCGCCGCCTGAAATCCATACCGCCGCGATCGACGACAGCAGACCGAGCGGCGCGACCAGGATGATCGAGATCGGCAGCATCCAGCTTTCATACAGCGCCGCCAGCGAGAGATACACGATCAACACGCTGAGCGGAAAAATATACAGCGCGCTGTTGCCGGCCAGTTTTTGCTGCAGGGAGAGCTCGGTCCACTCGAAGGTGAAGCCCGGCGGCAGCGCCTCGGCGGCGGCCTGTTCCAGTTCGGCGATGCCCTGTCCGGTAGACAGGCTGGGCAGGGTGATCGCGTTCACGTCCGCCGAGGTATACATATTGTAGCGATTGACGAACTCGGGACCGCTGTCGATATTGGTGGTGATCAGCCCGCCGATCGGCAGCATATCGCCATGCAGATTGCGCGTGCGCAATTGGCCGACCTGCTCCGGCTCCATGCGGAACTGCGCCTCGGCTTGCATGTAGACGCGGTAATTGCGGCCGAAGCGCGTGAAGTCGTTGACGTACAGCGAGCCCATATAGGCCTGCAGGGTGTCGAACACATTGGTCAGCGGCACGTTCTGCGTCTTGGCCTTGGCGCGATCGACATCGAGACGCAGGGTCGGCACGCTGTTGCGAAAGGTGGAGAAACCGCCGGCAAATCCGGGCAGCTTGGGCGTCTTCGCAATCAGGGCTGTCGAGGCGCCCTGCAGCGCCTGCAAACCGGCCGAGCCGCGATCCTGCACCTGCAGTTTGAGGCCGCCCACATTGCCGATGCCGTTCACCGCCGGCGGCGGGAAGGCGGCAATGAACGCCCCCTGGATTTTCCCCAGTTCCGCTGATACGCGCTGGCGAATGGCCGGCGCGGCCAGGCCCGGGTCATGGCGCATCTCGAAATCCTCCAGGATCGGAAACAGCACCCCGGCACTGGTGGATTCGGCAAAGCCATTGAGCACGTCTGCACCGGCGAACATCGGTACCTTGGCGATACCGGGCGTCTTCAACAGGGTCGTCGATACCTGGTTGAGAATTTCCGTGGTGCGCTCCAGGGATGAGCCGTCGGGAAGCTTTACCGCGACCACGAAATAGCCCTTGTCCTGGGTCGGCACAAAACCGCCGGGTACGCTGCTGAACCCCAGGTAGGTAAGGGCGATGAGGCCGAAATAAACGACGCCGACCAGCAGCGAGACGCGAATCAGCTTGAGGGAAACGCCGCCGTAGCCGATGCCGGCGGCTTCAAACACGCGGTTGAAGCGGGTGAAGAACCAGCCCAGGGTTTTGTCGATGCCCCTTTGCAGCCAGTCGCGGCTTTGGTGATGCGGCTGCAACAGCAGGGCGCCCAACGCCGGCGCGAGGGTCAGGGAATTGAAGGCCGAAATGAGTTCGGCCACGGCAATGGTGATCGCAAACTGGCGATAAAACTCGCCGCTGATGCCGGTGATAAAGGCCGAGGGCACGAACACCGCGGTCAGCACCACGGCAATGCCGATCACCGCCTTGCCGACTTCGTCCACGGTGCGATAGGCGGCGTCCTTGGGCGTCAGGCCGTCGCGGATATGCCGCTCCATGTTTTCCACCACCACGATCGAATCGTCGACCACGATGCCGATCGCCAGCACCAGGCCGAACAGGGTGAGGGTGTTGATGCCGAAGCCCAGCGCGGACATGGCGGCGAAAGCGCCGACCAGGGACACCGGCACCGCCAGCAGCGGGATCAGCGAGGCGCGCCAGTTCTGCAGGAACACGATCACCACGATCACCACCAGCAGCAGGGCCTCGAACAGGGTGTGGACCACCGCATCCACCGATTTCTCGATGAAGGGGATGGTGTCGTAGAGACCATAGTCCATATCGCCCGGGAAATTTTTCTTCAGCTCGTCCATCTTGGCGATCATCAGCGCATGCGTGCGCAGCGCATTTGCCCCCGGCGTCAGGAACATGGCGATCGCCACCGCGTTGCGCCCCGAGAACTGCGCATAGCGGCTGTACTCGCGTGCGCCAAGCTCCACCCGCGCGACATCCTTGAGGCGCACCACCTGCCCGTCGGCGCCGGTCTTGATGACGATTTCGCCGAACTCGCTGGCGTCTGTGAGCCGCCCCTGCGCGGTCAGCACCACCTCAAAGCTGCCGCCATCGCTTGCGGACGGTGCCTGTCCGAGGCGCCCGGCCGCGACCTGCACGTTTTGCTCGCGCATCGCGCTGGCCACATCGGTGGCGGTCAGATCGCGCGATGCCACGCGCTCGGGGTCCAGCCAGACGCGAATCGAATATTCGCGGGCCCCGAACAGCTGCACATCGCCGACCCCCTCGATGCGCGCCAGCTCATCGCGCACCTGCAGCAGGGCGTAATTGCTGAGGTAGGCGGTATCGAAGGTTCCCTTCGGCGAGTTCAGAAAAAATACCGTGGCCAGATCGGGCGAACGCTTGCGCACGTCGATGCCCTGACGCACCACTTCGGCGGGCAAGCGCGGCTGCGCCAGCGCTACGCGGTTTTGCACCAGCACCTGGGCACGGTCGATATCGGTGCCGGTCTTGAAGGTGACGGTGATGGTGACCGTGCCGCTATTGGCCGAGGTGGAGGCCATGTACAGCATGTTTTCGACCCCGTTGACCTGCTCTTCGATCGGCTGGGCGACCGTCTCGGCAACCACTCTGGCATCGGCACCGGGGTAGGCGGCCGTGATCGTGACCGTCGGCGGCGCGATTTCGGGATATTGCGTAATCGGCAGGCGCGTCATGGCCACCAGACCGACCAGCACCGTGAGTACCGAGATGACGACCGCGAATACCGGGCGGTCGACGAAGTAATGTCCCATTTTCATACGCGGCCCTTCACTTGGCGTTGATTACAACAGGAGCGGCGAGCCTGGCGCCGGGTTCGCGCATCGCAATCTGATTGGGCGTGACCTTGCTGCCGGGCCGCGCGCGCTGCAGGCCATCGACGATAACCAGGTCGTCGACGCTCAGTCCGCTGCGCACCACGCGCAGGCCCTGATACAGTGGGCCGATTTCGACCGGCCTGATCTGCACCGTGCCGGAGGCATCGACCACGCTGGCGATACGCCGGCCGAGATCGGTACTGATGGCGCGGTCCTCAACCAGCACCGCCTGGTATTTGCCCGAGCCGGGCAGGCGCACGCGCGCGAACATGCCGGGGGTCAGGTCGAGCGCGGCGGTGTTGCGGAATACACCGCGGCCGCGCAGGGTGCCGGTGGCGGCGTCGAGTTTGTTGTCGACGAAGTCCATGAAGCCTTCGCGCTTGAACTCGGTCTCATTGGCCAGGGCGAGCAGCAGCGGTTTGCGTTCGATGCGGCCGCTGACGCGCTCGCCGCTGCGCGCCAGCTTCTGATAGCGCAGATAGGTGTTTTCGTCGGCGTCGAACAAGACGTACACCGGGTCGAGCGAGACGATGGTGGTGAGCAAAGTGCCGTCGGCCACTCCGCCGGTGATCAGATTGCCGGCGGTGACGAGTGCGCGTCCGACGCGGCCGGTGATCGGCGCGCGTACTTCGGTGTAATCGTAGTTGAGTTGTGCGGCATGCAGGGCAGCGCGGGTTGCCGCCAGATTGGCATCGGCCTGATCGCGGGTTTTGCTCAGGGTATCGAATTCTTCCTGCGAAATCGCATTGGTATTGACCAGGCGTTTGCCGCGTTCCACATTATTGGTGGCCAGTTCCAGCACTGCCTGGGCGCGGCGCAATTCGGCGGTAAAGCGCTCCACGTCGATGGATGTCGGCTTGCGGTCAAGGATAAAAAGCACTTGGCCGGCCTTGACCACATCGCCTTCGCGGAAATTCACTTTGTCGAGATAGCCCGAGATGCGTGCGCGCAATGCAACGCTTTCGACGGCGGCGATGCGTCCGGGGAACTCGTCGTAGTCGGTGATCTCGCGAGTGATCGGCTTGGCCACAGTCACTGCCGGCCCGGCCGCAGCCGCAGGCGGCGGAGCCGGCTTGCTGCAGCCCTGCAGAACGATGGCGGCAAGCAGTGCAACAAGCGCTACGGGCCCGCCTGTGTATGTCAATCGATGAAAGTTGTTCATGCGCGCTCCGGTCGACAGGATTCTGGCTCCGCTCAGGGCGGGTTTTCGCAAGAAGTCTGCGCGAACGTCGCTGCGGCCGAAACTGCTCAATAGGGGCGGCTGGCAGCAAGCGCATGGGGCCAGTGCGTCTTGGCTCCTTCGGTTGACAGGAGGCTACCTCCAAGGAGGGGGTAATGCGTCTGACGGCGCCAATCGCCGGGGCCGGTCCGTCAGGAAACTACGCCCCTGAAAAACATGCAGACGACGGTTCTAAGCTGAAAGTGGTAGTGGCACTCACCCTGATTGGTCAGAGAACACACTCGATTGCGGGCGATTCTAAACACGGTGCGGCTTGTTGATACTGGCTGCGGGCCGTCGTCATTGACGGATTTACCCAAACTGTGAAGGAAGACAGATGACCGCGAAAGACTTATCGGCCACCTGAAAACCCTGAAGTAGATACCGCTGAAATGCGCAAGCTTATCCAATCATTCAACTTGTACATCGAACATAATGGAAGCATGAGGTAGCGCCGGGAGTAGTGCGATGCAATACAGTTTGCGCCAGTGGGGAAACCGTTTGTTTGAACGGCAGCGGGGGGAGAATGTGCCTACCGTGAGCGCGACGGCCGTCGGCGGCGGGAAAGGCGTTGTCCGCTCGCGTGACGGCCAGTTGAGCATGGTATTCGCACCGCTGCCGTCCTCAAGCGTCGATACAAGCCCGCGCGGCATTGCCCCGGAAAATATTTTTGCCTGTGCTTATGCAGCCTGCTTCGGCGCCCTGGTCGAAGGATTCGTCAGGCGGCAGGACGCAGTGCCCGAAAGGATCGAGGTCACCGCTACAGTCGGCATGGAGAAAACTTTCCTGAGTTACTTTGGACAGGAACCCTCCCTCGATGTGGAACTCGATGTGCGGCTGCGCGGTGTATCGCGGGAGATCGCGGCGGCGGCAGTGGCGGATGCGCATCGTCACTGCCCGTATTCGATCGCCATGCGCGGCAATGTGGCGGTTCGACTCTATCTTTGCCCTTGAGTGCGGGAAGCGACGGCCTTAATTATGCGCATCGGCATTATCGGTCCGGGGAAGGTGGGCGGGACACTGGGGCGGCATTTCGCCGAGATGGGCCATGGGGTGATGTTCGGCAGTCGCCATCCGGCAGCACTGGACGGTCTGGTCGCGACCACCGGACAGAAATCCTGTGCAGACAGCATCGGGAAGGCGGCGGAGTACGGTGAAGTAGTTGTTCTTGCCCTGCCTTTTGATGTCCTCCATGAAGTTGCCGTTGCACTGGCGCATTTGCTGGCGGGCAAATTGGTGATCGATACCAGCAACCGTTATCAGCGGCCGGCCGAAGACGGAGAGGGGCAGGCGAGATCTGACCGAGCAACGTCGAACGTGCAAGAGCTCGCGCAGAAATTGCCGGACAGCCATATTGTCAAGGCCTTCAACACCATGCCGGTGTCCGTGCTGGCCGACCAGGCCGGGCGTCCGGAGCCGCACACCATTGCGGTGTACTTCAGCGGAAACGATGCGAGGACAAATGCGATTGCGCGCAGCCTCATCGTCGATACCGGTTTCGCGCCG
Source organism: Usitatibacteraceae bacterium (assembly GCA_036394575.1). Lineage (GTDB taxonomy): Bacteria > Pseudomonadota > Gammaproteobacteria > Burkholderiales > Usitatibacteraceae > UKL13-2. The sequence continues at coordinate 7,737 of DASWEY010000068.1, read as the reverse complement.
GTTGCGGTCGGCGATCTTGATGACGCCCGCCTGCAGGAGCCTGATGGTCCCTTGTACGGAAAAATACTGTCGCGGGCGGAAGCCGAGCGGATGCTGGCCATCGCCTTGCGGATGGCGCCGAAGCAGCAGAGGCCTGGCGACCGACGAGAACGGAATACAGCGATTCATTGACCCCACCAAAGAGGAAAATATGGCAAAACAACCCGCCCGCACAAAAAAATCCGCAGTCGCCGATTCCATGCAATCGGCGCGGCCGAAACTGCGCCAGCGCGCGCATGAGATCCAGGCCTTTGGTCAGCAGGTAAAGCTGCCTATCGCCTTGCCCGATAAAAGCACCAGGACAATGGTGGAATTGCTGAATCAACTGCTGGCCGACACCATGACCCTGCGCGATATGTACAAGAAACACCACTGGCAAGTCGCAGGGCCGACTTTCAACCAGTTGCACTTGCTGTTCGACAAACATTACGAACAGCAGGTGGAAATGGTCGATGCGATTGCCGAACGCATCCAGCTGCTCGGCGGCGTGGGCGTCGCGATGGGCGTCGATGCCGCCGAAATGACGGTGATCCCCAGGCCGCCGCGCGGCCGCGAGGAAGCACCCGTACAGCTATCTCGACTGCTCGAGGCGCATGAAATGGTGATCCTCGAGACGCGCAGCATGGCCAGGAAGGCCAATGATCTCGATGACTTCGGCAGCAACGATTTGCTGGTGAGCGGCGTGTTGCGCATGAATGAGCTGCAAGTCTGGTTCCTGTCCGAGCATCTGGTGAATACGCCGCTGACCGTTGCGGCGTAATTTGTATGTCGAATATGACGACGGCGCCGGCCGGTGTCGTCGGGACTGTTATTCCAGGGAGATTATCAATATGAATAACGACGGGCGTGGCATTTTGGCTGTCATTGGACGCATCCTGCTTGCTGCCATGTTTCTGACTGCGGGAGTCGGCAAAATCACGGGCTTTGGCGGCACGGTCGGGTACATCGCGTCGGCCGGGGTGCCCGCTGCAACAATCGCCGCAATGTTGACGATCATCCTTGAAATTGGCGGCAGTATTGCCCTGATCGCCGGGTTTCATGCGCGCCTGGCGGCCCTGTTGCTGGCGGCCTTTACCCTGCTGGTTACGTTTATTTTTCATGGCTGGTGGTCACTGCCGGCCGATCAGCAGATGGTGCAACAATTGCTGTTCTTCAAAAACATTGGCGTGGCAGGCGGGCTGCTGATGGTGGCGGCCCAAGGTGCGGGGTCATGGAGTCTGGATGCGCGACGTCTGCGCTGAAGAACCATTCAGCTGCGGTTAATACCTGCGGCACGGGACATGCGTAGCCGGACCTTTCTTCATCCGGGTGTGCCGATGTACACTCGTCGGAATGAACGAAAGAAAAATGGAAGTCGCCCTGCCACCCGGGGGAAGGCCATCATGGCAGGGCCAGATCGAAGCGTTGGCCGATCGGTTCAGGTATCTTTTCCTGATGGCTGCGCTCGGCCTGTTGATGCCGGTTGCGCTGCATGCGCAGCAGGTGTTCGATACACAGGAATATAAAGTCACCGCGACCACATTGGTCAGGGGTTTGAAAAATCCCTGGGCGATCACCTTTCTGCCCGATGGGCGCTGGCTGGTGACCGAGCGTGCCGGCGCCTTGCGCATCATCGAGGGTGGGAAGCTGCTGCCGAACGCGGTGGCGGGATTGCCCGATGTGGTCGAGCACGGGCAGGGCGGTTTGCTCGATGTGCAACTCCATCCCCGATACGCCGAGAATGGCTGGATTTACTGGACGTACAATGCCGGCGTGCCCGGCAGCTACGGTACGGAAGTGGCACGCGGCAAGTTGGCCGGCAGCCATGACGCGCCGCGCATGACAGATGTACAGGTGCTGTTCAGGATGGATCCGAAATCCGAGAAGCCGTTTCATTTCGGTTCGCGCATCGTGTTCGACAAGGCGGGCTATCTATTCGTGACTTTCGGCGACCGCGGCGACAGCCCGGCCAAGGGCGCCACGCAAAACGCGCAGCGGCTGGATACGCATGCCGGGAAATCGATCCGCCTGTTCGACGATGGCCGCGTGCCGCCGGACAACCCTTTTGTAAATACGCCCGGGGCGAAACCGGAAATTTTCACCTGGGGCCATCGCAATATGCAAGGCGCGGCGCTGAATCCGGCGACGGGCAAGGTGTGGACCCATGAACACGGGCCGCAGGGCGGCGACGAGGTGAATATTCTTTCCGCCGGTGTGAACTACGGTTGGCCGGTCATCACCTACGGTGCCAATTATGGCACCGGCAGCAAGATCGGCGAAGGCACCGAAAAGCCCGGCATGGCGCAGCCGGTTCTCTACTGGGTGCCGTCGATAGCGCCCTCGGGCATGGCCTTCTATGGGGCGCGCAACGACGGCAAGCCATTCGCGAAATGGAAGGGCAATCTCCTGGTTGGCGCGCTGGCCGGACAATTGCTGGTGCGCATTACACTGGATGGCGACAAGGTGGCTGCGCAGGAGCGATTGTTCGAAAACAAGCTCGGACGCATTCGCGATGTGCGCGAGGGCCCCGATGGCTTCATTTACTTGCTGACCGATGCGGTGGACGGAGCATTGATCCGCATCGAACCGGCGAAATGATCCAGGCATGAATACGAACGCCAATCCCCCCGAGCACAGCACCGGCGCCAGCCCGCCATCAACCCGGGTCTGGGATCTGCCGGTGCGCCTGTTTCACTGGGCGCTGGCGGTCGTCATTCTGTTTTCGTACATTAGCGGCGAAATCGGCGGTAACTGGTTGGAATGGCATATGTATTCGGGCTTCACTGCCCTCGGCTTGGTGCTGTTCCGCGTCGTCTGGGGTTTTGTCGGTGGGTATCACGCACGCTTCGCGAATTTTGTGCGCGGCCCGGTTGCGGTGATGACATATTTGCGGGCATTGCTTGCCGGCAACTATCAGCCGACGGTCGGGCACAACCCGCTGGGCGCCGTGAGCGTATTGGTATTGTTGCTGTCGGTTGCGGTGCAGGCGGTGACCGGGTTGTTTGCAAATGACGATGTGATGCTTGAGGGGCCGCTCGCTTCGCATGTGAGCAAGCGCACCAGCGATTTCCTGACGGGCATTCATGAGGTCAATTCGAACCTGCTGCTGGGGTTGATCGCGCTGCATATCATCGCGATCGCCTATTACTGGTTTGCAAAAAAAGAAAATCTGCTCAAGCCGATGGTTACCGGCGTCAAGCCGATCGCCGGACAAGTGCCGGCGGCACCTCGCCCGGCCTGGCTGGCCTGGGTTGTCGCTCTCATCGTCGCCGCCGCGGTTTATCTGATCGTCAAAAAATAACACCGCAGTCGTCGCTGCTGCGGCGTTATTCCCGGTTGCTTCGTGTAAGCCGCAGTGTGTGCCGGGCCAGCTTATTTCTTGACGCGGAAGTCGTCGTGGCAGCTCTTACAGGCGCCGCCGGTGGCACCGAATTGTTTCTTGATCTCGTCGAAAGTACCGGTCTTGGCGATCATTGCCAGCTTGGCGGTTTCGGTGTTCAACTTGTCCATCTTGGCTTTGAAGTCGTCCATCTTGGTCCAGATTTCCGGCTTGGCCGCCGTTTCCGCGCCTTTGTCCGAACCCGGTGTGAAGCCTTCAATGGCCAGCGGCGTCATATAGGCAACGATGGCCGCACCGCGCGCGAAAGTCTCTTTATCGTAAGGCTTGTCCCCCTTCATCATCGCGGCCATCGGGCCGAAATTCCAGCCGACCACGGTCATCACCGATTGCCGGTACTCGATGACCTTTTCCGGTTTGACTTGCGCGGAAACGGCGTTCGCCAGCAATGCCGACAAGGCCGCAGCTACCAGGAACATGACTTTACGCATGGGGTTCTCCATTAAGTTTTGGGGGGAAAGCGATAACAGCAGGGATGGTTCGGTGAAACGAAACGCGGAGGCCTACAAATGGCACCTTGCGATTGTATTGGTTTGCGCGTTGAAACGCATATTCACCTTGGTAATTGCACAAGCAATTGATTTATTTGCAAAATTTATGAGCAACAGGCCCGTTTGGCCGCGCCGGGAAATCGTCGCGACGGGTTGCAACTATATATAATAATGATATCATTAAAATATCGGATAACTGCTAATGCCGATGTTGATCAGCCCAAGGAGGCAACGATGAATACCGAAACGCGTTTCTCGGAAGAAGAGTTTTCAAGTTTCAATGGTTATGTGATGGGAATTATTGCGCTGACTCTGCTTGGGGCGGGCGTTTACGCCCTGATCAGTTTGGGCGATTCCAACAAACCCGAATTGCTGGTCGTCGGCTTCATGGTGGGCAAGTTTGTGCTGGGCGGATTTCTGCTGGCCGGGCTCTATATGCTGCAACCAAACGAGGGAGCGCTGATTACGCTGTTCGGCGACTATCGCGGAACCGACCGGTCCAGCGGTTTGCGCTGGTGCTTCCCGTTTTATACGCGCAAGAAAATCTCTCTGCGTTCACGCAATCTGAACAGCGACAAACTCAAGGTCAACGACAAGAACGGCAACCCGATCGAAATCGGCGCGGCCATCGTCTGGCGGGTGCGCGATACCGCGGCAGCCGTGTTCGAGATCGACGATTACGAATTGTATGTACGGGTGCAGTCGGAGGCGGCGATCAGGCATCTGGCATCGGCCTACAACTACGACAACGGCGGCGATGAAACCGCCGGCGTCACCATCGTCACTTTGCGCGGCGGCGCCGACGTGGTCGCCAAAGCGCTGATGCATGAATTGCAGGAACGTTTTGACAAGGCCGGCATCACCGTCGAGGAAGCCAAGCTCACGCATCTTGCCTACGCGCCGGAAATCGCCAGCGCCATGCTGCGTCGCCAGCAGGCGGAGGCAGTGATCGATGCGCGCAGCAAGATCGTGCACGGCGCCGTGACCATGGTGGAAATGGCGCTGAAAGGGCTCAGCGAAAAGAACCTGGTGACGCTGGATAACGAGCGCAAGGCGGCAATGGTGAGCAATCTGCTGGTGGTGCTGTGCGCGGAAAGTAACGTGCAGCCGATCGTCAACACCGGTACGCTTTACAACTGATGGGCGACATCGCGGACCGAACGTAGTGGCTGCCGACAAAAAATCGTTTTTGCTGCGCATCGATCCGCAGCTCTGGACGGCGCTGGAAAAGCTGGCCGCCTCGGAGTTGCGCAGTGTCAATGGACAGATTGAATATCTGCTGCGCGACGCCGCCAGCAGGCGTGGCCTGCTGGGCGATCAGGCTGCGGCCGCGGATGAATCGCCACCAGAGGGCGGCAGCAACACGAAATAGCGCGGTGCCTGCGCGGCTAAGGGGAGGCGGTTGCGTCGGCCCAGCAATTCGGCGTCTCATAGAGGCGCACACGCTGCAGGCTCAACGTATGGCCGAAGCGATCGTGATAAGCATCCTTGAGCGTATCGAAGGCCACCTGCGCCAGGTTCTCGGCGGTGGGAACCACATCCAGCACCACGGTCTTGTGCCCGGAAATCGCCGCCAAAAAATCGACCATCACCTTGTCGCCGCGATAGACCAGAAAGGCATGGTCCCAGACGGCGACGATCTTTTCCTGGGCGACGGTTTTGATATCGCCGAAATCCATCACCATGCCGTCGTCCGGCGAGCCCTCCTCGTGGATGACCTGTGCACTCAGGGTGACCTCAAGCGCATAGCGATGACCGTGAATATTGCGGCACTGGCTTTGGTGATTGGGCAGGCGATGACCGGCGTCGAACTCGAGGCGGCGCGTGACGGAAATGCTGTTGGCGGCGAATGAGGTATTCATCAGGGGCGCGAGTATAACATTCCGCCCCTGCGATTCGTTTTTTGGCGGCGAAGACGTTAAAATAGCGGTTTTTGCCGCATAGAAGAAGCGTTTTCAGATCATGGCTTTGATTGTCCAGAAATACGGCGGAACGTCGATGGGTTCCCCGGAGCGCATCCGCGAAGTCGCCAAGCGCATCGCCCATTATCATTCGCAGGGGCATCGCTTGATCGTGGTGCCCTCGGCCATGTCCGGCGAGACCAACCGCCTGCTGGGGCTGGCCAAACAACTGCATGCCGAACCCGACGGCCGCGAGCTCGATGTGATCGCCTCCACCGGAGAACAGGTATCGGTGGGCTTGTTGGCGTTGGCATTGCAGAACCTGGGTCTGAAAGCCAAGAGCTATACCGGCTGGCAAGTGAAGATCATGACCGACAGCGCCTTCACCAAGGCGCGCATTTTGTCGATCGACGACGCCAATATCCGTCGCGATCTCGCCAACGGATATGTCGCCGTGGTCGCCGGCTTCCAGGGTATCGATGAGCACGGCAATATCACCACCCTGGGCCGTGGTGGATCCGATACCACCGGCGTGGCGCTTGCCGCCGCCCTCAAGGCCGACGAATGCCAGATCTTCACCGATGTCGATGGTGTCTACACCACCGATCCGCGTGTGGTGCCGGAAGCGCGCAAACTGGAATCGATCACCTTCGAGGAGATGTTCGAGCTCGCCAGCCTCGGTTCGAAGGTGCTGCAAATCCGTTCGGTCGAATTTGCCGGCAAGTACAAAGTGAAACTGCGGGTGCTGTCGTCGTTTACCGAATTCGATTCGAACGATCGCGGCACCCTGATTACGTATGAGGAAGACAACGATATGGAACAAGCCATCATTTCCGGCATCGCCTTCAATCGCGATGAAGCCAAGCTCACGGTTACCGGCGTGCCCGACCGCCCCGGCATCGCCTTCTCCATTCTCGGTCCGATCGCGGAAGCGAATATCGATATCGATGTGATCATCCAGAACACCTCGGTCGACGGCATCACCGATTTTTCGTTCACGGTGCACCGCAACGATTACAACAGGGCCCTGGCGATCCTGAACGACAAAGTGAAGCCGGCGATCAATGCCAAGGGGGTAACCGGCGACAACAAGATCGCCAAGGTTTCATTGGTCGGCATCGGCATGCGATCCCATGTCGGCATCGCCGCCAAAATGTTCGAGACCCTGGCGCGCGAGAACGTGAATATCCAGATGATTTCCACTTCGGAGATCAAGACCTCGGTGGTGCTCGATGAGAAGTACATGGAACTCGCAGTGCGGGCACTGCATATCGCGTTCGAGCTCGACAAAGTCCCCGCGTAATCGCGGTCGTTTTTGACTCACCGCGGCCGGGCGCGTACAATGCGCCCTGCACAGAAAATCCGGAGAGGTGGCCGAGTGGTCGAAGGCACTCCCCTGCTAAGGGAGCATACGCCCAAAAAGTGTATCGAGGGTTCGAATCCCTCCTTCTCCGCCAGACAATAAAACGCCCGCAAGGGCGTTTTTTGTTGGTGGAGAAAGCAAGCCAACTGCTTGGCTTGCGGGGGGATTCGAAGGGTTTGCCATGCATGGCAAACCGCGGCCTGCGGCGCGTAGGCGAATCCCTCCTTCTCCGCCAGACAATAAAACGCCCGCAAGGGCGTTTTATTGTCTGGCGGAGAAATATGGCCTATTGATCATTTCATAAATCATGACGGTGCTGTTCCGGTGTTTCCCATGGGCGCAACTGCAACCAAGCATTTGTAATGTTTTACGAAATGCTCAATAGTTTCGGCCAACGCCGGCGTGAATTTGTTGAGTGGTCAGTCTTCACCGGATCTTTGGTCAATGTTGGGGCGAATTGACACGCACAAGAGGGCAACTGTACAGTTGCCCCCGTCTCAAGCGTCTTACTTCAGTCGCTTCTTCAGCTCCTCCGAAGTCTGCGTCATCGCGGAGCGAGTGGCGGGC
>DASWEY010000067.1:0-5501 GCA_036394575.1 Usitatibacteraceae bacterium | reverse complement strand
GACGCGGGAGGGGCGGGGTTTTGCTGCAGCCGGCGAGCGTAAACAGAAGGGCGATGAAAAGCGCCAGCGCCAACGAGCGTCCAGATTGAAAAACGTAGAACGCCATTTGGCGCGCATTCCGGGGCAAAAATGCCTGGAAAGTGAAAGGGAATGTGATAACTGAGGGGCATGGCACGCGATAAATCCGGGATATGGCGGGATCATGAGGGACTTATCGGGACAAAATTAAAATGTTCTTACAGTAACTAATAGGTCCCGAGGTGCAGCTTAATTTGAGGAAACGGTCCTAAAACGGACAACGCTGGCCGATTTACAGCGCCCGGTCCAAAGCGCGGATGACCGATTCAGCGAAAGCGGGCGGGAAAGAATTTCCCAGCATAAAAAGAGCCTGCTTGGAATCAGAGGGCAACTTATAACCAGCAGGAAAGCCGGACGCCGCGCGGTTCTCGTCAATGGTCAACATCCGCATCCTATCACCGTCGACCAACGCCCAGCGATCATGCGTTGTCACCGTGCCGAGCGGTCGATTCAAGCTGCGACCGGTTTTACCGCTGCCGCTTCCATAATATGGCATCACGAACCTGTCGCCATGCGCACGACGACCGGCAGCGGCGCGATGCAAGGTGCTTACAGCGCGCCCAGGCTTGTCGATTTTTGACCACCGCCCGGTATTGAAATCGACGATTCTTGATGCCGGAATATGAGCCAGCTTCGGCATATCCAGCGCCAATGGATGCTTTGATCTGGTGCAGACCACGACAAGCCGAACCCGGTGCTGTGGGACGCCCAGATCGGCAGCATCCAATATATGTGGTGAGACCGAATAGCCTAGCGCATGCCAAGCAGCGCACCAAGCGCGCCATAAAACCCACCTACCGAAAGCAGGCACATTCTCGATCAGCGCGGCGTATGGCCTATGAACCTCAGCACAGCTCACGGGCGCCCAGGCAGTAGAACGCGCGGCATCATGGTGTGGCTGATTGACGCCACGCGCAGGCGTATGGCCGGTGCAGGCTGGCGAAGCAAGCATCAAGTCGTGAGAAGGAACCTCGCACCAGTTAGCCTGATGCAAATCCTGGCAAACGTGCGCGGCGCAGGGATGATTTGCCTTATGGATATCGACTGCGGCCTGCCAGTGATTTGAGGCCCACACGACGTTGTAGCCGGCTTTTTTTGCGCCAAGCGAAAAGCCACCGGCGCCGGCAAAGAGGTCGATTGCTTTCTTCACCCCTCCGCGCCCTTCACAAACAAATCCGGCTGCCGCTTCCGTCGCTCATCCGCGTCGAAATTCTCGATGATAAAGCGGGTATGCCGCTCGCTCAGGCCGTGCTGCCGGCCAAGCTCCAGGTAATTGTCGCCCGGCCCGGCGCGCCACGCTGCATATATTAGCCGGTCTCGGGTTTCGATGGCGTGGGCTTTGCCCAGATAGAAGGATTGACCGCCGAGGCTCGCCGACATCCTGGTTGCGACCGAGTTGCCGATCCGCGCCGCCGTAGCATCATCGACGCCGGCCATTTCCTTGACGGCAGCCGCGACCAGGCCCTCCAGTTCGTTGACGAACCGGTCAGCCTCGCGGCGGGTTGAGCTTACCTGGTCTATCTGCGCTGCCATGATTTCAGGGCCTCGATAACTGCGTTCAATTTAACCGGTGTGACCCAGCGGACCGCGTCTACGTTCGCCTGATGACACACGAAAGCCACAAATGCGGTGCTGCGGCGATCCTCGACCTTCTTGGCATCGGCGAGCTGCTGCCACAGCGCCCAGGCTTTCCTCCATACCGGCTTGTCCGGGAACCTCTGCGCGGCCGGTTTGCTGCGACGGGCGGCCGCCTGCTTGTAGCCGCAGGCGGACAAGTGATCGAGGAGGCGTTTGCGGCCTTGCCAGTCGAGGTCGCCGGCGCTGGAATGCACGCCGTTTGTCAGCGCCGAAATCACCTGGCGATAGGCATCGTCATCCATGCCCAGCTCTTTCTTGGCGATATGGATCTGCGCGAGTTCGCGGCGGCGATGATCGACGGCCAGGCTGCTCATGTGGCGGTATTCCGCTTTTTAGTATCGCGGGCGCTGCCATCGCGGCCATTCGCCCGTTCCGTAGTGCAGGCAATTCTTGCACCAACAGCGGCGATTGAAACCAACCTGCGCGGGTAGGAAATGATTCTCATGAATCAGCGCACCGCCTTTCTCGGCGCCGGGCGGGCACCGGCAGCGCGATATGGGCTGTTCGGGAAGTCGGCGGCCTCGCCGGCATAGGAGGAGCGGCGAGCGCGTGGCTTGTGGCTTGTGGCTTGATGGCGGGTTTTCATTGTGGAATCTTCCAACCAAGATTGATAAGTTCTTTTTCCATCGACGCCTCGGTCTGGCCGTGCATGATGCCGAAGCGGATACCAGGAATATTGATATCTTCGCCCTCAAACAGAATCGGCTTTCCGGCTATTAGACGAAGGATGTTTTCGTTTGAAAGTCCGAGAATCACCAAGTTGCCGGCGCGGAGTTTCATCATGGCTTCACCGCCATGCCGTCTTTCAGGCCGCGCGCGTATCCAAGTTCTTCCTGTCTCCTCAGTTCAAGGGTATGGTCTGACCGCAATTTAGACATTGCCCGGTCGGCATCACTGTCTTCATCGTGATAGCGCTCTAGTTCGGCCTCCGCCTTGCGTAAGGCCACCACCAGGCCGTGCTCCTCCCCTGCCTTGATGCGACATGCCGCAGTAGCAAATTGAGTGGCGCCGAAATGTTCACGCGCGGTTTCCGGCTGCCTGAACGTTTCGCCGCAGAAAAAGCATGTCCAGCCGCGCTTTACCAGCTGCTTGTAGGTTTCAGCCATGAACAGTCTCGTCTGACGGTTGCAGGGCCACCAAGTCAGCGTCCTGGCCAACACCGGCGCCGGTCGTATCGTGCGCGATGGCTCTGTGCCAGTTCATGAGCATAGCGGCGCTGCTGATGGTGTGGTGCTTGGCCTTGAACTTGTCGCCGGTGATCGCCGCGCGCAGCGCCTTGCCGGTCAAGTAGCCGACAAGCCAGAACCAATTTTCAGCAGACTTGCTGCGGTCCTTCGCGTAGCCCCAGCGCTCGACTTGATGAGCGGCCTCGGTGCGAACGCCTTGCAGAAAATCATTTACCTGCGGTGAGTTGATCAGGCCCTCCAGCTCGGCCACTCGCCTTTTCGAGGCGTCAAGTTCATCTTTCTGCAGCGTGCCGCTGATGCCATCTGTGGCGTCATAAAACGCGGCCTTTGTGCAGACGTGTTCCTGGCGCTCAATCTCAAGGTCGGCCCCGTGTTTATGAGCCAGCCGCTGGAAATACGCAGCCTGTCTCCTGGACATTTCCAAGTCCCGCGACAGCATCGCAATCGCTTCCTGCAAATTGCCGGTATCGATGAGGAATTGCAGCTCGACCGTATGGTTGGCGCGCGCCATCAACTGCTGGTACTCAGCCTCAATGACGAATTCACCCTGATCGCCAACGGGTAGCGAGCCGGTCAGGTATACGGGCGCGCCGTCGCGGTTGCGAAAACGCGTGACTTTATTGCGGCTGATGTGCTTTTTTTCGTTCATATCGGCTCCAGGTTAATAGGTCAAACCATCGGGGCGGCGCCAGGCGCCGCCCCTCCGGCCGCTGCTGCATCTGCCGAATCACCCGCGAAAGGAGAACGTCGGGCTTCTGCTGCCGGTGTTTTTGCCATCACCCCACCTCCGGCTGGGAGCGCCGTCGCGGTATCGCTCCGCAACGGTCCACGTATCAATTTTGTTTGCGCACCAGGATCCTGATCCACGCCATAAGTGGATTCCGTTTTGATGCTCGGCCAGCGTGTGGACAAGACGTAGATAGGATCGTCGACGTAGTAATCGCCGAAAGGACCTGAGCCGTAGACGCGCCCTACAGTCACCTTAGTGCCGGGCCGCTCCATACGTTCTTTTGCCGCGACCGAAACCGCGGCAGTTTTCAAAATGCGCGCCGCCAGATGGCTGTCCGCGTCGTCTCTCGGCGTGGCGTTCGCGCGCGCAATGAGAAGTGCAGTGTCAACATCACAGTTAATAAAGCGAGCGGCGCCATAGCCGACCAAAAACTTGCGCATATCGTCAGCGGTCATGTGAAATGCCTCTTGTAAAGATCGTTCAGCCAGTTGATTTGCCGCTCCGAAATGTTGGCCAGGTTGTCGCGGGCCTTGAGGAACAGCATCGACTGGACGAAGCGTTGTTCGTGAATATTCAAGTCGCCCTTGCCCAGGCATCCCTTGAGCTTGTCCACCATCTCGATAGTCGAAACCATGCCCATCAGCCGGCCTCGGATTCCGCTTTGGTGATGATCTGCGTGACCATTTTTTCCACGGCCTTGTCGGCGGTTTTGATGGTCACCACGTCACCAGTTTCCGTCAGCGTGGCGCCGACCTTGGCCAGATCCGCGACCGGCAATAGGCGCAGCGCGTCCTTGATCGGTTTTTCCTCAAATTTGATCAGCTGTTCGGCCTTCTCCGGAAGGTGTTTGTAGATCAGCCGGATGGTCTTGTCCTCGTCGGCGATTTCGACCTTGCCCTCCAGTTTCTGCAGGCCGTATTTCAGACCGTGCAGCGATCGCGTGCGCGGTTTCACAAAATGCTCCGGTGAGGCTGCAATGGCGGCGCTCAATTCGAGGTGCTTGCTGATTGCGCCATCGGCGGCTTTTTCAATCAGCGCTTTCCATTTCGCCTCGGCGAATTCCAGTTCAGTTTGCATGCAACCCATCATTGCAACCAGGTGATCGCGCGCCTTGCTGAATGCTGCCGCCTTGTCGTCAATTTCTTGAATCGTTGCCATCTTCTTTTCCTTGAGTTGTTGATGTTGTTGAGGTTGCCTTTGCCCACGCCTTCTGCAGGTCATCGAAAAAAACGTTGCTGCTGCAGGGCCAGTGATAGATGCCGATCTCAATTGCGCCCTTCGGCAGCTTGGCGGCCCGATATTTTAGAAATTCCTCAGTTCTGCGGACTTTCACCAAGCCTGTTGAAGGGATCAAATACACGCGCATCGAATTACAACGCCAAAGGCAAGACCTGAACTGGCTTAGGATTCTCCTGGTGCGCTCGTCATGTAGGAGATGTACAAAACGCTCTAGCCGTGTGGGCGCAATTTTCTCCTCGGGTTCATCTGCCCGCAGGCGCTTTAACCATTCCCGCGAGGCCAATTGCGCCCGGGCAGCGCGCTCTTTCTGTCTTGCCATTTCCTCGGCTCGCTCCTGCTGCATATCCAGCACTCTCACCACGCGCGGCGTGCCAGGAAAATAGAAAGGCGGATGGTCCAGAATGCCCACGCTTGTATTCACTCAATCAATCCGGCAACTTGCTGCCATGCGCCTGCGCCCAGGAGATCATGTGCGTGGCCTGCAGGTCGGCGCCACGGCACTTGTCGGGCGGGCAGCCGTGGGCCTCGGCTTCGCGCAGCCAGGCCATTACGGCATACGGCGCCAGCGGGTCGGACGCGCGCAGCACAAAGATCGGCTCGTCGTCTGCGCAGTTGGCCAGGACGGTGCT
>DASWEY010000066.1:0-120207 GCA_036394575.1 Usitatibacteraceae bacterium | reverse complement strand
TCTTAGCTGCCGGCTTTTTTGCAACTTTCTTAGCTGCCGGCTTTTTCTTGGCTGTTGCCATGATCAACTCCTTTCGATGGTTGGACCGAATTGCTTGATATTGCGCACGGCGGACTGCTACAAATTTGCCGCACTACCAATGAATCAGTTCAGACATGCGAACGATCGAGCGATGGCGAATGCCGTGACACAGGATGGCAAAACAACCTCACTCCGCTCGCGGTTGTTTCGCAAACACCTGCACAAGAAACCAAATGTTTGAAGAACATCGCGAGCACTTGGTGAAGCGGATTCTATTACAGATATTTTTTTGAACACCACTTTATGCAGGTGTCAAGAGTGATTATTTGCACACGCTCAATTGCAAATAGTATCGAAGCGATACCAATCAAATTGGCATTGCGGACTTTTGCAGCAACTTGGCGCGGTCGCGGCGCCAAAAGCGCTTAGGTGGCGAGGCGTTCGCCCGCAATCAAATCGTCGAAAGACTCGCGTTCCCGAATGAGACGCAGGATGCCGCCATCGACCATCACCTCGGCCGCGCGCGGGCGCGAATTGTAGTTGGAGGCCATCACGAAGCCATAAGCGCCGGCCGACAGCACCGCCACCAGGTCGCCCTCGCCGGCTGCCAGCATGCGCTCGCGCCCAAGCACATCGGCGCTCTCGCAAACCGGGCCGACCACATCGTAGCTGCGCGCCGGCGCACCGGGATGCATCGTGTGCGCCATCACGATTTCGTGGTGCGCCTGATAGAGCGAGGGACGGATCAGGTCGTTCATGGCGGCATCCACCACCAGGAAGTTTTTCGTGTCCGTGGTCTTGACGTATTCGACTGTCGACAGCAGAACGCCGGCGTTGCCGACCAGGGCGCGGCCGGGCTCGAGCAGCAGCTCCACATCGCGGTCGCCCAGGCACTGCTGCAGGGCCGCCACATAGGCGTCGATATCGATGGTGCGTTCGTCGGCGTAAGTGATGCCGACGCCGCCGCCGGGACAGATGTGATGGACGGGAATGCCTTCCTGGCGCAGCCGGTCGGCGAGCGCCACGATACGGGACATCGCTTCCAGCAGCGGCGCGGCGTCGGTCAGCTGCGAGCCGATATGGCAGTCGACGCCGACCACGTCCAGGTGCGACAGCGAGGCGGCCAGACGATATACCGCCAGCGCCCGATCGAAAGCGATACCGAACTTGTTGTTTTTGAGACCCGTGGAAATGTACGGATGCGTCCTGGCATCGACGTCGGGGTTTACGCGCAGGCTGACGGCGGCGCGCTTGCCGATGCGGGCCGCCACCTCATTGAGGCGCACCAGCTCGGGTTCGGACTCCACATTGAAGCTTTTGATGCCGGTGCGCAGCGCGAATTCGATCTCGGCCGCCGTCTTGCCGAGACCGGAAAAAACCACCTTGCCGGGGTCGCCGCCGGCGGCGATGACACGTCTCAACTCGCCACCGGAAACGATGTCGAAACCGGCGCCGAGTCCGGCAAAGACGTTCAGCACGGCGAGGTTTGAATTGGCCTTGACGGCGTAGCAAACGAGATAGGGCTTGTCCTTGCGCGCCTTCTTCAAGGCGTTGTCGAGGCGCGTGAAAGCCGCCGTCAGCGCGGCGCGGGAATAAACGAAGGTGGGGGTGCCGAACTGCGCCGCGACGTCGCACAACATGACATCTTCCATGCGTAGCGGGCCATGCCCGTCTCCCTGCCGCGAGACGCCAAAGGTTTCCAGTGGCGCGCTCATTTCGCGTTGTCTGCCGGCGCGGTCTTGGGCGGGTCCTGGGGCAGTTTCAGCGCCCCCTTTTGCCCGCATGCGCCCAACAGGGAGGCCGCCAGCAATGCGGCTAGAATGAAGGCGGAGCGACGTGCGCGGAAGGGAAGTGCGCGAGCGAAAATTGACATGGCAATCACACGGTTTTGGATCGGAAGGATGGTATCACGGGCATGGCGGACACCCTGCAAATGGACGAGAGCGAGTTTCATCAACGCGTCGATGCAATTCTGGAAGCGATCGAATCGGCGCTCGACGATGTCGAGGCGGACATCGACGCCGAGCGCAACGGCGGCATCCTCACGCTGACCTTCGGCAACGACAGCAAGGTCATCGTCAACCGGCAGACGCCCAATCGCGAGATCTGGGTCGCCGCCAAATCTGGCGGTTTCCACTTCCGATGGGTTGCGAAAGGCGGTGTGCATGGATGGTACGACACGCGCTCCGAAGAGCCGCTGGCACGCCTGCTGTCGCGCGTGATCAGCATGCAGTCGGAAAATGTGATCGCCATCACACTCTGATGTTCGCGGCATGCGTCAAGTCCCGAAAATCCGGCTTGAAAAAATTCCTTGCCTGCTTTAGTATCGAATCAATACCAAAGATTTCACGTTTAAAATAGGTCTTGCACGGTATCGACTCGAAACGATATTTTGCAGGAAGCGCACCAAGGCAATAAAAAAACCGCGCCAAAGTGAAGGGATGGACCGTGGATAAAAATCCGCTGGTACTGCTGGAACTGGTCGAACGCCTCGGCAACCTGATGCGCGCCGAGAGCCGGCGGGTCGGCAGCGAGGAGCAGCTGCAGCCGGTGCACGTCGAGGCGCTGGTCTATCTCTCCAAGGCCAATCGCTATTCCAACACCCCGCAGGCGCTGGCCGAATATGTCGGCATTACCAAGGGCACGGTGTCGCAAAGCCTGTTGCTGCTGGACCGCCGCGGCCTGATCGAGCGTTACCAGGACGATCTTGACCGGCGCGTGGTGCGGCTGCGTCTGTCGCAGACCGGCGAGCAGTTTCTGTACGACAACCAGCCGCAGCACGCCTGGCAGCAGGCCACCCGCAACATCAGCCCCAACCGCATCCGCAATGCCGTGTCGGCGCTGCGCGAGGCGCTGACCACCCTCCAGCAGGATAACGAAGGCAGCCCTTTCGGCAGCTGCCAGGGCTGCCGGCATTTTGAGCGGCTGTCGGCTCGTGCCTATCGCTGCGGCTTGATGGGCGATCGCCTGTCGGGGCCGGAGACCAGGCGGATTTGCTGGTTATATGAGGAGCGCGGCAGCGGGGCGGAAGACGAGGACGAGGAAGAATAGTCACGTCCGGCAACGGCCGATGCCCGAAAAGCAGCCAGCGTTGGCGAGACTTTCCTTCCTTACTTATTTGGCAGACAGGCGCATCCTGGCCCGGGCCGCCGCCGCCCGCACCTGCATCGGCGCCGTCCCGCCGATGTGATTGCGACTCGCCAGCGAGCCTTCCGGCGTCAATACCTTGTAAACATCGTCCGCCACCAGCGGCGAAAAGCCCTGCAGCGTGGTCAGCGGCAGATCCGCCAGATCCTTGCCGGCCGTCTCTGCCGCCTTCACCGCCCGCGCCACGGCTTCATGGGCATCGCGGAACGGCAGACCCCTCTTCACCAGATAGTCGGCCAGATCGGTGGCGGTGGCGAAACCGCGCCTGACCGCCGCTGCCATATTGGCCTTCCGGACTTCAATGCCGCCGGCCATATCGGCCAGCAGGGTCAGCGAATCGCGAACCGTGTCGACGGTGTCGAACAGCGGTTCCTTGTCTTCCTGGTTGTCCTTGTTATAGGTCAGCGGTTGGCCCTTCATCAGGGTCAGCAGGGCGATCAGAGCGCCGTTTACCCGCCCGGTTTTGCCGCGAATCAGCTCGGCCACATCCGGGTTTTTTTTCTGCGGCATGATGCTGGAGCCGGTGCAGAAGCGGTCGGCCAGGTCGATGAAGGCAAAATTGGGGTTCATCCAGATGATGATTTCTTCGCAAAAGCGCGACAGATGGGTCATGACCAGGGCGCCGGCGGACACAAACTCGATGGCGAAATCACGGTCGGAAACCGCATCCAGCGAATTTTCGCAAACCCCGTCGAAACCCAGTTCCCGGGCCACGAACTCGCGGTCGATCGGGAAGGTGGTGCCGGCCAGGGCGGCAGCACCCAGCGGCAGGCGGTTGACGCGCCGCCGGCAGTCGGCCATCCGCGCCTCGTCGCGCGATAGCATTTCCACGTACGCCAGCAGATGGTGGCCAAACGTCACCGGTTGCGCCACCTGCATATGGGTAAAGCCGGGCATCACGGTGTCGGCATGTTGTTCGGCCAGCGCCACCAGGGCCAGCTGGGTGCGACGCAACAATTCAATGATCGCGTCGATCTCGCTGCGCAGCCACAGGCGGATATCGGTCGCCACCTGGTCGTTGCGCGAGCGGCCGGTATGCAGGCGTTTGCCGGCATCGCCGATCAACGCGGTCAGGCGCGCCTCGATGTTCATATGCACGTCTTCGCGGTCGATCGACCATTCAAAGGCGCCGGCGCGAATTTCCGCCAGGATTTCCGCCATCCCGCCCTCGATATCGGCAAGGTCCCTGGCGCTCAGCACCGCGACCCTGGCGAGCATCCTGGCGTGCGCCAATGAGCCTTGGATATCGACTTCGGCCAGACGCTTGTCGAAACCGACCGAGGCGGTGAAGCGCTTGACCAGCTCGCCGACCGGCTCGGAAAAACGGCCGGACCAGCTTTTGGAACTTTGGAACGAATCGGACATGATGGATTTTCTGGAGATGAACGGTCTTATTTATTGTCAATGCACGACGATTTCGCGCAGAATCACCGCAGGATGAACAGCCCCAGTATAAAACAAGCCTCCCCGCGCGCCGCTGCGTCGGCATCCGCCGCCAACATGGCCGCCCGGCTGCCAAACTTCTGCAATCTCGGCATCATGTTGCGGCTGGTGCTTCTGGTAAACGCCTTGATGATCGGCGCCGCCGTGGTGAAGAGCGACGCCAGCCGTGAACTGTGGGGACAGTTCCTGCTGATGTCGACCGTGGTGCAGCCGGCGATCATCGCCTCGTTGCTGCTCAGCTGCGCGCTTCAGCCCCTGTTCCTGAAGCTGGCTTATTGGCAGGGCGTCAGCCTCATCCTGGCCCTGGAAACCATACTCGGTGCGGGCCTTTGGTGGTTGCTGCCGCAGCTGATGCCCTTCATCGCACCGATGGCGCTTTGGCAGTTCGCGTTTTTCCTGCTGTTCATCACCGCGGCGGTGCTGCTGTATTTCGACTTGCGCTCGCGCGCGCTTTCGCCCGCCCTTACCGAGGCGCGCCTGCAGGCCCTGCAGGCCCGCATCCGCCCGCACTTCCTGTTCAATACCATCAATGCCGTGCTGTCCCTGATCCGCGCCGAACCGCGCCGCGCCGAACGCATGCTGGAGGACCTGTCCGAGCTGTTTCGTGTGCTGATGGCCGATAACCGCAAGCTCACTCCGCTGGCCGATGAGGTCGAGCTGTGCCGCCGCTACCTTGAGATCGAACATATCCGCATCGGCGACCGCCTGGTCGTCAGCTGGCAGATCGAGCAAATGCCCGCCGCCGCCCTGGTGCCGCCGCTGATCCTGCAGCCCCTGCTGGAAAACGCCGTTTATCATGGTATCGAACCCCTGGACGGGCCCGGCGAACTCAAGATCGCCATCGAGGCCCGTGGCAAGCAGGTATCCATCACGCTGAGCAATCCTTTCCAGCCGGATTCCACCCATGTGTCCGGCAACCGCATGGCCATCGCCAACATCCGCGAGCGCCTGCAGTTACATTTTGACGCCGAAGCCAGCCTGAAGACGGAAATCCTCAACGCCAGCTACTTGGTCACCATCACGATGCCGATTGTCACCGCCTGAGCCCGCGAGCGCACACACAATGATCCCCGCCAAAATCCTGATCATCGACGACGAAGCCCCGGCGCGCCGCCGCTTGCGCGATCTGCTCGACGATTGCCGCGAATCCTTCCCGCTGGTGATCGCCGACGAGGCCGCCAACGGCGTCGAGGCCATCGACGTCATCAACGGCGGCGGCATCGACATCATTCTCACCGACATCCGCATGCCGCTGATGGACGGGCTCGAGGTGGCGCGGCATATCGCCGGATTGGAAAACGCACCCAGGCTCATTTTCACCACCGCTTACGACGAATACGCCGTCAAGGCCTTCGAGCTCAACGCCGTCGACTATCTGCTCAAACCGATCAAGCTGGAGCGCCTGCTGGCGGCCCTCAACAAGGCGCGCAAGGTCGAGGTGGACCAGGCCGAGGCCATTGCCGAAGCGACCAGCGCGCGCCGCAAACATCTCGCCATCCATGAGCGCGGCAAGATCGTGCTGGTGCCCGTGGCCGACATCATTTACCTCAAGGCCGAACTCAAATACGTAACCGTGAAAACGGCAAGCCGCGAACATCTGCTCGAGGAATCCCTCACCAAGCTGGAAGAGGAATTCGCCGGCATATTCACCCGCATTCACCGCAGCGCCCTGGTGGCCAACAAGGCGGTGGCGGGATTCGAGAAAGTTGCCGACGACGCCGGCAATGGCGAGGACGGCGGTACTCACTGGGTGGTGCTACTGCACGGCGTGGATGAAAAATTGCCGGTGTCGCGCCGCCAGGCGCATGTGGTGCGGGAATTCTAGGGTCGCACGCGGCTAGCCACGCTCTTTCAGCTTGGCAAACGCCGCCGCCATGGCGCTGGCGGCGGCGCCGGAATTGCCCGACGAACGAGAATCGAAACTCGAGGATTGACGCGGATTTCCGGCCATTTTTGGCCTGGAAGCCGCGCCAGTACTGGCGTTTGCCTTTTCGTTTTTTGACGATGCGGTATCGTTGAGGCGCATGGTGAGCGCGACGCGATTGCGGCGTTCGTCGATTTCCAGCACTTTTACTTTCACCACCTGGCCCGCCTTGACCACATCGCGCGGATCCTTGACGAATTTCTCGGCCAGCGCCGAGATGTGCACCAGCCCATCCTGATGCACGCCGATGTCCACGAATGCGCCGAACGCGGCAACATTGGTGACCACGCCTTCCAGAATCATCCCGGGTTGCAGGTCGCTCAGCTTTTCCACGCCCTCCTGGAAGGTGGCGGTAGTGAACTCCGGGCGCGGGTCGCGGCCGGGTTTTTCCAGTTCTTTCAAAATATCGCTCACCGTCGGCACGCCGAAGCGCGCATCGGCATATTTCTCGGCGCGCAGGCTTTTCAGCAGCTTGCCGTCGCCCATCACGGCCTTCACATCCTTCTGGATATCGGCGAGGATTTTTTCCACCACCGGGTAGGCCTCCGGATGCACGCTGGAGGCATCGAGCGGATTGTTGCCGCCGGCGATGCGCAGGAACCCGGCTGCCTGCTCGAAGGCCTTGTCGCCCAGCCGCGGCACCGCCTTCAGGGCTTCGCGCGACTTGAAGGCGCCGTGGGTATTGCGGTAGCTGACGATGTTCGCCGCCACCGAGGCCGACAGGCCCGACACCCGCGCCAGCAGGGCGCCGGAAGCCATGTTCACATCCACGCCGACGGCGTTCACGCAATCTTCCACCACGGCTTCGAGGCTGCGCGCCAGCTGGCTCTGGTTGACATCGTGCTGGTACTGGCCGACACCGATGGATTTCGGATCGATCTTCACCAGCTCGGCCAAGGGGTCCTGCAGGCGGCGCGCAATCGAGACCGCGCCGCGCAGACTGACGTCCAGTTCCGGCAGTTCCTTGGAGGCGAACTCGGAGGCGGAATACACCGAGGCGCCGGCTTCCGAGACCACGATTTTCGTCATCTTCTGCTCCGGCAGCCCCTTGATCAGCTCGGCCGCCAGCTTGTCGGTTTCGCGCGAGGCGGTGCCATTGCCGATCGAGATCAGATTGACGCTGTGCTTCTTCGCCAGCACCGCCAGGGTATGGAGCGAGCCTTCCCAATCGCGGCGCGGCTCATGCGGGTAGATGGTAGCCGTCTCCAGCAGCTTGCCGGTGCTGTCGACCACGGCCACCTTGCAGCCGGTGCGAATACCGGGATCGATGCCCATGGTGGCGCGCGGGCCGGCCGGCGCGGCCAGCAGCAGGTCCTTCAGGTTCTGCGCAAACACATTGATCGCCTCGATCTCGGCGCGCTCGCGCAGGCCGGCCATCAACTCGGTTTCCATATGCAGCGAAATCTTCACCCGCCAGGTCCAGCGCACCACCTCGCACAGCCATTTGTCGGCCGGGCGATTCTTGTTGGCGATCTTGCCGAGGCCGGCGATCATGTCCTCAAGCGGATTGAAGGGCGCGCTCCAGGAAGGCTTCTCCTCTTCGGAATCGAGGCGCAGGGCCACGGTGAGACAGCCTTCGTTGCGGCCGCGGAACAGGGCGAGGGCGCGGTGCGAGGGAATCGTCTTCCAGGTTTCCGAATAGGCGAAATAGTCGGCGAACTTGGCGCCCTTGTCCGCCTGACCCTCGACCACCTTCGATTCGACCACGCCATGTGCGCTCAGGTAATCGCGAACCCGTGCCAGCAGCGCAGCGTTTTCCGAAAATCGCTCCATCAGGATCTGCTTGGCGCCTTCGAGCGCCGCCTTGACATC
Organism: Usitatibacteraceae bacterium; assembly: GCA_036394575.1. Classification (GTDB taxonomy): domain Bacteria; phylum Pseudomonadota; class Gammaproteobacteria; order Burkholderiales; family Usitatibacteraceae; genus UKL13-2. The sequence continues at coordinate 111,860 of DASWEY010000066.1, read as the reverse complement.
GGGCACCACGGTGTCCTTTTCATCCGCCTTGACCGGCTCGGCACGCAAATATTTCTGCGCCTCCGTCTCCGGTGCCAGCGTCGGATCGGCCAGCAGGGCATCGGCCAGCGGCTCCAGGCCGGCCTCGCGGGCGATCTGCGCCTTGCTGCGGCGTTTGGGCTTGTAGGGCAGGTACAGGTCTTCCAGGGTGGTCTTGTCTTCGGCCTTGTCGATGCCGGCCTTGAGCGCGGGCGTCAGCTTGCCCTGTTCCTCGATACTGTCGAGGATCGCCGCGCGCCGGTCTTCGAGCTCGCGCAGATAGCGCAGGCGCTCTTCCAGCAGGCGCAGCTGGATGTCGTCGAGGCCGCCGGTGGCCTCCTTGCGGTAGCGCGCGATGAACGGCACAGTGGCGCCTTCGTCGAGCAGCGCGACGGCGGCGGCGATTTGTTGCGGTTTGGCGGCGAGTTCGAGGGCGAGACGGGATTCAATCGAGGGAAGCATGAAATGGGCGCGGTGGGCGGTAATGAAAACGAAGCGCGGATTTTACGCGAACGCGGGCACCGGTCCCTTTCTACTTCAGCCTCGCCGGTCGGGTGGCGGTGCCCGCGCCGCAGGCGGATACCCGAAGAGGGCTTTCGCGATGCCCGCGCCTGATATAGTGTTTGCGCTGCCAGGCAATCGCAACGACAGAATCCATGAATCGATTTTCCGGTTTTCCCCTCACCCCCTTCACCTTGGCACAGGCCGGTGCGGCTCTCGCGCTGGCCATGCTGGTCGGCGGCTGCGCCGTCACCTTCGAAAATACGCCGCGCAATATGCCGGCGATTCCGGAAATCGCGCGTCCCGCCGATGCGCCGCGCGCGCCGGACAGTGTCGTCGGCGAAAATGCTGTCGCGTTGTCATTTTCGGGTGGCGGACTGCGCGCCGCCGCCTACGCCCTGGGCGTATTGCAGGGACTGGAAGACATGCCCGCCGTCCAGCAAAAAACACTGCTGGACGATTTGACCTTCGTCACCAGCGTCTCCGGCGGTTCGATGACCGCCGCCTATTACGGCCTGCATGGCAAGGACACCCTGAAAACCTTCCGCGAAGAGGGCTTGCTACGCGACGGCGAGGCCGATCTGCGCTTCAGCCTGTTCAACCCGGTGAACCTGGCGCGTCTCCTGGCCGGCGGCCTCAATGACCGCTCCAACTTCCAGCGCTGGCTGGAGCAGGACCTGTTTCAGGGCGCCACCTATGCCGATATGTTCCGGCGCGGCAAGCCGATTGTATGGATCAATGCCACCCATGTTTACCAGCGCATGTCCTTTCCCTTCAACCAGCGCGTATTCGATGCACTGTGCAGCGACCTCGCCAGCTTCCCGGTATCGGAGGCAGTGGCGGCATCGATGGCAGTACCCGTCTTTTTCGTGCCGATCGTGCTGGAAAAACACCCGAACCACTGCACCACCGACCTGCCCGACTGGGTGATGGATCCCATGTCCATTTCCGGCAAGCCGCTGCTTACCCAGGCGCTGGCGCGCAGCCTGCTCGACCTGCGCGACACGCGCAACGGCCGCTACGTGAAGCTGATCGACGGCGGCGTCACCGACAATTTCGGCCTGGTCAGCATACTGCAGGCACGCCTGATACTGGGCACCCCCTATGGGCCACTGACCGAGCACGACGCCATCACCGTGCGCAATATGCTGTTCGTGGTGGCCGATGCCGGCCAGGGCCCGAACGGCTCCTGGCTGCAGCAGATCGCCGGCCCTTCCGGTATCGATCTGGCCACAGCGGCGATCGATGCCGCGGTCGATGCCAATGTGCGGCTGAGTTACGACGGGTTCGTGCTGATGATGAAAAACTGGCGCGACGATATCGTGCGCTACCGCTGCAGCCTGGACCCCGAGCGCATCGCAGACATCAGAAAGACGCAGCCCGCCTGGACCTGCGCGGACGTCACCTTCAGCATCACCCATATATCATTCGCCGACCTGGGTCCCGCGCGCGCGCGCAAACTGGAAACGATTCCCACCCGTCTCAAACTGCCGAGCGCTACCGTGGATGAACTGATTGCCGCCGGCCGCGACAGCGTGCTGCGCAACGACGTGATTCGCGCCTACCAGAGCCAGGTGATCGGTTCGCAACCGTAACGAAAATCGCAGAACGCCATTCGGCGCGGGTTTCAAGGCATTTTTGCTTCAAACGCCGCGCCAATGCTGGGTTTTTGTTTTCCGGTTCTTAAATATAGATACAGCGAATTGCTTGCTGCCTTACGCGACGCCCGCCTCATGCGCCATCTGGTCGGCGTGATAGCTGGAGCGCACCATCGGTCCGCAGGCGGCGTGGATGAAGCCCATCTTCATCGCTTCGGTTTCGAACATCCTGAATTCATCCGGCGTCACATAGCGCAGAACCGGCAGATGGCCACCGGAAGGCTGCAGGTATTGGCCGACGGTGAGCATGTCGACATTGTGCGCGCGCAGATCGCGCATCACGTCGAGAATTTCGTCATTGGTTTCGCCCAGGCCTACCATCAGGCCGCTCTTGGTTGGTGTATCCGGATGCTCGGTCTTGAAGTCCTTGAGCAGCTTCAGCGAGTGCGCATAGTCCGAGCCAGGGCGCGCCTGCTTGTACAGGCGCGGCACTGTTTCCAGATTGTGGTTCATCACGTCGGGCGGCGCTTCGCGCAGGATGCCGAGGGCGCGATCGAGGCGGCCGCGGAAATCGGGGGTGAGGATTTCGATGCGCGTTTCCGGCGAGAGCTTGCGCGTTTCGCGGATGCAATCGACGAAGTGCCCGGCGCCGCCGTCGCGCAGATCGTCGCGGTCGACGCTGGTGATGACCACATATTTCAGGCGCAACTTGGCGATGGTTTCGGCGAGGTGGCGCGGCTCGTCCGTGTCCAGCGGCAGCGGGCGCCCATGGCCGACATCGCAGAACGGGCAGCGGCGGGTGCACAGATCGCCCATGATCATGAAGGTCGCGGTGCCTTTGCCGAAGCATTCGCCGATGTTCGGGCAGGAGGCTTCCTCGCACACCGTGTGCAGCTTGGCGTCGCGCAGGATCTGCTTGATCTCGTAGAAGCGCGTGCTGGGCGAGCCGGCCTTGACGCGGATCCACTCCGGCTTTTTGAGCCGCTCGGCAGGCACGATCTTGATCGGAATGCGCGCGGTCTTGGAACCGCTTTTTTCTTTGACGCCGGCGTCAGCCATGATGCTTTCCCTTGTCTTCCCGATAGAGTTGCCGCGTGAGATGTTCGACCAGCCGCCCGCCGATGATGTCCATTGTATCCGTCACGCCGAAATTGCACATTTGCGTCACTGCCAGTCCCTCGTAGCCGCAGGGGTTGATGCGCGCAAACGGCTCGAGATCCATGTCCACATTCAGCGCCAGGCCATGATAGGTGGCGTGGTTGGCGATGCGCAAGCCGAGCGCGGCGATCTTGGCATGCTCGCCCGTGTGGCTGCCTCTGCCCCGGACATAGACGCCCGGCATGCTGGCGCGGCGGTATCCTTCGATGTCGTATTCTGCGAGCAAATCGATCAGGGATTGCTCGATTCTGCGCACAAGTTCTTTGACGCCAATGCCGAGGCGCTTGATATCCAGCAGCAGGTAGACCACCAGTTGCCCCGGACCATGGTAGGTCACCTGCCCGCCGCGCTCGACCTTGATGACGGGAATGGTGCCGGCATCGAGCACATGTTCCGGTTTGCCGGCCAGACCCAGGGTGTATACCGGCGGATGTTCCAGCACCCAGATTTCATCATCCATCTCGCGCAGGCCGCGTGCCGCGAATGCGCGGTTGTGCGCCTGCATGGCGTGCACGGTGGGGGTGTAATCGGCAAGCCCGAGAAAGCTGGTGCGGAGGGGCGGGGTCATCATTGGGCTTGCCGACCGCAGCCGGCGTCCGGGTCAGAGTGCCATCAGCACCAGCGGATGGGCTGACAGCTCGCGGTAAATATCGTCGAGCTGCTTTTTCGAGGTGGCGTTTACCGTCGCCGTGACCGACAGGAAATTGCCGTTCTTGGAGGGGCGCATTTCCACCAGTTTCGAATCCAGGTCCGGCGCGTGCTTGAGGATGATGTCGATCACGGTCTGCGCGAAACCGCTTGACATCTGGCCGTCGCCGCCGTCTTCGCCCTGATGCATGCGGCCCATCGCCTTGATCGGGAAGGGGGTGGGAAATTTGAGGAGGGTCTCCTCGCCTTCGCCAATAAGTTTGGGGTGTTCGCCGGACATGTTTTGCGCTCCTGATCGCGCTGTTAAGCTTGTCGCCGTTACGTTCCTGCTACGTTCGTTTGTAAGCTTGGAAGAGTTCGTACATCTGCCAGAACATGGGGCCGGGTTTGCCGGCATTCAAGCCTTGGCCCACCGGCTTGCCGTCCAGGGCGGTGATCGCCACCACTTCCTTGGTCGAGGACATGATCCACAGCTCGTCGGCGGTTTTCACCTCGCGGCGCGAGACCTTGCGGATTTCCAGCGGCAAGCCGGCTTTCCTTGCCAGTTCGATCATCAGTTCATAGGTGATGCCGGGCAGGATCAGGTTGTCCAGCGGCGGGCACAGGATCACGCCGTTCTTCACCGCCGCGATATTGCTGGCCGAGGATTCGGTGAGATAGCCGTCGCGGAACAAAACGGCCTCGTCGGCGCCGGCGCCATTCGATTCGTGCTTCAGCAGTACCGCGCCGAGCAGGGCGGTGGCCTTGATCTGGCAGCGCAGCCAGCGGTTATCGTCGAGCGACACGCAGGCGATGCCTTTTTCGTAAATCTCGCGCTTGGGCGTCGGCAGCGGGTTGGCCATCATGAACACGGTCTGCGTAAGGCCCTTGGGCGGCGCGAAATCGCGCTTGGCCACGCCGCGGGTAATCTGGATGTAGACGGCGATATCGCCGCCGCCGTTTCTTTGTACCAGTTCATTGATCTGGCTGGTCCAATCCGCCGCACTGTGCGGATTGGCGATTTCCAGTTCATCGAGGCTGCGTTGCAGGCGCTTCAGATGTTCGCCTAGGCGCAGCGCCTTGCCGGCATAGAAGGGAATGACTTCGTACACGCCGTCGCCGAAAATGAAGCCGCGATCCAGCGGCGAAATATGCGCGTCTTCCAGCGGCATGAATTTGCCGTTCAGGAATACGGTGGGCAGGCACATCGCTTGAGTGGTCATGGATTTTCCCGGCGCGAATTACTTGCGGAATATCAGGCGGATGGCGTCCCAACCGCGTCCCAGCAGGCCGGCCACCGGCACATCCTCCAGCGCCACCACCGGAATTTCCGCCACCAGTTTGTCGTCCTTGGTCAGTTTCATTATCCCTGCTTTTTCGCCGACGCGTAGCGGCGCCAACAGGGGCTGGGTGGTGGTCAGGGTGGCTTTCAGGCCGACGAATTTTTCCTTGGGCAGGGTGAACCAGATATCGCGGTCAAAGCCGAGTTTGATCGTGTTCTGCGTGCCCTTGAAAATTTCCGGTGTGGCCACGGCGTCGCCCTTCTTGTAGAGGCGCTGCGAATCGAAGAACTGGTAGCCGTAGTTGAGCAGCTTCTGGCCTTCCTGGGTTCGTGCGGTCTCCGAGTTGGTGCCGAGCAGGATGGCGATCAGGCGGCGATCGTTGCGTTTGGCAGTGGCGATCAGGCAGTAGCCGGCGGCCTCGGTGTGGCCGGTCTTGAGGCCATCGACGGTCGGGTCGATAAACAGGAGGCGATTGCGGTTCGGCTGGGTGATCTTGTTCCAGGTGAATTCGCGCTCCCTGTAGTACGCAAAGCCCGCCGGGAAATCGCGGATCAGGGCGTCGGCCAGCAGGATCAGATCTTCGGCGGTGGAATAATGCTGCGCATCGGGCAGGCCGGTGGCATTCATGAAGTGGGTGTTCTTCATGCCGAGTTGCTGCGCCTTTTTATTCATCAGCTGCGCGAACAGGTCCTCCGACCCGGCGATGGCCTCGGCCAGCGCGATCGAGGAGTCGTTGCCGCTTTGAATGATGGTGCCGCGAATCAGCTGCTCGACGGTCGGCGTCTGCTTGGGGTCGATGAACATGCGCGAACCCTCGGCCTTCCAGGCATGCGTCGATACCGGCACCGCCTGCGTGAGCGTCAGCTTGTTGTTCTTGAGGGCATCGAACACCAGATAGGCCGTCATCAGCTTGGTCAGCGAGGCCGGCTCGAAGCGTTCGCTCGCGGCCTGGCTGGCCAGCACCTGGCCGCTGGAGGCGTCGAACAATAGGAAGGAACGGGCCGCGATCGGCGGGGCCGGGATGTCGCTGGCGACGTTTTTGAACTGGGCGAATGCGGTGGATGCGCCGAGCGCCAGAAACGACGCGGCGAACAATGAAACGAGGATTTTCTTCATGGGGAATGTGGCTTCAGTCTTCAGTCTTAGGGGAAAAAATGGAGGGGGAAACGGGGATTCGATTCAGGGTTTGGAAATGATCGGCGAAAAATTCAGCGAGGCCTTGACCTGCTCGGCGACGGCCTGCGCCTCCTCGCGGTTTTTGTAAGGGCCGAGCCGCACGCGATACAGGGCGCCGGATTGAGACAGCAGAATCGGCTCGCGATTCCAGTCGAGTTCGCTTTGCATGCGGCTGCGGAAAATTTCCGCGTTCTCGCGCGACGCGAACGCACCGAGCTGCAGGAACAAGGAACCGGCATCCGCGGTGATCGGCGAGGCGGCGATGGCATTGGGCGGCACGGACAGCGGCACCTCGACGGCGGGCAGCGCGCCCGGCAAAGCGCCGGGCAATGAAGCATCGACTGCGGCGACAGGCTCCTCGTCGGGCGGGCTGATCGAAGGCAGGACTGGGATCGATACCGCCTTGCTCGGCGGCGGCTCGACGGGCGGCGGTTTGTCGCCGGGAAACACGCGCTCGACGATCACCTGGCCGCTGCCGCGCCGCGCGATATCCAGGCGGTTGGCGGCGGCGAACGACAGATCGATGATGCGCTCGGACAGAAACGGCCCGCGGTCGTTGACCCTCACCACCACCGATCTGCCATTGGCGACATTGGTCACGCGCACATAGCAGGGCAGGGGCAGGGTCGGATGTGCCGCGCTCATGGCGTACATATCGTAGGTCTCGCCGTTGGAGGTTTTCTGGCCGTGAAACTTGCGGCCGTACCAGGAGGCGACGCCCTTTTGTTTGAAACGATCGCCCGACACTATCGGTACATAGGTTTTGCCGAACACGGTATAGGGCTTGTTGGCGCCGCGATGGTAGGGCTCGTTGCGCGGCATCGCGTCGGGGATCGAATCGAGATTGGACGGCGCATTGGGACCGGGACCGTCGTCGAGATAGTAGCCGCCGGGCTTGCCCGTTGTGGCGGATGGCTTGCGGGGCGTGCTGCCGCAGCCGGCGATCAACAGCGCGATGACGACGCCGGCAAGCGTGGCGATGGCGGATGAGCGGTGCAAATCGGAAAGACAAACCCTAGCATTGGCGCGGCGTTCAGGGCAAAAATGGCCTGGAAGCCGCGCCAGATGGCGATCCGCACATTGTGCTGCGGTCACGTCGACACCAGTTGTTTATGCGTCGATATGCTCATCAGGATGCCGAAGCCCACGCATAGCGAAAGGATCGCGGTGCCGCCGTAACTGATCAGCGGCAGGGGTACGCCCACCACCGGCAGAATCCCCGTCACCATGCCCATATTGACGAAGGCGTAGGTGAAGAACGAGAGCGTGATGGCGGCGGCCAGCAGGCGCGAGAACGTGGTGGGGGCGTTGATGGCGATCATCAGGCCGCGGCCGATGATGATGAGGTACAGCGTCAGCAGCAGCATATTGCCGAGCAGGCCGAACTCCTCGCCGAACACGGCGAGGATGAAATCGGTGGAGCGCTCGGGAATGAAATCGAGCTGCGCCTGACTGCCGTTCAGCCAACCCTTGCCGAACACGCCGCCGGAGCCGATGGCGATGGTCGATTGAATGATGTGATAGCCGGCGCCCAGGGGGTCCTGCGTCGGATCGAGCAGGGTGAGGATGCGTTGCTGCTGGTAGTCGTGCAGATGGTTCCACAGGAAAGGCAACGAGGCGCCGCCGGCCAGAACGCCACCGATCAGCACTTTCCACGGCAGGCCGGCGAAAAAAATCACGAAGCAGCCGGCCGAAGACACCAGGATCGCGGTGCCGAGGTCGGGCTGCCGCACGACCAGGGCGGTCGGCAGCAGCAGGATCAGGACGGCGATGATGTAATCCTTGAGGTGCAGCCCTTCTTCCTTGCGGTGAAAGTACCAGGCGAGCAGGAGCGGCATGCCGATTTTCATGATCTCGGAAGGCTGCAGGGTGACGATGCCCAGATTGAGCCAGCGTCGCGCGCCGTTGCGAATCTCGCCGCCCAGCGCAACACCGACCAACAGCACAAGGCCGAAGAGGTAGATCGGGATGGCCAGGCGCATCAGGGTCTGCGGCGAAATATTGGCAACGATCCACATGATGATCAGGGCCACGCCGAAATTGCGCAGCTGGCCCATGGCGCGGTCGAAGCTGACCCCGCCGGATGCCGAGAACACCACGATCACCGAGATCGATGCCAGTACCACGATCGCCACCATCAGCGGACCGTCGAGCCGCCGCGTCAGCGCATCGAACAGGCGATTAATCGTCGGCCGCAGGATCATTTTCGATGGCCTTGATTTTTTTGGCATCGGGCTGCTTGCCGAGCAGGTAATAGTCGATCACCGCGCGCGCGACCGGTGCTGCGCTCTGTGAGCCCATGCCGCCGTTCTCGACCAGCACCGCGAGCGCGATGGTCGGTTTGTCGGCGGGCGCATAGGCGACGTACCAGGCGTGATCGCGCAGACGTTCGGTGACGCGGCTTTCCTTGTACTTCTCGCCCTTCAGGCCGAACACCTGGGCGGTGCCGGTTTTGCCGGCGCTGATGTAGCCGGCATTGGCAAAGGCGCGCGCACTGGTGCCTTCCTTGGGCACGCCGGCGAGAGCGCTGCGGATAAAGGCGAGATTGGCCGGCTTGACCGGCAGCACCGGTCCGGCCTCGGGTTCGATTTTCTTGACCGCACCGGTGGTCGAGTCGGTGACCTGTTTGACCAGATGCGGGCGCCAGGAGGCGCCATTGTTGGCCACGGTGGCGATGGCATGCGCCAGCTGCATCGGCGTGAACGCGTTATAGCCCTGGCCGATGCCGGTGGAAATGCTGTCGCCCAGATACCATTTGCGCGCATCGCTGGCGCCCTTGGCGAAGCGCTGCTCCTTCCAGGCGCGGGACGGCAGCACGCCGACCATTTCGCCGTCGATGTCGATGCCGGTCTTGTCGCCGAAGCCCAGCAGCCGTAAAAAATCCGCGGTTCGGTCGATATCGGTTTCCGAAGCCAGCTGGTAATAGTAGGTGTCGCAGGACTCAACGATCGATTTGTACATATCGACCACGCCGTGACCGCCCGGCTTGTCGTCGTTCCAGCGATGCGCGACCCCGGGCAGAACGAAATAGCCGGGGTCGCGAATGCTCTGCTGCGCCGTGCGCCTGCCCGATTCCAGCGCCGCCAGCGCCAGAAAGGGCTTCAAGGTCGAGCCGGGCGGATAGGCGCCGCGCAGGGCGCGATTCAGCAGCGGCTTGTCGGCCGAATTATTGAGCAGGTCCCAGTTGGCCGGATCGATGCCGTCGACAAACAGGCTGGGGTCGAAGCCGGGTTTGGACACCAGGGCGAGGATCTCGCCATTCGACGGGTCGATCGCCACCAATGCGCCGCGCCGGTCCAGCAGCGCCAGTTCGGCCACTTTTTGCAGCTTGATGTCGAGGGTCAGGGTGAGATTGTTGCCGGCGATCGGCTCGGATTTCGACAGCGAGCGGATGGCGCGACCGGCGGCGTCGATTTCCACCTGCGCGGAACCGGTGGTGCCGTGCAACTCGTTTTCGTAGCTGCCCTCGATGCCCAGCTTGCCGATGTGATCGGTGCCCTTGTAATTGTTGCTGAGGCCGGCGGTGTCGATGCGCTTGACGTCGGCGTCGTTGATGCGGCTGATATAGCCCAGTGCATGCGAGGCCACCTCGCCCTGCGGGTAGCTGCGAAACAGGCGCGCACGAATCTCGAAGCCGGGAAAGCGATAGCGATTGACCGCGAAGCGCGCCACCTCTTCCTCGGTCAGACGGTTGCGGATCGGCAGGGATTCGAAGTTCTTGCTCTCCTCGAGCAGGCGCTTGAAACGCCGGCGGTCGCGCGGCTGGATGTCGACGATCGGCGCCAATTCATCCAGCGTCTTGTCGAGGTTGACTACCCGCGACGGCGTCACCTCCAGGGTATAGGCCGAGTAATTGGCGGCCAGCACTTCATTGTTGCGATCCAGGATCAGGCCGCGATTGGGCACCACCGGCAGCACCGAGATGCGGTTGGCCTCGGCGAGGGTATGGTAATAGCCGCGCTTGACCACCTGCAGATAGATCATGCGGCCGGCAAGGATCGCGAAGGCGAGCACAATCGACAGCCCCGCGACCAGCGCGCGCGAGCGGAACATGATCAGTTCCGCCTCGCGATTCTTGATGATGGTGCCGATCATGGTCGCTGTCGAACGATGGTCATCAACTGATCATGCGGCCGAGGCGGCGGCGGAAGCGCGGCCGGGTCGCGAAGAAATCCACCAGCGGCCACAGCAGGGCGCCGAGCACCGGCGCCAGCAGCATCGAAGCGCCTGGAAAATTGCGCCCCAATGAAAGGTTGAGCAGGATGGCGATGGTTTGCGCGGCCAGCAGGATGGCGCCGATATGCAACGCCTGTTCGAACACCTTCAACTGCAACACGCGCAACCTGAGCAGCTGGACACAAAACAGCGCCGCCACATAGACCACCGCGTGCTGGCCGAGCAGTACGCTGTCGGCGACATCCATCACCAGGCCCAGCATGAACCCCCAACCCTGACCGACCCTGTGCGGCTCGTGCACGGCCCAGTACAGCAGCACCACCAGCATGAAATCCGGGTGCGCGCGCAGGGTCCAGCCGCTCCAGGGCAGCAGATTCAACAACAGGGCCACCGCGACCGCGCCGACGATCAGGCTGAGCGGCGCGGGCAGCGTCATGGCAGTTCGGGAGGCGGGAGAGAGGTCCATGGGCTCCGGCTCTAGCGCGGCGGTTTGCGCGTATCGCGCTTGGCGGCGGGATTGCCGGCAGGGCCTGCGGCATCGCGCGGCGATTTCTTGTCGGCCGCGGGAATATCCGGCCGCGGGTAATCCTGTATCTCTGCGCGCATCAGCACGATGATGAAGCGGTGATGGTCGGGCGCCATCGCCGGTTGTGCGCTGACTTTGGCGAAGGGAAACGCCGGATTCTTTTCCACCTGCGTGACGGTGGCGACCGCCAGACCCGCGGGGTAAGTTCCGTCGATACCGGAAGTGACCAGGGCGTCGCCGACCTGGATATCGGCGCCCAGCGGAATGAACGGCACATCGATGGTGCCCTCGCGTCCGGTGCCGACCGCGAGCGCGCGCAGGCCGTTGCGCACCACCATTACCGGCTCCGACTGGTCCTTCTCGGTGGTCAGCGTCACCTCGGCCGACATTAATCCGACCGAGGTCAGCTGGCCGACCACGCCATTGCCGCCGATCACGGCCAGTCCCGCCGATAGCCCCTGGGCGGTGCCCTTGTTGATGATGATCTTGCGCGCAAAGGGATTGCGCGCGTCGCGGATGATTTCGGCGGGTACGCTGCGGTTGCTGAAGCGGGCGCCGGCCTCCGCCAGGAGATCGGCATAATTTTTTTCGGCCAGCATCATTTTTGCCTGCTGGCTCTGTGCGGCCAGCGCCAGCACCTGGTCGCGCAATTCGCGGTTTTCTGACAACAGGTGTTGCTGGTCGGAAAAATACGCACCGATCCCGCGCACGGCGGCGCCGGGCAGGGTCATGGCTTGTTCGATGGGGGTAAGCACGGCGGAGATGCCGTAACGGACGACAGACAACATCTGGAAACGGTGGTCGGCGATCATGATCGCAATCGCGGCCAGGGAAAAGAAGGTCAGCCGGGCCAGTGGGCTGGGCCCGCGCGTGAAAAATGGCTCTGAGTACGCCGACACCTGAAGACTTACCCTATCGTGATGATGCTGCCGCCTCCGATGACGAGGACAGAAATGTCCTCGCGACTAATTGCTGCCTGCCTGCTGCCGACTACAATTCGTTGGTGAACACCGAGCCGAGCTTGTCCATCTCCTCGAGCGCGCGTCCCGAACCGCGCACCACGCAGGTCAGGGGGTCATCGGCCACGATCACCGGCAGGCCGGTTTCCTCGACCAGCAGGCGATCCAGCTCGCGCAACAGTGCACCGCCGCCGGTGAGCACCATGCCCTTTTCGGCGATATCGGCGCCGAGTTCCGGCGGGGTCTGTTCCAGGGCCGATTTCACGGCCGAGACGATGGAATTGAGCGGATCGGTCAGCGCTTCCAGGATTTCGTTGGACGAAATCGTGAATGAGCGCGGAATACCTTCGGCGAGGTTGCGGCCTTTCACTTCCATCTCGCGCACTTCGGAGCCGGGGAAGGCCGAACCGATGGTTTTCTTGATGTTCTCTGCGGTGGATTCGCCGATCAGCATGCCGTAGTTGCGGCGGATGTAGTTGATGATGGCCTCGTCGAACTTGTCGCCGCCGACGCGCACCGATGCCGAGTAGACGATGCCGCCCAGCGAGATCACGCCCACTTCGGTGGTGCCGCCGCCGATGTCGACGACCATGGAGCCGGTCGGTTCGGCAATCGGCAAACCGGCGCCGATCGCCGCGGCCATCGGTTCCTCGATCAGGAATACCTGCGAAGCACCGGCAGCGACGGCGGACTCGCGAATGGCGCGGCGTTCGACCTGGGTCGAACCGCAGGGCACGCAGATGACGATGCGCGGCGACGGGCGATACCACTGCGCGTCGTGCACCTTCTTGATGAAAAACTTGAGCATATGCTCGGTGGTATGGAAGTCGGCGATCACGCCGTCCTTCATCGGGCGGATCGCCGTGATGTTGCCCGGCGTGCGGCCCAGCATCATCTTGGCGGCGAGACCGACGGCTTGAATGGTCTTTTTCGAATTCGGCCCGGCTTCCTGGCGAATCGCCACCACGGAAGGCTCGTCGAGGACGATGCCTTTGCCGCGCAGGTAGATAAGGGTGTTGGCGGTGCCGAGGTCGATCGCGAGATCAGTGGAGAGATATTTCGAAAAGAGCGGGAACATGGAGCCTTTCTGAAACTTGTTGCCATGTCCGCCGCAGAAAAGCGGCACTCTGCCGCGGCGTACAGGGATTTATGTTTGTTTGACGCGGCCGATTTTCGACCGAAACCCGGGCAGGACCCGGGTTTTCGCACTAATCTCTTATAATACTCTACCGGGTGCCTAAAAAACATGCGGAAAGTGGCAAAAACCGGGTGAATCGCCGAGATTTCCCGCGATTTGCGCGGCCCGATTTTTTGCCTTGCCGGCAGCGCACCCGGTCGGTCCCGTGTTGATCCCCGCCTCTTCCCGTCGCCCGTTTCCCAAGACTGTTCAAAGCCCTGTAAATGTCACTTAGCCCCGAGGATATCCGTCGACTCGCCCAACTGGCGAGAATCGATCTGACGGCGATCGATGCCGAGCGTACCCGCAGCCAGTTGAACGATATTTTCAGCCTGGTCGAGCAACTGCAGGCAGTGGATACCGCGGGCATCGAACCGCTTTCGCATCCGCTGGAGACGGTGCAGGAGATGAGCCTGCGTCTGCGCGACGACTTGGTGACCGACGCGGATCAGCGCGAGGCCAATATGGCCAATGCGCCGCAACAGGAAAATGGCTTGTTCCTGGTGCCCAGGGTGATTGAATGAGTTTTGCTTTCCAATCGCTGGCCGCCCTGCGCGCAGCACTGGATAGCCGAAAGATTTCGGCCGTCGAGCTTGCTGATGAGTTTCTGGCGCGCGCCGAGGCCGCCGGCGATCTCAACGCGTTTCTGCATATCGACCGCGCATTGACACGCGCCGAGGCCGCCGCCGCCGATGCGCGCATCGCGCGCGGCGAGGCCGGCGCCTTGACCGGCGTCCCGGTCGCGCACAAGGATATTTTCGTCACCCGGGGCTGGCGCTCGACAGCCGGATCGAAGATGCTCGCCGGCTATGTATCCCCCTTCGATGCCACGGTTGTCGGCAAGCTCAAGGCAGCCGGCGCGGTCAGCCTCGGTAAGCTCAATTGCGATGAATTCGCGATGGGTTCCTCGAATGAAAACTCGGCTTTCGGCGCGGTCAAAAACCCCTGGGACAGGACCCGGGTGCCGGGCGGTTCCTCGGGAGGCTCGGCGGCGGCGGTCGCGGCCGGCCTTGTCGCCGCTTCCACCGGAACCGACACCGGCGGGTCCTTGCGCCAGCCCGCTGCGATGTGCGGCATCACCGCCATCAAGCCGACCTACGGCCGCGTCTCGCGCTACGGCATGATCGCTTTCGCCTCCAGCCTCGACCAGGGGGGGCCGCTGGCGCGCTCGGCCGAGGATTGTGCGCTGATGCTCGATGTCATGGCCGGTTTCGATGAAAAAGACTCGACCAGCTTGCCGCGTGAGCCGGAAAATTTTATGCGCCATATTGCGCCGGCAAACATTGGGGGCGATGCGCCGCTTCAGGGCATGCGCATCGGCATACCCCGGGAATTTTTCGGTGCCGGTTTGTCGGCCGATGTCGGCGATGCGGTCAGCGCCGCCCTTGGCGAATTCGAGAAGCTGGGCGCGAAGCGCGTCGATATCTCGCTGCCGCGTACCGCGCTTGCCATTCCCGCCTACTACGTGATCGCGCCGGCCGAAGCGTCGAGCAATCTGTCGCGTTTCGACGGGGTGCGTTACGGTCATCGTGCGAGCGAATACCAGGACCTGGCCGGGATGATCGCCAAATCGCGCGCCGAGGGCTTCGGCGCCGAGGTGAAGCGGCGCATCCTGGTCGGCGCCTATGTGCTGTCGCATGGTTACTACGACGCCTACTATCTGCAGGCGCAGAAGGTGCGGCGCCTGATCTCGCAGGATTTTCAGGAAGCGTTCCGGCATTGCGATCTGATCATGGGTCCGGTGGCGCCGACCACGGCCTGGACGATCGGCGCGAAATCGAACGATCCGGTGGCGATGTACCTGGAAGATATTTTTACGCTCGGCGTCAGTCTGGCCGGCTTGCCCGGCATGTCGGTGCCCTGCGGCTTCGGCGCCGGCCTGTTGCCGGTGGGCCTGCAGATCATCGGCAATTATTTCGATGAGGCGCGCATGCTGGGTGTTGCGCATCGATACCAGCAGGCGACGGACTGGCATACCTGCAGGCCCGGGGGTTCCGCCTGATGGAATGGGAAGTCGTCATCGGCCTGGAGACGCATACGCAACTCTCCACCCAGTCGAAAATTTTTTCGGGCGCGGCAAAGGTGTTTGGCGCTGCGCCGAACACGCAGGCCAGCGTGGTGGATCTGGCCCTGCCGGGCACCCTGCCGGTGATGAATCGCGGCGCCGTCGAGCGCGCCATCATGTTCGGCCTTGCCGTGGGCGGCAAGATTGCGTCGCGCTCGGTATTCGCGCGCAAGAATTATTTTTATCCCGATTTGCCCAAGGGCTACCAGATCAGCCAGTACGAGTTGCCGGTGGTGATCGGCGGCAACGTGCCCATTCACTTCAACGGGGTCGACAAGGCCGTCCAGCTGACGCGTGCACATCTGGAGGAGGACGCCGGTAAATCGTTGCATGAGGGCCTTGATACGCCCGGCGTGTCCGGCATCGACCTGAACCGCGCCGGCACCCCCTTGCTCGAAATCGTCAGCGAGCCGGATATGCGCAGCGCCGCCGAGGCGGTGGTCTATGCCAGGGCGCTGCACGGCCTGGTGACCTGGCTGGGCATTTGCGACGGCAATATGCAGGAGGGTTCATTCCGCTGCGACGCCAATGTCTCGGTGCGCCCCAAGGGGCAGAAGGAATACGGCACGCGCTGTGAAATCAAGAACGTGAACTCCTTCCGTTTTCTGGAGCGCGCCATCCAGTATGAAATCCGCCGACAGATCGAGCTGATCGAGGACGGCGGCCGCGTGGTGCAGGAAACGCGGCTGTACGACGCCGAGCGCGACGAGACGCGTTCGATGCGCAGTAAGGAAGACGCGATGGATTATCGCTATTTTCCGGACCCGGATCTGTTGCCGCTGGCGATTTCGCAGGAATGGATTGGTGAAATCCGCGCCGTCATGCCGGAATTGCCGCAGGCGATGGGTGCGCGCTTTGAGCGTGATTATCAGCTCTCGGCCTACGATGCGGGTCTGCTGGTTTCCAGCAAGGCGGTGGCGCGCTATTTCGAGAACACGCTGGCGGCGCTGGGTGAGAGCCGCGCCGCGGCGAACGCCAAGCCGGCGGCCAACTGGATCAACGGCGAGCTTGCGGCCACGCTGAACCGCGCCGAGCTCACTATCGAGGCGAGTCCGGTCAGCGCCACGCAGCTTGCGCAAATTCTGGAAAAGATTGCCGACGGCACGCTCTCCGGCAAGACCGCCAAACTGGCATTCGAAAAAATGTGGGCGGGCGAGTCCTCGCTGGCGGCGATCATCGACAAATACGGCCTTGCCCAAGTGTCCGATGCCGGCGCCATCGAAAAAATCGTCGACGAAGTGCTGGCCGCCAATCAGAAATCGGTCGAGGAATTCCGGGCAGGCAGGGAAAAGGCGCTTCAGGCCCTGGTCGGGCAAGTGATGAAAGCCTCTAAAGGCAAAGCCAATCCTGCGCAGGTGAATGAAATCCTGAAGAGAAAGCTGGCTTAGCGTGCGACCGCTTTTTTCTCGCTGGCTGCCGTTGCCGCGGGCGATGCGTTATTGCCGCCGGTGTCGGCGAGGGTGCCGGGTGGCATCCCGGCCTTCATCTGTTTCCAGCGCACCTTGTTGGCTTCATAGCGGGCGGTGACTGCCTGCTTGTCGCGTTCCACCTTGGCCATTTCCTCATCCAGTCCGGCGCGGTCAGCGTCGGCGCGCGCCAGGCCCTGGGTCAGGCGCTCCGGCACTTCGGTCACCTTGGCATTTTTTGACGATTTGCCGCTCTTGCTGCCATCGCTCTCATAGAACTCCATATCCTTTTTGAACTTGGTTATCTGCACATCGACCTCGGCAATACGCTGTTTCAGGGTCTTGACGCGTCCATCCAGCTGCAACAGATCGCGGTCGCGCGATACATCGAACTCGCGCTCCGAGCCGTAGGTGGCCAGTAATGCCAGGTCTTTTTGCCGCTGTGCGTTCGTGCGCTGCTGCATCTCGGTCTGCTTGAGGCGCTCCGCTTCGCGCGCCTTGATCTGTTCCGGCGTCAGCGGCGCATCGTATTTGCGGATCACGTTGCCGTCTTTGGAGATTTCCGTGACCGCTTTCTTTTCGCATTGCGGCGGCATGGTGTCGCCGTAATGGGTCACGCCTTTTTCATCGACGCATTTGAACACGGCGTGGGCGGGCAATGCCGCGCACAGACACAGGACAAGAAGACCGTTTGACGATAAATTCATGCGCATAATATTTTCAGGTTGACGAGGCGCCGAATTCGCGCCGATATGCTTCTATTTTTTCCAGTTTAGCGTTTTCCGCTGCGCCTCGTGCCGGGTTTTGAACAAGGTAGGCGACGATATCCTGCAAGGCGGCCACCGATATAACGGGGATGCCGTGCATCTGGCTGACTTCCTGCGCGGCAGACAGGGCGCCGGTGCCGCGCTCCTGGCGATCCAGCGAGATGACCACGCCCGCCGGGGTGGCCCCGGCGGCGCGGATGATCTCCACCGACTCGCGCACCGAGGTGCCGGCCGAGATCACATCGTCGATGATCAGCACCCGGCCGGCGAGGGGCGCGCCGACGGTGAGGCCGCCTTCGCCGTGGTCCTTGGCTTCCTTGCGGTTATAGGCATAGGGCACATTGCGGCCGCGTTCGGCCAGGGCCAATGCGGCCACGGCGGCGAGGATGATTCCCTTGTAAGCGGGGCCGAACAACATGTCGAAGTCGAGGCCCGAGGTCTCGATGGCGTCGGCGTAGAAAGTGGAAAGCGCGCGCAAGGATGCGCCGTCATTGAACAGGCCGGCGTTGAAAAAATACGGCGACAGGCGGCCGGCTTTGGTCTTGAACTCACCAAAGCGCAACACATCCTGTTGGATGGCGAAGGCGACAAAATTGCGGCGGAAATCGGCGGACGGGGACATGAATTGCGGGGCCTATGGATGGGCGGCGAAATGAGCGGCGGAAATGAAATGCAATCGAACTGCCGGCGCTGATTTCAGGAACCGCGCCGGTCAGCCGGGGCCTTATCTGCGAACAACTCGCGCCCCCGGGCGACTTTGCCGCCATAATCGCGGTTTTCCTTCGCTTTTTCAACGTAAATCCCATGCGTATCATCACCGTCAACTGCAACGGCATCCGTTCGGCCACCACCAAGGGGATGTTCACCTGGCTCAAGAAGCAAAAAGCCGATGTCATCTGCTTCCAGGAAATCAAGGCGCTGGAGAGCGATATCCCCCCCGAGGCGCAGCCTTGGAAAGACTGGCATGCGTTTTATCACCCGGCCGAAAAGAAGGGCTATGCCGGCGTCGCGGTCTACAGCCGGCATGAGCCCGATCGGGTGCAAGTCGGTACCGGCATTCAATGGGTCGACGCCGAAGGCCGCTATTTGCAGGTCGACTTCGGCAAGCTCAGCGTGATTTCGCTCTACCTGCCCTCGGGTTCGGCATCGGAGGAAGCGCAAGCCAAGAAATTCCGTTTCCTGGACGCCTTCATGCCGTATTTGCAGAAGCTGAAAAAAAGCGGCCGCGAAGTGGTGATCGTCGGCGACTGGAATATCGCACATCATGAAATCGATTTGAAAAACTGGCGTGGCAACAAGAAGAATTCCGGTTTCCTGCCCGAAGAACGCGCCTGGCTGACCACGCTGTTCGACGAGGTCGGCTATGTCGATGTGTTTCGCAAACTGGTGGCGCTGCCGGATCAATACACCTGGTGGTCTGCCCGTGGCGCGGCCCGCGAAAAGAACGTGGGCTGGCGCATCGACTATCACATCTGCACGCCAGGCATCGCTTCCGTTGCCAAGTCGGCCAGCATTTATACGGCCGAATACTTCAGCGATCACGCGCCGCTCACCATCGACTACGACTACCAGATTAAATAACGGCACCAATGCTCAAGCTCAGCAATCTCACCCTCGCCCGCGGCGCCAAGCGTCTGCTGGAAAACGCCAATCTCACCCTGTTCCCCGGCCACAAGGTCGGGCTGATCGGGCCGAATGGCTGCGGGAAGTCGAGCCTGTTCGCGCTTATCCGTCACAAGATTGCGCAGGACTCCGGCGATTTCGAAATGCCGGCCAAATGGGTGGTGGCGCATGTCGCCCAGGAGACGCCGCACTCGGACCGCAGCGCGCTCGACTACACCATGGACGGCGATACGGAATTGCGCGAAATCGAGGCCGCCTTGGCCAAGGCCGAACATGAGCATATCGCCGGTGAAAAACTGGCCGAGCTGCATGAGCACTTCGATCATATCGGCGGTTACCAGTCGAATTCGCGCGCGGCGTCCCTGCTGTCGGGCCTGGGTTTTTCCGACGAGCAGATGCAGCAACCGGTGGCGACTTTCTCGGGCGGCTGGCGCATGCGGCTTAATCTGGCGCAGGCGCTGATGTGCCGCTCGGATTTGCTGTTGCTCGACGAGCCGACCAATCACCTGGATCTCGATGCGGTGATGTGGCTGGAAGACTGGCTGGCCCAATACCCAGGCACCTTGCTGCTGATCACGCACGATCGCGATTTTCTCGATGCGGTGGTGACGACCATCGTCCACCTCGATAATCTGAAGCTGAACGAATACGGCGGCAATTACTCGACCTTCGAGCGCACCCGTGCCATGCAACTGGCCCTGCAGGGCTCGGCCTATGCCAAGCAGCAGAAGCAGGTCGCGCATTTGCAATCCTTCATCAACCGCTTCAAGGCCAAGGCCACCAAGGCCAAGCAGGCGCAGAGCCGCATCAAGACGCTTGAGCGCATGGAGCTGATCGCGGCGGCGCATGTCGATTCGCCGTTCTCGTTTTCATTCCGCGAACCTGTGGCCAAGCCGCGCCAGTTGCTGCACCTGAAGGAAGCCGAACTGGGCTATGGTGCGAAGACCATTCTGCCGAAGGTGGAATGGCGATTGTTTTATGGCGACAAGATCGGCCTGCTCGGCCCCAATGGCGCGGGCAAATCGACCCTGGTGAAATCGCTGGCCGGCACCCTGGCGCTGAAACACGGCGGACGCTTCGAGGGGCAGGGCCTCAAGATCGGCTATTTCGCCCAGCACCAGATCGAGCAGTTGCGCCTCGATGAATCGCCGCTGCGACATATGAAGCGCCTCGACCCGCAGAGTCGCGAGCAGGACTTCCGCAACTTCCTCGGCGGGTTCGATTTCCGCGGCAATAACGCCGATGCGGCGATCGCGCCGTTTTCGGGCGGCGAAAAGGCGCGCCTGGCCCTGGCCCTGCTGGTATGGCAAAAGCCAAATCTGCTGCTGCTGGATGAGCCGACCAATCACCTCGATATCGAAATGCGCGAGGCAGTTGCCGAGGCGCTGCAGGATTTCGACGGCACCCTGGTGGTGGTGGCGCACGACCGCCATCTGCTCAAGGCTTGCACCGATCAGCTGTGGCTGGTGGCCGACGGTGAACTTGGCGAGTTCGATGGCGACCTCGACGACTACAAGAAGTGGGCGCGCGACTATGCCAGGAACAAAGGCAAAAAACCGCAAATCCAGCAAACAAGCGCTTCTCCAGCCAAAAATGCCTCAAACGGCAAGCGGGACGCGGACCTTGTCGAAAAAACGGAATCAAATCCGGCGGATCGCAGGGAGCAAAAGAAACTCGAAGCCGATGCGCGTCAGCGCCGCGCCGCCGTGCGCAAGCCGCTGGAGCAGAAGCTCGCCGAGCTGGAAACGAAGATGAGGGCCTGCACCACCGAGCGCGAGAATATCGAGCAATGGCTGTCTGGCGAGGACGCTTACCTGGAAGAGAACAAGGCGCGCCTGCAGGAAATGCTGAAGCGCCAGGGCGAGTTGGCCGTCGAGCTCCCGGATATCGAATGGAAATGGTTCGAGGTGCAAAGCAAGCTTGAGGACGTGGCGGCATGATCGTCTGCGCGCACCCATGAACCTTCGCGAATATCTGGCGGCGTTGTCGAACCGCCGCATCCTGGTGGTGCTGCTGCTGGGTTTCTCCTCGGGACTGCCGCTGGCCTTGACTGCGTCGACGCTGCAGGCATGGATGACGGTTGAGGGTGTGGACCTGAAAACCATCGGCGTGTTCACCCTCGTCGGCCTGCCCTACACCTGGAAATTCCTGTGGGCGCCGTTGATGGATCGCTATGTGCCGCCGTTCCTCGGGCGCCGCCGCGGCTGGATGCTGGCCACACAGATTGCGCTGATGATCGGCATCGCGCTGATCGGCGCCATGGACCCCAAATCCGCACCCTGGGCGCTGGCGGCATTGGCGGTGCTGGTCGCCTTCGCCTCGGCTTCGCAGGATATTGTCTACGACGCCTATTCCACCGATGTACTGCGCGAAAACGAGCGCGGCATGGGCGCCGCCGCCAAGGTGCTGGGCTATCGCATTGCCATGCTGGTATCGGGTGCGTTCGCGCTGATCATCGCGGCTGGCGGCACGCTGTTTGGCTTGGCCACCATCGACGGCATCGGCTGGCAACACACTTATTGGTTGATGGCCGGGCTGATGATCGTCGGCATGGCGGCCACGATTTTCGCGCCCGAACAGGAAGTGATCGCGGTGCCGCCGCGCAGCCTCGAAGAAGCGGTGATCGAGCCCTTGCGTGAGTTCTTCTCGCGCCCCGGTGCATGGATGCTGTTGCTGTTGATCGTGCTGTACAAACTGGGTGACGCGTTCGCCCTGTCGCTGTCGACCACCTTCCTGATCCGCGGCGCCGGGTTCTCGCCGGCCGAAGTCGGCGCGGTCAACAAGGGTATGGGCCTGGTGGCGACCATTGTCGGCGTCGTGTTCGGCGGCGCACTGATGGTGCGCCTCGGCCTTTACAAATCGCTGCTGGTGTTCGGCGTGCTGCAGGCGGTGTCGAACCTGATGTACATGTGGATTGCAGTGGCCGGGCACGATTACGCCATCATGGTGGCCACCATCGCCAGCGATAATATTTGCGGCGGCATGGGCACCACGGCCTTCGTCGCGCTGCTGATGGCGTTGTGCAATGCGCGCTTTACCGCCACCCAGTTTGCGCTGCTGTCGGCCTTGTCGTCGGTGGGCCGCGTCTACGTGGGGCCGGCGGCCGGATACATGACCGATCCGACCGGGCTGGGCATGGCGTGGACGCCGTTTTTCTTCATCACTTTTTTGAGTGCGCTGCCGGGCGTGGCACTGGCCTGGTGGATGCGGCCGACCATCGATGCGTTGAGCGTGAAGAAGCCGGCGCTCGGCGACGTCGACTGAAGTCGTTCGGCGCTATTTTGAAAATCGGTACAGCGCCAGCGTCCCCAGCAGATTCGGCAGCATCACCTGCCTGCCGGCGTCGTTCAGCACCAGGCGATTGAGCACCCGGTATTTGCGCTCGGCGCAGAACGATTCAAAATCGGCAATGGTGAACAGGTGCACATTGGGCGTGTCGTACCACTGGTAAGGCAGGTCCTCCGATACCGGCATGCGCCCGCCCAGGGCAATCTGCGCGCGATGTTTCCAGTAACCGAAATTTGGGAAGGTCACGATCGCTTCGCGGCCGACGCGCAGCATTTCCGCCACCACCGCCTCGGTGCGTTTCATCGCCTGCAAGGTCTGCGACAGGATCACCACATCGAAGGATTGATCGGCGATTTCGCGCATGCCGGATTCGAGATTGACCTGGATGACACTGACGCCGTTCGCGATGCACTTGACGATCGAAGCATCGTCATTCTCGATGCCGTAGCCGGACACGCCGCGCGTTTCCGTCAGATGCGCGAGCAGCGAGCCGTCGCCGCAGCCGAGGTCGAGCACGCGTGCGCCGGGCGGAATCCACGAGGCGATGGCGGCGAAGTCGGTGCGCGTAATCATGCCGCCATCCTTGAAAAATAGGCGCGCACAATCGCCAGGTATTGCGGGTCCTCGAGCAGAAAGGCGTCGTGGCCGTGCGGGGCATTGACCTCGGCATAGCTCGCCGCTTTCTTTTCGTCGAGCAGGGCCTTGACGATTTCACGCGATCGCGCCGGCGAAAAGCGCCAGTCGGTGGTGAATGACACCACTAAAAATCCCGCTTCCGCCGGTGCCAGCGCGGCCGCCAGATTGCCGCCGTGCTGTGCGGCGGGATCGTAATAATCGAGCGCCTTGGTGACGCGCAGATAGGTATTGGCGTCGTAGTACTCGCTGAATTTTTCGCCCTGATAGCGCAGATAGGATTCGATCTGGAATTCGGGCGCAAAGGAAAAGTTCTTGCCCTCGCGCAGCTCGCGGCCGAATTTCGTTTCCATCTGATCGTCGGAAATGTAAGTGATGTGACCGATCATGCGCGCCACCGTCAGACCGTTCTTGGGCAAGGTGCCATCGCGTGCAAAATTGCCGGCGTGGAATTCCGGGTCGGTCATGATCGCTTGCCGCGCGACTTCATTGAAGGCGATGTTCTGTGCCGACAGATTCGGTGCGGCCGCGATCACTACTGCATGTTTGACGCGTCGCGGGTAGCGGTAGCTCCAGCACATGGCTTGCATGCCACCGAGCGAACCGCCCATCACCGCGGCCAGGGTATCGATGCCGAGTTGGTCGAGCAGGCGCGCATGCGAATCGACCCAGTCCTCGACGGTTACGAGCGGGAAATCGGCGCCATAGGGCTGGCCGGTTTGCGGATTGATCGTCAGCGGGCCCGACGAGCCGAAGCAGGAGCCGAGGTTGTTGACGCCGATCACGAAAAATTTATTGGTGTCGACCGGCTTTCCCGGGCCGATCATGCTGTCCCACCAGCCGAGACTGTCGGGCTGGTCGGCGTAGACGCCGGCCACATGGTGCGAGGCATTGAGCGCGTGGCAGATCAGGACCGCATTCGATTTATCGGCGTTGAGGGCGCCATAGGTTTCAAAGGCGAGATCGTATTCAGGCAGGATCGCGCCGCTGGCGAGCGGCAGCGGCGCGCTGAAATGCGCGAACTGTGGTCTGGCAATCATGGGTGCAGGGATCATCAACAGCGCGGTCCGATTGGCAAATGCGACGACGACAAAAAAGCCCGACAGCTTGTGCTATCGGGCTTTCTGCGCAGAATTCAGATAGCCGCTTTAGCCGTATTTATTGGAGAACATCGATCTTCCCCGCGCCCGCAAGCTGATCGTCAAATCGGCGCGTGTGTGAAATTACGCCAAGTGCAGGTCGATGTCAAACGGATCGAAAATCGCGGATCGCCATTTGGCGCGGCTTCCGGGGCATTTTTGCCCCGGTCGGCAAGCTGGGCGCGGACTTTGGCTTTTTAGACTTATGCTGTCGATCAATCTAGCCCCAGCATCAGGCCGACATTCTGCAGGGCCGCGCGGCCGGCGCCCTTGCCGAGATTGTCAAGGCGCGCGACCAGTGTCGCCTGTCGTGTTTTTGGATTGTCGAACACGAACAACTCCATTTGATTCGTGCCGTTCAAGGCTTCCGCTTCCAGTTCGGCGGGCGGTTCGACGGTGTAGTCCTTTACCGTGACAAAACGCTGCCCGGCGTAATGTTCGCTGAGGGCGGCGTGCAGATCGCGTCCCGATACCATTTTGGGCAGCGCCCATAAAGCAAGCGGTACTTGCAGCAACATGCCTTGCCGGAAAACGCCGACCGAGGGGGTGAACACCGGCGCATGGCTGAGACCGGTGTAGTGCTGCATTTCCGGCAGATGCTTGTGTGCCAGCTTCAGTCCATAGGCCATGAAGCGCGTTTTGGCATTGCTGCCGGTCGGCGATTCAAATGCCTCGACCATTTGCCGGCCGCCACCGCTGTAGCCGGAAACGCCCCAGGTGATGAGCGGAAAATCGGGCGCAATCAAGCCGGCATCCACCAGCGGATGCAGCAGGGCGATGAAACAGGTCGACCAGCAGCCGGGATTGGTGACGCGCTTGCCGGCGCGGATCAGATCGGCCTGGCCCTTGTTCATTTCCGGAAATCCGAAAGTCCAGCCAGCTGCGATGCGATGCGCGGTGCTGGCATCGACCACGCGCACGGCGGGATTGTCGATCATCGCCACCGATTCACGGGCGGCGTCATCGGGCAGGCAGAGAATGCTCAGGTCGACGGCATTGAGCAGGCGCTTGCGCTCGGCAGCGTCCTTGCGCATGTCGGCGGCGATGCTCAGCACTTCCACGTCCGTGCGCTCGCGCAGCAGATCGCGGATCAAGAGCCCGGTGGTGCCGTGCTCGCCGTCGATGAAAATGGTCGGTTTGGGCATTCTCTGTTTCCGGTTATGTCGTGCGGATCACGCCTGCTTGAGCATCGTGTCGGCATCGGACACTTCGAATTTACCCGGTCCTTCGAGATTGAAGGTCTTGACCACGCCGTTGTCGACCAGCATCGAGAAGCGCTGCATGCGTACGCCCATGCCGCGCGCGACCAAATCCAGTTCGAGACCAAGCGCCCTGGTCCAGGTGGCCGAGCCGTCGCCGAGCATGCGCACCTTGCCCTGCGTGTGCTGGTCCTTGGCCCAGGCGCCCATCACGAAGGCGTCGTTCACCGCGACGCACCAGATTTCGTCCACGCCCTTGGCCTTGAACCCGGCCGCGTGCGCGACATAGCCCGGCACATGCTTGGCCGAACAAGTGGGCGTGAACGCGCCCGGCAGGCCGAACACCACGATCTTCTTGCCCTTGACCATGTCCTTCACATTGAAACTGTTCGGACCGATCGAGCAACCGGCGGTTTCGATTTCGATGAATTCGTTGAGAACGCCGTCGGGCAGCGTATCGCCAGCTTTGATCATGTATTTCTCCTCAGGGGGTGGTTGCGTAGGTAAATGAATCGGCGAAAAATTCGTCTTCCGGCAGACCGCGTGCGGCAAACGCGCTCTGCCCGGCTTCTATCATGATCGGCGCGCCGCAGGCATAGACCTGGTAGCCCGCGAGATTCTCGAAATCATCAAGGATGGCCTGATGCACCAGCCCGGTCCGACCTTGCCAATTATCCTCCGGCTTGGGATCGGATAACACCGGGA
Source organism: Usitatibacteraceae bacterium (assembly GCA_036394575.1). Lineage (GTDB taxonomy): Bacteria > Pseudomonadota > Gammaproteobacteria > Burkholderiales > Usitatibacteraceae > UKL13-2. Next base: position 85,836 of record DASWEY010000066.1, on the reverse strand, counting down.
TGAAGGTGAAATTCGGATGTTCCTTTGCCCACTGCGCGGGCAGGGCGGGCAGATACAGATCCTGTAGCGAGCGACAGCCCCAGTAGAGCACCATCTCGCGGTCGATATGCGAGAAAAGGGCGTGCTCGATGATCGCCTTGATCGGCGCAAAGCCGGTGCCGCCGGCCATGAAGATGATCGGCTTGTCGCTGTCTTCGCGCAGGAAGAAGGAACCATGCGGCCCTTCGAAGCGCAGGATGGCGCGCTCGCGCATTTCATTGAAAACGTAATTCGAAAAATGTCCGTCGGGCACTGCGCGCACATGCAGCTGCACGTAGGCGTCATCGTGCGGGGCATTCGCCATCGAATAGCTGCGGCGTTTGCCATCTTTCAACAGGATGTCGAGATACTGCCCGGCCAGAAATTGCAGACGTTCTTGCGCCGGCAATTTGAGCGAGAGAATGGCGACATCGGCTGCTGGCTTCTCGACCTTCTCGACGCGGCAGGGCAGGGTGCGCACCTGGATATCGCCAATGCCGCCGATCTCGCGGATTTCCAGGGTCAGGTCGGAGCAGGGTTTCCCCACGCAGAACAGCGCCTTGCCGACCGCCTTCTCCTCGGGGCGCAGGGTTCGTTCCTGATAAACGCCGAAATCGAGCTCGCCGGCTACCAATGTGCCCTTGCAGGAGCCGCAGGCGCCGTTGCGGCAACCGTAGGGCAGACCGATGCCCTGGCGCAGCGCGCCTTCAAGGATGGTTTCGTCGGCGGCCACCTTGAAAGTATGGCCCGAAGGTTGAAGGGTGATCTGGAATTCTGGCGTGCTCATCTCGAAATGTTCTTTTCAGTTTCCGGTGTTGGCTTGCAAATGCGATCTCGATCTTTATCGGGGCTCATCTATACTTGCCGGGAATGAAATCGCGGCAAAAAATTCTCATCATCGGTTTCGGGGATGTGGCCGAGCGTCTCGCCCGTCTGCTCGATTCGCGGCAACGGATTTACGCCCTGGTCCGCAAGCCGGAGCGTGCCGCGCGCGCCCGTGACATTGGTATCGTCCCCATCGGCGGCGATCTGGCCGACCGCACATCTCTGCGGCGCCTTGCGGGGCTGGCCGACACCGTGTTCCATTTGGCCCCGCCTCCCAACCGCGGGCCGCGCGATCACCACACCCGCAATCTGATCGCCGCGCTCTCCCGGCCGGCCGCTTCCGGAAGACCGGGGATGCTACCACAGCACCTTGTCTACATCAGCACCACCGGCGTCTACGGTGACTGCGGGGGGCGGCAAATCGATGAAACGCAAGCCAGGCATCCGCAGACCGAACGTGCCCTGCGGCGCGCGGATGCCGAGACAGCCTTGCGTGCCTGGGGCAGGCGTAGCGGCGTGGCGATAGCGATCCTGCGCGCGCCCGGCATTTATGCCGCCGACCGGCTGCCGATCGAGCGTTTGCAAAAGGGTACTCCGGCGCTGGCGCCCGACGACGATGTATTCACCAATCATATTCATGCCGACGATCTCGCCCGGGCCGCGTGGCGCGCGGCGTATCGCGCGCAGCCGAACCGGGTCTATAACGCCGTGGATAATTCGGAGATGCGCATGGGAGAGTATTTCGATCTGGTGGCCGACTGGTTCAACTTGCCGCATCCGCGCCGGGTGAGCCGCGCCGAGGCCGGCGCGCACATCGGTGCGGCCATGCTGTCGTTCATGAACGAATCGCGCCGCATTGGCAATGTGCGCCTGACCAGGGAGCTGGGCATGCGCCTGCGCTATCCGACCGTCAACGACTTCCTGGATAGCCTGAAGTCCGGCTAGTTTTCGCGCCGAAATTCGCCCTCGATGACGCCGTCCAGTCCGGATGTTCCGGTCCGTTTGGCGTAGCTGTCGCGGCCGGCGCGCGGGCGAGCCGGCTCGAACGCGGGCTCGCGTACCGGAATCAGCAGCAGCGCCAGCGCCATTACATCCGAGATCACCCCCGGAAAAATCAGCAACAACCCGGCGAGGACCGTGCGAAAGCTGTCGATAAACGCGGCCAGGGAAAACTGACCATGCGACAGGGCGCTGGTCAGCCTTGAAATCAGCGAGAAGCGGGCCTGCTTGATCAGCACCACGCCGGCGATGGCGGCAAACACCAACCAGGCCAGTACCCAACCGCCGTGACCGCTGGGGCCCGCCGCGAGCTTGTAAAGCACCGCGCCTTCGAGCAGGGGGAAACCTATTAAAATGCCGACTATCAGGAACCGCATTGCCAATCCTTTCGCGTCATCGACGCACTCGCCACCATGGGCGCAATATGAATACCGTTGAGGCAGACATGGGGACGCTCTTGGTGATTACCACACTACCGGACGAAAACCATGCTGTAAAGATGGCCGAAGCCCTCGTTGCCGGTCAGTTGGCGGCTTGCGTCCACATTTTTCCGCCGGGGATGTCTGTTTATCGGTGGCATGGAGAAATACATAAGGAACGCGAAGTTACCGTCCTGGTCAAGACCGTAGCGACGCGCTATGCGGAACTTGAGGCATCGATCCGGCGTCTGCACCCCTATGACGTTCCCGAGGTCATCGGGTTCCCGGTCTCCCGTGGCCTGCCCGCCTATTTGCAATGGATTATGGATGAAACCACCGAAATTACTTGAACCTGCATCAATCCTGGCCCTGCTGCTGTCGCTGAGTATGCGGGTTGGGGTCGCTTCCGCCCCTGCTGAGCCCAGCCCGCCGGAGCTGCTTGAGGCCGCGCAGGCATTCCAGGTGTCCGCGCGTTTTCTGGATGCCAATACCCTGGAACTTAGCTATCGGATTGCAGATGGCTACTATATGTATCGTCAGCGCTTCAAGTTCGTGACCGAGGCAGGCAACCCCGTTGTGGGAAAGGCGCGTCTGCCGGTCGGCAAGATCAAGCAGGATGCCGCTTTCGGACGCGTGGAAACTTATCGAAAAAGTGTGCGTGTACTTCTCCCCTTGGCCAAAATGGGCGTTGATGGTGCCCCGCTGAACACAACACAACTGATCGTCCTGCTGGCGACGTCGCAAGGATGCGCGGATGTTGGCGTCTGCTATCCCCCGCAGCAACACCAGTTCAGGCTGGCGCGAGGTTCGACCATCTCGGTGCTGCCGCTTGCAGCGGGTAGCGCAGGGTTTTCGTCGGGAACTGCTCAAGGTGCGGCGGGGCGGCTCGCGGCACCTGCCTCAGGGAAAATTTCCGACCTGATCAAGCGGGCGCCCTGAGTGTCCACCCCCAGGCTGGTGATCGCGGTGGGTGTCTGCGTCATGCTGGGACTTGCCGTTATCGCCCTGTGGTTTGATCAATCCGCTACGTCCCCCACGTCGAATACCAGTCAGGTGCAGGCCAGTGCCGGCGTCATTTATACCGCAAGCTTTCCTGATGCGTCCGGCATTCCCCAGTCGCTGGGTCGATGGCAGCAAAATTTGCTGGTTATCAATTTCTGGGCGACCTGGTGCGGCCCTTGCAAGGCAGAAATGCCGGTTTTGTCGAAGCTGCAACAAAAATATGCCGCACATGGCCTGCAAATAGTCGGTATAGCCGCCGATTCCACTCTAAATGTCGGTAATTTCGCGCAAAAAACCGTGGTTACTTATCCGCTATTGTCGGATGAGGTGCACGCAATGGACTTTTCCCGCCGACTGGGAAATCGCATGAATTTGCTGCCGTATACCGTGGTGGTCAGGCCTGGCGGAGAGGTCGTGCACACCCGGCTTGGCGCCATTAGCGAAGTCGAATTTGAGCCAATAATCATAAAAAACTTGCCAAAATAGCGTTATTTCTTGTTACTCCGGTTATTTCTCACGATCCCCACTGTTGTCGATCAGATTTGCCGCCCCTAGAGCGGATGCTAAGCCACTTGGCGTAAAGGCCCATATTCAGGCAAAATGCGCAGCCTGCCGACCCAAAGTCGGGGTAATTTTGAGGTGGCTGCAACCCTAAAGAAACACTGGGCCGCGGCTGAAGGGTGGGTCGCAGTAGTGCCGCAAGAAAGTGGTGCAATATTAACTTCGTCGAAAATATAGACAATATGCTTCGATTTGGGGCAAACTTAATTTTATGCCGAAGATTTTAGTCATGCATGGCCCCAATCTGAACCTGCTTGGAACCCGCGAGCCGGGGCATTATGGTTTGTCCACGCTGGCCGAAATTGACCAGCGTTTGAGGGAGATGGCTCAGGCTGGGGGCGTAGAGCTCGATACCTTCCAAAGCAATGCGGAAGGCGCCTTGATTGACCGGGTGCACCAGGCTGCCAGGGAGGGGGTAGAGTTCATTGTGGTCAATCCGGCGGCTTATACCCATACCAGCGTGGCCCTGCGCGATGCTTTCGCGGCAACAGCCCTTCCCTTTATCGAGGTGCATTTGTCCAACGTCCATGCGCGCGAGCCGTTTCGCAGCAAATCCTACTTCTCGGATTTGGCGGTCGGTGTCATTTCCGGCCTAGGTGCCGATGGCTACGAGTTTGCGCTGCAAATGGCAATTCGACGCATAAAAGCCCGTAAACAACAAAAAAACTAGTACGTCCTGCATGTCGATGGCTAACAGGTGATCCTTGTTGGCTCTTTTGTGACGAGGTGGAAAAGATGGATCTCAGGAAAATAAAGACGTTGATTGATCTCGTGCAGCAATCCGGGATCGCGGAACTGGAAATAACCGAAGGGGAAGAAAAGGTCCGCATCAGCCGTACCGGCAACAATGGCCCCTTCATGCAACCGATGGCACCCACCTCGGTGATTCTGCCTCAGGAGATGGCTGGCACCGCCGCCGCGCAGGTGGCAGCAGCACCGGCAGAACCGACCGGCCATACTCTGAAGTCGCCGATGGTGGGCACGTTCTATCGTTCGCCCTCCCCGGGCACCCCGCCATTTGTCGAAATTGGCCAGACCGTGGCCAAGGGCCAGACCCTGTGCATTATCGAGGCCATGAAGCTGCTGAACGAAATCGAGTCCGATGCCTCGGGTGTCGTCAAAGCCATACTCACCGAGAACGGACAGCCGGTCGAATATGGCCAGCCGCTGTTTGTGATTGAATAAGGCGAGTGCCCACTATGGCAGCATTTGCCTCCAGTTCACGGGGAATGTTTGAGAAGATCCTGATTGCCAACCGTGGCGAGATTGCGCTGCGTGTGCAGCGGGCATGTCGGGAATTGGGCATCAAGACGGTCGCGGTTCACTCCGAGGCCGATGCCGATGCCAAATATGTGATGCTGGCCGACGAATCCGTCTGCATCGGCCCGGCACCCTCCAAAGACAGTTACCTGAATATTCCGGCCATCATCAGCGCCGCAGAAGTTACCGATGCACAGGCGATCCATCCTGGCTACGGCTTCCTGTCTGAAAACGCAGACTTTGCCGAACGCGTCGAGAATTCCGGTTTTGTATTCATCGGTCCCAAGCCGGAAAACATTCGCATGATGGGCGACAAGGTCGCCGCCAAGGCAGCGATGAAGCGCGTCGGTATTCCCTGCGTGCCTGGCTCCGATGGCGCCTTGCCGGATGACCCCAAGGAAATTCGCAAGATTGCGTCAGCGGTCGGCTATCCGGTCATCATCAAGGCGGCGGGCGGCGGCGGCGGACGCGGTATGCGCGTGGTGCATACCGAGGCGGCCTTGGTGAACGCGGTGCAGATGACCAAGGCCGAGGCGCAAAGCGCCTTTGGCAACCCCATGGTGTATCTCGAAAAATTCCTTGAGAACCCACGTCATATCGAAATCCAGGTATTGGCGGACGAACACAGGAACGCCATTTTCCTGTGGGAACGGGATTGTTCCATGCAGCGCCGCCATCAAAAGATCATTGAGGAAGCGCCTGCGCCGGAACTGAAAGCAAGGGTGCGGGACAAGATCGGCGAACGCTGTGCGGAAGCCTGCGTCAAAATGGGCTATCGCGGCGCCGGCACGTTCGAATTCCTGTACGAAAACGAAGAGTTCTATTTCATCGAAATGAACACTCGTGTCCAGGTCGAGCACCCGGTTTCCGAGATGATCACCGGCGTCGACATCGTCCAGGAGCAAATTCGTGTCGCAGCCGGGCAACGACTGCGCTACCGCCAGAAGGACATTCAGCTGCGCGGCCACGCCATCGAGTGCCGGATCAATGCCGAAAACCCGGTCACCTTTGTGCCCTCACCGGGGCGAATCACCCGCTTCCATGTGCCTGGCGGTCCGGGTATTCGCGTCGATTCGCACGTCTATGCCGATTACTTCGTGCCGCCGTACTATGATTCGCTGATCGCCAAGGTGATTGCGCATGGCGATACCCGCGAACAGGCGTTTGCGCGCATGCGCACCGCGCTCTCGGAAATGGTGGTGGAAGGGATTCAAACCAATTTGCCCCTGCACCAGGAATTGATGAACGACGCCGCTTTCATTGCCGGCGGAACATCGATACATTTTCTTGAAGCACGCATGGCGCAACTGAAAAAAATCGCAGGCGGCGAGGCTGACTGAGCAGGCCGCCCGACGCTTTCCCGAGGTAAACCATATGAGCTGGCTGAACCTCACCCTGGACATTCCGCGCGAGCATGCGGACGCTTATGGCGACGAATTGATGGCGCTTGGCGCCATTTCCGTGAATGTCGAGGACGCGCTTGAAGGTACGGAGGCGGAGCAGCCGATCTTCGGCGAGCCGGGCGCCTCGACCGGGTTGTGGGATCAATGCAGACTGACCGCGCTGTTCCCCCCCGACGCCAGTGTCGAACAGTTGGCCCGCGAGGCCGCATCGGCATTGGGCATTGCGGCACCGACGCTGCGCATCGAGCCCCTGGAAGATACGGACTGGGTGCAGCAAAATCGCGACCAGTTTCAGCCAATTCAAATTTCCGGCCGGGTGTGGATTGTGCCGACCTGGCACAGCGCGCCTGATGCCCATGCCATCAATATCGCGCTTGATCCGGGGGCAGCTTTTGGTACCGGCAGCCATCCAACCACCCGACTGTGCCTGCAATGGCTGGAAGCGAACCTGGAAGTTGCCCCGAAATCCAGCCTGCTGGATTACGGCTGCGGCTCGGGGATACTCGCGATTGCCGGCATGAAACTTGGCGCCAGACTCGCGCTTGGTGTCGATATCGATCCGCAGGCGCTTGAGGCGGCGCGCTACAACGCGCAGCAGAATGGTGTCGACATCGCATTTGCCACTACTGAGCAGCGGCTCGACTTTGTCGCTGACATCACGGTTGCCAATATTCTCGCCAATCCGCTGAAAGTGCTTGCCCCCTTGCTGGCCAGCCATACTCAACCTGGGGGGCGGCTGGCACTGGCCGGGATTCTCGACCATCAGGCCGCGGAGATCATCGCCATTTATCAGCCCTGGTTCGAGCTTGCCGTATGGCGCCGCAATGAAGGTTGGTCGTGCATTGCCGGCATTCGTCGCGGGCGCCTCGGTTAAAATCGCCGCATGCTGTTAACCACCTGTCCCAGCTGCTCGGCGCAATTTCGGGTTCAGCCCGAACAACTCAATGTGCGTCAAGGCCGCGTTATGTGCGGTCGTTGCCGCAATGTGTTCAATGCCTTCGAATCGCTCAAGCGCATTGAAGATGAAGACCGCGAGGGGGCGCTGGAGACTATTCCGGCGGAGACCAGTGAAAGAACGGTTGGTTCGCCGGAATCATCGGAATTCCCCGCTCTCAGCATTGATAGTCTTGAGGCGCTGGTACCTGAATCGCCCCCTGAGTTTACGGCGACCGATGACGCTGAATTCTCTGTCGAGGCTCCCGACCATGAGCTGCCCGCGGGAATAGCCGAGCCGGTCGATGTGGATGATGTGGAAATAACGGCCATCGTCGAAGTCCGCAAAGACAAGGCGCGGACCGCAGACGCCGTTGTGCAGGCACCGCCTGCCTTCCTGCTTGCGGATACCACTCAGGAGTCCGGCGACTGGGACGCTGCAACCGGATCCAGGGGTATCACGGACAATCCCTTGCTGCGGACTTCGTACAAGTCTGATCGTCCGTCGCGCCGCGCGGCCTGGATCGCGGGTATCGTACTGCTGCTGGCACTGACAGCGATACAGGCAACCTATTTCTTTCGTGGCGCGATCATGGAGTCTTATCCACAAGTCCGTCCTTATCTGGTGAAAGCCTGTGGGTTGGCGGGCTGTGCCATTTCCTGGGGGCGCGATGAAACGGCGATCAAGATCGAGGCTTCCGACCTGATTGAGTCGCCCGCCAAACCCGGTCGCATTTTGTTGACCGCCACACTGGTTAATCGCGGCAAGGCGAAGCAGGAGTTGCCAGCGCTGGAACTGCGCCTGACCGATAATGGCAACCAGGTTTTGTCCAGCCGCATTTTGCAACCGCGCGACTATCTGGGCCGTTTACCCTCACAGGACGAGGCGCTTGCCCCGGGGGCCGAACTGTTCGTCAATCTGAATTTTGAGATCGCAAACAAGACACCAGCCTCCGGCTATGGCTTGCGGGCGTTCTATCCTTGATCGCGAAAGAGAGGCTGCAATGTCCATTCCAATCCCCGACGACCGTCGTTATACCGACGGACATTTGTGGCTCATGAAAAACGCCGACGGCTCGCTGGATATAGGTGCAACCGAGGAAGGCCAGGCCCAGCTGGGCGACATGGTATTTGTCGAACTGCCCGAAGTTGGCAAGGCATTTACGCCGCGCGACGCCGTCGCCACGCTCGAATCGGTAAAGGCGGCTTCCGATATGCTGGTGCCCGTGACTGGCAAAGTGCTTGCCACCAATGCAGCGTTGAAAGACCGGCCGGAACTGGTCAACAGCGAACCTTATTCCAGCTGGGTGGTGCGTGTGAAAATCGACAGGATCGATGAAGCCGGCCTGATGAGCGCAGAACAGTATCGAAAACTGATCGGCGCATAAAAACCATGAGGGTTGGCGCCGTCTCTCATGAGAAATGGACCGGCCGTGACCTCGACATCCCGCCGCACACTAAGCCATCGCATGGCTCAGCGATTGCACCATATGGTCTACCGCCCGGTCGATGATCGAGGATGCGTCGATCACGCGCGCCTCGCCGCGTTGAAACTGGTTCTGCAACGCATCCGGTGCCACCGATAGCGCCTCACTGGCACCCGGGTTCGTGAACAGGTAGACGCCCTTCAGCGGACTCACCCAAGTGAGTTTGGCGCGGATTTTTCTGCCGCCTTCATGCAAAAACTCTACCCAGGTTCCCCGTTTCAATTCCGGCACAGGCGCTGCCGTCACGTTGAAATCGAGTTGTCCGGGCCTGGAGGTCGATGAAGCATCGGCAATAACGGGGTTGCCGCTCTGTTCCGGTAATGCAATCTCCTCGACTTCAATGCCGTGATCGGTAAACTGGATTCTGGCCATTCCCGAGCGGCTGGCCCGGCTGTGGGCAAGTTCGCGCGCTTTTTCCTCGGCGAACAATTTTTCAAACAACGGTGAAACTTCAGCCGCCGGGTGTGTGTCGACAAGCAAGGTGCGGACGCTTTCGCCGCGCAGGCCCGCCTTTACGGCGGCGGCATGGCAATCAACAAGCGCCGCAAAAAAGCGACCGCGATCCTGCTGCTCGACTGCTGCGATATCCATGCCGTCCTGGAGGTGCTTCAGCAACGAGGGCAGCAATGTAACCAGGCTCCTGCGCTCGTCGGCATTCAGCTTGGGCGACACGCTCCAGATGAGATCGTCGGCGGTCTCCAGCGCATTTGCGAATTGCTGCTCGCGGCCATTGTCGCGCAGGTAAACGCGCTCCAGCACTCGCGCCCAGGGCCCCCGCAACATCGCCGCAACCGCCGGCGGGAGATCGGTGGCGGCGACGCGGCGCTCGGTTTCATCGACCGAAACCAGGCGTGCCATTTCGCGCTTCTCGTTGTCGTGTACAGCACGCGTCGATTTTTCAATCAACTCGGCGCCGGCAATTTCCCTGCCCCGCATGAAGTCCTCGAATTCGGCAAGCGCGGTGCTGAACAGACCGATATCGGTGTCAAATTCGCGGTGGATGCGATCAACGATGGACTCAATTTCCCGGTACAGTGGGTCGTCCCTGCTTGCCTCGCCCTCAAAGGATACCGAGGCATCTGCCAGCACATCGAGCAGGCGTCGCGCCGGATGCGACTTCATCGAAAAGAAGGAGCGATCGATGATTGCAACTTTCAGCACTGGAATTTGCAGTCGCGCAATCAGGGCCTTGATGGTATCGGGAACGGCTTTGTCCTCGAATACGTAGTCGAATAGCATGGCGACGATATCGATGGTCATCGTATCGACTTGGTTGCTGGTCGAGGTCATCCCCTGCGCCTTAATCTCGTGCAGCACATTGAGGGCGGCCGGAGAGGTTTCGCCCGGCACGAAATTCTGCATATTGCGCATTGCCAAAAGCGTCGTCGATGCCGGCATCAACTGTTGCTGGATTTGCGTCAGTGCGGAGACTAGTCCGGAACTTGTGAACGAGGCGCCGGCATCCCGGCTGCCTGCTTGCGCGGAAGAAGTCATGCCTGCCGAGGCGCCAGTTCGCGCCCCGCCATGGCCAGGCTCAATGATGGAGCCACCCGACAATAACTGTTGAAGGGTAGCAAACAGATCTCCTGAAGAAGTGGCCAAGGCGGCATTGGTCGCGACAGCACGATTCGCGCCGGACGTGCCAGCGCCAGTAGCCGCGTCTGTTGAAGCCTTGCGCGCATCGTTTGCCGGTGTTTTGCGGAAGCCGGTACGAAGTTGGGGCATTACATTGCGCGACACCAGATGGGTATTGATATCCCTGTAGACATTCAGTATTTCGGCAGCCATATGCTGCTCGACCAGACGCATGACGGTCAGCTTGGTCTGGGATCCGGACGTCATCTGGTTGCAGGCAGCCTGCAGCGCGCGCACGATGGTATCCGGTGCGATCGGGTTGGCATCATCCCCGAGTTTGGGTTCGGACAGCAGAAAACCCATGCGTTGTGACAGTGCCCCCAATTCACTGTTACATTTGTTATTGAGCCGCCTGGCGATATCGTTCATCGCCAAGTGCTGTTCCAATTCATCGTCCTCCACAAGCGACAGGGATTCGAAGCTAGATGCCTGATTCCCTTGCGCATGCTCGCTCTGGCTCACGCCGGCCACCTTTTTCTCAAAAAAGCTCAGAAACTGCTTTTTGAACGCGGCCTCGATATCGACGCGTTTCTCGCGGGCCTGGGCGCGCGCATCGAGATAAAGATTTTGCGAATCGCGATCGGACGATTTCTCGGCCATTTCGAACAGTTCGTCCTCGATGGTATCGAGTGTTTCCGACAGCAGGCTGACGATGCGCTTGAGCGCAATATCGCGGCAGTCATTGATGACACCGACGGATTCCGGTTTGACGGCGCGTCGGCGCACCTGCGCATTTGCCAGGGGAAAAACGTTATCCAGTGTCGCAGTAGCCATGCTCGATCTCCTGCCCGATACAACAGGGCGCGGTCTATCGAGGCAAACTTGTCGCCGGTAGGGGACGCAAAGCCGCTAACGAAGCAAATGCATCGTCAACAACACAGAAAACGAGAGGGAACGCAAACAGTCCCAATCCGGGGGAAACGTCCGGACGGACGGCCCCGGCGCATTTGCGGCGAGCCTGAGAACAGCCCGAATAGGGAAAGCTTCCATGACTCGACTCTCTGGTAATCCCGCTATCTTGGGTTTTGCCTACCCCTTTAGACCGGAGACTTTGCGTCCTCCCCTTTCGGAGAGTTTGCCTTGTTTCAGATTTCGGATGGAACACTGGTGCGCGACAGTGCTTTCTGCAAAGTGTGAACTACTTCACAGTTTTTATATTTAGTCATGGCGCCCAATCGGTGTCAAGCGAACAGAAGAGAGATCCGATAAACGGTATTGCCCGTAGAGCCGCTGTCGAGCAGCGGTATAATCTTGTTTTTACTTGAAAATTTACAATTATGTCGGCATTGATTTGCGGTTCCGTGGCTTATGACACGATCATGGTGTTTCATGGCAAATTCGGCACCCATATTCTCCCCGACCAGATTCATATCCTGAATGTGGCGTTCCTGGTTCCCGACATGCGCCGCGAGTTCGGGGGCACGGCGGGCAATATTGGTTACAACCTGAAGTTGCTTGGCGAGGAGCCGGTTATCATGGCGACCGTTGGCGATGACTTCGGCCCCTACCAGGAGCGGCTCGATAAACTCGGCATCTCCCGCCAGCACATCAAGCAGATTGAAGGCGCGTTTGTTCCACAAGCCTTTATCACCACCGATCTCGATGCCAACCAGATTACGGCTTTTCATCCCGGCGCCATGTCCTCATCCTATTTGAACAAGGTGAGCGACGCCAAGGGCATCACGCTTGGCATCGTTGCGCCGGATTCCCCCGACGGCATGATGCAGCATGCGGAGCAATTTCATCAGCTGAAAATTCCGTTTATCTTTGATCCGGGTCAGGCGATGCCGGCATTCAAAGGGGGTGAACTACGCCATTTTGTGGAACTTGCGGACTATGTGGCCGTCAATGACTACGAGGCACGTGTGCTGGAAGACCGGACCGGGGAATCGATCGCGAAGCTGACCGAACGTGTGAAAGCTTTTTTTGTAACAAAAGGTGCTGAAGGATCAGTGATTTACGCAAACGGTCAACAGATTGTCGTATCGAGCGTTAGGGAAAACAGGCGGGTCGATCCCACTGGGTGCGGGGATGCCTACCGCTCCGGCTTGCTTTATGGGATTGAACGCAACTGGCCCTGGGAAAAGGTCGGACGGCTCGCCAATACCATGGGCAGCCTGAAAATCGAGCATCGCGGCCCGCAAGGCCACTCACCGACGCGTGCCGAAATTGCGGATCGTTACCAGACGGCATTTGACGAAGCGCTGTGGTGATATTAAATTGGTAGGGTATATCTGACTCTGTAGAGACAAGACAGGAGAACAAGCATGAACACGAAACGAATCTTGATTATTGGCGCAGCTGCCATCAGCGCGCTGCTGGTTGGTTGTGCCCAGCCCGGCCTCGGCGGCGGGAACTACACACGCAGCCAGGTACGTGGCGAGCAATCCGTTCGCCTCGGCACCGTGGAAAGCGTGCGCGATGTGGTGATCGATGCTCGCCAGGACGGCACCGGCACCCTGATTGGCGCCGGCCTCGGCGGCATTGCCGGTTCTACCGTAGGTGGCGGCAATCGTGCCAATGCGGCCGGTGCCATCGCGGGCGCGGTGGTTGGCGCCATCGCCGGCTCGGCGATTGAAAAAAATGCAAACGACCGTAAAGGTGTTGAGGTAACGGTCCGTCTTGAGGGTGGCAAACTGATTGCCATTACCCAGGAAAAGGACGAGGAATTCCGCGTCGGTGATCGCGTTCGTATTCTGTCCGGCCAAGGGGCGACGCGCGTTTCCCGTCTGTAGGCGCCCTGCAACCCAGTAAGGGGCGTCTTCGGACGCCCTTTTGTTTTTGGTTGGCGTCGCCGAGCGGTTTGCCGTCCGGGTGTAACACGTTAGACTCTCGGCATGCCAAAAACCGTATCCATTGCGCCGGCCCAAAGTTCGGCCGGGCAGACAACGTTGAAATTTGTTCGCGCCGTTCGCTGGACACGTTTGATGTGGCATATCGGAGTAGGCCTGCTGGTTGCCGGCCTGATTTTCCCCCGCGTCGCGGCGCGCTCGCAGGCAAACATTACCCAGTGGTGGTCGCGGAAGACCCTGCGCATTTTAAACGTTGTTCTGTCCATCCATGGCGCCAAGCCCGCTGCCGGGACGCGCAATCTGGTGATCGCGGCCAATCATATTTCCTGGCTGGATATTTACGTCATCAATGCCGCACAGCCGGCGCGCTTTGTGGCCAAGGCCGAGATTCGTGACTGGCCTATTGTCGGCTGGCTATGTGAAAAAGCGGGGACCATATTCATCCGCCGTACCAAGCGCAGCGATACGGCGCGCATCAATGAAGAAATGCAGGAAGTGCTGGCAACCGGGGCGACGATCGGCCTGTTTCCCGAGGGCACCACCACGGCCGGCGACCGGTTGCTGAAATTTCATTCCTCGCTGTTCGAGCCGGCAGTGACTAACCGCGCGGTTGTCTCCCCCGTTGCCTTGCGCTACCGCTCGAGCGACGGCGAGCCGACCGATGTGCCCGCCTATATCGGTGAGTTGAGTTTCACCGAATCGCTCACCAAAATCATTGCGCAGAAATCGATGATCGCGGAAATTACCTTCGCCCCTGCGATCGAGGCGACCAAGCTGAACCGGCGCGATCTGGCCTTGCGTGCAGAAGCGGCGGTGGCGGCGATATTGAACGTACCGCTGCCTCACGCTCATCAGCGCTTTACGGCGGACTTCGCGAAAACCGCGCAAGCAGCGACGACTTAGAGAGCGAGGTACCGTTCAGTCCCAGCCGGCAGGCAGCTTCGTCTCGTTGCAGGGGACCTGGAAAACGGTCCGGTCCTCCAGCCTGAACGCGGTCAGTTCATGTCCCCATATGCAACCGCTATCGATGCCGACGAAATGTGCGGTATTGCGCAAGCCCAGGGCCGACCAGTGCCCCGCGAGCACGGTCCGGTCTGCGGCTCGCGCCGTCGGTGCTTCAAACCACGGCATCAGTCCTTGCGGCAAATTGCCGATGTCGCCTTTGAATTTCAGGTCCATGCGTCCGTTGATATCCAGCACCCGCATGCGGGTCATGGCGTTGATCACCACACGCATCCGGTCCGCGCCGCTCAGATCGTCCTGCCACCGATCGGGTTTATTGCCATACATATCCTGCAGCAACTGACGATAGCGCGGGCCACGCAGGGCAGTTTCAACTTCGAGCGCCAGCGATTGCGCCAGCTGCCAAGTCCATGCGGGCAGCAAGCCGGCATGGACCATCGCATATGCGCCTTCGATATGCAGCATTTTCTGTCTGCGCAGCCAAAACAGTAAATCTTCGCAGTCCGGCGCCGTCAGGACATCTTGCAATGTGTCATGCTCCCCGGCTTTGCAGAATCCCTCGGCCAAGGCGAGCAGATGCAGGTCATGGTTACCAAGCACAACGACAGAATCCGGCCCCAGTTCGCGAACAAAACGCAGGCATTCAAGCGAGCCTGTGCCGCGATTAACCAGGTCACCGACAAACCAGAGTCGATCGCTCGACCGTTTAAAATCAATTTTTTGCAACAATGCCTGCAGGCTTAGAAAGCAGCCCTGCAGGTCGCCGATGGCATAAGTGCTCATCGACCGATACCAGTTTGGTCGAACACAAAGCAAAAGGGGCGGATATCCGCCCCTTTAAGCGAGTTGTCCACGTCGGTTACTTGACAAGTCCGACCATGTAATCAACAGCCGCTTTTACGTCTGCGTCGGCCAGCGCGGGGTTTCCGCCCTTGGCGGGCATGGCGTTGAAGCCCTTGATGGCATGTTCGTACAGCATTGGCTTGCCCTTGGCGATGCGCGGTGTCCACGCCGTTTTTTCACCGGCTTTCGGTGCGCCGGCAATGCCGGCAGCATGGCAAACCGTGCAGCCCGCCTTGAACACGCTTTCGCCGCTCGCGGCGGTGGCCGGTTTTGCGGGTGCGGCGACCGGAATGACCATCGCCACTATGGGTGCCGTCACCTTCGCGACTGCTGCTGGTGCAGTAGCGGTGGCTGTGCCTATGGCTGTGGGCGGCGCCGCTTCAACGGCCAGGGTGACGAGCGGCCCAATTCGCTGGGCCACCGCAGCCGGTGTATTGGCGGTATCGACGGAGGCGCCCAGGTTATGGGTGCCGACGGCGAATTGTGCAAGCATGACGATGCCCAGGATCAGACCGGCGGCGCCCACCACCACCATGATCGCCAGCTTCAGCGGGTTGGTGCCGGTGTTCTTTTCAATCGGATCGTGGTGATGGTCGGACATAACATTTCCTCAGGGTTTTCAGGTTGCGGCCAAATTAGTGCGACATTATACGGTCGATGCGCGTCCGGACTCAAATCCGTCCCGCCGTATCAAGCGGTATCGGCGGCGTCTCGGCCCTCGCCTTGGAGCGGGTCGCAATGGTAAACTTCCCCCGGCAATCAGGAATTACGCGCCCGTAGCTCAGATGGATAGAGTGCTACCCTCCGAAGGTAGAAGTCGCACGTTCGAATCGTGTCGGGCGCGCCAGTTTAAAAACGCCACCCTTGGGGTGGCGTTCTTCTTTAGAGGTTTCGCCCGCGCGAGCCAACTGCTTGGCTCGCGCGCAAGATTAAAAAGATTGGGCTTGCCGGCCCAACCGCAGTACGTAGAATGTGGGTGAATCGCACCCAGCGCGTCAGCGCATACAGGTGAAAGTCGTGCATGACTGGCGACAAGACATATTTATTGCACCGCATCAAAACGGGCGGTATTATCTTACTCCCCGGAATAGTCTTTCAGTATCAGCGTGTTGTGCCGCCCTATTGAGCTGGCCCTGCATCGCGAAAGTCAGCCAGCCACAAGCCCGCCTCCCGGTAAATCTGGTGCACGCTTTCTCTAAGCCGAGCACCATGTTAAAACCACGCTATCGCCTTCAGGGCGATAGTTACCATGCCTTTCGAATTTGGAGAGTTGGCCATGCTACTGGACGCGCCTGCAGACCCGTCGCCTGCGATATCCCCCACGGGTGCCCCTTCATCCCAGGGTCTCTACGACCCCCGTTTTGAACACGATGCCTGCGGAGTCGGCTTTGTTGCGCACATCAAGGGCAAGAAGTCCCACTCCATTGTCGAGCAGGGCCTCAAGATACTTGACAATCTGAGTCACCGCGGCGCCACCGGCTATGATCCTTTGCTGGGCGATGGAGCCGGCATCCTGATTCAGCTCCCCGATCAGCATCTGCGCCGCGTTTGCGGCCACCAGGGACTCACTTTGCCGGCCATAGGGCAATATGGCGTGGGCATGGTGTTTTTGCCGCGCGAACCGGCATCACGCATGGCCTGCGAGCAGGAGATCGAGCGGGCGATTCATGCCGAGGGACAAATCCTGCTGGGTTGGCGCGATGTGCCGACCGACAACAATGGCCTGTCGACGGCCACCATCGCGGTCGAACCCATGATTCGCCAGGTGTTTGTGGCGCGCGGTTCCGGGGAAATGACCCAGGACGATCTTGAGCGCAAGCTCTATATCGTTCGCAAACGTTCCGGACATGCCATTCAGGCATTGCGTCTGCGTCACGGCAAGGAGTTTTACGTGCCGTCGTTCTCTACCAGGACGATTGTGTACAAGGGCATGCTGCTGGCCGATCAGGTCGGCCACTATTATTGCGACCTCAAGGATCCGTCGATGATGACGGCGCTGGCGCTGGTGCATCAGCGCTTTTCGACCAATACCTTTCCGACCTGGGACTTGGCGCATCCCTTTCGCATGATCGCGCACAACGGCGAGATCAATACCCTTCGCGGCAACGTCAACTGGATCCGTGCACGCCAGCAGGCGATTGCCTCGCCGATTCTCAAGGACGACCTGGATAAAATCTGGCCGTTGATCTATGACGGCCAGTCGGATTCGGCCAGCTTCGACAACTGCCTCGAGATGCTGGTGATGGGCGGCTATTCGTTGGCACACGCGATGATGATGATGATCCCCGAAGCGTGGAGCGGCCACAAGCTGATGGATGAGGACCGGCGCGCATTCTACGAATATCACGCCACGCTGATGGAGGCCTGGGACGGCCCGGCAGCCATGGCTTTCACCGACGGTCGCCAGATCGGCGCCACACTGGACCGCAACGGCCTGCGCCCCGCGCGCTATGTATTGACGGACGACGATATGGTGGTGCTGGCTTCCGAAGTCGGCGTGCTCGATATTCCCGAATCGAAGATCGTCAAAAAATGGCGCTTGCAGCCCGGCAAGATGTTCCTGGTCGATATCGAAAAGGGCCGCATCATCGATGACGGCGCGTTAAAACGCGAGCTCGCCACCGCCAAGCCTTATCGCGAATGGGTCGAGCGCGCACGCATTCGTCTCGACGATTTGCCAGAACCCGCGCCGGCTGAAAAATCCAGGGTGTCGCTGCTCGACCGGCAGCAGGCGTTTGGTTATACCCAGGAGGACTTGAAATTCATCCTGTCGGCGATGGCCATGACCGGCATCGAGGCGACCGGCTCCATGGGCAACGACTCGCCGCTGGCGATCATGTCCAACAAGCCGCGCAATCTGTATCACTACTTCAAACAGCTGTTCGCGCAGGTTACCAATCCGCCGATCGATCCGATTCGCGAAGAACTGGTGATGTCGACCGCCATCACCATCGGTCCGCGCCCCAATCTGCTCGACATTCACCATACCGATCCCGGCCAGTGGCTGGAAGTGCCGCAGCCGGTACTGACCACCCATGATATGGAAAAAATTCGCCATATCGAGATGTTCACCGGCGGCTATTTCAAAAGCCATGAACTCGATATCACCTATCCGGCCTCCTGGGGAACGGAAGGCGTCGAGGCTGCGGTGGCTTCGCTGTGCGCGCATGCGGAAGATGCCATCAAGAACGGCTACAACATGCTGATCGTCACCGATCGCCTGGTGGACGCCGACAATGTCGCGATCCCGGCCCTGCTGGCAGTGGGCGCGATCCACCAGCATCTGGTGCAGAAGGGTTTGCGCACCTCGACAGGCCTGGTGGTTGAAACCGGTTCCGCGCGCGAAGTGCATCATTTCGCCTTGCTGGGCGGCTATGGTGCGGCGGCGGTGCATCCCTATCTGGCGCTGGAGACTCTGCACAATATGCACGATTATCTCGGCGATTACGATGCTGCCGAGGCCGAGAAAAAATACATCAAGGCGATCTCCAAGGGCCTGCTCAAGGTGATGTCCAAAATGGGCATTTCCACATATCAGAGCTATTGCGGCGCGCAGATTTTTGAGGCGGTCGGCTTGTCCAGCGAATTCGTCGGCAAGTATTTCAGCGGCACGTCCACCAATGTCGAGGGCATCGGCATTTTCGAGATTGCCGAGGAAGCCATGCAGACGCACCGCAAGGCTTTCAGCGACGATCCGGTGCTGCGCACGCAGCTTGATGCCGGCGGCGAGTATGCCTATCGCACCCGTGGCGAGGAGCATATGTGGACGCCCGATACGATCGCCAAGCTGCAGCATTCCACCAAGACGAATTCCTTCAGCACCTACAAGGAGTACGCCAAGCTGGTCAACGACCAGACGCGCCGGCACATGACCCTGCGCGGGCTGTTCGATATCAAGCCGGCCGGTCCCGCCATTCCGCTGGATGAGGTCGAATCCGCCAGGGAAATCGTCAAACGTTTCGCGACCGGTGCCATGTCACTGGGATCGATTTCCACCGAGGCGCATTCGGCCCTGGCGGTGGCGATGAACCGCATCGGCGGCAAATCGAATACGGGCGAGGGTGGCGAAGATCCCAAACGCTTTGTGCCGATTCAGAAGGCGGGTGAGTCGCTCAAGTCGCGCCTGGGCGATGTGGTCGAGAGCGATTTCCCGCTCAAGGTTGGCGACTCGCTGCGCTCCAAAATCAAACAGGTCGCCAGCGCGCGTTTCGGTGTCACCGCCGAATATTTGAACAGCGCCGATCAGATCCAGATCAAGATGGCGCAGGGCGCCAAGCCCGGTGAAGGCGGGCAACTGCCCGGCCACAAGGTCTCGGAATACATCGGCGCACTGCGCTACGCGACCCCTGGCGTCGAATTGATTTCGCCGCCACCGCACCACGATATTTATTCAATCGAAGATCTGGCACAGCTGATTCACGATCTAAAAAACTGCAATTCGCGCGCATCGATCTCGGTCAAGCTGGTGTCGGAAGTCGGTGTAGGCACCGTCGCCGCCGGCGTGGCCAAGGCCAAGGCGGATCACGTCACCATCGCCGGGCACGACGGCGGCACCGGCGCCTCGCCCGTGTCGTCGATCAAGCACGCTGGCACGCCCTGGGAGCTGGGGCTTGCCGAGACCCAGCAGACGCTGGTGCTGAACCGCTTGCGCGGCCGCATTGCAGTGCAGGTCGACGGTCAGATGAAAACCGGCCGCGATGTGCTGATCGGCGCTCTGCTGGGTGCGGACGAATTCGGTTTCGCCACGGCGCCGCTAGTGGTCGAAGGCTGCATCATGATGCGCAAATGCCATCTCAATACCTGCCCGGTCGGCGTCGCCACCCAGGATCCGGCGCTGCGCAAGAAATTTACCGGACAGCCTGAGCATGTCGTCAATTACTTCTTTTTTGTGGCGGAAGAAGTGCGTGAACTGATGGCAGAAATGGGCGTGCGCAACTTCAGCGAACTGATCGGTCGTGCCGATCTGCTCGATACGCACAAGGGCGTGGAGCACTGGAAGGCAAAGGGGCTGGACTTCTCCAGAATTTTCTACCTGCCGACCATGCCGGCCGAAGTGGCGCGCCATCACTGCGAATCGCAGGATCATGGCCTCGAGGCGGCGCTCGACAACAGCCTGATCGAGCGCGCCAAACCGGCGCTGGACAAAAAAACGCGCGTGGTGATCGCGGAAAACATCCGTAACGTCAACCGCACGGTCGGCGCGATGCTGTCCGGCGAAGTGGCGCAGCGTTACGGCCATGCCGGGCTGCCGACGGACACCATTCATATCGATCTGGCCGGCACGGCGGGCCAGAGCTTTGCGGCCTTTCTCGCACAGGGCGTAACCGTGTCGCTCACCGGTCAGGCCAACGACTATGTCGGCAAGGGGCAGTCCGGCGGCCGCATCATCGTCAAGCCCAATGCCGAATTCAAGGGCGACCCGCTGGAAAACATCATCGTCGGCAATACCGTGATGTATGGCGCGATTGCCGGCGAATCGTATTTCCGCGGCGTGGCCGGCGAGCGTTTCTGTGTGCGCAACTCCGGCGCCTCGGCCGTGGTCGAGGGTACCGGCGACCATGGTTGCGAATACATGACCGGCGGCACCGTGGTGGTACTGGGTGCGACCGGACGCAATTTTGCCGCCGGGATGTCGGGCGGCGTCGCCTATGTGCTTGATGAGGACGGGATGTTTGCCAAACGCTGCAATACGGCGATGGTGGAACTGGAAACCTTGTCCGAGGTGCTCTTGCCAACATCGCATCTGGGCATGGCCGACACCGTACTGCTCCGATCGCTGATCGAGAATCACGCCAATTACACGGGCAGCGAACGTGCCAGAACCGTTCTCGCCAACTGGGGCGTTTGGCTGCCGAAATTCATCAAGGTGATGCCGACTGAATACCGGCGCGCGCTTGGCGAACTGGCGGCGAAAAAAGCCGCCGCTCCCAAAGTGGCAAAGCAGCGCGCGGCCGCCTAGGACAATTCGTATTCGCGGGTGCCGGTGTCCCCGGTGCCCGTACCCTTTTTGACGATAGACGTCGGACCGTCCGCAGCAAGACGATGTCGGCCGAAACACTGAAAAAGCAAACCCATGGGAAAACCTACCGGATTCATCGAATACCAGCGCCTGTCCGAGGCGTCGCTGCCGCGTGCGGAGCGGGTCAAGAATTTCAAGGAATTTGTGCTGCATCTGACCGACGATGAGGCCAAGATCCAGGGCGCGCGCTGCATGGATTGCGGCATTCCGTTTTGCCAATCGGGCTGCCCGGTCAACAACATCATTCCGGATTTCAACGATCTTGTGTTTCGCCAGAATTGGCGGGAAGCCCTGGATACCCTGCATTCGACCAACAACTTCCCAGAGTTCACCGGCCGCGTCTGTCCGGCGCCCTGCGAGGCTTCGTGCACGCTGAATATCAATGACGACCCCGTCGGCATCAAGTCGATCGAGCACGCCATTATCGACAAGGGCTGGGAAATGGGTTGGGTGCTGCCGCAGCCGCCAAAACACAAGACGGGCAAGCGCGTCGCCGTGGTTGGATCGGGGCCTGCGGGCTTGGCAGCCGCACAGCAGCTGGCGCGTGCCGGCCACGATGCGATCGTGTTCGAAAAGAACGATCGCATCGGCGGTCTGCTGCGCTACGGCATTCCCGATTTCAAGATGGAAAAATCGCACATCGACCGCCGTATCGCGCAGATGGAAGCCGAGGGTGTGCAGTTCCGCGTCAACCAGAACATCGGCGTCGATACCCCGGCCGGCGTGCTGCTGGAGGATTTCGATGCGGTGATTCTTTCCGGCGGCGCCGAATGGCCGCGCGATCTGCCGGTGCCGGGGCGCGAGCTCGACGGCATCCACTTCGCGATGGATTTCCTGCCGGCACAAAACAAGGTGATGGCCGGCGACAAGGTGGCGAAGCAGATCATGGCGAGCGGCAAGCATGTGGTGGTGATCGGCGGCGGCGATACCGGCAGCGATTGCGTGGGCACCTCGAATCGCCATGGCGCCGCCTCGATCACGCAATTCGAATTGCTGCCGCAGCCGCCGGAGCAGGAAGACAAGGCGCTGGTATGGCCGTACTGGCCGATCAAGCTGCGCACCTCGTCGTCGCATGAAGAGGGCTGCGAACGCGACTGGTCGGTCGCCACCAAGAAGTTCGTGGGCAACAATGGCAAGGTCGAGAAACTGGTGGCCGCGAAAGTTGAATGGAAGGACGGCAAGATGCAGGAAGTGCCGGGCACGGAATTCGAGATGAAGGCCGATCTGGTCCTGCTGGCGATGGGTTTTGCCGGTCCGCTGCAACAAGGCCTGCTCGAGCAGCTCGCCGCACTGGGTGTGGAAAAAGATGCGCGCAGCAATGTCAAGGCGCCCACGGAAGGCAAGGGCGCCTACCAGACCACCAACCCCAGGGTGTTCGCCGCCGGCGATATGCGCCGCGGACAGTCGCTGATTGTGTGGGCGATTCGCGAAGGGCGCCAGTGCGCGCGCGCGGTGGACGAGTACCTGATGGGCGCATCGGAGTTGCCGCGCTGATCCTGAAGGCCTGAAGGGTGAAAGGATTGCCGGTCGCGGCAGTCGACGCTGCGATCCCGGGCGCGCATTTTTAAAAAAATGAAACTCCAGTATTGACGCGGCTTCCGGGGCAAAAATGCTTTGAAAGCCGCGTCAATACTGGAGTTTCATATTTCATTCGCCTGCCCCCACTCGCCGATGCGCTTGCCGCAATCGGACCGGGTGTCAATGCGATAATCCTGCGGCGGCCTCAACCCGCGCCGTCTTACTCCCCCACCTCATGACCGATCTGAAAAACGATACCTTCCTTCGCGCCCTGATGCGTGAGCCCACTTCCCATACGCCGATCTGGATCATGCGTCAGGCGGGACGCTACCTGCCCGAATACAACGCCACGCGCAAGAAGGCCGGCAGTTTCCTGGGCCTCGCCAAGAATCCGGATTACTGCACCGAGGTGACGCTGCAGCCGCTTGACCGCTTCCCGCTCGACGCGGCCATCCTGTTCTCGGATATCCTGACCGTTCCGGACGCGATGGGCCTGGGCCTTTATTTCGCCGAGGGCGAGGGCCCGAAATTCGAGCGCCCCCTGCGCAGCGAAGACGAGGTGAAACGCCTGGCCGTCGCCGATATGAACCAGCTCCGCTATGTGACCGACGCCGTGGCGCAGATTCGCGATGCGCTCGACGGTCGTGTGCCCCTGATCGGCTTTTCCGGCAGCCCGTTCACGCTCGCCTGCTACATGATCGAAGGCGGCGGCTCGGACGATTTCCGCCTGATCAAGACGATGATGTTCCAGCGCCCGGATTTGCTGCATTCGATCCTGGAGAAGAACACCCAGAGCGTGATCGCCTATTTGAACGCACAAATCGATGCCGGCGCGCAGGCGGTGATGGTTTTCGATACCTGGGGCGGTGCGCTGTCGCATGCAGCATATCAGGCGTTTTCGCTGGCCTATGCGAAGCGCGTGATGGCCGGCATCACGCGCACGCGAGAGGGACGCGTGGTGCCGCGCATCTTTTTCACCAAGGGCGGCGGCTTGTGGCTGGAATCGATGGCGGAAATGGGCGCGGACGCATTGGGCCTTGATTGGACGATCAATCTGGCCGAGGCCAAGCGGCGTGTCGGCCACAAGGTGGCGCTGCAAGGCAATCTCGATCCCGCCACCCTGTTTGCGCCGCCGGCGGTGATTGAAAGCGAGGCAAAACGCGTTCTCGCCGAATTTGCCCACGACAAAAACGCCGATGGCCACGTCTTCAACCTGGGGCACGGCATTTCCCAGTTCACCAATCCGGATCATGTGGAAGCGCTTGTTCACGCCGTCCACCGCGCCAGTGCTCGTTGAGCAATCGCGGCGCAGTGTGTCAAAGGAATTTTTACGCAAAGTGCCGAAAGAGGGGCTTGCTTATGCACAGAAAGCATGCTCTCGCGAATTTGGTCCTCAATGCTGGAATTGACTTTTGCACAGCGTCGTAAATTATTGATTAATTTTAAAAATTTATTTTTTGCAATGCAACACTATTGAGGCAAGGCAAGTGCACTCAGTGGCGAGAGGGCGCGAAAAGTAAGCTATGCACAAAGTTATCCACAGCTTGGCGGCCGCCGAAATTGCGCAAACCCGCGCCAGTATTGGCGTTCCGACAAGTGGCTGCTGAAAAGGCCAGCGGAACGTGACCAAGCCGATTCTGCGCATCGCCCTGGACCTGCCACTGCCGGTCTTGTTCGATTTCCTGCCGCCTGCGGGGACTGAGTCCGCCGGTAATTCGCCGGCGGTGGGGGCGAATCCGGTGGGGCGGTTGGCAGTGGTGCCGTTCGGCTCCAAAAAAATGGTCGGCCTGATTGTCGAGATGGCCGCAGGCTCGACCCATCCCCCGGAAAAACTGAAACCGGTGCTGTATATCCAGCAGGCCTTGCCGGCGTTTTCGGCCAGGGACCTCGCCCTGTTCCGTTTTTGCGAAAGTTATTACCACTACCCCCTGGGGCAAATCGTTGCCAATGCCATTCCGCCGGCCATGCGTGTCGCCAAACCGATTGCGCTGCCGGTCCATCGCAGTGTCGCGCTGACCGCTGCCGGACTTGAGGCGATCGAGACCGTGTCTGCGCGCGCGGTTGTCCAACAGGCCATTCTGCATACCCTGCAAAGCCAGGGCCCGCAGTTGGAGGCGACGCTCAAAGCCCGCCACAGCAGTGGCGCAGCGGCACTCAATGCATTGCTGAAAAAAGGCTGGGTAGCGATAGGGGCGCCCGCGGCCGCGAAGGGGCTTGAAACCACGGTCGCACCGACGCCTCGCGCCTTTGTTGCCCCCAATGCGCTCAATGTCGAGCAGGCGGCCGCAGTGGCGGCAATTTCGGCCGCTGCGGGGTTTGCGCCGACCCTGCTGGCCGGCATTACCGGCAGCGGCAAGACCGAGGTGTATCTGCATGCGATTCACCGCGCGCTTTCGCAGGGTCGGCAGGCCCTGATCCTGGTGCCGGAAATCAATCTGTCGCCGGCCTTTGTGCGTGCGGTGGCAGCGCGCTTCCCGGATGCGGCTGTCGTGCAGTTGCACAGCGGCATGCCCGACGCAATGCGCATGCGCGGCTACCTCGATGCGCAGACCGGCCGTGCCGACATCGTCATCGGCACCCGTCTGGCCGTATTTACGCCGCTGCCGCGCCTCGGGCTTATCGTCGTCGACGAGGAACATGACGCCTCCTTCAAGCAGCAGGAGGGGTTTCGCTATTCGGCACGCGATGTTGCCGTGTTCCGCGCGCGCGAGGCGGATTGCCCGGTGGTGCTGGGCTCGGCGACGCCCTCGCTGGAAACCCTGTACAACGCCGGCCGCGAGCGTTTCACCGAATTGCCGCTGCTGCAGCGTGCCGCTCCCAATGCGCTGCTGCCGTGCGTGGATTTCATCGACCTCAATGCCGAACGCGCCAGCGAGGGCCTCACCGCCAGCCTGATCCGTGCCATCGATGCCACGGTGGCGCGCGGCGAGCAGGCCCTGGTGTTCATCAATCGCCGCGGCTATGCGCCGGCGCTGACCTGCGCCCAGTGCGGCTGGATGCCGGAATGCCAGCGCTGCACCGCGCGCCTGGTGTTCCATCGCGGCGACAAGCGCATGAAATGCCATCACTGCGGGTTTCAGGCGAAGGTCCCGGCAAGCTGCGAAAAATGCGACAGCCACGAACTGATCGCCGCCGGCCACGGCACCGAGCGGGTCGAGGCGGCGCTGCAGACTGCGTTGCGGCGGACCCAGCCACAGGTGAGCATGGCACGCGTGGACCGCGACTCGACACGACGCCGCGGCGCGGCCGAGAAAATTTTCGCTGCGGCGGCCAGCGGCGAACTCGATGTGCTGATCGGCACGCAGATGCTGTCCAAGGGGCATGATTTCCCGCGGCTGACCCTGGTTGGCGTGGTGAATGCAGACGGCGCCATGTTCTCTGCGGATTTCCGCGCCGCCGAACGCCTCGCCGCCCAGCTGATGCAGGTGGCGGGCCGCGCCGGCCGTGCCGATCTGCCGGGGAGGGTGCTGATCCAGACGCGCTTTCCCAATCATCCCCTGTACCAGGCGGTGGCCCAGCATGACTATCGCCGCTTTGCCGAAATCGCCATGGCAGAACGTCGTTACGCACATCTGCCGCCGTTCACTTTCCTGGCCCTGTTGCGCGCCGAGTCGCACCAGTCGCAGACCCTGACCGATTTCATGCACACCGCCGCCGGGCTGGCTCATGCGCAGGCGATGGATGCCGGGGTGCAAGTCTGGGACCCGGTGCCGCCCACGCTGGCGCGCAAGGCCGGTTTCGAGCGCCGCCAGCTGATGGTGCAGGCGAATTCGCGCCGCGCGCTGCAGCAATTTCTGACGCGGTGGCTGCCGGCGGTGCGGGCAGTCGAGGTCCGCAGCGTGAAGTGGTCGATCGATGTCGATCCCCTGGATGTCTGAACGCGGCGACTGCACCGGCGATTAGGCTGGAAAAGCGCTTGCCGCTATAATGCGAGGCTAATTTTTTGAAATGACCATGTCCACGTTTATCGACAATAAAAGTGCGGTTGCCACGTTGTTCCAGCAAGCGCTGGTGCAGGCTTTCCCGGCGCTGGCCGCCGATCCGTTCACCATCGAGATCGAACGCCCGAAGAATCCCGAGCACGGTCACTTTGCTGTGAATTCCGCGCTGCAACTGGCCAAAAAACTCGGCAAAAAACCGCGCGAGATCGCCGAGGCCATTGTCGCCGCGCTGCCGGCTTCCAATCTGCTGGCGACGACGCCGGAAATTGCCGGCCCCGGCTTTATCAACATCCGCCTGTCCGCAACGGCGGAAACCCGTGTGGTGGCCGGCATTTTTGCTGTCGGAAATTCATTCGGCCGTAACGATATGGGCGGCGGCAAGAAACTGATGGTCGAGTTCGTCTCCGCCAATCCGACCGGCCCCCTGCATGTCGGCCATGGCCGCGCCGCGGCGATCGGCGATACCCTGGCGCGTCTGCTGGAAACGCAGGGCTATGCGGTGTCGCGCGAGTTCTATTACAACGACGCCGGTGCGCAGATCAACAACCTGATGCTGTCGGTGCAGGCGCGCCTGCGCGAAAAGGCCGGCATCGATGCGCCGTTTCCCGAGGACGGGTATCACGGTGATTACATTCGTGAGGTCGCAAACCGCTATGCGCAGGAATTCCCGCAGGATGCCAAAGGCGATAACGAAGATGTCGTGCGCCGCTTTGCGGTAGCGGCATTGCGGCACGAACAGGATCTCGACCTCAAGGCCTTCGACGTCTTCTTCGATAATTATTACCTCGAGTCTTCGCTGTACACCGAAGGCTTGGTCGACAGGACGGTGCAACGCCTCGAACAGAACGGCAAGACCTATCGACAGGATGGGGCGCTGTGGCTGCGCAGTACCGATTATGGCGACGATAAGGATCGCGTCATGCGCAAATCGGACGGGAGCTACACCTATTTCGTTCCGGACGTCGCCTATCACGTCAGCAAATGGGAGCGCGGCTTCACGCGTGCCATCGTCGAGCTGGGCGCGGACCACCATGGTTCGCTGGCGCGGGTGCGCGCCGGCCTGCAGGCGATGGAAATCGGCATCCCGGCCGGCTATCCCGACTATGTGCTGCACCAGATGATCACGGTGATGCGTGGCGGCGAAGAAGTGAAAATCGGCAAACGCGCAGGCGGATATCTGACGCTGCGCGATCTGATCGATGAGGTCGGCCGCGACGCCACGCGCTATTTTTTCGTGATGCGCAAATCCGATTCGCAACTGACTTTCGATATCGATCTGGCGCGTTCCCGCTCGGAAGAAAATCCGGTGTATTACGTACAGTATGCGCATGCCCGTATCTGCTCGGTGCTCGCGCAATGGGGCGGGGATGAAGACGTCCTCAAAGATGCGGATCTCGCCCCGTTGACCAGCAAGTACGAATCTGCGCTGCTGCGCACACTGGCCGATTTCCCGGAAACCCTGAACCACGCCGCGCGCGAGCTTGCGCCGCATATCGTCGTCACCTATCTGGCCGAACTCGCCGCCAGCCTGCACAGCTATTACAATGCCGAACGCTTCCTGCTCGACGATGAAAAACTGAAGCTGGCCCGTCTGTCCCTGATCCTGGCGACGCGCCAGGTACTGAGGAACGGCCTGGCCGCACTGGGCGTATCCGCCCCGGAGAAAATGTAAACATGAGCCATCACTACAGGCCTGCTGCCGCGCAATCCGATTCGGGCACCGGCGGCCGCGGCAGGCGCCCGATGAACCCCCTGTTCATGGGCATCATCATCGGCCTGCTGCTGGGTATCCTGCTCGCGCTGGGGATTGCACTGTTCCTGAATCGCAGCGCGAATCCTTTCGTCGAAAAAACCCGTCCGGTGGATGCTTTGCCAACAATTGCGCCGCGGGCCGATGCGCCCAAAGCGGATGCCTTGCGTCCGCCGCCGACCGCCGGCGCCACCGGCAAGGATGGCGAGAAACCGCGCTTCGAGTTTTACCAGATTCTTCCCGGTGAAAAGGATCCGTCCGCCGGCAAAAAACCGGCGGAGTCGGCCGCCAGCAAGTTTTCCAGCGTGCCCAACGCGGCCGATACGAAGCGCGATGCCGCACCAGCCAAGGCACCGGCGGCAACGGTTCCGGCGGGCAAGGAAACCTATTTTTTGCAGGCCGGCGCATTCCAGAACGAGGGCGATGCCGAGAGCCTCAAAGCCAAAATTGCCTTCGCGGGCCTGGAAGCGAACGTCAGGAGCGTCAACTTGCCGGAGAAGGGGACGTTATACCGGGTGCGCCTGGGACCTTATAAAAGTCTCGAAGAAGCGAACAGAATCAAGGCCACGCTGTCCCAGAACGGCATCAATGCCGCCATGGTGCGGCCGGAATAGTCCCCCATCCCGTTCACCAAACCCGTTTTTCCGCCTTCGCGGATGAAACGTCATCAATAGGAACATTCATGTTCAAGCACAAATGGCTCAAGTCGCTGATGTTTGCCTCCCTGACCCTGCTGGCGTCGTCGGCATTCGCGCAACGTCCGACCGAAGTGGTCCCGCTCAATCCGCCGCTGCCGGTGGAAAACGACGGCAAAATCGAGGTGCTGGAATTTTTTTCCTACGCCTGTCCTCACTGCAATCATCTGGACCCTTTCCTGGAAACCTGGATCAAACGCCAGCCGGCGGATGTCAAAGTGAAACGCGTCCCCATGGATGGCATCAATGGGTTCAACAACGGCGCGGCCCTGTTCTACACCTTGGAAGCCATGGGCCAGCTTGACCGTCTCCACACCAAGATTTTCGATGCCTTTCATGTCGATTTCCTGATGCTTGCCAATCCGGCGGTACTCAATAAGTGGCTGGAAAAAAACGGCGTCGATCCGCGCAAATTTGAAGAGGTGCAGAAATCTTTCAGCGTGGACAACAAGGTCAAGCGCGCCCGCGCCATGGTCGCCGACTACAAGATCAATAGCGTGCCGACGATGGTGGTGAATGGACGCTTCCAGGTCGTGCAACTGGATGGCCCCGAGCGACTGTTCACTACGCTGGACCGGCTGATTGGCGACGCGCGCGGACCGCGCAAGGTCGGCGCCGCTGCGTCCCCGGCCAAGCAGTAACGCTTCCATCCGGCGATGGAAAAAGTTTTCATCACCGGCGCCTCCAGCGGTATCGGCGAATCCCTCGCCAGACTCTATGCCGCGCGCGGCGCGCAGCTCGGCCTGGTTGCGCGCCGCAGCGATTTTCTGGAGCGCGTGCAGCAGGAATTGGCCGCGACCGGCGATTGCAAGCCGGCTGTCTATGCTTGCGATGTGCGCGACGCGGCTACATTACGCGCAGCCGCGGCCGATTTCATCACGCGCTTCGGCGTTCCCGATATCGTCATTGCCAATGCCGGCGTATCGCGCGGCACGCTGACCGAAAACGCAGACGATCTGCAGGCCTTCCAGGATATTTTCGACACCAATGTGATGGGCATGATCAACACCTTCCATCCCTTCGTACAGCCGATGAAAGACGCCGGCGGCGGCACCCTGGTCGGCGTCGCCAGCGTTGCCGGCTTCCGCGGCATTCCCGGTGCCAGTGCCTATTCCGCCTCGAAAGCGGCGGCGATCCGCTACTGCGAAAGCCTGCGCGTGGAGCTGCGTGAGGCCGGCGTGTCGGTGGTCATCATCTGCCCCGGCTATATCCGGACGCCGATGACGGACGTCAACAAATTCCGCATGCCCTTTCTGATCAGCGCCGACGATGCGGCGGCGCGCTTTGCACGCGCCATCGACCGCAGAACCAGCTTTACGGTGATTCCCTGGAACATGGGGATCGCGGCACGCGTGCTGCGCCTGCTGCCCAACTGGCTGTACGACCGGCTGTTCACGCGCATGCCCAGAAAGCCGCGCTGAACCGATGACTCAGGCGCGTGCGTCAGCAGCCATTGGCTGCCCGGTGAAAATGATTGGCGTGAAAAATTTCGCGCCCACCGTATTTTCCCCTTTGCGGATGGCCCGGGCATTTGTCCGCGCGCAAGATGAAAGGCGCGAAATTCGGATCATCCCTCTCTAACTTTTGCGCCCATGTCCGTCGACAATTCCACCACCCGTTTCTCCTCCCGCGTCGACGACTACGTCAAATACCGTCCGCCGTACCCGCCGGAGATTCTCGACCTGCTCGCGGCGAAATGTGCATTGACGCCGGAGAGTGTGATCGCGGATATCGGCAGCGGCACCGGCATGCTGGCGAAGCTGTTTCTCGACAATGGAAATGCGGTGATCGGCGTGGAGCCGAATGCCGAAATGCGTGCCGCCGGCGAAAAATATCTGGCCGAGTATGGCCGCTTCACCAGCATGGACGGCAGCGCCGAGGCCACGCGCCTGCCGGTGCATGCGATGGATTTCGTCGTCGCCGGGCAAGCCTTCCACTGGTTCGATCGCGACCGGACGCGCAAGGAATTCCTGCGCCTGCTCAAGCCGGACGGCGTGCTGGCGTTGATCTGGAACGACCGCCGTCTCGACTCGACGCCCTTCATGCGCGACTATGAAGCGCTGCTGCGGGAGTACGGCAGCGACTATCGCGATATCGACCACAAGAAATTCCAGCAGCGGGAAATTCTGGCGCCTTTCTTCGGCGGTGAATTTTTTGAAGCCAGCTTCGACAACAATCGGAGCCTGGATCTTGACGGGCTGATGGGCCGTCTGCACTCGGCCAGTTATATGCCGGCCAGGGACCATCCCGACGGCGCGCAGATGACGGCGCGCGCCAGCGAAATTTTTGCGGCACACGCCGTCGGCGGCAAGGTGAGCTTCGAATACGACACGCGAATTTATTACGGCCTGATGGCTTAGCCGGGCCGTTTCAAGAAATCGCAGAACGCCATTTGATGGGCGTTTCGGGGCATTTTTGCCCCAGAAGCCGCGCCAATGCTGGACTTTGCTTTTTCGAGTCGACGGTTAGTAGCGTCCGGTCAGACCCAGTTTCACGAAGGGCGGTTCGCGACCGGTGAGTTTTTCCAGCAGGATCAGCTCTTCGTCGTTGTGATTGACGAAGCCGGTTTTTTCAACCGTCATGGTGGTTCCGCTCTCGTCCAGCCACACCGGGTTTTCATGATGAGTGGTGCGGATGGTCGCGGCAGCCGCCATGCCGCCGCCGCTGATGCTGGCTTCGCCATAGCAGAGACAAAAATAGGTGCGGCCCGGATGGATTTCCAGATAGCAGCCGGTGCCGCGGATGCCGATGGTGGCCGCTTGCGCGCGCAGCGAAATGCCGGCATCGGTGCGCTTGGCGAACACCGATAGCAGCTTGCCGGCGGAAATGGCAATGGTGCCCAGTACGCCGGAATTGTCGCGACTGGCCTCGAAAATCACGCTGGTATTTGCGCGCAGCAGGTAGGCATCCTTGCCGATCACCACGATCGCGGTGCTGTCGCGGCCAGTTGCAACCTTGTCGCCGGGCTTGACCAGGGTGCCGGCTTTCGCCGCGACGCCATTGACCGTGGCGGTACCGGACAGGGAGTTGATGCCGACAATCGCCGGCAGATCGCCTTTGGCCAGTGCATCCTGGATCAGGCCGGAGATGCCGGCGGGCCCAAGCGTGCCGAGCGCGGCGAGTTGCAGCAAGCGGCGACGGCGTGCTGCCCGCTCACGGGTAAAAGTTTTTCCCTGGTCATTGTCATTGTTCATCGCATCTCCCTCAAAAAAATAATGCCTGTCAGTCGATACGCGCAGGCATTCCATACGGATGCAGGGATTTAGCGTCGGCTGAACACCAGATCCCAGACGCCGTGTCCCTTGGCAAGGCCCTTGCGCTCGAAATTGGACTCGGTGCGATAGCCGGGGCGCGACGCGTACTCGTTGGCCATATTGCGCAGCCCGGGCTCGGCGCGCAGTACCTCGATCATATGCTCCGCATATTCCTGCCAGTCGGTGGCCAGATGCAGATAGCCGCCGTGCTGCATTTTCCGCGTGAGCAGGGCAACGAATGCCGGCTGGATCAGGCGGCGCTTGTGATGGCGTTTTTTCGGCCAGGGGTCGGGAAAAAAAACATGCACGCCCGCCAGCGAGGCATCGGCAATCATGTGCTGCAGCACCTCGACCGCGTCATGCTGGACGATGCGCAGATTGGCGAGCTTGCGCTCATCGATCTGCCGCAACAGGGCGCCGACGCCGGGCGTGTGGACTTCGATGCCGATGAAATTCTTGCCGGGCAGGGATTCGGCAATGTCCGCTGTGGTGCCACCCATGCCGAAGCCGATCTCGACGATGGTCGGCGCCTCACGTGCAAATACCCGCGCAAAGTCGAGCCTGGCCGAGGTCGAACCGGCTGTGGCGGAAAACGGCAACACGAATTGCGGCCCCAGCACTTCCACCGCACGCGCCTGGCCGGTCGAGAGACGGCCCTGGCGCAGCACGAAGCTGCGGATCGGACGGCGCGGCGCCCCGGCATCGGGGCCGGCGTTGTTTGTCGCGTTGTCTGTCGCGTCTTTTTTGGAGTCGTTGGGCATGCGGCAATTATACGGGCTGGCCCTGCGGCGGCGTGCGCTGCGGAAGTGGCATCTTGCGCCGTTACAATGTGGGCATGAAAAAGATCATCATCAAAGCCGGGCGCGAAAAATCGTTGCTGCGCCGCCATCCCTGGATATTCTCCGGCGCACTGAAACCCGGCAATGACGCGGTTTCCGGCGATGTGGTCGGCGTGTATGCCGAAGACGGGCGCTTCCTGGCCCGGGCGTTGTTCAGCGCGCAGTCGCAGATAGTGGCGCGCGTCGTTACCTTCAGCGAAAAAGACGTTGTCGACGATGCTTTTTTCGAAAAACGTATTGCTGCGGCGATTGCGCGCCGCGCGCCGCTCAGCGCACGCACCGATGCAATGCGCCTGGTCCATGCCGAATCCGATGGGTTGCCCGGCCTGATCGCGGATCGCTATGGCGAGGTGGTGGTGCTGCAACTGCTCACCGCCGGCATCGAGCCGCGGCGCGAATTTCTGGCGCGCGTGATCCAGCAGCAGAGCGGCTGCGCAACGGTGTACGAGCGCTCCGACGCCGATGTGCGCGCGCTCGAAGGCTTGCCGGTGCGCAACGGGTTGATCGCCGGCGCCGCATTGAGCGGCGAAGTCAATATTGCCGAAGGCGGCCTGAAGATCGCTGTCGATGTGATCAATGGCCACAAGACCGGCTTTTATCTTGATCAGCGCGAAAATCGCGCGCTCACTGCCGCGCTTTCAAGCGGCGCAGAGGTGCTGAACTGCTTTTGTTATACCGGCGGCATGAGCGTGGCGGCCCTGGCCGGCGGCGCCAAATCGGTGCTGTCGATCGACAGCTCCGGTCCGGCCCTGGCCACCGCCGCGCGCAATGTGGCCCTGAACGGGGTGGATGCGGCGCGCGCCGAATTCTGGGAGGCCGATGTATTCGCGGCCCTGCGCAAACTGCGCGATATGGGCCGCAGCTTCGATCTCATCATTCTCGACCCGCCGAAATTTGCACCGACTGCGCATCACGCCGAAAAAGCGACGCGCGCCTACAAGGATATCAACCTGCTCGGCTTCAAGCTGTTGCGGCCGGGTGGAAGATTGATGACCTTCTCCTGCTCCGGCGGCATTTCGGCCGAGCTGTTCCAGAAAATCGTCGCCGGCGCGGCGCTGGACGCCAATGTCGATGCGCAGATTTTGCGGCACCTGAGCGGCGGCGAGGATCATCCGGTCGCGCTCAACTTTCCAGAAGGGGATTATCTCAAGGGCCTGTTGCTGCGGCGCTTGTAAGGCATGAAGTGGACGCAGAAAAACGACTGAAAGGGCGCCATTGAATACCATCAAACGCCAGATCTTCATTTCTGTCGCGGGCAGCCTGCTGCTCGCGACATCGGTCTGCGCCCAGGCCCCGGCGCCCGAGCTGCCCTCGGGCTGGACGCCCAAACGCGCTGTCTTCGCGGCCAAGGATATGGTGGTCGCCGCCAATCCGCTGGCAGCGGAAGCGGGGCTCGAGATCCTGCGCGCAGGCGGCTCGGCGACCGATGCGGCGATTGCGGTGCAGATGGTGTTGAACCTGGTCGAGCCGCAATCCTCGGGCATCGGCGGCGGCGCCTTCCTGCTGCATTACGATGCGGTACTCGGCAAACTGGAATCCTACGATGGCCGCGAGACCGCGCCGGCGGCGGCGGACGAAAAATTGTTTCTGGATGCCGGAGGCAAACCCTTGCCTTTCTCCACCCGCGTTGGTGGCCGCGCCGTCGGCACGCCGGGCGTGCTGCGCATGCTGGAGCTGGCATGGAAAGAGAAAGGCAAGCTGCCCTGGGCACGCCTGTTCGAGCCCGCCATTCGCCTTTGCGAGCGGGGGTTCCCGATCAGCCCGCGCATGTACTCGGCAACCGCCGGCGATGCCGGGCAATCGCGTGAGCCGCGCCTCAATGTGCAGCCTTTGCAAGCGGCCGCGTATTTTTATGCGGCAGATGGCACACCCAAACCGGTCGGCACGATCCTGAAAAATCCGGAACTGGCGGCAACCTTCCGCGCCATCGCCAAAAGCGGCGCCGATGCTTTCTACAAGGGCGATATCGCCCGCGATATGGTCGCCGCCGTGCGCAAGCATCCCGGCAATCCGGGGCTGCTGAGCGAGGCCGATCTTGCCGACTACCGGGCCAAAAAACGCGAACCGGTATGCGCCGTCTATCGCGCGCAGTGGAAGGTCTGCACGGTGGCGGGATCGAGTTCGGCGGCCACTGTGCTGATGACGCTCGGCATGCTGGAAAACTTCGATCTCGCTTCCCTGGGCGCCGAAACCGAGGCGTCGACGCATTTGGTCGCCGAGGCCTACCGGCTGGCCTATGCCGACCGGGCGCGGTACATGGCGGACAGCGATTTTTATCCGGTGCCGATGACCGGCCTGCTCGACAAGGATTACCTGAAGCGCCGCGCCGGTTTGATTCGCATGGACAAGAGCATGGGCGTGCCGGCAGCCGGTGTGCCGCCCGGTGTCGCGCAAGTGCTGGGGCCGGACCAATCGGCGGATCTCCCGGGCACTTCACATCTGTCGATTGTCGATGCGGCCGGCAATGTGGTGTCGATGACCACCACCATCGAATCCGCGTTCGGCGCCAAACAGATGGTGCGCGGTTTTCTGTTGAACAATCAGCTGACCGATTTTTCCTTTGCGCCGGAAGCTGATGGCAAACCGGTGGCCAATCGTGTGGAGCCGCGCAAGCGGCCGCGGAGCTCGATGGCGCCAACCATTGTGTTCGATCGTGCCGGCCGCGTGCGGCTGGTGCTGGGTTCCCCCGGCGGGAGCGGCATCATCCAATTCGTGACCAAGACCCTGATCGGGGTGCTGGATTGGAAACTCGATCTCCAGGAGGCAATCAATCTGGGCAATTTTGGCGCGCAGACCGCGGCCACTACCGTGCTGGAACGCAACAGCGGGAACCAAAAGCTGCAGACCGGGCTCGAAGCGAGAGGTCATGTCGTGACGGTTGGCGATATCAATTCTGGTGTGCATGCCATCGCCGCCAGCGACGCACCGCATGCCGGCTGGATCGGCGGCGCTGATCCCCGTCGCGAGGGTGTGGCGCTTGGCGATTGACCCGATCCGGGACAATTCAGCGCGAATTGCGAACAATGAAGAAATATTTTTCGGAACGGGGTAACATTTGACGACCAGTTGGAACCGGCGCATTAACAAAGCGGAAGCATAATTAATACGCGAAGGATTCAGCATGAAGACCCGTCCTCGGCAATTGCATCTGCAATGTCTGACATTGATGGCGATACTGGGCGCCCTGTTCACTACAGGGCCGGCGGGCGCGCAATACTACGGCGGCCTCATGTTCAATCCGCTGATACTCTCCACCAGCGGGCAGGCGGGTCATGATCCCGCTGGTGCCGCCATCGACCAGGCTTTTTCAACCCCTCTTGTTGCCTTGCGAAATGCGCGCACGATCTATGGGCTCAAGCTCGGTTATCGGATAGCGGACCATCTCACCATCGAAGGCAGCTACAGCGAACTGGCCCGCGCCAACTATGGTGTGGTACCCCTGTCAGGGGCTCTGCCGAGAAATCCCGATGCCCGCGGTTATGGACTCGATCTGGTCGGTGTTGCCCCGCTTCATGACCGGCTGTCGCTGTTTGGACGCGCCGGGATCCAGAATATCAGGGCCGATATTCCGTCGGGCAGCGCGGGCAATATCGACCTGACCTTGCCCGTTTTTGCGCAGACGACCACGGCGGCCCGTTTCGGCATCGGCGTGCGCTACGATATTTCAAACAGTCTGGGCTTGCGACTGGAAGCCGAGCGATTCCGCAAGCTGGGGGGTAGTTCCCTGGGCGAATTCAGCGCCGACAATTATTCTTTCGGCTTGTTGCTCAAGTTTTAGGGAAGCGCCGATCATTTATCGGGTCTGCGCCAGACGCGCGAATCCGGCGTCCAGGTCGCAAATAAGGTCGTCCGCATCTTCCAGGCCGATGTGATAACGCAGCAGCGGGCCGCCGGTCCAAGGGCGCTCGCTGCGGCCATGGCGCAGCTCGGCAGTCATCACCAGGCTTTCAAAGCCGCCCCATGAATAGCCCAGGCCGAACAACGCGTAGCCATCGATCATCGCTGCCAGTTGCGCGTCCGTGCAGGGCCGCAGTTCAATGCCGAACAGACCGCTGGCGCCGTTGAAGTCGCGTTTCCACAAGGCATGGCCCGGATCGTCCGGCAACGCGGGATAAAGCACGCGCATCACCTCCGGCCGCGCCTGAAGCCACTGTGAAATTTTCAGTGCGCTGTGCTGATGCTGGCGCAAACGTACACCCATGGTGCGCATGCCACGCAACGTCAGGAAGCAGTCGTCGGGGGCCGCGCGCTGCCCGAGTTCGTTGGCGGCACGCCGCAACCGAGGCCAGGATTTTTCATTTGCGACCACCAGGCCGATCAACACATCGGCATGCGCTGCATAGTACTTGGTGGCCGGCTGCACCACCAGATCCACGCCATGCGCGAAGGCATTGAAAAACAGGCCAGTGGCCCAGGCGTTGTCCATGATGACCAGGGCGCCATGCGCATGCGCGGCCTGACAGATAGCGGGAATATCCTGCACTTCGAAGGTGTGCGATCCCGGGCTCTCGGTATAGACGACGGTGGTATTGGGCCGTAGCAACCTGGCAATGCCGGCGCCGATCAGTGGATCGTAGAAAGTGGTTTCCACGTCCATGCGCCGGAGAAAAGAGGCGCAGAATTGCCGCGTCGGGCCATAGCAGTTGTCGGTCACCAGTACATGGTCGCCGGATTTCACGCAGGCAAGCAGGGCGCCCGCGACTGCGGCAAGCCCGCTGGGGTAAGTGGCGGCGCGATAGCCGCCCTCGATGTCGGCAGCGGTATTCTCCAGGGCCAGCGCCTGGGGCATATTGAAAATGCCATAAGTCGGCACCTGTTCGCCGGCGTTCCAGCGCTGTTGCACCGCATGCATGTCGGCCATCGAATCAAACAGCACGGTCGAGGCGCGATGCAGAGGCACGTTTACCGTGGCGGGTGAACTGGCGGCCTCGCGGCCAAGCGTGGTCAGGCGGGTGTCGGGCTTCATCTGCTTGTCAGGAGACTTCATGAGGCGAACACGTGCTCCATCTCGCGACGGAATTTCACCGCGTCATTGTTGGCGTCGACAGCGACGTCGTTCCACGACACAGGGCGTCCGGAAGCGACATCGCGCACCAGCTTGACGCGATGCGCGAGGCCGATCGGCAGACCACCGGCCTTCAAGGAATCCGCCGCCGGCATCAATTTTCCGTAAACGGTATAGCCGCCTTCGCCGTCGAGCATTTCGCCCGCTTTGAGATCGCGCTTGGCGGTGGCCACGCAATCGCCGCGGAATCCGCTGGCGCTGCCGGTGGCCTCGCGGCGCAGCACCACACTGGCCACGCTGATGCCCAGTTCGAGACCGATCAGGTGAAATGGTTTGTACATCGAGGCGTATTCGCCGGAAGGGTCGGTGACGAGGCCGTACTCCCTGAAACAGCGCCGCACATATTCCGAATCCGCCGCGAAGGTGACATAGACGCCCCAGCGCAAATCGCGGAATACCGGGCGGCCGTCGCGCTCGACCGAGGAGATGACTTCAACCTGGCCGCGATGATGCAGCAGGCCGCCGTCGCGTTTTGGTTTGAGGATGCGCGCCAAATCGTCCACGCCCACTGGTGGAAACTCAAGGCCCTGCGGCGCCGGCAGCAGACCTGTCGCATTGGCGACCGCCGCCATCTCGATCGCGCTCTTGGTGCCGTCGAGAAAGGAATTGAACATCTGCGCATTGAAGTCGCCGCCCGCCACCATTTCCGGCGTAAAACCATAGTGGCCCCATACCGTGTCCGGTGTCGAGCTGTGGTATGCGGGCAGGTATTTGGTGCCCTTGCCGGCCGCCGCCACATCGAACCCGGCTGCGCGCGCCCAGTCGACCATTTCGCAAATCAGGGCGGGCTGGTCGCCATAGGCCAGGGAATAGACGATGCCGGCCTCGGCAGCGCGTTTCGCGAGCAGGGGGCCGGCCAGTGCATCGGCTTCGACGTTGACCATGACGATGTGTTTTTTGTGCTCGCAACAGGCCAGCACATGGGCGATGCCGGCAG
Source organism: Usitatibacteraceae bacterium (assembly GCA_036394575.1). Lineage (GTDB taxonomy): Bacteria > Pseudomonadota > Gammaproteobacteria > Burkholderiales > Usitatibacteraceae > UKL13-2. The sequence goes on along the minus strand of DASWEY010000066.1, from coordinate 46,678 downwards.
ACGGGTGTCCGGTGGCGTCGATGATCACTTCCACATGAGGATCCGCGATCAGCGTCATCGCGTTGTCGGTGATGCAGGTGCTGCCATGCTTGAAGGCATGCGCAAACGACTGCGCCGCAAACTGCTCATCCTTCCAGCCCACACGGCGCAGCGATTCCGCCGCCCGCTGCGGATTGAGATCAGCGAGGCCCAGCAGGTGCATGCCCGGAGTGCGCGGAATCTGCGAGAGATACATGGAGCCGAATTTGCCGGCACCGATCAAACCGATGCGAATGGGATTATTGGCGGCAGCGCGCTGCTGCATCAGGCGGGCAAGGTTCATGCAGACTCCGGTCAGGATCGCTGTTGTTCGAGCACGCGCAGCAGATTGCAGGTATCCATCGTTCCCCAGCCATTTTCCATCAGCCTCGACAGTTGCTCATGCACCAGGGCCACCGCGGGCATCGGCAGGCCCTGCTGTTCGGCGATATCGCAAACGAGCCCGAAGTCTTTGTGATGCAGGCGCGCCTCGATGCCTGCCGCGAAATTGCGTGCCGCCATTTTCCGGCCCATCAGGTCGAGCATCTTCGAGCCGGCCATGCCGGCCATCAGGGCATCGACGACCCTGGAAGTATCGACGCCGTTGTTTTGCGCAAACAACATCGCCTCGGCGATGCCCTGAATGTTCACCACTTGCACGATCTGGTTGCAGGCCTTGGTCACTTGGCCGGCGCCGACACCGCCCATGTGGAAAATATTCTTGCCGAGTTTTTCCAGCAATGGCCGCACGCGTGCAAGCGCTTCGGCATCGCCGCCGACCAGAATGGTCAGCGTTGCCGCCTCGGCGCCCTTGGCGCCGCCGGAAACGGGGCAGTCCAGAAACCCGATGCCGCGCTCGGCGAGGCGTGCGGCAATGCGACGCGTGGCCCCGGCATCGATAGTAGAGAAGTCGCATACGATGCTGCCCGCGGGCGCACCTTCAATGGCGCCGCCGGACCCCAGCAGAACCGACTCGACGTCGGCGGTTGCGGTGACATTGCTCATGACGACATTCGCACCGTGTGCCGCTTCGGCCGGCGAACCGGAAGCCCTGGCGCCCGCGGCCACAAAGGGCGCCAGGGCTTCCGGACGCCGCGCGAATACAGTCACTTGATGGCCCGCCTGGAGCAGATGGCGAACCATATGTCCGCCCATGCTGCCCAGGCCGATGAACGCAATCTGTTTACGCATAAAAAAATGGCCAACCATTGTCGATTGGACATTCTAACCTGAGCGGGATCGGGCCCAGGAGGAGGAAAGCGTGGTGCGTGGTGCCTCGGTGCCTAGGCCACCTTTTGCAGATGCGTCCGTTCGAGTTCGGCAAAGGCGGCTTTCACACTGCTCATCGCCTCTGCGAGTTCGGCCGAGGTCATGGTCAGGGGGGGCGCGAACCGCACCACGGTGTGATGGGTGTCCTTGGAGAGCACGCCATACTTCAGCAATATTTCGCAGACCTCGCGTGCGCTGGCCAGCTTGGCATCGATCTCGACGCCGATCAGGAGGCCCTTGCCGCGCACATCGACGACAAACGGCGACTGCAGTGCGCGCAGCGCGTTCATCAACTCGACACCCAGTTGCTCGGCGCGCGCCGACAGTTGCTCTTCGACCAGCACCTGTAATGCTGCCCTGCCGACCGCGCACGCCAGCGGGTTGCCGCCGAACGTGGAGCCGTGGTCGCCCGGATTGAACACGGCCATGACATCGGCCCGTGCCACGAATGCCGACACCGGCAGCAGGCCGCCGCCCAGCGCTTTGCCCAGGGTCACGCCATCGGGGACCACGCCTTCATGTTGGGAGGCCAGCACGCGGCCAGTGCGGCCCAGGCCGGTCTGGACTTCATCGCAGATCAGCAGCACGTTATGGCGTTTGCAAATCTCGGCGCAACGGGCGAGATAGCCGCGCGGCGGCACGATGATGCCGGCCTCGCCCTGCACCGGTTCGACAATGAACGCCGCCGTGTTCGCGGTGATGGCGCGCTCAAGCGCTTCCGCATCGCCGAACGGCACATGTTTGAAGCCAGGGGTAAAGGGGCCGAAGCCGTCGCGGTACTGCTCCTCGGTGGAGAAACTGACGATCGTGGTGGTGCGGCCGGCGAAATTGCCGGTGCAGACGATGATCTCGGCCTGCCCGGAAGCAATGCCTTTTACTTTGTGGCCCCATTTGCGCGCCGCTTTCACGGCGGTCTCGACGGCCTCGGCGCCGGTGTTCATCGGCAGTACCTTGTAGCCGCTGAGCCCCGTGGTATCGATGATCGCCTTCAGAAAGGAGCCGAGCTGGTCGGTGTGGAAAGCGCGCGACGTTACCGCCAGCCGCGTCATCTGCTCAGTTAGCGCGGCGACGATTTTCGGGTTGCTGTGGCCGAAACTGACGGCGGAATAGGCGGACATCATGTCGACGTAGCGCTTGCCGTCCTCGTCCCATAGATAAACGCCCTTGCCCGAGCTCAATACCACCGGCAGTGGATGATAGTTGCGCGCGGAATAGGTGGATTCCAGGGCAATGGCGAGTTTTGCTTGCGGTGCAGCGTTCATGATGCGGTCTCCTCATAAGGTATGCCCCAGTGTAGGCGGGCAGTTGTGCAATTCGCTTGCATAATTTGCGAAAAATTCTGCTATATGCGTTAATTCATTGCGTGTAATTTGCATTTGGAGAAATAAAATGACGATTCCTGAAATAGATCGTGCGGATGTGCGAATTCTGGAACGCTTGCAGGGGGATGCGCGTGCCTCGCATCAGGACCTTGCCGATATTGCGCATCTGTCGGCGCCGCAATGTTTTCGCCGGGTACGCAAGCTGGAGGAAAGCGGCGTGATCGATCGCTACGTCGCCCTGCTCAATCCGGCGCGAGTGGGCCTGGGGGTGACGGCCTTCGTCAGCGTGTCGCTCAAAAGCGGGCAGCATCAGGACATGGCGAAGTTCAAGACCATCGTCGCCGCCATTCCGGAAATCCTCGAGTGCCATACGGTGACCGGTGAGGCCGATTACCTGCTCAAGGTGGTGGCGCCGGACCTGCGCGAATTCTCGCGCTTCCTGCTGGAGCGTTTGGTGGAGCATTTCGAGGTGGTCAGCACGAAATCGGAAGTTTCGCTGGAACAAATCAAGTTCACCACTGCCTTACCGATCCGGGCGGTAAAGTAGCAGTCCGATGCTATCTCTCGTCGAGGTTCGGTACAGGCCAGTTTGCCGGCGCGCGATAGCGGACCCATACAATTCCTGATTTTGTTGATCGGCCACTCAGAATGCGCGCGCTGTCCCTGGTTCCATCCATCCTTTCGAAGCCCGCTGTGGTGGCTTGTCTCACCGCGTTCACCCTGGCGGCCTGTGGCACACTCGTCAAGCGGCCGCCGGCTGTAGTGGCGCCGGTTCCGCCTGCCGCCGCCGCGGCGCCGACGCCACCCGCGCCGGGCGAGCCGCGCAAATACGATACCGTCATCACCAAGGATGCCAAGACCTTGCGTGGCCTGGTGCTTTATCACAAGGTCAAAGAGCGGCATTTTTTCGAGTTGCCGGAAAAATTGCTGGGCCGCGATCTGCTGTGGTCGGCAGAAGTGGCGCAGGCCAGCGGCGATGCCGCTTTCAATGGCCTGCCGCTGGGCTACAAGGTGGTGCGATTTGAGCGTGTCGATAATCGCATCCTGCTGCGCGGTGTCTCGTATCGCAAGCGCGGCAGCGAGGACTTGAAGGCGGCCACCGATGCCGTCGACCTGGCGCCGATCCTGATGACGTTCAATGTCGAAGCCGAGGGCAGCGAACGTTCACTCGACGCGCATCCCGAGGAAAAAAAACCAGAGACAGCGGAGACCAGCAAAACGGAAGCGAAAGCGGCGGCTACGGCACCTCGGGATAAAGAGGTTTCATCCGCCGGCGATAAATTACCGCCCGCCAGGGAAAAGTGGCCGGTTATTGACGTCAGCCGCCTGCTCCTTGCCACTTCCAGCGATCTGATTGACGCCCGTAGCCTGGGCCCCACCGGATTGGGCGGCGCCGATCTTTCGCGCAGCCTCGTCAACCAGGTCAAGGTGTTCGCGGAAAACGTGGAAATTCGCTCGACCATCACCTTTGTCGCCGGGCCGGTGCCGCCGGCACCGGGTAGCGCGCCCGCACCACCGGCAGTCAATCCGAGTCGCAGCGCGGTATTGCATTTCACTTTGGCGGCTCTGCCGGCCGAGCCGATGATGGGGCGCTACTTCGACCGGCGCGTCGGCTATTTCACCGAAGGCTTCCAGGAATACTCCGACGCTCGCAACGGTGCGCGCTATCGCGAGTTCATCACCCGTTTCCGCCTGGAAAAGAAGGATCCGCAGGCGGCGCTTTCCGAACCGCGCCGGCCGATTGTTTTCTATATCGCCGCCGAAGTGCCGGTGAAGTGGCGCAAATATCTCAAGGCCGGCGTGGAAGATTGGCATAGCGCATTCGAGCAGGCCGGCTTCAAGAACGCCATCATCGCCAGAGATGCGCCGAGCAAACAGGAGGACCCCGATTGGGATCCGGAAGATGCGCGCTACTCGGTGATCCGCTGGGTGGCCCAGCCGGTGGGCAATGCCATGGGCCCGCATGTGCACGATCCGCGCTCGGGCGAAGTGCTGTCGGCGCACATCATTTTCTGGCACGACATACTCAAATTTGCCGAACAGCTGTATTTTGTCCAGGCTGGCGCGGCCGATCCGCGTGTGTCCACCCTGCCGCTGAGCGACGAGGTGGTGGGTGAGGCGTTGCGTTACATCGCCGCCCATGAAGTGGGGCATACGTTGGGATTGCGCCATAACCATCGTGCCAGTAGCGCCTATTCTGTCGCGCAATTGCGCGACCCCGCCTTTGCCAACGTCAACGGTACCGTGGCCTCGATCATGGCCTATGGCCGCTTCAATTCCGTCGCGCAGCCCGGCGATGGCGTGACCAGCTTTATACCCAGGATCGGGCCCTATGATTTGTTCGCCATCGAATGGGGCTACAAGCCGCTGGGCAGGAAATCGCCGACGGAAGAAACGCCCGAACTCGACGCCATGTCGGCGCGCCAGGTCGAAGATGCGCGCCTCGCTTTCGGCGGCGAGGATACCCCCGCGCTGTTTGATCCCCAGGTGCAGACCGAGAGCATCGGCCGCGAACGCATCGAGGCCACGCGCCTGTCGATCGCTTCGCTGAAACGCGCTGCGGCGAACCTGGTCCCGGCAACCACAAGGCTGGGCGAAGACTACGAAGACCTGCGCGCCACATATGACATCCTGATCCGGCAGCGCTTTGATTATCTGCGTTCCGTGGTCAAGCTGATCGGGGGCGTGCGCGAAACGCGCTATCTCGGCGGACGCGGCGGCGACACCTTCACGCGTACCACGCCCGCGGAGCAGCGCGCGGCGATCCGCTATCTGCTGGACGATGCGCTGACGACCCCGCAGTGGTTGCTGGCGCCGGAGTTGCTGAATCGCATCCAGAATTTTGCGGTCAGCGCGCCGGTCGTGAATTCGCAGAAAAGCCTGCTGCGCGAAATGCTGTCGCCGATCCGCTTTCGCCTGCTTGAAGATGCCGAGCAGGTGAAGCCGGGCAGTGGATTGACGGCCAGCCAATACATGGCCCTGGTGCAAAAAGGGGTGTTTCGCGAGCTGGAGCAGGAGCGGCCGAAGGTCGATATTGCGCGTCGCGAATTGCAGCGCACTTACCTCGATCAGCTGATCGCGTTTTCAGGCGAGACGCAAAGACTCACCAGCTTTGGCGCCCTGGTGTCGTCGGCGCAAAGCGAAATCGCCATCGATCTGCGCCCGGCGGCGATTGGCGCAATGAAGACGCTGCGCGCCGAAATCGCCCGCAAGCAGGCGCTCGCAGCGGATCAGCCGACAAGGCTGCACCTGGCTCAGCTGGCGCGCGAGATCGATCAGATCCTGAAAATACGCGGCAGCTGAACGGACTTGGACGTCCCTGACGTGACAACGGCCACTTGCGTGGCCGTTGTCGTTATTGCGGGTACCGTTCAAGCTGCGGTTCTGCGCTGCGTGGGGCGCTTTTTATCGTCCCAGCCGCTGGCGCGTTTTTCACCCCAGCTGCCTTCTTTCTTGCCGGCAAACGAGCCGGCCGGCTTGGACCAACCGCCAGGTGCGCCGGGGCGCTTGGTGCCGAATTTTTTCGGCGCCGCACCCGGTTTGCGATCGAATACACGCTGCTTCGGTTCCAGGCCCGGAATCACGGACACCGGGATCGGTTGCGAGGTAAAGCGCTCGATCGTGCGCACCGTGAACTGCTCGCGCACATTGGCGAGGCTGATGGCGATGCCGTTCTTGCCGGCGCGACCGGTGCGGCCGATGCGGTGAACGTAGTCTTCCGCCTGGCGCGGCAAATCATAGTTGATGACGTGCGAGATGCCCTGCACATCGATGCCGCGCGCGGCGACGTCGGTGGCGACCAACACACGCAGTCCGCCTTTGCGCAACATTTGCAGGGTGCGGGTGCGCGCGCCCTGTTTCATGTCGCCGTGCAGTGCTGCGGCCGAAAAGCCCTGCGCATGCAAATCGTTGGCGAGGTCGTCGGCAGCACGCTTGGTGGAGGTAAATACAATCGCCTGCTGCATATCGACATCGCGCAACAGATGGTCGAGCAGACGGTTCTTGTGCGCCATATCGTCGGCAAAGTGCAAACGTTGTTCGATATTTTCATGCTTGGTGGCCTGGCTGGAAACGTCGATGCGTGCCGGGTCTTTCAGCATGCCCTGGGCAAGGCGGGCGATATTGTTGTCGATGGTCGCCGAGAACAGCAGGGTCTGGCGGGCGGCCGGCGTCTGCGTCACGATGGCTTCCAGGTCGTCCTTGAAGCCCATGTCGAGCATGCGGTCGGCTTCGTCCAGCACCAGCATTTCGAGACGCGACAGATCGACGCGGCCCGACTGCATCTGGTCGAGCAGGCGGCCGGGTGTGGCCACCAGGATGTCGGCGCCCGCCTTGAGCAGACGGTTCTGCACCGGGTAAGGCATGCCGCCGACGATCGACACGGTTTTCACGCGCTTCATATTGCGGCCATAGGTTTCAGCCGCCTTGCTGACCTGCATGGCGAGTTCGCGGGTCGGCGTCAGCACCAGGATGCGCACGCCGCGTCCTTCGACCTTGGCCGGTGCGGTCAGCAGCTGCAGCGCAGGCAGCATGAAGGCGGCGGTCTTGCCGCTGCCGGTTTGCGAAGACACCAGCAGATCGCGGCCGGCCAGCGCTTCAGGGATGGATTGCGCCTGCACCGGTGTCGGCGAGGTATAGCCGGCTTGCGCCAGCGCGTCGTTGATCGGCTTGGCCAGGCCAAGGGAGTCAAAATTGGTAGTCATTTTTCAGTTTTCCGGCGATACCATTCCGATGGTGTCGCATGGGTAGTGCTTAATGCACAATCGCAAAAAGAGGCGCACCGTCCGCAATCGGAAACGGCAATCAACAACACACTTGGGAGTGATATGTCAGCGCGCCAACATCGGCGCCAACCATTTTGCGATTCAGAAGCGATCCGGAGGAAAAACGGGGATCAAATGAACAGCGAGGGCGGGGACGATGAACGAAAACAATGCATGAAACGAATGATGCTGCACTGCACAAACCGAAGTTTACGCGATAAATAAAAGATAAGCCAGTGATTTAATGCGCATACTTTGTTAGTTAGTGTGCGTGCAAAAATCCACCATGTTTCCAAAAATGGGTCCAATCGCATGCTAGCTTTTCGATTTGCACATCAAGGTCCAAGGCGAAATATGCCATGACCGGGACGATTCGGCCGAGTGCCTGCGTAGCCGCCTGAAACGTCTTCATTTGATCCCCGCGCCAGGATTTGCATTTCCCGGGTTTATGAGATATAGTTCTAACACGAACTAATTATTTGATTTGTTTTCAGCCATTACTCATTAACAGATTGATCAACCGGCAATGCGGGAAAAGAGTTTCTTACGGATGGTGCGCGAACTGCTGGAATGCGCGCGTGGTTTCGAGCGCTACTCGGCTGCGCGGGTGCGCGAGCTCGGGCTGACGCCCGCGCAATTCGACATCATCGCAACCCTGGGCAACACCCAGGGCATGAGCTGCAAGGAGCTCGGCGAAAAAACCCTGATAACCAAAGGCACCATGACCGGCGTGCTCGATCGCCTGCACGCCAAAGGCCTGCTCGATCGCCACCCCTCCACCGACGACGGCCGTAGCTGGATCACCAAGCTGACACCTGAAGGCCAGGCATTTTTCGAAAAAATCTTTCCGGCGCATATACAGAACATGCGCCCCTTGCTTGACAGTTTTCGTGATGAACAGCTCGATTCCTTGCGCGAGCAGCTGCATCAATTGCGGCTGGTGTTCGAGACGACTGAACATCCTCTTACCAAAACTAGGAGCGCCAAATGACGACTTCTCGCTATGCGCCGGTAGCCATCGGCTTGCACTGGCTGATCGCCGCCCTGATTCTGGCTTCCTTCAGCGTCGGCCTGTACATGGCGGATCTGCCGTTTTCACCGCAGAAGCTGAAGATTTTTTCCTGGCATAAATGGGCCGGTGTGACCATTTTCGTGCTGGTGGCCGTGCGTGGCATATGGCGGCTGTTCAACCCGGCCCCGCCGCTTGCCGATGAGCTGCCGAAATGGCAGCGATGGGTTGCCGCTGCCACGCACTACCTGCTGTATGTATTGATGTTTGCGATACCGCTGACCGGCTGGCTGATGAGTTCGGCCAAGGGATTCCAGACGGTGTATTTCGGCATTCTGCCCATACCCGATCTGCTGCAAAAAGACGCCGACATGGGCGACATATTGAGAAATGTTCATGAGGCCCTCAACTGGCTGATGATTACCGTAGTGGGGCTGCATGTGGCTGCCGCCCTCAAGCATCACTTCATCGACAAGGACGATGTGCTGCGCCGCATGCTGCCGGCAAAACGTCAAGCCCCCATCTCAACCCAGGACACCCCGATATCATGAAAAAAATTCTCAGTCTTCTGCTTTTGGCCACGGCCAGCTCGGCTGTATATGCCGTCGAATACAGCGCGGTGCAGGCAGATAAATCCGCCATCCAGTTCCAGTCCAAGCAGATGGGCGTCACGGTGCAGGGGCGCTTTCCAAAATTCACCGCGCAACTTGATTTCGATCCGGCCAAGCCGGAGGCGGCCAAGGTCAATATTGCCATCGATGTCGCCAGTATCGATGCCGGGTCCAAGGATGCCAATGACGAAGTGGTCGGCAAGCAGTGGTTCAACGCCAGGGCCTTCCCGACAGCCACTTTCGCTTCCACCGCCGTAAAGGCGCTGGGCGGCGGTCGTTACGAGGTATCCGGTCCGTTGACAATCAAGGGCAAGGCCTTGGCGGTGGTGGCGCCGCTGACCTTCAAGGCTGACGGCAGCAACGGCGTATTTGCCGGCACCTTCACCATCAAGCGCCTCGACTATGCAATCGGCGAGGGACCGTGGGCGGATATTTCAACCGTTGCCAATGAGGTCCAGATCAACTTCAACGTGGTTGCATCGCCAGCAGCCAAATCCAAGTAATCCAACCAATCCAAGTCATTTTTAACCCAGGAGATAAAACCATGAAACGCATCGCAATTCTCGCCGTGGCCGCCGGTTTGGCGCTTCCCGCATTCGCCGCGCCCGAAACCTATGTCATCGATAGCAACCATACCAAACCGCGCTTCGAGTACAACCATTTCGGCTATTCGACCCAGTCCAGCCGTTTTGACACCGTGACCGGCAAGATCACCATCGATCGTGCCGCCAAGACCGGCTCGGCCGACGTCAGCATCGATGTGAAGTCCGTCGATACCGGCAGCGATGTCTTCAATGGCCATTTGAAAGGCGAGGACTTTTTCGACGCCGAGAAATACCCCACCATCACCTTCAAATCGAGCGCATTCAAGTTTGAAGGCGACAAACCGGTGGCGATCGAGGGAACACTGACCTCCAAGGGCGTCAGCAAGCCGGTGACCCTCGCCGTGACCTCGTTCCAGTGCATGCCGCACCCGCTGGCCAAGAAAGACGCCTGCGGCGCCAATGCCACCGCCAAAATCAAGCGTTCCGATTTCAACAACGGCAAGTACGCGCCCTATGTGAGCGATGAAGTGACCTTGATCATTCCGGTCGAATCGATCAAGGAATAAGCGGCACCGCAGCTGATCGCAGCAATAAAAAGCCACCGCGAGGTGGCTTTTTTATTTGGTGGAGGTAGACGGGATCGAACCGACGGCCTTGTCATTGCGAACGACACGCTCTCCCAACTGAGCTATACCCCCGAATGCGGTCGATTAATTCTACTCATTCCCGGGTTCGCTCACAACCGGCCGGACGGGCTATCTGGCGCCGCGGATTTGCCAGAACACCGGTTCCTGCGGCAATGCGCCATTGATGGCGTCGCACAATCCTGTGGGATCATCGGTGCCAACCAGGAACTGCTTGCCATTGCGCAGGCCGATAATCACCGCCTCACGTCCCGACACGCTGTACAGCCAGCCGCGCATGGTGATGCGCACGCCCCAGCCGGCCAGCAATGCGGTGCGCGTCGGCAGTGCGCCGGCAATCTCGGCAAGCTCGATGCGTCGGTCCGGCCAGCGCAACAAGCCAAAGTGCAATGTGAAGGCCTCGCCATCCACTTCGGTGTCGAGCCTGGAAAACGTAATGCTGGTGCCGATCAACATCAGCGCCAGCCCCAATGCCATCGGCGTCATCACGCCCTGCAATTGAACCAGGGCGAATGCCCACAGGAATACAAGGATGCCAACCGCGTTGGCGAAAATGGACAACCAGCCGGTCTGGCGATGGAAATAGCGCATCGACCGAGTATAGCGGGAGGCGGAAGGTCTCCGCGCCGCTTATGCAGGTTTGATGCGGGTTTGCGCCGGACAATCAGACTTGACGCGGAATCACCAGCGCGTAATCGGTGCCCAGCGGGCCGGTGGTCAACGTCGCGTTGATCGGGGTCGAGAGTTGGTCACCCGTATCCAACACGAGCTCGAGTTTCTGCGGCAGAAATATCTTGCCCAGCCGCACCTCGCGCAGCATGGCCATGACTTCGGCGTGCTGGGCCATTGCGGGCAGATGCGCCCCCCATGTCTTGCGGGCAGCCGGGTTGGCGTAACGCACCACGCCGGCCATGGTAATGGCGATAACAGAGTCTTCAACGGCGTCGAGTAGCTGATCGACGCCGGTAGATGTTCGAATGGCAATTACTCTTGCACCACTTGCTTGGGTTGCTAACATGGTTCACCTCCGAACAGGGTAGACAAATTCCTGCGGGACAGTTGCCCTGCCGGATTCATCAGAAACTATTGTCTGTCCTGCGCGTTGAAAAAAAAGTCTTCTTACAAAAGTTCACATCGACATGCACTTATACGGTGCATGCAGGGCATCCGCTGTGAGCTGCATCACACTTGCGGGATGGCAATCCCGCGAATTGCAATCTTGTTGGTTTCGATAGTGTGCGCCAACAGTCGCGACGCCTGATAGATCGCGCTGATTGTGGGTGTTGGAGTGCCGGACAAGGCGCCAAGTTCAATCACCGCCCCAACAAGCGCATCGACCTCGATCGCGCGGCCGGCTTCCACATCCTGCAACATCGAGGTTTTATGGCGGCCGACTTTCTCTGCCCCCTCGATACGTTTCTCCAGCGTTACCCGGAAACTGGCGCCAAGTTTTTCCGCAACCGCCTGCGCCTCTTTCATCATGTTTGCAGCAAGCTCACGGCCGAGCGGGAACTGGCAGATGTCCTGCAAGGTGGCATGGGTCAGGGCCGAAATCGGATTGAACGTGAGATTGCCCCACAATTTGAGCCAGATTTCATTGCGGATATTGTCCAGTACCGGCGCTTTCAGGCCGGCCTTGGCAAAAATATCCGACAGGTCCTTCACCCGATTGCTGCTGCCGCCGTCGAGCTCGCCCAGCGGAAAGCGGTCGCCCTCGATATGCTGAACCACGCCCGGCGCCACCAGCTCGGTGGCCGGGTAGACCACACAGCCGATAATGCGTTCCGCGGGAATGCCGTCCTTGCATACGCCCTGTGGGTCGACCGCCTTTATGGTGCTGCCGGCAAGCGCGCCGCCATGCTTGTGGAAATACCAGAACGGAATCCCGTTTTGCATGGTGATGACCGTGGTCTTTGGCCCAAACAAAGGGTCAAGCTGGTTGACCACGGACTCCACCTGGTGCGCCTTCAGCGCCAGGATCACGCAATCCACATGGCCGACGGCCGCAAAGCTCTCGGTGGCCTTCACCGATTTCGCTTCCAGTACCGTGCCATCGCGCATTTTCACGGCCATGCCGTGCGCGCGGATCGCATCCAGGTTTTTCCAACGGGCGATGAACGTGACATCCTCGCCGGCCAGCGCCAGTTTCGCGCCAACAAATCCGCCGATCGCGCCGGCGCCAACAATACAGAAACGCATGAGTACCCCCAGAGCGGTGATGAACGCGGGCCATGGCGATATGGCCAACCTCCGAAACTTCCTCCGGCATCGCAGGCGTGCTGCCTGTTACGGCAGCTTTGTAATCACGGCTCAGGGTGGCAGCGTGTAGGTGGCTACAGCGCTTTTGGCGACTGCGGCGACGCGAGTCTGGAACTTGCATGCGATGCACAATGTCCATTGTGCATCGCAACATAAGTATTGACAAGCATAGGTCCCGCCCGAGGCTGGGCAGGGCGCAAAAAAAGCCCCGAAACGTGGGGCTGTCCAAGGAAACCGGGTCCGGGATTTGACCTTTCCCTGCCAACTGCAACAAAATCCAATCTTGCGTCCTCCAGACGGAGGACACAAAAACTTGCAATAAACATTGTTACCAAATATATTTGCACCAAACTATTCTGTCAACAACCACCGGAGACTGCTTTGAATCAAACCCGTTCCACGCGCCAAAACCGTATCCCCGTACTCCTGACCGCCGCTGCAGTTCTCGCGATGCTGGCAGGCTGCGCAACCGAAGCGCCGAAACCCGAACCGGTACAGCCGCAACCCGTCGCGCAGGCGCCGGTAACGCCGCCGCCGGCTCCCGCGCCCGCACCGGCCCCCGCGCCCGTGCAGCCGAAAGCCATTGCCCAGCCGGATGCCCGCAGCGTCTATTTCGATTTCGACAAGTCTGAAATCAAGGACGAATCGATCGCCACCGTGCGCGCCAATGCAGATTACCTGGTTCAGTCCGGCGATCGCATCGTGCTCGAAGGCAATGCCGACGAGCGCGGCAGCCGCGATTACAACATGGCTCTCGGCCAGAAGCGTGCCGACGCCGTGAAGAAAGCCCTGACCGCGATTGGCGTGAAGGCCGACAAGATCGACACGATCAGCAACGGCGAAGACAAGCCCAAGGCCAAAGGCCATGATGAAGCCTCCTGGTCCGAGAACCGCCGCGTCGACGTGATCAAGAAATAATCGGCCCCGATGCGTAAAGAAAGGGCAAACTGGTTCATCTGAGGTTGTTCTTGTTTGCCCGCCACGCTCTTTTGCATCAGTCCTGAGCAATAAACGAAATCGGGATGGCGTCAGTCGCCATCCCGATTTTTGCTTTTAGCAGTCGCCCAAGCCGCCTGTAAGGCGGATGGGTAAATTGGTTTTGATGTTGCCGTCGCCAATCTGTCTTACATAATAACTACGCCTCCGCGCCTCCGCCTCCATGCCCAAAGCTCTTGCCTCCGTACCGGTACCCGTGCGCCGCCGCGCGCTGCACGCGGCCATGCCCGTAAAACCCCGCCGCGATGATGTCGATGTCGATTTCGACAGCCCGCACTATATGCAGATGCTGACCGTTCTCAAGCAGTTTCGCGCGGTCATCGCCAACCTGAAGACGCACTATCGCGACGTACAGCAGGCGACAGGTGTCAGTGGAACGCAGCTGTGGGCGCTCTACGCCATCGCCATGCGACCCGGCATCAAGGTCGGCGATCTGGCGCGCGAGCTCGCGGTGCATCAATCCACCGCCAGCAACCTGCTCGACCGTCTGGACGAGCTCGGTTACATCGAGCGCAGGCGCGAAGGCGCCGACCATCGCGTGGTCACGCTGTACCTGGGCGCAAAAGGAAAGCGCGTTATCGACAAGGCGCCGCAGCCGGCTATCGGCATGCTGCAACAGGCGCTGATGTCGCTTCCCGAAGACCGGCTTGCCGGCCTGCATGACCATCTTGCCGAATTGATCCGGGCCACCGGCCTGAAGCGCGTTACCGGCGCCGCCACGCCGCTGTCGGTTTCACTCGACGATCACATCGGCCACGACTAGTTCGGCCGGCCAAGCCGCGACGGGCGCCGGCGCTAGCCGCGTTTGCGATGTGCGTAAACGAACAGCGCGATACCGGCCACGATCATCGGCAGCGACAGCCACTGGCCCATCGACAAGCCCAGCTGCAGCAAGCCCAGAAACTCGTCCGGCTCGCGCGCAAACTCGGCCAGGAAACGGAACGAGCCATAGCCGATCAGGAACACCGCCGACACCGCCATCAGCGGCCGCGGCTTGCGGCTGTAAATCCACAGGATCACGAACAGCAGCAAGCCCTCCAGCGCCAGCTGGTAAAGCTGCGAAGGATGGCGCGCCGTGGGGATACGGTCGACCTGGGGAAACCACATCGCCCAGGGAATTGTGTTCGGGTCGACAATGCGGCCCGGCAACTCGCCATTGATGAAATTGCCCAGCCGCCCCGCCGCCAGCCCGGTCGGCACCAGGGGCGCGATGTAATCCGTCACCTGGAAAAACGTGCGCTTGGTTCTGCGCGCGAACAGGATCATCGCCACCAGCACGCCCAGGAAGCCGCCGTGGAAGGACATGCCGCCCTGCCACACATAAAAGATTTCAATCGGGTGGGCAAGGTAAAAACTCGCCTTGTAAAACAGCACATAGCCCAGGCGCCCGCCCAGAATCACGCCGAGGATGCCGTAGAACAGCAGGTCGTCCAGATCCTGCGCCGTAAAGCCCAGGTCCGGCCGGCGCTTCAGGTGCAAACGCCCCAGCAGCATGAACAGCGCAAAGGCCAGCACATAGGTGAGCCCGTACCAGCGGATCGGCAAATGAAGAAACGGGATCGTGAAGGCGATCGGGTCAAACTGGGGATGGGTCAACATGACAAATTGGGCGCTCTTGTAGAATGGACGCTAGTTTGCCACGCAATTCACCATTCCTTCCGCCCCAACGCCACTGTCCGCGAGTAAATCATGGCCTCTCCCAAATACCGCTCCTTCGCCATCACCCAGGGCAATGAACGCGCGCCCAATCGCTCGATGCTCAGGGGTATCGGTTACCAGGACGCCGATTTTCAGAAGCCCTTTATTGGCTTAGCCAACGGCCACTCCACGCTGAACCCCTGCAACGCCGGCATCCAGCCCCTGGCCGATGCCGCGGACCAGGCCATCCGCGAAGCCGGCGGCATGCCGCAGATGTTCGGCACCATCACCGTCACCGACGGCATATCGATGGGCACCGAGGGCATGAAGTATTCGCTGGTCTCGCGCGAAGTGATCGCTGATTCCATCGAGACCGCCTGCCAATCGCAATTCATGGATGGCGTGCTCGCCATCGGCGCCTGCGACAAAAACCTGCCCGGCGCGATGATCGGCGTGCTGCGCATGAACATCCCCGCCATCATGGTCTACGGCGGCACCATCAAGCCCGGCCATCACAAGGGCAAGGATCTGCAGATCGTTTCCGTGTTCGAAGCCGTCGGCGCATTCAACAGCGGCAAGATGAGCGAAGAAGATTTCGGCTGCATCGAGCGCTGCGCCATCCCCGGCGTGGGCGCCTGCGGTGGCATGTACACCGCCAATACCATGTCGAGTGCCTGCGAGGCCATCGGCATGTCGCTGCCATATTCCTCCACCATGGCCGCCGAAGACCAGGAGAAAATAGATTCCGCTGCCGAATCCGCGCGCGTGCTGCTCAAGGCCGTGCAAGCCGGAATAAAACCGCGCGATATCGTCACCCGCAAATCACTTGAAAACGCCATCGCCGTCATCATGGCCGTCGGCGGCTCCACCAACGCGGTGCTGCACTTCCTCGCCATCGCCCATGCCTCCGATGTGGAATGGACCATCGATGATTTCGAACGCATGCGCAAAAAAGTGCCGGTGCTCTGCGACCTCAAACCCTCCGGCAAATACGTCGCCGTCGATCTGCACAAGGCCGGCGGCATCCCGCAAGTGATGAAGATTTTGCTCAACGCCGGCCTGCTGCACGGCGACTGCATGACCATCAGCGGCAAGACCATCGCCGAAACCTTGAAGGATGTGCCCGATCAGCCACCGAGTTACCCAAATGCGGACCAGCCCGTGATCCACACGATAGAGAACGCCCTCTACAAACAGGGCCACCTGGCGATACTGAAAGGCAACCTCGCGCCCGAAGGCTGCGTGGCCAAGATCACCGGCCTCAAGAACCCCGTCATCACCGGCCCCGCGCGCGTGTTCGATTCCGAACCGCAGTTGATGGAAGCCATCATGAGCGACAAGATCAAGCACGGCGACGTGATCGTGCTGCGCTACGAAGGCCCCAAAGGCGGCCCCGGCATGCGCGAGATGCTGGCGCCGACAGCGGCGCTGATCGGCAAGGGCTTCGGCGAAACCGTGGGGCTCATCACCGACGGACGATTCTCCGGAGGCACTTGGGGCATGGTGGTGGGGCATGTCGCGCCCGAGGCATTCGTCGGCGGCACCATCGGCCTCGTCAAGGAGGGCGATCTCATCACCATCGATGCGCACAAGCTGCTGCTGCAATTGAATGTGACGGATGCGGAAATTACCAAGCGCCGCGCGGTGTGGAAAGCGCCGGCGCCGCGTTACACGCGGGGCGTGCTGGGGAAGTATTTCAAGTTGGTGGGGACTGCCTCGAAGGGGGCGGTGACGGATTGATTGATACGATGTAAATCCACATCCATAATATAAAAATAAATGAAAATTAATCCAATCGACTACTTAGAAAAACTCAGAACAGAACTCTTGGCAATTGATCTAGAGAGCTATGGAGAAACTGAGTACGTCGAGTTCGAAGCGATTCAAAAAAAGACAGCAATGTGCTTTGAAAACTTATTTGGCGCCGACTCGGTTCAAGTATCCCGGGTGTACAACATTGTTTCAGGCGAGCGCTATCTGCGGGCTTCAAAGGAGAAACGCGAAGAACGTTTCTTCCGCGCAATTCAAGATTTGGCTAGCGAAATTGAAGTTGCTATTGATTCACAAAAAATTGCAGCGCATGCGCTAGAGGCTGCGAAAACTGATGTGCCTACTATTGAATCGGCCGGATTTGAAAATCTGCTGCACCCAATCATTGTTAAAAGCTCTTTACATCATTACGAAAGTCGGCATTTTCGCGATGCAGTGTTAAACGGCGTGACCGCGATTTTCGACCTAATTCGTTTGCGAACTGGGTTGCAGCACGATGGCTCCGGTCTGGTCAGTCAAGCCTTTGGTATTGAAAATGGGAAGCTAATTTTTAGTGAAATTGACAGTGAATCAGGACAAAGCGATCAGAAGGGATTTCTTAAGATTCTTGATGGAACATACGTTGGAGTACGTAACCCAAAGGCGCACACTCTTGCAAACGACCTTGACCAAATTAAAGCTGCGCAATATTTGGTTTTCTTAAGCTTGCTTGCGCGAAGAGTTTCGGATGCAAAATTGAGACCCAAGAAAGATTAATTCCTAGAAATTCAAGGTCGCGAATTAAACCCGCCCAGTCTAATCTTGGACCGATCAATAGATATTTGACGCTAAGAGTGTTGACGCTTTTGCGGGCTAATTTTTCAACAGGCTATCTAACTAAATGATTGACGCTGAAGAAACACGATTCATTCGAAATCGCGATGAAGAAGAGAATGCGGCTACGCAGATTCCCGAGGGCGAACGGGTCGAAGTACCCTGCATATGGGTGATAGAAGCCTTCCCACCATCTCTAATCGAAAATCTAAAAATCGGAGCGGAAAGACTCGGTTGGGATAAGCAAAATACCTTTCTCAATGATGATTTCATTGAGGCCGTTCAAAGTATGCGAGAGAGCGAGCGCGGCGGCGGCTGGCTGAATCTCGGCTTCATCACATCGCCCGCGCAAAAAACTTTTCCATTTGCGGGTCGCCAAGCGCAGCTTCCAAATGGCATCCGGTCGATCCACGTAACGCTTGCGCAAGAAATGCCAAGTATTACGATGCTGTGTTGTTGTTTCATGATGGACTCAGACAGCACGCATTTGCTTGAACAGCCATTACAAGAGACCTTTTCAACTCAAAAAGAGCAGGTTCGCGGCGGCATCTTGTATAGGGGCGTAGAGGAGCAAAAGCAGAACGCAGTCGAAACAATGCGATCTTATCTGCATGACATTTGCACTCGCTGGGTAATTGAACACTTTCCTGGTTATTTTGCCGCAGAAGGTAGTGAAAAATCGCTGCCGTGCTGCGAATTGATGCTTTTTGATAAGGCTGAAGAGTTTTATCAGCGTGATACCCGGAAAGATCTGGATTATGTGGATATGCTTGCCTCGCGCTTCGGTACCTCTGTTTGGAAATCGGATGATTTGGAAAACTTGTACTTACGACTTGAGGAAAGAAATACGTCCGCAACGCGAAGGTGCGCTTTAATTGGAAATAAAAATCTCATCTTTGCCAATGCCGATTTGAAAATGTACGGCGATGAAAAAATGAGGCAGATTTTAGGCCGCCTTCATGACTTTGATCGGACGTTGGTGCACTGGACTTTGAATTTGATCTCCACCCGCTTGATATCTGAATTTGCCAATTTGCGGGATTCATATGGAATGCTGGACGTTGGTTCAGAAACGGTGTCAAGCGATGCGCGGCGGCTTGATATAGATTTCAATTTGGTCCAGCGTGTGGCGCTTCCCTTCGTATATGACATTAGGCGTTCAGTAAATAATGAGCGCCTTTTTGAATTTGGTGTCTATGAGTTTAAGACTCAATTTTATGGCCACAAAGAGGATTTGCTTTTGTTCCAGAATATTCGAGCGAAGTTGCTATCTGACGCGCAGCATTTAGAAGAAACTGAAAAGCAGATCCGAGCTATTGCAGAGCATGTTGCCCGATTCGTGAGCGCGGCTTCAAATGAGCACCTCGCAGAAACTAATATAGTCCTCCAAAACAGAATCCTATGGATGACCTTCGTAATGCTATTTCTTACGGCAGTTACTGCAATCGAACCGCTTAAAAAGCTGCTGAGTGACTAGAATTACCTTTGCAATCAAAGGGGACACCTCAGGCTCGTATTTTTGTAAGGCATTGAACCCGTCGATTTAGCTCTACACCCCGTGGCACAACGACTAACACTGAGGACGCGTCGAAGGTGACCTAATTGAGCCAAGGTGCCGAATACCGAACAAGCCGACCCTTTTCTGAACAGGCCGCACGCGTGGTAGCTGTGCGAGCCGTACTTGAGCAGTACGGTGTCCGCATTAATCCCACATGCGAACTCGCGGGCTTGCTCACAGCTGCTGAGGCGCTGGCAAGCCGAGATCCTGCGAGGCCCATTAGTAACGACAGTGAGTTTCAGCGAATGTTGCTGGGAGCGCACTTCGACCGAATTTCTGACGCCGTTCTCTTGTTGCAGCACGAGCCTAATCCGCATGCTCACCTGAAACCTTTGACGAGCCAAACCCTAGACTTCATGCATGCGCGAACGCCATCGCGCGCTAAGGATTTTTTTTGGGAACTAGAGCTTTGGGAGAAAATAAAGCGTCGCCATACCACGACCTTCCTACGCGAGCCAGACGTCTTGGTCGAAACTGCCATCGGGGACTTGCCGATCGCATGCAAGAAAATCTACACCCCGGGAGGCGTGGAGTCCCAGCTGCGGAAAGGCGTTCGTCAGTTGAAGCCATTCAAAGGAGAGGGGATGGTGGCTATCAATATCGACGATCTAGTGCAGCCCTCAGTTCATTGGCGAGCGTCGACCATTGAGATCCTCGGTGCCGCAATGGAACACGCGAACGAGGATTTCTTGCGCCGGCATATGGGTGTGCTTGATGAGTATTTCCGCAAAGGACAGTTGAGCGCAGTCGCGGTCAGCGTGACACTGTTCAGCGAAATCGACCGCGGAGGCCCGCAGTTTAATTACATGCATCAACTCACGGTCATGGTGTCGCAATACGCGCAGCAATCTGTCCGCGCGCGGCTCGATATCCTCGCAGCTTCGATGGGCGCATACATCGAGTCCTAGTTCGCATCGCGCCGAAGCAGACCGAAAACAACGAGCACCTGGGTTTAGAGGAGTACTCAGGGTCAGTGTAGATTTCTTTCTGCAGTCAGGATCAGCGCCGCTTGGTCTGCTACGGAAACGCCAAAACCCAGCATCTACGCGCCTCCTCGGCTATTTTTGCCCCAAACGCCGCGCCAAATGGCGTTCTACGATAATTTACCACCGATCGTTTGGCCGCCTTACGCGTAAAAATTCGCTAGCCGCAGGAACGAATCTCTTAGGCTGGTTCGCATTTTCCGCGGCGCCGAAAATATCTGGCACTTTTGGTTCGACACCATCGTCGCCGTTGTTCCCGGGGAGCACGCCAATCAAGTCCTTAAACAGATTGCCCCGGCGTTTGTCGCGCACATCCAGATGTAATAATTGAAGCTTAGGCACCTTAGCTGGATTCGTTGCGAATGCACATGATGGATTGTCGATGACTTTGTTTGACTCCTGCGTATTGCTCACCATCGGTTTTTCAGTTGGTGCAGCGCTTCTCTTGGTGCTGGCCTTCGCGTCCACATACCGCAGCATGACAATGCCATGGCAATCTCGCGTCGCCGGCTATGTCATGCTGCTTGGCTTGGCGCTCACGCAACTGCTTCATGCGCGTTATCTGCTGGAGATGGATGCCGCTCTCGCCAGCCGCAGCTACATCCTGATTATCGTTTCTCAGTCGGTCGGCTTTTATTGGTTATTCCTGGGACTGTTGCGGCCCCCTCAGCAAAAGTGGCTTGCCTGGGAATGGATCGTGTTGCCCGCGGCTATTGTGGGTGGCGAGATGGTTTCGCTGAATGTGGCCATTCCCGTTGCAATGTTGGGCGGCACGCTGGCCGCGGTGCACCTGGGGCGATTGGTCTATCTGCTGCGGGCGCAACGGCGGTGGTTTCTGCTTGAGTTTCGCGTGCTGATGCTGTTCGCGTTGATTGCCGCCATGATGGCTGTGGCCAGCGTCGCCGAGCCGACCTTGGGCTGGCGAAGTTTTGCCGCGAGTTATGCCTTGCTCATCGGCGCTGGGTTCGCGCTCGTTCTATATTTGTTGCTGCGCTTCCCCGATGTTGTCAGCAAAGCCGAACAAGCGGTGGCAAGCGCCTATGCGGTTTCAACACTTAGCCGAATCGATCGCGATCGTGCCGTTAGCGAGATCACGCGCTTGTTTGAGCAAGAGAAAATTTATCAGGACGAAGATTTGAGCCTTGCCAAGCTGGCTGAGCTGACGCAACTGTCCGCACATCAGTTGTCCGAACTGATCAACACGCATTTTCAAATGGGATTCTCGCGCCTGGTTCGGCAGTATCGCGTTGAAGCGGCGAAGCGGATGTTTACCGACGAGCCGCGGGCTTCGGTTTTGTCGGTGGGGCTGTCGGTAGGTTTCAACTCGCAGTCGAATTTCTATGTTGCCTTCAAGGAGATCACCGGTGTCGTGCCCGGTCAATTCCGCAAGCAATTGCGACCTGAACAGTCCGATTCCAGACAAGATTGACCGAAATGATCTTTCTGGAAACTCGTAAGTATTTGAATTTGAGATTTTATTTTTAGAGCGAAAAATATCATTTCCTGAACGATCAAAGCGGAAGCTCCTGGCTACACCGGCCAATAGATTGGAGGTGGCAGCAATTGGCTGCACTTACCAAAAGGAGTTTCATCATGTGGGAACACGGAAGCCTGATCGTGGCTAACACTTCATATGCGTCGTATTTGATCCTTTCCATCGCCATGACCATTTGGGTCGCACGCGTACTGTCGAAGAATGGCGAAATGTTCCTCATCAAGTGCTTTGGTCAAGATCAGGAGCTCGCAAAATCAACGAATCACTTATTGGTGATCGGGTTCTATTTGGTCAACATCGGTTTTATCTGCGCACGCTTGGATGGGTGGAACGTGAGCAATGTCGACCTGGTCCCCAATGTGGGTGCGAAGGTCGGATTTTCAGTGCTCGTTCTTGGACTGATGCACTTTTTCAACATGGTGATGATCGCGAAATTCGGCAAGACGGTTAGTTCTTGGGTTCGTACGAATGGCGATGAGCCGCGTTCAAACTCCTTGCTTTCGGCCAAAACGACCGACTAGGGCGTTAGCGTAAACGTAGCCGTGCTCGAATTTTCGCGGACTGAAAACATCGGACTTGGCCAGCCCAACTCTCGCGGGCAAAAGGGGCCAGGTTCGCATTTCTTAAATAGGGGCAGACACTCATGTCACGCGGTTAAGCGATTGTTGAGCGAGACTCGGGGCGTACGCGGCTCAACCCGGATCTACTTGATATCTCAAAAATTCATTACGGGTTGAAGAAGCGAACAAGCAGCGGAATGACCTGCCCGGGCGCTTCATCCACCAACCAGTGCCCCGAACCTTTCACCAGCACGCCCTCGACGTTCGTGGCCACCATCTTGCCTTGCGAAATCAGGAACTCTCCCCCCGACTTCTCTCCGCCCAGCACGATCATCGGCATGGCAAGCTTGACCTTCGAAAAAACGGCGTTGTCCTTGGCGTCCTGCTCGAAGTTGCGAAATACTTCCATGCCTGCCTTCATCGCTCCCGGCAACGCGTACTTCTTTGCATAGAACTGCCTGTCAGCCTCCGAGACCGACTTGCTTCCGTCGGCGGCGAAGTCGTTCCAAAAATGCTCAAAATAGATGCGTTCCCTGCCGGTTACGAGCGCGAGCGGCGTGGGGCCGTAGAAATGAAAGTGCCAGAGATCCTTCAGCAGGAACAGCCCCGTGGTATCGCCGACTCCGGGAATGAACGCATCGAGCAATGCAATCCGCTCGACCTCCGCTGGGTACTGCGCGGCATACGCGTATGCCACCATCAGGCCAATATCGTGGCCCGCGACACCCGCCTTTCGGATCCCCAGCTTCTGGGCCAGCGCATGCACGTCCTGCGCCATGCTCTTCTTGTCGTAGCCCGTCTCGGCCTTGGCCGTGTCGCCGAATCCCCGCAGATCAGGCGCGACGACCATGCGCGTCTTGGCCAACTCCAGCATCGCCGGCCGCCACATGTGGCTGTTCTGCGCATAGCCATGCAACAGGATGACGGGATCGCCTTTGCCTGCGACCAGATAGTGCATGCGAAGACCATCCACGTCCGCGAACTTGCTCTCGATTTTGACCTGCGCAAATACCGGGGCGGGGAGCAGCAGTATCAGCATCCAACAGATTTTGGCAATTCGATTCATGGCGCGTCTCCTAGGGGGTGGCAGAAGGCAACACGATTGCATATTAGCAACAAGAGCGTGAAAAGGCATCGGGTTCAGGTCTAGCTGAGTAGCATTGTGGTGCTACTCCAGAATCAAAGGCAGAGTCAAAGGGGCCCAGAATCAAAGAGGCCAGGCTCGCATTTCTTGCAGCGCCGCAGCCCCAGTAATCGGATAGATCGTTAATGCTTCGGGCTGGGAACGTGTTGGTCGAACAGAAGCGCGTTGCCGTCGGGGTCGGTGACCTTGAAGTACGCGGGCCCCTCGGTCTTCTCGTCCGCTTCGGGCGCGATCGTGGTGATCCCGCGCGCCTTCAAGGTGCGCTGTATTTCGCGCACATCCTGGAATTCTTTCATCGTCTCCTTATCTTTCGTCCACCCCGGGTTGAACGTCATGATGTTCTTGTCGAACATCCCCTGGAATAGCCCGATCCTCGCGTTCCCGTTCTGCAGGACGATCCATTTCTGTTCGACCTTGCCGGCGACCACCTTGAAGTCGAGCTTCTCGTAGAAGGCCATGGAGGCCTTGATGTCCTTGACGTTGAGGCTGACGGAAAAATTTCCGAGGTCCATCGGCTTTTTCTCGTTAGCGGGTGTGGTTTGCGCCGCAGCCGTAGCGACGATGGCGATCGAGGCCAAGGCGCCGATGAACGTGCGCGTGACGTTGAGTGTGTTCATGTGAATTCTCCTTGAGGTGAGCTTCGCCCGTTTCACTATTTCTGCGTATCGTATGAGCCGGCACCGAGCGCACAAAAAAAGCGCCGCGGGCCATGACCATGCCCCGCGGCGTACTTGCGTGCTAACCGTCTAGAACGTCTTGCGAATCGTCACGCCGATGGTGCGCGGCTGGTTGGTCGCGAATCCGAGCCTTGCGCGACCACCCCGCTCCCGGTCGAATGAGAGCAGGGCCTTCTCGTCGGTGACGTTGTTGATGTAGATGATCGCCGAGAGTCCGCGCTCGAAGTCCATCCCCGCACTGAGGTTGAGCAGGTTGTACTTGGGCAATTCCAGGTCGACGGTTGTCGCCGCATTCGCCGGGGCGCCCTGGAAGGGCAGGCCGTGGACGAAGGTGCGCGGGTTGTTTTCCTGGTCGGAGGGCTGGGTGAAGCGGCTACCCACGTGTTGCAGCGAGGTCGTGACATAGGATTCGCGTCCGGCCAGGCTGAAGTTGTAGGTGAAGCTGGCGGTGAACGCAACCTTCGGCACGGAGGGCAGGCGGTTGCCCTCGCGAATGCCGCCGAGCACCGCACCAGAGCCGTCCCTGACCGTGCTATCGAACTCCGCACTCACTGCCGTGCCGGAAAGCGATAACTCGATGCTGTCAGTCGGTCTCCCCGTTACCTCCAGTTCGATGCCGGACGAGTGTGCCTTGGGCACATTGAACACCACGCGCGACGAACAGGAGCCGGCATCCAACGTGACTTGCAGGTCCGTCATCTTGGTGTAGAACGCCGCCGCATTGAAGCTCAGTCCGGGCCGCTGCATCTTGACGCCGACCTCGTAGTTCCACAGCGATTCGTCGCTGTAGCGCTGATAGCCGCCGAAGATGGCGCGGTCCTGCGCCGTGCACAGGGGAATGTTCAGCGGATCGTTGACGCCGCCGAGACGGAATCCCTTCGATGCCTGGGCATTGAAGGTCGTGCTGTCCGAGAACTTGTACGCAAACAGCACGCGAGGGTTGAAGCCGTTCGATTTCGTCTTATCGAAGTTGTTGTTGCCATCGGAGAACAGGCCGCCCGACTTGAAGGTGCGCTCTTCCTTGTAATCGTAGTAGCGCCCGCCTACCGTTCCCGTCAACTCCTTGGTCAGCTCATAGCTCGTTTCGCCGAAGACCGCCGTCTGCTTCAGGTTGTAGGGAATGTCGGCATTGTATGGCGAATTCGCCGGAAAGCCATTGGCCACGCTTGCTGAGGTGCCGGCGCCTAGGGTCGCGTCGGTCGCGGCATCGTAGCCGGGGGTGGGCAAGCGCTGGGCGTACTTGCGGTCGGTGTTGGAGAAGAAGGCGCCGGCCAGCCATTGAAACGGCCCCTTGCCCTTGGAGCTCAAACGCAGTTCCTGCGTGAAGCTCTTCAAGTCGGTGGTGTCGTTGAGCCGCGAGGGCAGCAGCACGGCCGCACTCGGAAAGCCGAGATCGACCGACACCGAACCGGTCAGCGCGCTGGCATCGCGGCTGACCAGGATGCTGCGGTCCGTATGCGTGGTCACCGAGGTCAGGTCAAAACTGCCGAAGCCGATCTTGACCGTCGCATCGGCGATGTTTGTCGTGTCTTCGAATTTCTCGCGTTGCAGCAGGTATTGCTGGCGGTCCTGGAACGTCACCGGCGGAACCGTGGTGGTGAACGGGTTGGCGTACAGGTTGTACTTCTCCTGGCGGTTGAAGCCGTCGGCAGTCACTTTCTGGGAAACGAAGCGCGGCGTGATCTCCACGTCACGGCTGGGCTTGTAGGTGAAGGACAAGCGGCCGCCGGTGCGTTCGCCGCTATTGACGTCCTTGCCACCGCCGGGGCCCAGCGCGTCGACCCAACCGCCGAATTTGGTGTAGTAACCGACCACGCGCATGGCCGCCGCATCGCTCAGGGGCACATTAACGGCCGCCTTCACACCGCCACCGGTGCCGCCGTCGGAAATCTTGTTCGCGTTGAGTTCGACAGTGCCTTCGCTGACGCCGATCTTTGCCTGGTTGGTGATGTAGCGGATCGTGCCGCCGATATTGCCGGCGCCGAACAGCGTGCCTTGCGGGCCGCGCAGTGTCTCGACGCGATTCAGGTCGAACAGATCGAGATCGGGCGTGAACAGCGACATCGAAATCGCCGTTTCATCGAGGTAGACGCCCACCTGTTCCTTGACGCCCGGCTGATCGCGCACGATCTGCCCGGAGGACACGCCGCGGATCGAGACCTGGCTCTGCCCCGGTCCGAGATTCTGGATGGCGAGACCGGCGACATTACGCGACAGGTCTTCCAGCGTCACCGCGCCGGACCGGCGGATGTCCTCTTCGGTTTGCGCGTTGATCGAGAACGGCACATCGCGCAGAGAACTCTCCCGTTTCGTCGCGGTGACGACGATGCCTTCGATTGCCAGGGGACCGGTCTTGGCAGGCGGCTGAGCGGCGGCCGGCTTGGCGGGTTGCTCCGTCGCCGGCTTGGTCGGCGGCTGCGCATCCTGGGCGCTGGCAACATTCGCCGCGCCGATCGTTAAACCAAAAGGGAAAGCCAGCAGTATTGCATTTGCGATTGGACGCAGTTTCATGATGTCATCTCCTCGTAATAGTTGTTGGAATAGTGACGGCACGACGGAGAAATCCTACTACAGGCTTGAACGGCCTGTGGGCAAAAAATAACAATCGCAGTTATCCCCTGCAGAAACGAATAAATGGGGCAGACACCATTTACCTGTAGCTAAATAAATAGCATCGCGGCACAGCTTACCTAGCCCTGATCCTGAACCCCATAACGTATTGCTGCTTCAAGCACGTCAACGTTTATGTCTTTCAGCGTTTTGAACTTGATGCAATATCCGCTCACACTCGCCTTGCCGAGTTTTTTTCCATATGTCTGGGCCAGGTAGGTCTTGTCTTTAATACCAAGGATATAAACCGAGATTCCTGTTGTGTTTGCACTCAACCCAATTTGATAAAACTCGCGAGTTTTTCCATCAGCATATTGAATTGTTTGAAATCCATATCCGACATTTGGATTGGAAACAGTTTTGTTTTCACTGTTCTTGCCATCCAGAAACCATAATTTGCATGCCGGCATCAATTGCAGAATACGGCGATGCAACGCCTGCATGTCACTGGATTTTGGTTCAGCTTGGCTATCGATATATTTTTTGATTTGCGCTTGTACGTTCATATAAATTTTTGAATCAATGATCGATCCTGGAAGCCAGGTTCGCATTTTCTGCGAATAGTTAATAGTTAACAGGCCAAGTGAATAGGTTGGTTGCCGGTTTTAAAAAGGGCACTTCTCGAAACTTCAAATAATCCTCATTCCAGCGAAGGCTGGAATCCAGTCCTTCGTTGAATCAAATACTTGGATGGACTGGGTCCCAGCCTTCGCTGGGACGACGAGGTTTTTAGAAGCTCCCAAAAGCAAAACTCTAGCACTGGCGCGCTCTTCCAGCCAAAAATGATCCAAATGCCGCGTCAGTGGCCGAGTTTCATTTTTTTCTCGTGCGCTGGCAATCGCCCGGTCGCGCTGAAACACGATTCCCGTGGTGACGATTTGCAAAATCGTTTGCGCCCTGTTATCGTACAACCATATGGTTGTATTTAAACGCGAGAGCGAAGAGTCGCTCAACCAGCTTTTCCGTGCTTTGGCCGATGGCACGCGGCGCGACATCCTGGCGCGGTCGCTGACGGAAACGCCGTCGGTATCCGCACTTGCTGCGCGCTACGAGATGAGCTTTGCCGCCGTGCAAAAGCACGTTGCCGTGCTCGAGCGCGCGGGGCTCATCGAGAAGCGCGCAAACGGCCGCGAGCAACTGGTTGCCGCCAACCGCGCGCGGCTTAAGCGCGCGGGCGAGCTCCTCGACCACTTCGAAACCATTTGGCGCCAGCGCATGGCGCAGCTCGACGATGTTCTTCTACCGAAAGGAAAATGATCATGCCGCTGACCTCAATCACCAAAGACGCCGCAACGCTCAGCCTCACCGTCGTGGGCGACTATCCCGTTCCGCAACAGCGCCTTTGGGACGCCTTTGCCGACCCGCGCCAACTCGAGCGCTTTTGGGGACCGCCTACATCACCTTCTACCTTTACGCGTCATGACTTTTGGGTTGGCGGCCGCGCCGAATACTTCCTGACCGGGCCGAACGGAGAAAAGTGGAGCGGCTCCTGGAAGTTCGCTGCGGTGAATCCCATCAGCTCTTTCGTGGCGGAAGACGGCGATAATCCCGAAGACGAGAACGGGCCATCATCGGGAAAGTTTGTCTTCGAGACCACGCCGACCGGATCGCGCGTAACGATCGCCATGCGGTTTTTCAGCATTAAAGCCATGGAGCATGCAACAGGCATGGCGGAAGGGATGCGCGCAGCAATGCCTCAGCTCGACGTACTGCTTGCTGAACGGAGCGTCCAATGAAAAACGCGCAATGAAAAGCATAACGACGTACCTGCACTTCAACGGCAACTGCAGAACCGCGATGGCCTTCTACCGCGAATGTTTCGGCGGTAAGCTCGACGTCATGGCGTATCCCGATGCATCCGGCAAACCGAACACGGAACCGAAAGCGCCCGTGATGCACAGCGAAAGCATCGGGGTCAAGCGAAAGCATCAGGGGCAGGTCTTGCGTTATCGCAATGCGACATTGCAAGACCTGACCATGTGCTGTGCGTATTGGCGGATCATCCCGCTACTTGGGCTTTTATTGCTAAGTGGATGTGCTGGGGGCGGAGCGCAAAAACCATATGGCATTCCCGGAAGTGCCGTAAAGCCTATTGGCTCGGACAATCACACTTATTTTAATGGCGAATTCGAAAAGGCAAGCAAGTCGGGACAGTACATATTCGATTTTGACTACGATGAACTCGGCACGTTTACGGATAATGAACGGGTTGGTCAGTATTTCTTATTGAAACGGCTAATGCCCCCATATTGTCAAAATGGGATTCGCATTATCAGTGGGGGTAGAGGCGAAAATGGAAAAGCATGGCTTATTTTTAAATGTCGCGAATAACGGAGGATTAAAGGGGCCTACTCTCGAAATCTGCGGAAGACAAAGTTGCAGATGAATGCGTAGAACACCAAGGGTCGATTTATTTCCAAGTAGAGAGTGCCTAGAGCCAGAGCCAATTTTGCGCTAACAGAAATCGTAACTTCAGCATTGGCGCGCCTCTCCAGGAAAAAATGCTCCAAACACCGCGCCAATATTGGAGTTTCATGGCGTGTTGTGTCAGAGCAACCATTAAACTCGATATGGTTACCATCACCCCGCAGCTTTGCCAGAATTGCTGCGCCTACGATCTTTATTTCAGGAAAATGGTGTCGAGGTCTTGCAATGTGGCAATTCCAATTTGAGGCGGCATTGCAAGACTCGCTCCCATTTATTAATTACATAACTTCCCCAGGCCCGAACATGCCAGACCATTCCTCCCTCGCCGAATTTCCCATCACTGCCAAATGGCCCGCGCAGCACCCTGAGCGCCTTCAACTTTATTCGCTACCCACGCCCAACGGCGTCAAGGTCTCCATCGCGCTCGAAGAAACCGGCCTGCCTTACGAGGTACACCGCGTCAGTTTCGACAGCAACGACCAGTTGTCGGCGGAATTCCTCTCGCTCAATCCGAACAACAAGATTCCGGCGATCCTCGATCCGAACGGCCCCGATGGCAAGCCGCTGGCCTTGTTCGAATCGGGCGCGATCCTGGTCTATCTCGCCGACAAGACGGGGCAGCTGATGCCCACGGACGCGAGGGGCCGTTACGAGACGCTGCAGTGGCTCATGTTCCAGATGAGCGGAATCGGCCCGATGTTTGGGCAGGTCGGTTTTTTTCACAAGTTTGCCGGCAAGGATTTCGAGGACAAGCGGCCACGTGACCGCTTTGTCGCCGAGTCGCATCGCTTGCTCAAGGTGCTTGAACAGCGACTCGACGGGCGTAACTGGATCATGGGCGATACCTACACCATCGCCGACATTGCGACCCTGCCCTGGGTAAACAATCTGGTCGGCTTTTACGGCGCCGGCGATCTGGTCGGCTATGATGAATTCAAGAACGTGCAGCGGGTACTTGCGCAATTCAAGGCGCGCCCCGCGGTCATTGCCGGCCTGGATATTCCCAAGCGGCCGAGTTGACAACACCGGCCAGTCGAATGGGGCGCCTGAGGTCACGCTGACCCCTTCAATACCTTCAATATTTAATGACTTTCAGACTGTCGCCCGGCGCAAGTTGCGGATGCTCAACAACGCAAGGCGTCTGGATGACTTGCGTATTCCACCGGCCAACCGCCTCGAAGCCTTGAAAGCGCGCGACGCGGGCAGTACAGCATTCGTATCAACGACCAGTGGCGCATCTGTTTTCGCTGGAACAAGGGCGATGCGACGGCTGTCGAAATTGTTGATTAGGCACCAAATGTCTACCAGGAATCGGATTCAGTATGTCGTCGTTATCAAGGACATCCCCGTCTTTTGATTCGGCTGCATAGGGCACTCGGAATAGATCTGCATCGGGTTCTGGCAAGAAGCGATCTGTTCTTGCCGCCCGACGGCGGCCGCGAGTCTGGGTCGCCATGCCGTATGGACTAGCAACAGGACCGCCGGCTTCCGCGCCCCGTCATAAATAGTTAGTACATTTCCCTATGATCGTACCGGTGTTTACGACAGGCCTGTAGTTGCGCGGCTTGCCCTTTCCGCTCGGTCCTGGAGGAAAATAGTCATGCCAAAATTCACACCGACCACGGTTCGTAGATGGCTGGCGTCGGCCATCATTGCCGGTTGTACCTTTCCCGCTGCTGCGACTGCGATCAGTGATAGCTACGGCAATTTGCCGCTGTATTTCGAGCGCAACCAAGGCCAGGCGGGGAGAGACGTCGAATATCTTTACCGCGGTTCCGGCTACGGACTCTTCCTGACCGCAAAAGAGGCCATGCTCGTGCTGGCAAAGCCGGCCGCCACCGCTCCGGCCGGGAACGCGCAGTCCGCCGGACGCGTGATACCCGCCCGGAATGCGGCGCCCCTCATCCTGCGCATGGCGCTCGCCGGCGCCACCCCGGCCCCGCCCTTGAGCGGACTGGAAGAGCTGCCCGGCAAGGTGAACTATTTCATCGGCAAAGACCCGTCCCATTGGCAGATCAAGGTCCCGACCTATGCCAAGGTGCGTTACCTCGGCGTTTACCCCGGCATCGATCTCATCTACCGCGGCAATCAACGTCAGCTCGAATATGACTTCGTCCTCGCGCCCGGCGCCGATCCAAAACGCATCGCGCTCGTTTTCCAGGGGGCCAGGCGGCTGGAAATCGATGAGCAAGGCGCGCTTGTGCTACATGTCCCAGGCGGAGAAGTGCGCTTGCAGAGGCCCGTCATCTATCAGCTCGCGGACGGCAAGCGGCAAGAGATTGCGGGCGACTACAAACTCAAAGGGGCAAACCAATTCGGCTTTCAGGTGGCGGCGTACGATCACAGCCGGCCGCTGGTGATCGACCCGGTTCTTTCCTATTCCACCTACCTCGGCGGCAGCAGCAGCGACTACGGCGCCGGCATTGCCGTGGACGCGAGCGGCAGCGCCTATGTGACGGGCTGGACCGCCTCGCTCGATTTTCCGGTGACGGGGGGTTCAGTCCAAACCACTTACGGCGGTGACATCAATGGCGACGTGTTCGTGACCAAGCTGAGCCCCGATGGATCCGCCCTCGTCTATTCCACCTACTTAGGCGGCGCGGACTATGAGTACGGGTCGGGTATTGCTGTCGACGCTGTCGGCAACGCTTATGTGACCGGTTATACCCAGTCGAACAACTTTCCGGTGACTGCGGGAGCATTTCAGACGACGTTCGCAGGCCCCGTCAGCGGCGGCGGGGATGCCTTCGTGACCAAGCTTGATCCGACCGGCTCCGTCCTTGTCTACTCCACCTATCTCGGCGGCAGCGGCGGCGATCTCAGCGGCGACGCCAGCGCTTCCAACAGCCAGATCGCCTTGGATGCTGGCGGCAATGCCTACATCATCGGCAGCACACGCTCGATCGACTTTCCGGTCACGCCGGGGGCGTTCCAGACGACTCACGCAGGCGTTTACGACAACGCCTTCGTAACCAAGCTGAATGCAACCGGTTCCGCGCTCGTGTATTCCACCTATCTTGGCATGGGCGTGGGCCGCGGCATCGCGGTGGACAATAGCGGCAATACTTACGTGGTCGGTTCCGCGCAAATCGGCGCTTTCCCAACTACGGCGGGTTCCTTCCAGCCTGCTGGCGGCGGCGGCTGGGACGCTTTTGTAACCAAGCTCGATGCCGCCGGTTCCACTCTTATCTATTCGACGTTACTTGGCGGAAGCGATTTCGACGAGGGCACGGGCATTGCCTTGGATGCATGCGGCAACGCCTACGTCACAGGGTACACGAGGTCGGCTGATTTCCCGACGACACTCGGAGCCTTCCAGGTCCTCTACGGCGGTACACTCAATCCGCACAGACCTCCCAACCCGAACGCCTTTGTGGCCAAGCTCAATGCTGCTGGTTCGGCGCTCGCGTATTCCACCTATCTCGGCGGCAGCGGCGGTGACGTGGCCTCCGGGATCAGCATCGATGCCGCCAACAACGCCTACGTCACCGGGACCACTTTCTCCACCAATTTTCCGACGACCCTGGGGGCCTTCCAGCCGGTCAACCGCGGCGGCTCCGATCTCTTCGTGACCAAGCTGCATCCAACGGGTGCGGTTCTCGTCTACTCTTCATACCTCGGCGGCGGCAGTTTTGATTACAGCGGGAAAATCGGCTTGGACGGCAACGGCAACGCCTATGTCACAGGCTGGACTGTCTCAAAGGACTTTCCGACCACGGCGGGGGTTTTCCAGCCCGTCTTCCGCGGTATCCTTGACCGTTACCCCGCGCCCGACGCTTTCGTGGCGAAGATCATCGAGGCGGCGACTCCGCTACTTCCCGCCGTTCCAACCGTGAAGGGAGATTTCTTGCAGTAAGCCTGAGGGGGTCGTAGGGAGTGGATTTTCTGAAACGCAAAATATCAAACCATAGCATCTGTGCGCCTTCACAGCCAAAAAGGCTCCAAACACCGCGCCAGTGCTGGAGTTTCACAATCAATTCCCCCGCATTTAAGCTCTCGCCAAGCAGCGGCATTCGGAAACCTGATCTGCATCAAGCCGCCGTTCGGTAAATGTCAATTTGGCGTAAGGAATGGCGCGCAGGCTCGATTGGTTGCGGCTGCTGGGTTTCTTTTCGGCATCGGTGCGACGGAGGAATCGCAGCAGCGGCACAAGGCTGCGCGCGCAAAAAATAGGCCTCAGGCCAGGAGGGGAATTGCCCGCGTTGTTTGAAGCAGCAATCAAACAATGGAGGAGTCAATGAACAAGATTCGAAAGCCGCTGGTTCAGGCGGTAGCAATGGCAGTGGCATCATCCGGCATTTTCTACAGCGGCATGGCGTCCGCCGCGGGCGATACCGATACCCAGGCGGAGATCAAGGCGTTGCGTCAGCAGGTTGAAGCGCTGATGAAAAAGGTCGAGTCGCTTTCCAGCAAGGAAGCGGCGGCGGCCGAGAAGCAGGAGAAACTCGAGAAGCAGGTCGCGGCGGAGAAATCCTCGACGGGATCATCCGCTGGTTCATCCATCGCCAGCGCGCTCAAGGGCATCGACTTCTACGGCAACCTGGATTTATCCGTCGACGATGCCACCAAGGGCATTGCCGGCAAGATCGCCAACGACGGCACCTCGGTACCGGCGGGCAAGGTGGGTTGGGTGCCGGCGATTTCCACCAACATCTCTTACCTGGGGGTGCGCGGCAAGCATGATTTCGGCAATGGCAGTGCAGCGGTGTTCCAGCTGGAAACACAACTGGATATTTCCGCGACCGCCGGCACGGCCAACAATAATTCCTCGAACGATTCCACCGTCAAGGGAGCGCTGACCTCACGCAACAGCTATCTGGGTCTTGCCGGGGATTGGGGTGCGGTCAAAGTCGGCAAGACGGATGCGCCGCTCAAGAATTCCACCGCGCGGCTGAACCCGTTCAGCGGGACGATCGGCGACTACTCGGCGATCATCGGCAATACCGGCGGCGATAACCGTGTGGAGTTCGGCACGCGGCTCGATCATGCGCTCTGGTATGAATCGCCGAAGATGGCCGGCTTCACCATCAATGCACTGTGGTCGCCTGGCCAGAACCGCTCTTCGGACAACAGCATCCAGGCGATCGGCGAATCGAGCTGTGCCGGCGGCAATGTGCCCGGCAGCGGCGCATTGCCCTATGGCTGCAATGACGGCTCCTACGGCACCGCCTACAGTGTCAGCGGCGCCTTCGAGAGCGGACCCTTGTACCTGTCGGCCGCCTACGAGATGCACAAGAACGTCAATCGCAGCAGCGATGCCGATGGCACGGTGTTCACGGCGAACGGCACCAATTACACCTTCGACAACACCGTCGGTCTCGGCGATGAATATGGCTATCGGGTGGGCGCGCAGTACAAGCTGCCTACCGGCACCACGGTCGGCGGGCTGTATGAAGACCTCAAGCGCAAGCTGCCGTATCACTATTTCGACGAGCGTTCGCGCAAGGCCTACTGGCTGCTGGTGTCGCAGGAAATCACGCCCCACGACGTGATTCATTTCGGCTGGGGTCATGCCGACAAATCGCCGGGTTCCCTTGGCGAGCACAACATCGAAACCACGCCGGGCGCCGACAACGCCAGCAATATGTACACCGGCATGTACCGACATTCGATCGACAGCCAGACCAGCTGGTATTTTGTGTACGCCACGCAGGTCAACCATAGCGCCGGGCACTACGACCTCGGCGCCGGTGGCCGGGCGAATACGACGGATTGTCATGACGGCAGCCAGATTGCCTCGGCCAATCCGGATCCCAATTCCCCGGGCGGCGGGCCGTTCTGCTACACCGGTGGAAAATTGCAGGCAGTATCGCTGGGGATGAGCTACAAGTTTTAGACAGGCGCAGCGGCTGTTAAAACAAAGTAGTCAGTAGGAAAAATCAGTAGGAAAAAAAGGAGGAAAAGTGGGCACGCAAAGGGCGGGGAGCAAGCTTCCCGCCCTTTGCTTTGCGGGCATCCGTGGGTATCGCGCCCGGCTCAGCGCTTTTTACCGTTTTTCGCTCACCACAATCAGCGTGAACGAGTCCGGCCGCATGGTGCGGCGCGGGCGCCGCTGCCCCGGTGTCGCGGGCGCCTCGTCGAATTCGGCGCTCACCAGGTAAATGTCGTGATTCTTCGGGTTAAGCGCCATGGTGCGTGCGCCGCGTTGTGTGATGACGGTTTGCGGGGTGCTGAATCTGTCGGCGGTCTCTTCCTTGATGATGCTGAGCGTGCCATCGCCCTGCGAGCTGAACACTTGTTTTGTTTCAACATCGAAGATCGTTGCGTCCACGCCCTCACCGATCGGCAGGGTGGCGACGATCTTTCCGCTGTCGGCATTGAGAACCAGCAAGGCCTTGTTATGGCAGCCGACAAACAGGCGGCGTGTATGGGCATCGATGGCGAGGCCGGCCGGCTCATCGCAACCCGCCAGGGGCCAGGTGTCGGCCACGGCGGCCTTGCGTGTGTCGATGGCGGTCAATTCGTTTGTGTCTTCGATATCGACAAACATCCTGCCCTTGCCGTCGGCAACCGCGGCTTCCGGCTTGCCGCGCAGCGGAATGGTCGCGACCAGGGTATCGGAGACGGCATCGATAACGCTCGCATTATGACTGCGGCCGTTGAATGCGAGGACGCGCTTGGCGACAGCGTCGTAGGCAATGAAATCGGGGTTGTCGCCGCCGACCGTGCTGATTTTGCCGAGCGTCTTCAGCGTTTTCAAATCAAACACCGTCACTGAATTATCGCGACCGTTGCTGGTATAGCCCTTGCCGAGGTCATTTGCCAACGCCAGGCCATGAACGCCGGGGGTATCCGCGATTTCGGCAACGACAGTTCCCTTGTCGGGGTCCACGACCTGTACCCGTGTACCGCGGGTAATGAACAATCGGTTTCTGGGTGTGTCATAGCTCAGGTAATCCCAGCCGCCTTCGCCGCCAATCTTGAATTTTGTTTTGACGGCATATTCGGCACCGGTCGCGGCGCCGGGCAGGGCAATGATGGCGACCACGATCAAGGCAGTGAATCTCGATCTGTAAATCATAAGGTGCCTCATTGGTGAATGGTGAATGAACGGCTTACGAGTATAGCCGCGTCATTGGCGAATATTGGTGCACTGGCAGGCGGGACTTGTAACGCGATGTTATTGAAAGCAGACTGAAAGCCTCGGCCCAATACAATGAACTCAGTCATACCGTTCGCTGTGATGATGTATGGCTTATAACAATACTTATTATCTTGGAGGATGTGATCATGAAAATTATTCTGACCCGCGCTGCCGCGGCGATCATTGTTGCGGGCGTTTCCTGTGCGACGCAAGCCGCCGAAAAGATCATGATCATGGTCGGCGGCATTGAAAAGCAGATTTATCTGCCCGCCAGGTTGACTGAGCAGCTGGGCTATTTCAAAGAGCAGGGGCTCGATGTCGAGCTGCAAAGCGAGCCCTCCGGCGTGAATGCGGAAAATGAAATGCTGGCCGGCGCGGTGCAGGGTGTGGTCGGCTTTTACGACCATACGATCGACCTGCAAGCCAAGGGCAAGGCGGTCATGTCCGTGGTCCAGTTCAGCCAGGCGCCGGGTGAAGCGATCCTGGTTTCAAGCAAGCTGGTTGGAGAAATCAAATCGCCGGCGGACTTCAAGGGCCGCGCCCTGGGCGTGACCGGCCTCGGCTCCTCCACCAATTTCCTGACCCAGTACCTGGCGGTGGCCAACGGCGTGAAGGCCAGCGAAATCACCCCGGTGCCGGTCGGCTCCGGCACGACCTTCATTGCCGCCATCAAGCAAAGCCGCATCGATGCCGGCATGACCACCGAGCCCACCATCTCGCGCCTTCTCAATACCGGCGACGCAAAAATGCTGGTTGATCTGCGCACCCCCGAATCGACCGAAAAATGGCTGGGCGGACTTTACCCGGCAGCTTGTTTGTACATGCCGACGGCCTGGGTCAATGCGCATCGCGACGAGGCGCAAAAACTGGTGAATGCCTTCGTCAAAACGCTGAAGTACATCAATACCCACAGCGCCGAAGAGATCGCCTCGAAGATGCCGCCCGACTATTACGCCGGCGACAAGGCGATGTATGTGTCGGCACTGGCGCAGAGCAAGACCATGTTTACCGCCGACGGACTGATGCCAAAATCCGGCCCGCCGACGGTGCTGAAGGTTTTGCAAGGCTTCGACAAGATTGTGCAGGGCAAGACGATCGATCTATCGAAAACCTTCACAACCGAATTTGTAAGCGCCGCCAAATAGCGCAGGCTGTTTTTTGCTCCGCGCACATTTTGTAGCCGGCAGATCAATTTGCTGAACCACTACCTCCATGATTGATGTCCACCATTCGCCGGCTTCGGCGGCGCAGAAGGGGTTCGATACGGCAATCCCGGCGATCGAACTCGTCAACGTCACCCGGCGCTTCATCAGCCCGGACGGCAAGGTGATTCCGGCACTGCGCGATTTCTCCATGGCGGTGCGCCGCGGTGAATTCTGCGCGGTGGTCGGACCCACCGGCTGCGGCAAATCCACTACCCTGAGTCTGATTACCGGCCTGGCCAGCGCCAGCGCCGGCAGCGTTCGCATCGACGGCAATGCAGTCGCCGGCATCGACCCGCGCATCGGCTTTGTATTCCAGGCTGATGCGGTGTTTCCCTGGCGCAATGTGCTCGACAATGTCGCCGCCGGGCCGCTGTACCGGGGTACGCCGCAAAAACTTGCATTGGACAAGGCGCGCGACTGGATCCGCCGGGTCGGACTGACCGGGTTTGAATCGCATTACCCGCACCAGTTGAGCGGCGGCATGCGCAAGCGCGTGGCGCTGGCGCAGACCTTCATCAACGAGCCCGAAATCCTGCTCATGGACGAGCCGTTCTCCGCGCTCGATGTACAGACGCGCGCGCTGATGCAGGCGGAGTTGCTCAATCTCTGGTCGGAGAATCGCGCCTCGGTGGTGTTTGTGACCCATGACATCGAGGAAGCCATTGCCCTGGCCGACCGGGTGTTCGTGCTGACCAAGGGGCCGGCGACGGTGAAGACGGTGTACGACATCGACTTGCCGCGCCCGCGCGATGTGGCCGAAGCACGCTACTCGCCGCGCTTCATCGAACTCTCACGCCAAATCTGGAGCGACCTCAAAGATGAAGTCCAAATCTAGTTGTTTCGCATTGAAAGGATGCCCCCGTGTCTAATCTGCAATTCGTTCACCAGGGGCAACCCATCGAAGAAGAAATACGGCAGGTCGAGCGTGCCGCACAGGCGGCGATAAGCCGCCGCTGGAAGCTCGTTTATGCGTTGCGCATCGCTTTCCTGGTGGTGACCGTCGGCGGTTGGGAACTGGCCGGCCGCCTCGGCTGGATCGATCCATTTTTCTTTTCCATGCCCTCACAGGTGGTGATGCAGATTTGGGTATGGATAACGGAAGGAACCGCGCAGGGGCCATTGTGGCAGCAGGTGCTGGTCACCCTCGAAGAGACGACTCTTGGCTTCCTCATCGGCTCGGTCATGGGGGTGATCTGCGGCATCGCGCTGGGCCGCAATAAATTGCTGGCCGATGTGTTCAGCATCTATATCAAGGTGGCGAATTCGATCCCGCGCGTGGTGCTGGGCTCGGTTTTCATCATTGCGCTCGGCCTGGGCATGGCCTCCAAGGTTGCGCTGGCGGTGGTGATGGTATTTTTTGTGGTGTTCGGCAACGCCTTCCAGGGCGTGCGCGAGGCGGACAAGAGCCTGATTGCCAATGCGCTCATCCTCGGCGCCTCGCAGCGTCAGGTGACTTACACCGTGGTGCTGCCCTCGGCCATGAGCTGGATCCTGGCCAGCCTGCACGTCAGCTTCGGTTTTGCCCTTGTGGGCGCGGTGGTCGGGGAATTTCTCGGTTCGCGCCAGGGCATCGGCCTCTTGATCGCCACCGCGCAGGGCGCGTTCAACGCGGCCGGTGTGTTCGCCGCCATGATCGTGCTGGCGGTGGTCGCACTGGCGGCCGAGTTCATCATCACGCGCCTGGAAAACGTCCTGCTCAAATGGCGTCCCCCGCAGTTTTCGGACGTAGCCCAGTAGCGGTTGAGGTAGCGAACCCGTTGCCTCAACCCGCCGGAGGATCGGCGGGTGCAGCCGGCAATGGCGGAAAGCGGACGGTCACCAGCAGCCCCATGCCGCTGGCAGGCGTTGACAGTTCGACAGCGGCCCCGCAGGAATCCGCGAGCTCGCGAACGATGGCGAGCCCTAGGCCGCAGCCATCAAGCTCGCTGCCGGACAGCCGGTAAAAACGTTCGAACACACGCTCGCGTTCGGCTGCCGGAATACCTGGACCATTGTCCTCGACGCGCAACAGGGTAAAGCCTCCCGCGTTCTGCGCAATGCGGACGGTGACGACGCCGCTGACCGGGATGTAGCGAATGGCATTATCGACCAGGTTGCCGATCAGCGTGACCAGCAAATGCTGGTTGGCCCACACCAGCATGGGCTGCGCGGCGTTTTCAAATCCCAGGTCGATCTGCCTGGCTTCGGCGAGCAAAGCGAGAGATTCAAAGACCTCGCGGACTGCCTTGGCGATATCGGTCGCGTGCTGTTGCTTGTGCGGCCCGCTGTCGGCTTCTGCTTCGGTAAATGCCAGCAGCTGATTGACCAGGCGCATGCCGTTCTGTACGCCCTTGCGAATCCCTTTCAGCGCCTCGTCTTTCAACTTGGGATCATCGGTGCGCAGGGCATAGGTGACCTGGGTATTGAGCACGGTGAGCGGGGTTCGCAGCTGGTGCGATGCATCGGCGATAAAGCGGCTGTGTACGGACATATGCCGTTCCAGCCGTGCAACATAGTCGTTCAACGCGGTGACCAGCGGCTGAAGCTCGCTCGGCACGCGCTCATCGCTCAGGGGTTCCAGCGTACCGAGCTTGCGTTGCAACATGCGGTTGCGCAGGGCGACTACGGACGACAAGCCGTGGCGCAATCCGAACCAGAGAAATCCGGCCACCATCGCGAGCACCAGCAGCTGGCCGCCTGCCGCGCGCCGCCAGATTTCGCGGGCCAGGGCATCGCGGGCCTTCAAAGTCTGGCCGACTTCAATCAGCACCGGGCCGCTCGCGTTTGCACCGAACAGCGGCTGCGCGAATGCGACCGCATGGATGGGCTCGTTGCGCATCTCGGTGTCGAAAAACAGCGATTCCTCGGCCCGCAGCCGCTTGGCCGGCACCATCATTTCGTAGTAGCCGGCGAGCAGTTTGCCGTC
Source organism: Usitatibacteraceae bacterium (assembly GCA_036394575.1). Classification (GTDB taxonomy): domain Bacteria; phylum Pseudomonadota; class Gammaproteobacteria; order Burkholderiales; family Usitatibacteraceae; genus UKL13-2. Next base: position 6,373 of record DASWEY010000066.1, on the reverse strand, counting down.
CGGAGCTGTGACCCGGTAAAACACCCGGTCACGGTATTCAGCATTGGCGAACAACTCGAGTGCGGCGGGCGGCAGCTGGACGACGATGCCGTCCTCGGAAACGCTGACCTGTTCGGCAATGATGCGCGCCGAGCCCATCAGCAGGCGCTCCTGCGTCAGTACCGCGGTGGCATTGGCGCTGCGGTAGGTGATCCAGGTGTCGAATACCGCCACCACCGCGAGCGGCATCAGCAGCCAGAACAGCAGTTCCCGGCGAAGGCTCCTGAACGTCATTGCGAGCTACCGCACGTCATCGCGCTGCTTCAGCAGGTAACCCAAGCCGCGCAGCGTGATGATGGAAATATCGCTGCCGCCCAGTTTTTTTCGCAACCGGTGCACATAGATTTCAATGGCCTCCTCCGAAACATGCTCGTCAAGCGAAAACAGCGCTGCCGCGAGCGATGTCTTGCTCACGGTCTTTCCCAGTTTGGTGATCAGGGTCTCCAGCACGGCATGTTCCCGCGGCGTCAACACCAATTCATTCTTGCCCAGTGAAAAAATGCGCGAGTTGCTGTCGTAGCTGAGCGCGCCGCAGCGCATCACCGGGTTCGGGTGATGGGAGGCGCGGCGCATCAGGGCGCGGATGCGCGCCTCGAGTTCGACGACCTCGAAGGGTTTTGCCATGTAGTCGTCGGCGCCATCGTCGAGCGAATGCACGCGGCCTTCCATGGAATTATTGGCCGTGAGCACCAGTACCGGCACCTTGTTGTCGCGTGCCCGCAATCGGCGCAACACCTCGCGTCCATCGAGTCGTGGCAGCGAAAGGTCCAGTATGACCACATCGTAAGTCTCGGTGAGCAGGAGATGATCCGCTTCCACGCCGGTATAGGCGCAATCGACCGTGTAGCGGTCATTGTGCAGCGTACGTTTGAGCCATTCGGAAAGTGGCCGATTGTCTTCGACAAGGAGAAGCCGCATATCATCATTCCTGGATCGGTGCATGCGCCGTTCCCGGGCGCATTCGCAATCTAGCAGCCTGTCGGACTTAAAGGAAATCGGCTGCGAAATGATCCGGCCGATGGTGTGAATGCATGGATACCCGGCGCACCGGGGAATCCAGAAGAAATGGCCATGGCTTGCGCCATGGCCGAACCCGTGCCGATTAGCCGGAACTATCCGGTCTCGCCGAGGAGTACTGCGAATTTCTTGTGTCTTGAATCAGAACTTGAATCGCATCCCGATCCCGGCTTCGGTTTGGCTCTTGGCGCTATTGGTGACGGCAAGCTTGTAGCCATTGGTCAGCGTCATGTGATCGGCCGCGAAGTAGACTTCGGCTTGCTTGTCGAAGTGATAGAAGATCGAGGTGTATACGGTCTTCTTGTCGCCGGTGCCGACGGTGGTGACGCCGAGCGTGTTGGTGAACGGCGTCAGGGTGTTGCCGGAGCCGCTGTAACCCGCGTTTTCCGCCTTCAGCACCTGGTAGCCGAGCTCGTAATCCATTTTCCCCTGCGGGGCGAGCTTGGCGGACACGGTGTACGCATTATCCTTGCGCGCTCCCACCGTGCTGCCCAGCGCGCCCTGATCGGCGGTGTAATGGAAGTAGCCGGCATTGAGGCGCACGACGTCGAGCTGCACATTGCCGCCGATCGACGCGGATTTATGCTTCAAGCCGTTCACGTTTGCCTGATCGTAATACCCCGAAATATTGAACATGCCGCCGTTGAAGGCCAGGCCGGCAGCCTCGGACGTGTTTTTCCAGGGCTGGCCGACCACGGCGGGGGAACCGAACTGGTAACCGAGGCCGGCCACCCAGTTGTCGCCGAACTTTTTCTTCCATACCACGCCGTTGTCATAGCGCGTGCTGGTGGCGCTGGCCGCGTAGAAAATCAGCTGCTTGAAGTTGTTGTTATTGGTCCATCCGCCTTCATCCAGCGTCACGTTGGCGCTGCCGTAGGTGTCGCCATAGTTCTGCGAAAAATCGCGGGCCAGGGTGTTCTGGCGACCAAAGGTCAGCTTGCCGAGATCGTCGCTTTCAAAGCCGAGCCATGCGTCGCGGTTGAATAGCACGCCTGGGGTGTCCATTTCGCCGGTATTGAGGATATATTCGCTCTCAAGCTTGAAAATGGCCTTCAGTCCGCCGACGCCGAGGTCATGCTTGCCGGTGATGCCCCAGCGATTGCCGCTGAACCATGCGGTTTGATAACCGGTCTTGCGATGGCCGGCCGCGTCGGCGTGATCGATGGTGCTCGCCGTGATATCGAGCAAGCCGTACAGCGTAATTGCACTGGAACCCGAGGCAAAGGTCAGCCCCTGCACCGAGGCGGAGGGCTGGGCCTGCGCCTGCTGCGCCTTGGCCTGCTGCGCTTGAACCTGGGCATCCTGCGCGGCGCGCGCCGTGGCTTCAAGCTTCTTTTCAAGGGCTTCCAGACGCGCCCGTTGTGCGGCGATTTCCGCCTTCAGTTCATCATTGGTGTCGGCAAACGCCTGGGTGGCGCCCATTGCCAGCACTGCGCACGAACCAATCATGGCGGCGCGGATTGCCTTCTTGTTCATTTGATTTCTCCTCTGAGGGTAAATAGATTTTCTTGATCTACGGGCCTTCCCACGGAGCCCGGTTCAGCTGTCTGCAGGGCTGATTTTTCACAGCTCTTGTGCGCAAAACGCCTTAATCATATTGATCGAGCCTTTCGGCTGGCTTTCATTCGCCCGGTTTTTGCGGCTTGTTGCATGGGAACAACGATGTCATTGAACCCGCAGCCGTTTCCCATGGCGGTTGCCAGCGGAGTCGTGCCTGATGGCAAAATGCACGCACCTCCATCCAGCGGAATGCGCATATGGCTTATCTCATCATTGGCTTGCTGCTGTTTCTGGGCGTTCACTCGGTCCGCGTCTTCGCCGACGATTGGCGCGCCGCCCGCATTGCCGGCATGGGCGCCAATGCGTGGAAGGGTGCGTATTCTCTGGTCGCGCTCGCCGGCTTCGTGCTGATCGTGTATGGCTATGGCTTGTCGCGGCAGGCGCCGGTGGACTTGTGGATGCCGCCGTTGTGGGCGCGGGACATCACCATCATGCTGACGCTGCCGATCTTCATCCTGCTGGCGGCCGCGTATGTGCCCGGCACCAACATCAAGGCCAGGCTCAAACACCCGATGGTGCTGAGCGTGAAGCTATGGGCGTTCGCGCATCTGCTGTCGAACGGCCGTCTTGGCGACGTGTTGTTGTTCGGCGGTTTTTTGCTGTGGTCGATGCTGGCGTTTCGCGCGGCGCGGCAGCGCGACCGGCAGCAGGGGTTGAGCTACCCGGCTATCGGTGTGGCACGCGATTTCATCGCCATCGCGATCGGGCTTGCGGCGTGGCTGGCGTTTGCGTTTTACCTGCACGGCGCGCTGATCGGGGTGCGGCCGCTTGGTTGATGACGGTCTCGATGCCGCGTGAATATCGTGGCATGCCCAACTTTTTCCGGGCGGAAAATTCCACTCCGGGCTTTGGTGTTCATTCCGAGTCACGAACCACTCGCTCAGTGCACAGTCAGAGTCTGACCATCAACGAGAGGAAACGGCAAATGAACCTCGGTTACATCACGCACCGTACATTTCAACTTACTTCCCTGGCGGCGATCATCGTCTTGTGCGCCGCCGCCATCGTTATCCCTATCCCTGCCCCCGTCGCAGCGCAGGAGCAGAAAGCCGCCGACAGTGCATCTGCCGATCAGACTCTCATTCGCATTACGCTCGAACACTACTTTCGCGGCCACGCCACCGGCGACGGCTCGCATATGCGCAGGGCCTTTCTGCCGACCGCACATATCGAGGGTGTGCGTGACGGCAAATTCACCTCGTGGACGCTGGACGAGTACGTCAAGCTGTTCAACGGAACGCCGGCGGCCGACGAAGCGAAGCGCATGCGCACCATTGACGCCATCGATGTGAACGGCAACGCGGCGATGGCCAAGGCCACGCTGGACTACCCAATCTTTCATGCCACCGACTATTTCGTGCTGCTGAAAATCGACGGGCAATGGAAGATTACAAACAAGGTTTATTCCATCCAACGCCGTTGAACTATGAAAAGATTCCGGTTGACTGAAGGTATGCTTTTCTTACCATCGGATCCCGAATGCCTAACGTTTGATCTGGGCGGCGCTAACTGACCAGCTCGACATCATTAAATTGAATGACGATCCCGGCCTGGCAAATGGCTACACGTAATCATCGAAAGGCGTGGGCCTTTCACAGGTTATCTGCGAATTTCGTCGGTAGAATTCCGAGAAAACTTGTACAACCCTCTAACGCTCTGACTTCCCAATGCGTGACAAACACGATATTTTGGGGCCTGCAATTCGCTGCGTCCCGCCGGTCCTTCAGGATTTCGCGGCGGCAGGCGCGGGTGAAGCCGGCGGCAACAGGCGGCCCCGTACCAGCAACCACAGCGTGCCCAGCACCAGCACGGCAAGCAGGATATTGGCGAGGGTGAACGTCGTCATGGCGACGAGGCGCAGCGGTGATTCGCCGGCGGCTGCGCCTGGCAGCGTCAGCAGGCGCAAGGGCGCGGTGGCGAGCGCGGTGACGCCGAACGAAAACGCCCAGTAGCCGGCGCCGAAGGGTTGCTGCGCGATCCATCGCGACAGGCGCAGCACCACCAGCATTTGCAACACGGCGTAGCCGATCATCAGCTGCGCCACCCAGGCCCATTGCGGCGGCACGACGCTCAACCACGCCACCGCACCCACCGCACCCGGCGCGATCTGGATGCCCAGGGTGGGCCGCAGCGGCAGCGGTAATTCGCTGCCGGTCAGCAGGCGCTGGATGATGATCGATTCATACGCCAGCCAGGTGAGCAAGCCGGCGCCGAGAAAATAAATGCCCCAGTCGGCATGGCCCAGTGTGCCGAGCGCAATCGCGCTGACAAAGTTACCGGCGACGGCCGGCAAATACAGCACCGGCGTCGAGGTGTCCGGCGCGCGGCCGCCACGCCACAGTTCGCCGGTGCGCCATAGCGAAAACACCAGATGCCCGGCCAGGCCGAGGAACATCATCGCCACGGCAAGATCGTGCGCATGCGGCAGCAGGCCGATCGCGACCAGCATGCCGGACACCGGCACGAGGCCGATGAAGCAGCATTGAATCGGATGCATCAGCTCGTCGTGCGCGGCGGGCCAGGCGGCGATCCATTTCGCGATCGTCAGGACGGTCAGGACGATCCACACCAGGCCGGCAAGCGCCATCCACAATTCGCCGACAACTGCCGGTAGGCCCCATGCAACCGAAGCGACGCGCCAAGCCGAGCCGATTCCGGCGAGGCCGAGCACCATGCCGAACATCGATGCCGGTGTGCGCTGCGCGATGGAAATCCAGGGCTGGGTTTGCATGGGGTTTCCTTGGCGGAATATTCGTTAAGTTATCAGGGAAGCACGGGTGCGATGCCGATTAATTATCGCATCGCGCCCGGCATCGGTTCAAATCGCCATACAGATCAAAACCGCGATCCGGGCTGTTTTAAAAACTCGATTTCCGCCGCCGTGCTCTCGCGTCCCAGCTGCGCATTGCGATGCGGAAAACGTCCGAAGCGTTTGACGATGGCCAGATGCTTTTCGGCCCAGATATGCAGATCGCGCGTTTCCGCGAACGCCGACAGTTCTGTCATCAGCCGCAAACACAGCTCCTGGTCGGCCAGGTTTTCGCTGTGCTCCAGCGGCAGGTACAAAAATTCGCGTTCGACCGGCAGCATTTCACGGTCGTAGCCCTGCGCCAGCGCATGATGCGTGGCCGTGCGCGCCAGTTCGTCAGTGGCGAAGGCGCGGGCGGTGCCGCGAAACATATTGCGTGGAAACTGGTCGAGCACGACGATCAGGGCCAGGCAATCCTGTGCCTGCTGCTGCCAGTGCGCAAGCTGGTCGGCGGCGGCCGCTTCATACACGGCCACGAATGCCGCGTAGCACTGGTCGTCGAACTCCACGCTCTTGCGGAACCACTGCCTGCGGCTTTTGCCGTAGTCGGCGCCCTCGCCGAACCAGAAGTCGAGGACCTCGCGGGCCCGTTCGTCTTGCGCCAGCAGCTTGCTCATGGGCTTGCCTTTCCGGGAGAAGGCATCCAGTTTAGTAAACTCTGGCCGGGGTTGCGACAAAAATGAAATGCCCCGGATGTATCCGGGGCATCAACGATTATTCCGATGAGTCCTGATTGCCAATTCCGAAAAAATCAGTGCGCGCCGAGGTTCTGCGCGCACTGATCCATCTTGCGATTGGCGTCCCGGCCGGCTGGAAGCGCTTAGGGAGCGATGGTGAATGTCAGCGTGTCTGTGTACGTGGCTGCAATCGCGTTCGAAAAATCCGCGACTGCGACCGTGCCGCTCACGGTCACCGTGGTGGCGGTGGAACCGGTACCGAAACCGTTGC
>DASWEY010000065.1:0-63125 GCA_036394575.1 Usitatibacteraceae bacterium | reverse complement strand
CGCGGCGTGAACCGCCATGTCGTCAAGCAGATCAGCCGCTTTACCAGCCCCAACGGCACCCCGGCGGGCATTATCGGCGTGTTGACCGACATCACCGCCTTCAAGCAGGCCGAGGAAGCGCTGCGCGCCTCGGAGGGGCGGTTCCAGGCGCTGACCGAAAGCGCGATGGACATCGTGTCCGTGCTCGATCGCGAGGGCCGTATTCTTTACCAAAGCCCCTCGGTGCGGCATTTGCTGGGATTCGAGCCGGAGGACATGATCGGTCTGAGCAAATTTGACCTGGCGCACCCGGACGATGCCGAGCGCTTGCGCGCCGCATTCCATGAACTGGTGGAAAAGGGCACCCTCGACAAGCCGGTCGAATATCGCGCGCGTGCACGCAGCGGGGAGTGGCGCAACCTCGAATCGATCGGCAAGAATTGCCTGGACATCCCGGCGGTGGGCGGCATCATCATGAACACCCGCGATGTCACCGATCGTCGCGCCATCGAAGACCGCATTCAGCATCTGGCCTTCCACGATGCGCTGACGGGCCTGCCGAACCGCCTGCTGATCCAGGATCGCATTTCGCAGGCGATTTCGCGCGCCCAGCGGACTGCGCAAAAATTCGCCGTGATGTTCATTGATATCGACAATTTCAAGAACATCAACGACACGCTGGGCCACGATGCCGGCGACGACCTGCTGCGCGGCGTGGCCGAGCGCCTGACCGAATCGGTGCGCGGCCACGACACCATCGCCCGACAGGGCGGCGATGAATTTATCGTGCTGCTCGACGAGCTGGAAGGCCATCGCGGCGCGACCCGCGTTGCGCAAAAGATTCTCGATGCTTTGCGCGCGCCGTTCAAGGTGGCGGGGCTGGACCAGCATGTATCGGGCTCGATCGGCCTGGCGCTCTACCCGGACGACGGGCGCGACGCCGCCACGCTGCTGAAAAATGCCGATACCGCGATGTTCCATGGCAAGAGCCTGGGGAAGAACACTTACCAGTTTTTTACGCCGCAGATGAATATCGCCGTGAAACGCCGTGCTGCGATGGAGTCGAATTTGCGCGCCGCCGTCAAGCAAGGCGATTTTTCGATGGTCTATCAACCGCAGATCGATCTCAATACCGGCGAGATCGTCGCCCTCGAAGCCCTGGTGCGCTGGGTATCCGAGGATAGCGGCACGATGATGCCCAGCGAGTTCATCCCGCTCGCCGAGGAAACCGGCCTGATCAGCGAACTTGGTCGCTGGGTGCTGCTGGAAAGCTGCCGCCAGAACAAGACCTGGCAGGACATGGGACTGCCGCGGCGGCGGATCGCCGTCAATCTGTCGGCCCGGCAATTGATGGACAAGGGATTCGTCGACACCGTGGCGGCGATTCTTGCTGAAACCGGGCTCGATCCAAGTTACCTGGAACTGGAAATCACCGAGACCCAGGTGATGCGACAAGGCGAGGGCAGCGTGATGCTGCTCAATGAAATCGCCGACATGGGCATCCATATCGCCGTCGATGACTTCGGCACCGGTTATTCCAGCCTGTCTTATCTGAAACGGCTGCCGATCGGCACGCTGAAAGTCGACCAGAGTTTTATCCGCGATATCACCGTCGATCCCAACGACACCGCGATCGTGGTGGCCATCATCAATATGGCCAAGAGCCTGGACTTGCAGATCGTTGCCGAGGGCATTGAAACCGCCGGACAACTAGCACTGCTGCGGGCGCAGGGATGCGGGGTCGGGCAGGGCTTTTATTTCAGTGTGCCGCTGTCAGCTAAGGATCTGGAACCGATGCTGTCGAAGCACAGCGTATTTACCGATTTGCAGCTGGCATAGGTCGCGGGTTTCATCCACGCCGCCACAATCGGGTCAGGCCAGAAACAGGAATAACGTCGGCACCTTCTCCGGGGCCTCAGATTGCTCGCGCCAACGAGCGATGGTTTGCATGGTGATACGCTCGCCGGGGCCGGTCAGATCGCTGGCAACGCACAGGCGAGTCGCCGGCGCCAGGGTGGCGAGCAGATCGGCAAACAAGGGCTGATTGCGATACGGCGTTTCAATGAACAGCTGCGTCATATTTCGTTGCCGCGACTCGCGCTCCAGTTCATGGATCATTTTTGCGCGCGCCGTCTTGTCCTGCGGCAGATAGCCGTGAAAGGCAAAATTCTGGCCGTTGAGTCCCGAGGCCATCAAGCCCAGCAGCAGCGAAGAGGGCCCGACCAGGGGCGTCACGCGAACGCCCATCGCATGGGCAGCAGCAACCACCAGCGCACCGGGGTCGGCAACCGCCGGCGCGCCGGCTTCGGAAACAAGGCCCATATCGCGCCCCGCGAGCAGCGGCGCCAGCAGCTCGTGCATCGACTCGGCCTGGGCATGTTTGTCGAGTTCGCGAATCGACACCTCCGCCAGCGGACGGGCAATGCCGATAGCTTTCAGAAATGCGCGGGCGGTTTTGGCATTTTCCGCGATGTAGTGATCGAGTCCTAGCGCGATCGCCGATACCGCGCGCGGCAGGATAAGATCGGCGTTGACCGGATCCGCCAGTTGTGTGGGAATCAGATACAAGGTGCCGGGCACAGGGGTGCTCATGCCAGCACCTGCACGCCTTCGGCGGTCAGCATATCGATCAGGGCCAGCAAAGGCAGTCCGATCAGTGCCGTCGGATCCTCGCTGGTCATGCTGGCGATCAGCGCGGCGCCCAGTCCCTCGGACTTGGCGCTGCCGGCGCAATCGAGTGCGGACTCGCGATCGAGGTAGTTTTCGATTTCGACGTCCGAGTAAGTGCGAAATCTGACCGTGGTCGGGACGATGCGCGATTGTTCGCGGCCCGAGGCGGCATCCAGCAGCGCCAGCGCGGTATGGAACACCAGGGTCCGCCCGCGCATGCTGACGAGCTGTGCGCGGGCCCGCTCGCGCGTCCCCGGCTTGCCGATTTGCCGTCCATCCAGGTCCGCGACCTGGTCCGAACCGATTATCAGCGACTGCGGAAAACGCGTGGCGATGCTGTGCGCCTTGAGATGGGCCAGACGCAGCGCGGTCGAAGCAGGAGTTTCTTCGGGCAGGGGCGTTTCATCGACATCCGGGCGCGCCGTCTCAAAGGCCAGCTGCAGGCGGGCCAGCAATTCGGCGCGATAGCGGGAAGTAGAAGCCAGGATTATTTTTTTCTTCAAAATCAATGACTTTTTGACATTATTGAGCGCAAAACGTATTATAGCGGCTGGATTTCCTGAGGTTGCGACTTGTTCGCCCTGCTCGCCCACGTTTTCTCTCGTTTTTCTATATCGAACCGCATGGCCACCAAAATTGCCCTGGATCGCTTCACCCAGCAGAAGCAGACGATTTCCGGCACTTTCAAACCGGAAGAATTGCCGCGTCTGAAGCCATTTTTGCGGGGCGAGGGCGCTGATGCCGGCGAAATCAGCTATACGCTTGCCGGGTTGGAGACGGCGGATGTCACAGGTAGACGAACGAGGCGGGTTAAGTGTATAATTCTAGGTTGGTTTTTATTGACTGATCCGGAAACGCTGGAACCCGAGCGCTACGATTTGTCGATCAAGAGCAGTCTGGTTCTGGTCGGCAGCGAAGCGCAGCTGCCGCCGCTGGAGACCGAGAGCGAAGACGAAGATTACGTCGCCTTGGGCGAAGAGCTGGACGTGCGGGAACTGGTCGAGGAGGAAATTTTGCTGGATTTGCCGTTCTGGGCAATTGCGGCGGAGTCCCCGGCCAAGAAAGCCAAAAAGGTTTCGAAGGCGGTGCCGCAGGCTGTGCCTGCGGTCACGGCCGAAAAGAAAGTTTCGCCATTTGCCAAATTGGCAGGGTTGAAGAGCAAGGGAAAGTAGCATTGGCATCTGCCGGCGCCGCGAAGTTGGATCATTGCAGGCCGGTATCGAATTTGTAAACTCAGCGTAAATCAGGAGAATCATCATGGCAGTCCAACAAAACAAGAAGTCGCCCTCGAAGCGTGGCATGCACCGCGCACACGACTTTCTGACCAACCCGGCGCTGGCCGTTGAGCCGACCACGGGCGAAACCCATCTGCGTCACCATGTGTCGCCGTCGGGTTACTACCGCGGCAAAAAAGTCATCCAGACCAAAGCCGACGAATAAAGCGCCCGATTCCGGCGCTTGCGCGGGTCGTTGCATCGATGGTGATGCCGGGTGTACCAAGGTACGCCGGTATTGCCGATCGATGCCCTCGGGTTCGCCGGCCGGAATCATTGCGCGATTACATTCGCAAACAAGAAGATAAACTGCACGGACCCGCTTCCGCAGGAAGCGTTTCCCAGTTAAATGCAGACTAATATCGCGATTGATGCGATGGGCGGAGACCACGGCCCATCGGTGACCATCCCTGCCGCCTTGCAATTTCTCGAGCGTTCGAATGAACGCACGGTTCTGCTCGTCGGCAAGCCGGAGGTCCTGAAAAGCGAACTGGGCCGACTCAAGGCCTTGCACTGGCTTGATGCCGCTGAGCCGCGCCTGAAAATCATTCCTGCCAGCGAGGTGGTTGGCATGGATGAGGATATCCGCTCGGCGATCCGCAACAAAAAAGACTCCTCGATGCGCGTCGCCATCGACTTGGTGAAATCGGGCGCCGCCCACGCATGCGTGTCCGCGGGCAATACCGGCGCCCTGATGGGCACCGCGAAATTCGTGCTGAAGACCTTGCCGGGGATCGACCGCCCCGCGATCTGCGCGGCGCTGCCGACGCGCAAGGGCGTCACCTATGCGCTCGACCTCGGCGCCAATGCCGAATGCACCCCGGAACATCTGCTGCAATTCGCCATCATGGGCGCGATGCTGGCCTCGGCCATCGAGGGCAAGGAAAGTCCCAGCGTGGGCCTGCTCAATATCGGCTCCGAGGAACTCAAGGGCAATGAAAACATCCGCCGTGCCGGCGAGCTGCTGCGCGCCAGCCACCTCAATTTTTACGGCAATGTCGAAGGCACCGATATCTACAACGGCACCACCGATGTCGTGGTCTGCGACGGCTTTATCGGCAACGTCATGCTCAAGACCTCGGAGGGTATCGCCAAGATGATGGGCGATTTCCTGAAAGAGGAATACACCAAGAATATATTCCGCAAGCTGGCGGCGCTTGCCTCCTACGCGGTGATCAATGGATTTCGCAAACGCGTCGACCATCGCCGCTACAATGGTGCTGCCTTGCTGGGTCTGCAGGGCGTGGTGGTCAAAAGCCACGGCTCGGCCGATGCCTATTCGTTCCACAAGGCACTGGAGCGCGCCGCTTCCGAGGTCGAGCATGGTTTGCTCGCCCTGATCGGCAAGCAACTGGAGCGCTTGCACGCGGAAGGACTGCTGCTGCCGCAAACTCCGAAAGCGGATACCGAATGACCGTTTATGCACGCATTGCCGGGACCGGCAGCTATCTGCCTGAAAAGCTGGTCACCAACAAAGACCTCGAAAAAATCGTCGATACCAATGATGAATGGATCGTCACGCGCACCGGGATTCGGGAGCGGCACTATGCGGCGGACGACCAGAATGCCAGCGACCTGGCGCTGATTGCGGTGCAGCGGGCTTTGGCCGCTGCCGGGGTCGACGCCCGCGAGATCGATCTCATCATTGTCGCGACCTCGACGCCGGACATGGTGTTCCCATCGACCGCTTGCATCCTGCAGGACAAGCTGGGCATCAAACACGCCATCGCCTTCGATATCCAGGCAGTGTGCGCGGGTTTTGTGTATGGACTTGCCACAGCGGAGAAATTCATCAGGACCGGCTCGTCGAAATGCGCGCTGGTGGTCGGCACCGAGATTTTTTCGCGCATCATGAACTGGCAGGACCGCAGCACCTGCGTGCTGTTCGGCGACGGCGCCGGCGCCGTCGTCGTAAAAGCGTCAGATAAACCGGGTATCCTCTCCACGCATCTGCATGCCGACGGCAGTTATCGCGATGTGCTGTGCGCGCCGGGAACAGTGCAGAACGGCCAGGTTCGCGGCAGCCCCTATCTGACCATGGAAGGCGGGGCGGTCTACAAGTTTGCGGTCAAGGCTTTCGAAGAGGTAGCCTGGGAAGCGCTCAATGCCAACAATCTCGGCCCGGAAGCAATCGACTGGTTCATCTGCCATCAGGCCAACCAGCGCATCATCATGCACGCTGCCAAGAAACTGGCGCTGCCGGATGAGAAGGTGGTCCTGACGGTGGACAAACACGGCAATACCTCGGCAGCGTCCATCCCGCTGGCGCTGGACGCGGTGGTGCGGGAAGGCAAGATCAAGCCGGGCGACACCGTCTTGATGGCGGCGCTTGGCGGCGGGTTTGCCTGGGGTGCAGCCTTGCTCACGTGGTAGATAAAATGACGACAAAATTTGCAATCACCTTCGCGGGCCAAGGTTCGCAATCGATCGGCATGATGGCCGGATTTGCCGGAATGCCCATCGTGCAGCGCACCTTTGAGGAAGCCTCGGACCTGCTCAAGCTGGATTTGTGGAAGATGGTGATCGAGGGGCCGGTGGAAACGCTGGCGCAGACCGTCAACACCCAACCGGTGATGCTGGTGGCCGGTGTGGCTACGTTTCGCGCCTGGAAGGAAGTGGGCGGCCGCGATGCGGATATTTACGCAGGCCATAGCTTGGGGGAATATACCGCCCTGGTCGCCGCCGGCGCTATATCTTTTGCGGACGCTGTGCCGCTGGTGCGCTTTCGTGCGCAGTCAATGCAGGATGCAGTGCCGGAAGGCATCGGCGGTATCGCCGCCGTGCTTGGTCTGGAAGTCGAGCAGATTCGCGCTGTTTGCGTCGATGCCGCGCAGGGCGAGGTGTTGGAGGCGGTCAATCTCAACTCGCCTGGCCAGATCGTGATCGCCGGGCACCGGACGGCCGTCGAGCGCGGCATGGCCCTGGCTAAGGAACGCGGCGCCAAGCGTGCGCTACTGCTGCCGATGAGCGTGCCTTCCCATTGCGCGCTGATGCGGCCCGCCGCCGAAAAACTTGCCGCTTATTTGCGGCAAGTCGCCGTCACTGTGCCCCTCAAGCCGGTGATACAGAATGCCGATGTGACCGCCTTCGCATCAGCCGATGCGATCAGAAACGCGCTGGTCGAACAGCTTTATCGCCCGGTGCGCTGGATCGAAACGATCCAGGCTATCGCCGCGCAGGGAGCAATGGTGGTGATTGAATGTGTCCCCGGTAAAATCCTGACCGGCCTGAACAAGCGCATCGACGGCAATCTCAACTGCCTGGCCATTGCCGACGGCGCCGCGCTCAATGCCGCTGTCGAAGCCACGCGCTGACGCCCTTTCAGCTTTTGCGGAGAAACCCATGACTTCACTCGTCGGACAAATTGCGCTGGTCACCGGCGCGTCGCGCGGCATCGGACATGCCATCCTGCACAGCCTGGGAAAGGCCGGTGCGATGGTGATCGGCACCGCCACCACCGAAGCCGGCGCGGCGGCCATCGATACCGCCATCCATGCGGCGGGACTCAAGGGCGCCGGCATGATGCTCAATGTGCAGGACGGCGCCCAAATCGAAGCGACGATCAAGGCCATCGAGGAAAAATTCGGCGGCGTATCGATCCTGGTCAACAATGCCGGCATTACCCGCGATACGCTGCTGATGCGCATGAAGGACGAGGACTGGCAGGCGGTCATCGACACCAATCTGACCTCGGTATTCCGCCTCAGCCGCGCCGTGGTGAAGGCGATGATGAAGGCGCGCACCGGGCGCATCGTCAATATCGCGTCCGTGGTCGGCTTCATGGGCAATGCCGGGCAGACGAATTATGTGGCGGCAAAGGCGGGCATGGTCGGTTTCACCAAGGCGCTGGCCCGGGAAATCGGCAGCCGCGGCATCACCGTCAATTGCGTGGCTCCGGGCTTCATCGAAACCGATATGACCAAGTCCCTGGGTGAAGACCAGGTGGGCAAACTGGTGGCCAATATCCCGCTGGGACGGCTGGGACAAGTCGACGATATCGCCGAAGCCGTGCTGTACCTGGCCTCACCCGGCGCCGCCTACGTCACCGGCAATACGATCCACGTCAACGGCGGCATGCATATGGAGTAGGCATGCCGCGCGGCAGTGCCTGCAAACAGAATATTCAGCGGTCCATATTTATGGCCGGCTAATTTGGTAAAATAGTGCGGTTCTTAATTCAGGAGGGTGTAGCAAATGGATAGCATCGAAGCACGCGTCAGAAAAATCGTTGCCGAACAACTTGGTGTGGCGGAAGCCGATATCAAGAACGAATCTTCATTCGTCGAAGATCTGGGCGCAGACTCCCTTGATAACGTTGAGCTGGTGATGGCCCTCGAAGAGGAATTCGAAACCGAGATCCCGGACGAGGCGGCTGAAAAAATCACCAACGTCCAGCAAGCCATCGATTACATCAACGCGAACAAAAAATAGTTCGCATCAATTGGGTCGCCTGATGAACATCGCGCGGCCCGTCCGTTTTTCTTTCAACCTCGGTCAGTCATGAGCAAAAGACGCGTCGTCATTACGGGTCTCGGCATTGTTTCGCCGATCGGTAACTCGATCCCCGCAGTCTGGGACAGCCTCATCAATGGGCGCGGCGGCATCGGGCCGATCACCCGGTTCGATGCATCGTCCCTTACCACCCGGTTTGCAGGCGAGGTGAAGGGTTTCGATCCGGCCGCGTGGATGTCGCCCAAGGAAGTGCGGCGCATGGATACGTTCATCCATTACGGCATTGCCGCGACCAAGATGGCGATGGACGATGCAGGCCTAGTGGTCACCGAGGAAAACGCCGAGCGCATCGGCGTCAATGTCGGCTCCGGCATCGGTGGACTGCCGATGATCGAGGACAATATCCGCGAGATGATCGCCAAGGGGCCGCGCCGCATATCGCCGTTTTTTGTGCCCGGCTCGATCGTCAACATGGTCGCCGGCATGATCTCGATCCTGTATGGCTTCAAGGGGCCGAACGTATCGATGGTCTCTGCCTGCACCACCTCGGCGCATTGTGTCGGGGATGCGGCGCGCTTCATCGAATACGGCGATGCGGATGTGATGATTGCCGGCGGTTCCGAAGCCACGATATGCATGTCCGGCATGGGCGGCTTCTGCTCGATCAAGGCGCTGTCCGAACGCAATGACTCGCCCGAGACCGCGTCACGTCCCTGGGATCGTGACCGCGATGGTTTTGTGCTGGGCGAGGGCGCCGGGATTCTGGTGCTGGAGTCGCTGGAACACGCCAAGGCGCGCGGCGCCCGTATCTACGCCGAACTGGCGGGCATGGGCATGAGCGCCGACGCTAATCACATTACGGCACCGAGCATGGATGGCCCGCGGCGCGGGATGCAGAATGCATTGAAGAACGCCCACGTCAACGCCGCTGATGTGCAATATATCAACGCTCACGGCACCTCCACCCCGCTGGGCGACAAGAACGAATCCGAGGCGATGAAACTCGCCTTCGGCGACCATGCCTACAAATTGGTGGTCAATTCCACCAAGTCGATGACCGGGCATCTGCTCGGCGCCGCCGGCGGCATCGAGGCCGTATTTACCACGCTGGCGATCCACCATCAGGTATCGCCGCCGACCATCAATATCTTCAACCAGGATCCCGAGTGCGATCTGGATTATTGCGCCAACACGGCGCGCGACCTGAAGATCGATGTGGCGCTGTCCAATTCCTTCGGTTTTGGCGGCACCAACGGTTCATTGGTATTCAAGCGTTTCGTCTGAAGCGCGTGTGGGCTACCGAGGCCCGCGTCATGCCGGGAAGAGCACGTCATCAACCATGAAACGCATTCTGGCCGTTATCGTCCTCGTTTTTGTATTGGCTGCCGGCCTGCTGGCTGCCTGGTATTACAACTTTGCGAATAGTCCCCTGCCGCTGCCGGTTACGCCCTTCGAGTTCACCGTCAAGCCCGGCACCTCGCTCAAGACGCTGTCACGGCAACTGACGGGCGCCGGCCTGTTGCCCGAGCCCCAGTTGTTCGCCTTGCTGGGCCGCATCACCCAGACCACGGCAATTCAGGCCGGCACTTATCGCCTCGATGCACCGACCACACCCCTGGCCTTGCTGCAAAAACTCAATGATGGCGATGTGGTGCCGGTATCGGTGACGTTCCTTGAGGGCGCCACCTTTGCCGATATTCGCGCCCAACTGGAACATGCCGACAAGGTCAAGGTGACCCTGAAAGGCCTCAGCGATGCCGAGGTGATGAAGCGCATCGGCGCGGTCGAGGCCCACCCGGAAGGGCTGCTGTTTCCGGATACCTACCGATTTGCCGCCGGCACCAGCGATCTGGAATTGCTGAAGAAGAGCTATCAGGCCATGCAGAAAAAACTTGCCGAAGCCTGGGCGATGCGCGATGCCGGCCTGCCATACAAAAGTCCGTACGAGGTGCTGATCATGGCCTCGATCATCGAGAAAGAAACCGGACGTGCCATCGAGCGGCCGCTGATTGCCTCGGTGTTCATCAACCGGTTGCAGATTCCGATGCGACTGCAGACCGATCCCACCGTCATTTACGGCATGGGCGCCAATTACGACGGCAATATCCGCAAGCGCGACCTCACTACCGACACGCCCTACAACACCTATACCCGCGACGGTCTGCCGCCGACGCCGATTGCGCTGCCGGGTTGGGGTTCGTTGCGTGCGGCGGTGAAGCCGGCGCAGTCCGACAAGCTATACTTCGTCGGCAAGGGGGATGGCACGCATTATTTTTCATCCTCGCTGGAAGAGCATAATCGCGCCGTCGGCAAATACCAGCTGGGGCACTGAACCCGGAGAGCGGTGTCGACCGGCGCACCGCATTATTCCGAATGCCGCATTGCTATGGAGGCGGCGACGAGCAAATCATGAACCGCGGCAAATTCATCACTCTCGAAGGCATCGACGGCGCCGGCAAGTCCTCGCATCTGGACTATATTGCCGCGCAGATCCGACAGCGCGGCTTCACCGTCATTACCACCCGCGAGCCCGGCGGCACCCCACTGGGAGAGACCCTGCGTCATATCGTACTAAACGAAAAAATGCACACGGATACCGAGGCGTTGCTGGTATTCGCCTCGCGCCGCGAGCATCTTGCGCAGGTGATCGAGCCGGCGCTGGCGGCCGGCAACTGGGTGATCTCGGACCGCTTCACCGATTCTTCCTTCGCCTACCAGTGCGGTGGGCGCGGACTGTCGATCGAGCGCACCCGCATTCTCGAACAATGGGTGCATGGCAATCTGCAGCCGGATCTAACCCTGTTGTTCGATGCGCCGCTGGAAGTCGCGCGCGAGCGGCTCGACAAGGGCACCCCCGATCCGGATAAATTCGAGCGTGAGCAGAACGATTTTTTTGCCAGGGTGCGCGCTGCCTATCTGGCGCGTGCACGCGAATTCCCGGACCGCATCAAGGTGCTGGGCACGGCCCGACCGCTGACCGAGATCCAGGCCGAGCTCGGCGAATTGCTGGCCCGCATCTAGCGCGCAGTAACGACGAGCCTCATGATCGATCTTCTCCCCTGGCACCGCCAACCCCTGCGTGAACTGCTCGCCCGTCGCGGCCGCATGCCGCATGCGCTGCTGATTCACGGCAATCAGGGTATCGGCAAGGTCGAATTCGCCAAGGCGATTGCGCAATCCCTGCTGTGCGAAGCCAATGAAGACGGCATCGCCTGCGGAAAATGCGCCGCCTGCGGCTGGTTTCGCGACGGCAATCACCCCGACTTTCGCGTGCTGCTGCCGGACATCCTCGCCGAGGAAACGACCGATACCGAGACGGTGGCCGAGGACGCGGACAAGAAGGAAGACAAAAAAAGCAAGGAAATACGGATCGACCAGATTCGCGCCATCGGCGGGTTCATGACCTTGTCGACGCATCGCGACGGTTTCCGCATCCTGCTCATCCATCCTGCCGAAACCCTGAACCCGAACGCGGCGAATGCCCTGCTCAAGACCCTTGAGGAGCCGCCGGCCAGAACCCTGATTCTGCTGGTCACCGACCAGCAGAATCGCCTGCTCGCCACGATCCGCAGCCGTTGCCAGCGCGTGCTGCTGCCCGCGCCCACCCCGGAAGAGGCGCTGGCATGGCTGAGTACGCAAGGGGTGGCCAATGCGGCGCCGGCGCTCGCCATGGCCGGCGGCGCGCCGCTGGATGCGCTGGCCTTTGCCGAACCCGACTATCAGGCCGAACGCAAGGCCTTCGTCGCCGCGCTCGCCGATCCGGTGGCCGACTACATGGCCGCCGCGCAGGCATTTGAACGGGCCGAGCTCGACCACCTGATCACCTGGCTGCAGACCTGGGTCGCCGATATCGCGCTGTCCAGCCTGGCCGGCGATGTTCGCCATCATCCCGATCAGAAAAAAGCGATTGCCGGCATTGCCGCGCGCGTGCAGTTGCCCCGCTTGTTCCGTTACGAATCGGAACTGCGACAAGCGCGGCGCAGCATCTCCCATCCGCTCAATGCGAGACTTTTGCTGGAACAATTGCTAATATCCTATCAACGCTCCATCCAGCCTTGAGAATCGACGCCATCCCATGTCTTCGCTCCCCCCCAATTCGGGCAACACTGCACCGACCAGATGGCCCGATGTGATCTCGCTCAACCTGAAGGGAAAAAGTGCGCTGTACGCGGCCTGGATACCCCTACTCAAGGGGGGTGGCCTGTTCATGCAGACCGTCAAGCCGCATCAGCTGGGGGATGAAGTGTTGCTGGTCTTGTCCTTTCTCGAAGATCAGATCAAGATTCCGTTGACAGGCAAGGTGGCCTGGATCAATCCGCCGCATGCCCACGGCAACCGCCCGCAGGGCGTAGCCATTCAGTTGCCCGACAATGAAGTCGGCCGTGAACTGAAGAAAAAGATCGAGGGCATTCTGGCGCCGGTCGTCAAGTCCGATCGCGTCACGCATACCCTCTGATGCCGGAGGCAGTCGGTAGCGTCACCGCGCGCAGGATTGCGTGCGGCGCGTCCAGCGGACGGTGCATCTAATTATCGCCCCGCGGAAAAACCATCGTAAAGGTGGACCCCGCACCCGGGACGCTTCCCACAATGAGACGCCCGTCCATGGCCTCGATCAGCTGTTTGGAAATCACCAGCCCCAGACCGGCGCCATCAGCGCCGCCGACAATTTTTTCCATGCCCAGCCGGTTGAAGGGCTGAAACAGGTCTTCCAGCTGTTGGGCGCTCATGCCGATGCCGGTGTCGCCAATCGCTATATACACACTCTCTTCATCGCGGCGCGTGCGAATTTCGATCTGCCCATCGTCGCGATTGTATTTGATTGCGTTTTCCAGCAGGTTTATGGCGACCTGCATCAACCGCGTCCGGTCGGCCAATACATGATGGGCAATATCATCGCCGTGGAACCCGATCGTGAGCCGGCGTTTTTCAGCTTGCGGCCTGATCATCCGCAAGCATTCGTTCAGCGCAGCATTCACGTCCAGGGATTCCATCGACAGCGAAGCCGCACCGGACTCTATCTGCGACAGATCGAGGATTTCATCCACCATGGCAAGCAGGAGTTTCCCGGACGCGCGGATTGTTTCGATTTTCCTGAGAATGCCCGGTGTTTCCTTGACGGCGGGGTCATATTCAAGCAGCTGGGCAAAACCGAGAATGGCATTCAGCGGTGTGCGCAACTCGTGGCTCATGCGGGCAAGAAACGCGGATTTGCTGTGGCTGGCCTGCTCCGCCGCATCCTTGGTGGAGCGAAATTCCTCCGCCTGCCGCAATTGCGTGATGTCCGAAAATGTTATGACCAAGCCGTCCGTACCCGCTCCGGACTCGTCGCGCATCGGCTGTACACGCAATGCATACCAGGCTATCGGCTTGCCTGGCGGCTGAATTCCCAGCAATCGATCGGCTGCCGAATGGTCATCAGCCAAGCTGTGAAGCTTGTACAACGCTTCATGCGTGAGCGGCAGTCCATTGCTGCCGACCGGCCGCCACTTCAGATCGGAGAGCCGGAGGCCGCGCATTTCTTCCAGGTTTTGTCCGAGAATGCGTTCCGCGCTTGCATTGCCGCCGGTAATTCCGTCTTCGCGGTCAGTGACAATGACGCCTTCGGCAAGCGAGGAAATCACGGTGCGGTAACGGGCCTCGCTCGCGCGCAAATGTGCAGCTGCGGCCTGCTGCTCAGACATCAGCAGGTTGAACGCTTCGGTCAATTCGCCGACCTCGTCGCGGCGCGTGACCGGGACGGGTGAAAATACATTGTTGCCGATCTTGAATTGCGCAATGGCCTTTTGCAATCGCGAAAGCGGGCTCAGTACGCGCCAGGACAGCAGCCATATCAGCGGCGCGATAACCAGGAAAACGGCGATTGAAATTTTCATGAGGCGGTTCTCGGCGGCCGTAATCGGCGAAAACACTTCTTCCAGCGGCTCGACCGCAAACAATGACCAGGGCGCATTTTTCAATGGCTTCCCGCTGTAAAGACCCGCTACGCCCAGGCTGCTGACGCTCTCGACGCTGCCTTCAAGTCCCTCCAGCACATGCGATGCGCCATCCCTGCGCTGTGGCTGCAGGATGCGGGTTTTGTCGGCGTGAATGATGTAGACCGGGTTCGATCCCTTGGTGACCAGCGCGAAATATCCGGTCTTGCCGATGCGCATATTGCTCAGATCGCCCAGGAAATTGGTCTTGTACAGACGGATTACCCCAACCATGACGGCAACCAGATTTCCCTGCCGATCGACAATTGGCGCGCCCATTTGCACGATCGGTTCCTTGCGGGTCCTCGACAGCAAGGGTTCGGAGAGGGCAAATTTCCGGGTTGCCAAAACCCGCTGAAAAAAAGCACGATCGCCCGCATTGACTTTCTGTCGTGCCGGCAATTCGGGGAAATCCGCGATCAGGCCTCCGTCCGGCGCAAACACCAGAATATCGTCGAATATCGATCTCAGCCCCGGTCGCATGACCAGGTATTCACGAATTTTGGTTGGCGAATTAAGCAAGCCCGGAGGAAAAAACTCGGCATTTCCGGTCAGGAAGGCTTTGCTGTTTTCCAGCTTGTTGTCCAACTCTTCGGCGACGCGCGTGACCAGGCTGAATTGCTGATCGGACAGCACACGCACAAAGTCGGCGCGCATGCCCCGCATTTGCAGGGCGCTGACGAGGGTGACGAGAATCACGCACAGAATCGTGAGACCCAAGGACACTTGCCATTTGATGCTCGGATGTTTCATCAAGGCCCAATTAAATTCCGCTTGCAGCGACATCGTTGGTACGTATGCCAGTCTACGTTTTTCCGCTATTTCGTCAAGGACGGCGCCGTCGCCGCTCCTTGAGCGAAAAGCATGATCCCGATCGGGACAGCTGCCACCGGCCGCGCTATGATCTGCCTGCCGGATGGGTACAACTCTCAATACAAAGATAACCCGGAGGAGCATCATGAATTGCGCGATAAACAAGGCCGGCCATAAAGCTGGCCAGCCGCTCGGCAGGATCGTTCTGGCAGCGTTCGCGATCCTGGCGGCCGCCGTTCCGATCGATCAGGTTTCGGCACAGGAGTATCCGAACAAGCCGATCAAACTCGTCATCCCTTATCCGCCGGGCGGCGCCACCGATGTGATCGGTCGCGTGGTGGCGCTGAAATTATCGGAAGCGCTGGGCCAACAGGTGATCGTCGATAACCGCAGCGGCGCCGCCGGCTCGATCGGCGCAACGGCGGTGGCTACCGCACCGGCCGATGGCTATACCCTGCTGTTGGGCGCGTTGACCAGCCATTCAATCAACAGTGCGCTGCAGACCAATTTGCCATTCGATCTGGCCAAGGATTTCGTGCCGATCGGCGTGGTCGGCGAAGTGCCCCTGGTATTCGTGGTCAATCCGGCGATCCCTGTAAAAAGTCTCAAGGAGTTTCTGGCCTATACCAAGGCGCATCCCGGCACCACCTTTGCCTCCTCCGGCAATGGTTCGCCGCAACATATGGCGGGCGAATTGTTCAAGAGCATGACCAGGGTGGATATGCTGCACATCCCCTATAAGGGCAGCGGGCCGGCGATGGTCGACCTGATCGGCGGCCAGGTGCAGAGCATGATCGAGACCATTCCGGCCTCGCTGTCCTTCATCAAGGACGGCAAGTTGCGCGCCCTGGCGGTGACCACGCCGACACGATATGCCAATTTGCCGGATGTGCCGACGACGGCCGAAGCCGGCCTTCCCGATTTCATCGTCACCTCGATGTTCGGAGTGCTCGCGCCGGCAAAAACACCGCCGGCCATCGTCGCCAAACTGACGGCGACACTTGAAAAAATCCTGGCCGCCCCCGATACGCAGGAACGGCTCTTCGCGCAGGGCGCCATTGCCGGCTACCTCAATCCCGCCGACAGTGCGCGCCGCATCAAGGCCGAGATGGACAAATGGACCCGGGTCGCGCACGACGCCAACATCAGGCTTGATTGATATGCCTGAACATCTGCTTGCCCGTCCTGCGCGCAGCACCGTTCTGATTGTCGGCGGCGGCACCATGGGGGCCGATGTCGCCATGGTCTGCGCACGCGCCGGCTGCCGCACGATTGTCCTCGAATCCGGTGAAGCGCGGCGCAACATGCTGCCGGATTATTTCCGGCGCGGCTTGGCAGATCTGGGATTTCCGCAGCGGACCGGGCGGCTCAGTACGTGCGCCACCATCGATGACGTTGACTGGGACAAGGTGGATCTGGTCATCGAGTGCATTCCCGAGCGCCTCGACATCAAGCAGGCGCTGTTCGCCGATCTGGAACGCCGCGCGCGTGCCAATACCATTCTGGCCAGCAACAGTTCCAGCTTTCCGATCAGCGCGATCGCGCACGGCCTGGGCTCGGCAACGCGCATGCTGGGCCTGCATTTTTTCATGCCCGCCCACTTGGTTCCCTTGGTGGAAGTGGTGATCGGCGAATGCAGCGATGCGGCCCTGGCCGAAACGCTGTCCGCCTTCATGCGCCGCTGCGGCATGGTGCCGGTCATCGTCAGGAAAGATCTGCCCGGTTTCCTCGCCAACCGGCTGCAGCACGCCCTGGCGCGCGAAGCCTTCGCCATGATCGAAGACGGTATTGCCTCGGCCGAAGATGTGGATGCCGCGGTGCGCTTCGGCTTCGGGTTCCGTTTTCTGGCCGCCGGCCCGGTGCTGCAACGCGATCATGCCGGCGTGGAAATTCATGCCGCGGCGGCGGCGACCATCTACCCCTCGTTATCCGCCGCCGCGGTGCCGGCAGCGATATTGCGCGCGCGCGTGGCCGCCGGCAAACTCGGCATGAAGACCGGCGAGGGATTTTTCAAATGGACCCCGGAGAAAATTGCGGCTGAGCGCAGGCGTTACGACGACCTGCTGCGCGCCGGTTTGAAACTGATTGCCGCGGAACTGCCGCCGCTGGACGCCGAAGACTGATCCCGCAAGGTTTCAGAACGCGTCGCGCACCCGCAGATAACTGGCAAAGCGCGGCAGCCCGCTATTGGTCAAGCCGCGATAGGTGTAAGTGATGGTAGTGCCGGGCGGCGGCGGGTTCCTGCGCACCGCATCGCTGAAACCGGTGCCAATGACAAAACGCCTGCCGTCCGGTGTTTCCACGCGCAGTGCGCCCATCATCCCCGCATACTTGCCCTTGCCCGGCAGATGCTCGATCACCACGGCCTCGGTATCGAGCAGGGGTTTCAGTTTCAGCAGCACATCGCTGCGGCCGGTGGTGTAGGGCGCCTCGGCCAGGTGCAGCATCAGGCCTTCGCCGCCGGCGCGCACTACCTCATCGAGTTTGCGTTTTAGCTTGGCGCGATCCGATACCTTGAACTGATCAACCGCCACCAGCTGTGGCCAGTTTGCCGCTGCAACGATTTCGCGAATGCGCCGGGCACGCTCGGCAAAACTGCCGGTGGCGTCGGGCAATTCGAAAATCATGTACTTGATCTGTTGCCATTCGGCATCGACCGGTTCGGTCCTGCGTACGAAGCCGGACAATTCCTCGAAGCGGCCGCGCGCCAGCCATAATTCGCCGTCGATAGCCTGCGATGGCAATTTTTCGATGAACCAGCGCGGCGCGGCGACGTCGCGGCCGCTGCGGAATTTCAGCACCTTGCCGTCCCAGACGGCGCGCACCCCATCGTATTTTTCGCTGACCAGATAAGCGGCCGGATCGACCTCGGGTCCGAGGATATTGGCGAGCAGGATGGGTGGTGCGGGCTTATCGGCAGCCAGTGCCGGCGCCGCCGCGGTCAGCAACAACAGGGTCGCGCCGTCGGCGATGAATCGGCGCCGCGCCGCGGATGCGATCGGCGTCGCCATCAGGCCGTCATTTCCCGCTTGTGGCGATCCAGCCATTTATTGGTGTCAGGCGCTTCGACCATGCGCATTTTTTCCAGCAGTGCCGGCAAGTCGCGATCCACGCACAGCGCATCGTGATGCAGGGCGCGCAGGAATTGTTCGTCGCGGGCGTGATCGACAAAGGTCATCAGATGATCGAAGAACCCGGCAACGTTGAGGATGCCCACGGGTTTGCCGTGATAACCGAGCTGCAGCCAGGTCAGCGCCTCGAACAGCTCGTCGAGCGTGCCGTAGCCGCCGGGCAAGGCGATGAAGCCGTCGGCAAGTTCGGTCATCAATGCCTTGCGCTCGTGCATGGTTTGCACCACATGCATTTTCGTCACACCGGCATGGCCGACTTCCTTGTCCATCAGCAGTTGCGGGATCACGCCGATCACTTCGCCGCCCGCCGCCAGGCAGGCGTCGGCCGCGACACCCATCAGGCCGACGCTGCCGCCCCCGTATACCAGGCGGATATTGTGTTCGGCGAAGCTGCGTCCCAGCAAGGCGGCGGCCTCGCGATAGACCGGGTTGCCACCCGGGCTGGAGCCGCAATAAATGCAGATGGCGTTGAGTGTATTCATGTGGTTCAAGGCGGGTCCCGACGGGGACTGCCAAGGCCCGTCAGTCGGCGGGCTTGTCTTCGGTTGCGGGGGCCGTTTCGCTGTCGGTTTCGGGGCCTTCCTCCTCTTCATTCGAGGTGGCCGCTTTTTTGCGCAGTTTTTCTTCTTTTTTCGCTTTTTTGGCGAGTTCTCGTTGGCGTTTTGCGAAGTCGTAATTGGGTTTGGCCATTGGCAATCCTTTTCTGTCGGGAGGTAGGAAACGTTATCGGGTAAGTGAGCCAAGATTAACCGATATTCGGCAACATCCGCTGCACTTTGCGAATAATTGCCCGCGATCGGAGGCGTTGCCCCGGCATTGGCCCGCTATGCGCCCAGCGCCAAGGCGCCGCCGCGGGCCGTGGCGCGCTGCCAGGCGGGGCGTTCCTGCAATTCCTGGAAGTACTTCCATAAATGCCGCCGGCTTTTGTTCAGGCCCCCGCGCGCGGCCGCCGCGACCAGGGGAAAACTCATCTGGATATCCGCCGCCGAAAATTCCTCGCCGGCGAAAAAGGGTGTTTTGGCAAGCTCGCTGTCCATATAGTCAAGCTGTGTGGCGATTTGCGCGTCGATGCGCGCCAGCATCGCGGTCGGCGCCGAAATTGCCCGTGAAAAATACAGTTTCAGCAGCAGGGGCGGCATGGCGCTGCCCTCGGCGAAATGAAACCAGTACAGGTATTTCACGTGCGCATCGCTACCCGCCGCCGGGATCAGCTTGCCGTTGCCATATTTGCCGATCAGGTATTCGATGATGGCGCCGGATTCCGCCAGCACCAGCTCGCCGTCCTTGATGACCGGTGATTTGCCCAGCGGATGAATCGTTGCCAGTTCCGGCGGCGCCAGCATGGTCGCGCGGTCGCGCTGGTAGCTGATGACTTCATAGCACTGGTTCAGTTCTTCCAGCAGCCACAGGATGCGATGCGAACGGGAATTATTGAGGTGGTGAACTTGAATCATGCGCAACTTTCCGGAAGGGCGGGTGAT
This sequence comes from Usitatibacteraceae bacterium, assembly GCA_036394575.1. Classification (GTDB taxonomy): domain Bacteria; phylum Pseudomonadota; class Gammaproteobacteria; order Burkholderiales; family Usitatibacteraceae; genus UKL13-2. The sequence continues at coordinate 43,353 of DASWEY010000065.1, read as the reverse complement.
GAGGTGATGAGAGGTGATGAAGCAGAGTTAGGTAGATGGGGGCGGGAAACCATTTTGACAGGGCGATTTGCGGCAATGTTCAACGCGGGATGTGCGGTGTTTTACCGGATAATAGCGACATGTTCGTCGATTCCCACTGTCATCTTGATTTCCCCGAGCTGCTCGCCGAACGCGCGGCGGTGCTTGAACTGATGCGCGCCAACCGGGTCAGCCATGCGCTGACCATCTCCACCACGTTGAAGAGTTTCCCGGCGGTGCGTGCGGTGGCCGAGGCCAATGCCAATATGTGGTGCTCTGCCGGCGTGCATCCCGACGAGCAGGTCGATGATCACGAGCCCACGGTCGAGGAATTGCTGGAGATGGCCGCGCACCCAAAAGTGGTCGCGATCGGCGAAACCGGCCTCGATTACTACCGCTTGGTCGAGCCGCTCGACTGGCAGCGCGAGCGCTTCCGCATCCATATCCGCGCCGCCAAGGCCTGCGGCAAGCCCCTGGTCATCCACACCCGCAATGCCCAGGCCGACACCCTGCGCTTGATGAAAGAGGAAGGCGCGGCCGAGGCCGGCGGCGTGATGCATTGCTTCACCGAGAGCCAGGAAGTCGCCGACGCGGCCATGGCCATGAATTTCCATATTTCGTTTTCCGGCATCGTCACCTTCAAGAATGCCAAGGAACTGAAGGAAGTCGCCAAACGCGTGCCGCTGGAACGCATGCTGATCGAAACCGATTCGCCCTATCTGGCGCCGATGCCCTATCGCGGCAAGATGAATCAGCCGGGCTATGTGAAGCATGTGGCGGAGCATATTGCCGAGCTGCGCGGCATCACGGTGGAAGAAGTTGCGAAAGCGACGACGGAGAATTTCTTTCGTTTGTTTGCGGGTGCGAAGGCTTGATTAAAAAACGCAGAACGCCATTTGGCGCGGGTTTTGAGGCATTTTTGCTCCAAACACCGCGCCAAATGGCGTTCTACGCTTTTGCAAAAGTCGGCTATGGAGGCAACCGTTAAATCTACGCTGTCGCCCCGGATTCAGTCCGGGGCCCAATTTTGTTCGCACTCGCGTGGGCCCAAAATTGGATCCCGGACTGAATCCGGGATGACACATTTGCACGTATTCGGCCGTAATCTCAAATGCTGCCGTCAAACAAATTCCCCTTATATGTTCACTTCGCCCCCCACGCTCCCGCTCCGGTAAACTCCCGCCAGCGCAACAACTAGAAAAATTCATGGAGGCAGTTGATGTCGGATCTCGTTCGTAGCCTGATCGGCGTGGCAATTCTGGTGACGATCGGTTTTGTCTTGTCCTACAACCGCAGGGCCATCAACTGGCGCACCGTGCTGGCTGCGCTGACCGTGCAAATCGCCATCGGCGCATTTGTCTTGTTCGTGCCCATCGGCAAAGTCATCCTCGGCTCGATCGCCGGCGGCGTCACCCATGTGATCGAGTTCGGCAACAAGGGCACCGAGTTCCTGTTCGGCGGCCTGGTCTCGCCGAAAATGTTCGAGGTGTTCGGCGGCACCGGCTTCATCTTCGCGTTCCGCGTATTGCCCACCATCATCTATGTCACCGCCCTGATCGCGGTGCTGTATTACCTCGGCATCATGCGCTGGATCATCACCATTCTCGGCATGATTTTCCAGAAGCTGCTGGGCGTGTCCAAGATCGAATCGTTCTGCGCCGTCACCACCATTTTCCTCGGCCAGAACGAGATGGGCGCGGCCGCCAAGCCCTTCGTCGCGCAGCTGAAAAAGCAGGAACTGTTCGCGATCATGACCAGCGGCATGGCCAGTGTGGCCGGCGCCGCCCTGGCCGGCTACGCGGGCCTCGGCGTGAAAATCGAATACCTGATTGCCGCCTCCTTCATGGCGATTCCCGGCGGCCTGCTGTTCGCCAAATTGCTCTACCCCAGCACCGAAGAGAGCCAGGTGCGTTTCGACAAATTCGAGTTCGAGGAAAAGCGCCCGACCAATGTGATCGAGGCCGCCGCCGGTGGTGCCGCGCTGGGGATGAAGATCGCGGTCAACGTCGGCGCCATGCTGCTGGCCTTTATCGGCCTGATCGCCTTGCTGAATGGCGCGGTGGGCGGCATTGCCGGTTGGATGGGCTATCCGGGTGTGAACATGGAAACCCTGCTTGGCAAGGCCTTCGGCCCACTGGCCTATATGCTGGGGGTGACCGCCGAGCACTCGACCTTCGCCGGCAACCTGATCGGGCAAAAGCTGATCCTCAACGAGTTTGTCGCCTATGTCGGCCTGGCGCCGTATCTGCAGCCCGATGCCAAGGTGATCGCGGCGGGCCTCACGGTGCTCGATGCGCGCACCCAGGCCATCCTGTCGTTCGCGCTGTGCGGCTTCGCCAATTTCACCTCGATCGCCATACTCGCCGGCGCCTTCAGTACCATTGCCCCGCATCTGCGCAGCGATGTGGCGCGCTTCGGCTTGCGCGTCGTGGCGGCGGCAACCCTGTCCAACCTGATGAGCGCGACCATCGCCGGCATTTTTTTGAGTTTGTAATGGCGCGATGAAATTCGGTACGTTGCTGGGAGGCAGGCGTTAATAGAATTGCTTCCCCCTTTGCAAAAGGGGGAGACGCAGCAACGAAATTTATGAATTTTCCGTAACCGCAACTTTGAATTTCAATGACTCTCTGAATATGTTCCTTGCGCAAGAAATCATCCGCAAAAAACGCGACGGCGCGGCGCTGTCGTTAGCCGAGATCAATGCCTTTGTGCGGGGCATCACCCGCGACGAAGTCAGCGAGGGGCAAATCGCCGCCTTCGCCATGGCGGTCTACTTCCAGGGCATGGATCGCGAAGAGCGCGTGGCGCTAACTTGCGCGATGCGCGATTCCGGCAAGGTGCTGGAATGGAAATCGCTCAACCTGCCGGGGCCGGTGGTCGACAAGCATTCCACCGGCGGCGTCGGCGACGTGGTCTCGCTGATCCTCGGCCCGATGATCGCGGCCTGCGGCGCCTATGTGCCGATGATTTCCGGCCGCGGCCTCGGCCATACCGGCGGCACCCTGGACAAGCTCGATGCCATCGCCGGTTATCAAACCGGCGTCAGCATCGAGAAATTCCAGCAGGTGGTGAAGGACGTGGGCGTGGCCATTATCGGCCAGACCAATGATCTGGCCCCCGCCGACCGCCGCATGTACGCGACCCGCGACGTGACCGCGACGGTGGAATCGATCCCGCTGATCACCGCCTCGATCCTGTCCAAGAAGCTCGCCGCCGGGCTCGATGCTCTGGTGATGGATGTAAAGGCCGGCTCGGGCGCATTCATGCCGACCATGGTGAAATGCCAGGACCTCGCGCAGAGCATCGTCGATGTCGGCAACGGCGCCGGCATGAAAACCTCGGCCCTGATCACCGATATGAATGAGCCCTTGGCGCCCTGCGCCGGCAATGCCATCGAGGTGCAATGCGCCATCGATTTCCTCACCGGCGTGTCGCGCCCCAGCCGCCTGCACGATGTCACCATGGCCCTGGGCGTGGAATTGCTGGTGCTGTCCGGCCTCGCCGTCAATGAAGCGGCCGCCACGCAGGCGCTGGTGCGCAGCCTGGGGCAGGGGCATGCGGCCGAGGTGTTCGCCAAAATGGTGTCCGCGCTGGGCGGGCCCAAATTGCTGATGGAACGTCCCGATGTCTATCTGCCGGTCGCTACGGTGAAGGTGGCAGTGCGGGCGCCGCGGGATGGCGTCATCGCCGCCATCGACACGCGCGCCCTGGGCATCGCCGTGGTCGCGCTGGGCGGTGGTCGCCAGCGTGCCGCCGACAAGATCGATTTCACTGTGGGCATCAGCGAATTCGCGGCGCTGGGGGCCACGGTGAACACGGGCGACGCGCTGGCCATTGTGCATGCGCGCGACGAGCATGCCGCCAAGGCGGTGATCGGCAATGTCGTCAAGGCCTTTACCATTACCGAAGGGGCCGTGCCGGTGCGCGAAACCTTTTACCGGGTTGTACGCTGAGGTTCGCATGGCCGCAGATCCTGTCACCGCATCCCTCGCGCCCCTCGTGCCTATTGTACCCATCGCACCCATCGCACCGGAAGTCGCACGCCGTTTCGAAGAGCTGACGCTCAATACCGCGCCGGCGGTGCATCAATATATTTACGACGGCTGGGTGCTGCGCGCCTCCGGCGGCGACACGCGCCGTTCGAACACGGTCACCGCCATTTATCCCGGCACGCTGCCGCTGCCCGAGAAAATCGATTTTTGCGAAGCCTGGTATGCCCGGCACGGGCAGGCGCCGATGTTTCGCCTCACCGAGGCATTATCGCCGCCCGGGCTGGATGCGATGCTGGCCGCGCGCGGCTATCGACGCGAAATCAACACCGTATTCATGAGCATGCCGCTGCGCGAACCGATCGCTGCCACCGAACCGGCGCCCGGCATCCGCGTGATTGAACGCAGCGTCGCCGAGGGCATCGCCGAGGTGCATCGATTGAAAGGCACCGAAGCGGCAATGGCGGCACTGGACGTGGAGCGTCAGCAGCTTTGGTGCGGCCCGCAAATTTTTCTGGGCTTGCGCAACATCAATGGCCTGTTGTGCTGCGGCATGGCGCGCATCGAAGACGGTCACATCGGTATTTTCAGTGTGCGCACTCCGCCGGCCGAGCAGGGCAAGGGCCATGCGAAATTGCTCATCGCGCATTTGCTGGCCTGGGGTCAGTCGCAGGGCGCGCATACTGGTTTCCTGCAGGTCGATGAAAACAATGCGCCGGCCATCGCGGTTTACCGGCGCTTCGGTTTTGCGCCGCGCTATCCCTATTGGCAACGTATTGGGCCGCAGCGCATCGGCCCGCATCAACCATCGGAAATGAAATGAGCGACGAACTCGACAAACTGGCCGCCCAAGTCGGAGCCGTCCTGAAAGCCAAGGGCGAGAAGCGCGCGCGCGGCGCCAAGAGCCTGCTGCTGGCCACCGCGGAATCCTGCACCGGCGGCGGCATTGCCGAGGCCATCACCCGCATTCCCGGCAGCTCGGCCTGGTTCGACCGCGCCTTCGTGACCTATTCCAACGAGGCCAAGGTGGAAATGCTGGGGGTCGAATCGAACGTCATCGACCGTTATGGCGCGGTATCGGATGCGGTCGTGCGGCAAATGGCCGAGGGCGCCCTGGCGCGCTCCAAGGCCCATGTGGCGGTGGCCGTGACCGGCGTTGCCGGGCCCGATGGCGGCACGGTCGAGAAGCCGGTCGGGACCATCTGGTTTGCCTGGGTGGTGCGAGATAAGTCAATCATTTCAGAGCGTTGCGTGTTCAAGGGCGACCGGGCGGCGATCCGCCACCAAACCATCGTTCATGCCCTGAACAAACTCCTGCATAATTGAGGCCGTAAGCTCAAGGAAGGCCCAAACGAGCCATTCGGCCCGTTTTCCGCAAAAAATTCTTGCAACCGGCAAAACTTTTCGGTACTGTACGGAAATACAGGCTGTACACAAATACAGCCTTTGCTTATTTCCAATATCTATTTCCAACGTACAGCCGGGAGCCCTGCCATGAACATGATGGATAAAAACGCGATGGACGAAAACAAATCGAAAGCCCTGCAAGCCGCGCTTTCGCAAATCGAAAAACAGTTCGGCAAGGGCTCGATCATGAAGATGGGCGAGGGCAGTGTCGGCAACGACATCATTCCCGTGTCCACCGGCTCCCTGGGCCTGGATATCGCGCTCGGCATCGGCGGCCTGCCGCGCGGCCGCATCTGTGAAATCTACGGTCCGGAATCCTCGGGTAAAACCACCCTGACCCTGCAAGTCATCGCCGAAATGCAAAAGACCGGCGGCACCGCCGCCTTCATCGACGCCGAACACGCGCTCGATCCGCAGTACGCGCAAAAGCTTGGCGTCAACATCAACGATCTGCTGATCTCGCAGCCGGACAACGGCGAACAGGCGCTCGAAATCGCCGATATGCTGGTGCGTTCCGGCTCGGTCGATATCGTCGTGGTCGACTCGGTCGCCGCGCTCACCCCGCGCGCCGAGATCGAAGGCGAGATGGGCGATTCGCATATGGGCCTGCAAGCGCGCCTGATGTCGCAGGCGCTGCGCAAGCTCACCGCCAACATCAAGCGTTCCAACACCCTGGTGATTTTCATCAACCAGATCCGCATGAAGATCGGCGTGATGTTCGGCAACCCCGAAACCACCACCGGCGGCAACGCGCTCAAGTTCTACGCCTCGGTGCGTATCGACATCCGCCGCACCGGCGCCATCAAATCCGGTGAGGAAGTGATCGGTTCCGAAACCCGCGTCAAGGTCGTCAAGAACAAGGTGGCGCCGCCGTTCAAGACCGCCGATTTCGACATCCTTTACGGCGAAGGCATCTCCCGCGAAGGCGAGATCATCGAGCTGGGCGTGATCCACAAGATCGTCGACAAATCCGGCGCCTGGTATGCCTACAAAGGCGAGAAGATCGGCCAGGGCAAGGACAACACCCGCAACTTCCTCAAAGACAACCCGGAAATGGCGCAGGAAATCGAAGCCAAAATCCGCGCGGCTGTCGGTGTGGCCGGCAGTGGCGTCGCCCCGGTAGTTGAAGAGGACGAAGACGAGTAATTCTGTTTATTGGCGATGCGCAGGATCAGGGCGCGCCGGTCAACGCAGGATTGAGACGCGAAAATGTACGCCACAGGTACACGCCGCAGCAAAAATCCTGCCATGGCCCGCACGGCTGATCGGCCACATCGCCGGCAAGTTCGATGGTTGGGCCGCATGCAGTCGCCACGGAAGTGTCGATGAAAGGCGGCCTTTTTTTTCGCTGTCTGCCGGCACCATCGCTGAACCCGGCACCATTTGCCGTGCGGGAAACGTCGCATCCGCCGTACGTGCCGCAAGGTCCGGCCTTGTCGGGCATTTCCGAACTGCAGGCGACATCCGCCATGCAGCCCGATAAACCCGGCAAGCCGGACAAACCCGGGAACCGCGACATCGTCTCCAAGGCGCTGGCCATGCTCTCGCGGCGCGATATGAGCCGCAGCGAGTTCATCGCCAAACTGATCGCCGCCGAGTACGGCAAACCGGAGGCCGAAGCCGTCGCCGACTGGTGCGCCGCGGAAGGCTTCCTGAACGAAACCCGCTTCGCCGAGGGCAATGCGCGCCGCCTGGGGGCCAAGTACGGTGCCCGGCGCGTCGGCGCCACACTGAAGCAAAAGGGCGTGCCCGAGGATGTCGTGGCGGAAACCGTGGCGGCGCTGAAAGAATCCGAACTCGCCCGCGCGCAGGCGCTATGGCAACGCAAATTCCAGCAATCGGCCAACGACAGCAATGAACGCAATCGGCAGATTCGTTATCTGCAGTCGCGCGGTTTCGGTTTTGACGTGATCAAGAAAGTGATCACGGGCGCCATCGACGAGGAATAGCGTAGAAGATCAGCGCAAGACTAGCGCCAGTCGGCAATGAAGCCGGCCACCAGGGAAGGCGTGCGGGCGGGATTGAATCTGGAGCCGCCGAGGGCGGGCGACGCCATCGACAAGGTGCCGACCGATACCGTCGATGGCGTCGAACCCCGGGTGGGCTTGCTGGCGTAATCGCGCACCGCAGCCGGCTGGGTCAGGCGCAACAGCACCTCACCCGCGTTGGAATCCAGGCTCAGCCACACCAAGGGCATGGCAGCCACGATAAGCGCTCCGAATAAAAACCACATGCGTCTGGTCATGTTTGCCATTGTCTTTTTTATTATTAGGAAAACTCCCTGCGTAAAATGTATCACATCGGGCACCAGGAAATGCAAGCTAAATGCGTTGCTTTGTAATCCGCAGACGGCAGGGTGCAAAGGGTGGGGCGTATAATTTGCGACTGATTTCATTGAGAATTCCCATGGCCAAACTCTCCGCTTCCGTTTCCACCTTGCCCAGCCTCAAATCCGTCCCGGGCGGCGCCCACGACGAGGAGCGCAACCCCGGCACCCGCTTCGACCTCGGCCCCGTCAAGGACGTGCGCGTCAACCGCAGCGCCATCGAACGCCGCGCCGCCAGCCTCGGCACCCGCCGCACCGTCAAAAAAGACTGGCAGGCCGCCTGGTTGCTGCATGCCGTCACCAATATCGATCTCACCACCCTGTCCGGCGACGATACCCCCGGCACCGTCAAGCGCCTGTGCGCCAAGGCCCGCCAGCCGATCCGCAGCGAACTGCTCAAGGACCTCGGCGTGCCTGGCCTCCCGCTCACCACCGGCGCGGTGTGCGTGTATCACCAGTTCGTGGCCACCGCCGTCGAGGCCCTGCAAGGCTCCGGCATCCCTGTCGCGGCCGTCTCCACCGGTTTTCCCGCCGGCCTCACTCCTTTCCCGCAGAAGATCGAAGAGATCAAGGCCAGCGTGGCCGCCGGCGCCGCCGAAATCGACATCGTCATCTCCCGGGAGCACGTGCTCAACGCCAACTGGCGCGCCCTCTACGACGAAGTCAAAGCCTTCCGCGAAGCCTGCGGCCCGGCGCATATGAAAGCCATCATCGCCACCGGCGAGCTCGGCACCCTCAAGAACATCATGCGCGCCAGCATCGTCTGCATGCAGGCCGGCTCGGATTTCATCAAAACCTCCACCGGCAAGGAGCCCACCAATGCCACCCTCGCCGGCAGCCTGGTGATGGTCCGCGCCATCCGCGCCTATCACGAGCAAACGGGAGTCAAGGTCGGCTTCAAACCCGCCGGCGGTATCCGCAGCGCCAAACAGGCGCTCGATTGGCTGATGCTGATGAAAGAAGAGCTCGGCGACGAATGGCTGCAACCCAATCTGTTCCGCCTCGGCGCCTCGGCCCTGATCAACGATATCGAGCGCCAGCTGGAGCATTTTGCGTATGGGCGTTATGCGTCGATGCAGTATCAGCCGTTGGGATGAGCGTGGACACGCGACATGCCTCGTGAATCCGCGCCGCATGCAGAGCAAACGTAGCCTCGATGAAGCGCAGCGTAATCGAGGGCCGTAATTGATCGGTGTTGAAATCCCGGATTGCTGCGCTACATCCGGGCTACGACGCTTAAAGTTGTTTTCTGAATTGATATTGTCGGAGCATGGAAATGCAAATGTCGAGCATCCCATTTGGCACCACCGATTGGTCGTCGATCGAACGAACTGAACACAAAGGTACCGCTGGCGCCGCGTTCTGGCGCACGCAAAATTTCAATGGCATCCGCGTCCGGATAGTCGAGTACACACCGGGCTATCTGGCGGATCACTGGTGCGTGAAAGGCCACGTGTTACTTTGCATGGAAGGTGAATTGCATACCGAACTGGAAGACGGCCGCAAGTTTGTATTGAAACCGGGAATGAGTTATCAGGTGGCGGATAACGCGGAGCCGCATCGTTCATATACCGACGTCGGTGCAAAGCTGTTTATCGTCGATTGAATGGGATGTCTTTCTGGGCTCGCCGCAATCGTAGCCTCGATGAAGCGCAGCGTAATCGAGGTCGGCAGTTTATCGGTGTCGGGAATCCCGGATTACGCTGCGCTTCATTCGGGCTACGGGAATACACATCGATTTGAATCGCAAACGCATCATTGCCACTGCAATAGCAAAAATAATTAAAGCAACGAGACCAGAAAGCCAAAAGATGAAAGTCGCCGAAATCCTCAAAACCCTCGAATACGGTCCCGCCCCCGAAGCGGCCAAACCGGCGCTCGACTGGATCGCCGAGCACGAGGGCAAGTTCCAGCTCTTTATCGGCAATGAGTGGAAGAACCCGTCAAGCAAGGAATGGTTCGATTCCATCAACCCCGCCACCAGCAAAAAACTCGCCAGCGTCGCGCAAGCCTCCACCGCCGACGTCAACGCCGCCGTCAAGGCCGCACGCAAGGCCTTCCCCGCCTGGAGCGCCACGCCCGGGCATGTCCGCGCGCGCTACCTGTACGCGATCGCGCGCCAGGTGCAAAAACATTCGCGTTTGTTCGCGGTGCTGGAAACGCTGGACAACGGCAAGCCGATCCGCGAGACGCGCGATATCGATATCCCGCTGGTCGCGCGCCATTTTTATCATCACGCCGGCTGGGCGCAGTTGATGTCCGCCGAGTTGCCGGACCATCAGGCGCTGGGCGTGGTCGGGCAGATCATTCCCTGGAATTTTCCGCTGCTGATGCTGTCCTGGAAAATTGCGCCGGCCATCGCCATGGGCAATACCGTGGTGTTGAAGCCGGCGGAATTTACCTCGCTCACAGCATTGTTGTTCGCCGAAATTTGCGCCAGCGTCGGCCTGCCGCCGGGCGTGGTGAACATCATCACCGGCGATGGCCGCACCGGTGCCGCGCTGGTGGAACATGCGGACGTCGACAAGATCGCCTTCACCGGCTCGACGGACGTCGGCCGCATCATCCGCAAGGCCACGGCCGGCACGCATAAAAAACTCTCGCTCGAGCTCGGCGGCAAATCGCCCTTCATCGTGTTCGACGATGCCGATCTCGATTCCGCCGTCGAGGGCGTGGTCGATGCCATCTGGTTCAACCAGGGGCAGGTGTGCTGCGCCGGTTCGCGCCTGCTGGTGCAGGAAGGCGTGGCCGAGAAGATGTACAAAAAGCTGCGCAACCGCATGGAAAAACTGCGCGTCGGCGATCCGCTCGATAAAGCCGTCGATATCGGCGCCATCGTCGCGCCGGTGCAGTTGAAGCAAATTCAGGCACTCGTCAAACAAGGCGCCGACGAAGGCGCCACCCTATGGCAACCGAGCTGGAGTTGCCCGACAGAGGGCTGCTTCTATCCGCCCACGCTGTTCACGAATGTTTCACCCGCATCGACCATCGCCCAAGTGGAAATCTTCGGCCCGGTGCTGGCCGCGATGACCTTCCGCACCCCGGCCGAAGCCGTGGCCCTGGCCAACAACACGCGCTATGGCCTGGCCGCCAGCATCTGGAGCGAGGACATCAACCTGGCACTCGATCTCGCCACCCAAGTCAAAGCCGGCACGGTGTGGATCAACAGCACCAACCAGTTTGACGCGGCATCCGGCTTCGGCGGCTATCGCGAATCCGGCTTCGGCCGCGAGGGCGGGCGCGAAGGGCTGTTTGAATACGTTAAACGAAAAAACGCGAAAACCCGCGCCAATAACGCAGAGACAAAAAGCCAAACTCAAGCACTGGCGCGCCTTTCCAGCCAAAAAGCTTCCAAAACCCGCGCCAATGCTGTGGTTTCACTTTCTGTTGTGCCCGCAATTGATAGAACCGCCAAGATGTTCATCGCCGGCAAACAGGCGCGCCCCGATGGCGGATTGTCATTGCCCGTCTATGGACCGAACAAGAATTTGATCGCCGAAGTCGGCGCCGGCAACCGCAAGGACATCCGCAACGCCGTCGAAGCCGCCCGCGCCGCCGCCAGCGGCTGGAGCAAGGCCACCGCGCACAACCGCGCGCAGATCGTCTACTTCCTCGCCGAAAATCTCGCCGCCCGCGCCGATGAATTCGCGCGCCGCCTCAGCGCGCAAACCGGGCAGGGCAGCGCCGCCGCACTCGCGGAAGTGGAAGCCAGCATCGATCAACTTTTCACCGCCGCCGCCTGGGCCGACAAATACGATGGCCGCATCCACGGCGTGCCGCAACGCAACGTCACCCTCGCCATGAACGAAGCCATGGGTGTCGTCGCCATCCTCATGCCCGACGACAACCCGCTGCTGGCGCTGGCCGCACTCGCTGCACCCGCACTCGCCATGGGCAACGCGCTCGTCATCGTGCCCTCGCCCAAACACCCGCTCAGCGCCACCGATCTCTACCAGGTGCTAGAAACCTCCGACGTACCCGCCGGCACCATCAACGTCGTGACCGGCGACCGCGACGAGCTCGCCAAGACCCTGGCCGAACACGATGATGTGGATGCGATTTGGTATGCGGGATCAGCCGCCGGGCAGACCGCGGTGCAAAAAGCCTCGGCCCACAATATGAAGCGCACTTGGGTAATGGCGGCAACCGGCGCGATGCCGGCAATGGAAGAGGTGCTGCGGGAGGCGACGCAGGTTAAGAATATTTGGGTGCCGTATGGGGCTTAGCCGAAAATTGCAGGCAAATTTCTTGATGGCCGCAAAAAAATGAAGAAGTCTGAATATCAGCAGTCTGGCTTAATTAGGCCATTGATTCGCTGGGCAGGTAGTAAGCGAAAATTAATTCCGATTTTGCGGATGCATTTACCAGCAGAATTTGAGCGTTATGTAGAGCCGTTCGCCGGTTCGGCCTGTCTTTTTTTTGAGCTTTCACCAAAGCCAGCACTAATTGGTGACATCAATGAAGAACTTATAAATGCGTATATCCAAGTTAAGAATCGACGGCTGTTGATGATCGATTTGCTGACTAATATGCCTGATACAAGTGAAGAGAACTACTATCGCCAGAGGTCGGTTAACCCTTTATCGCTTAACAAGCTAGAGAGGGCTGCGAGGTTTATTTTTCTAAATAGGCTTTGTTTTAATGGGCTATATAGAACAAACATGAAGGGAGAGTTCAACGTTCCCTATGGTGGCGGAAGATCGGGAGATTTGCCGACCCCGAGTGAAATTACAAATGCGTCAAAAGTATTTCGCTCTGCAAAATTCATAGCGGGATCATTTGAAAAGGTTTTGTCTGAGGTGAAAACCGGAGATTTTGTTTATCTTGACCCCCCTTATTCCATAGCCAACCGCCGCGTTTTCAATAATTATTCGCATGACGTTTTTGGGATGGAAAATCTCCGCGTGCTTCGGTCTGAATTGGAAAGGTTAGACAAAATTGGTGTGCAGTTTCTGCTTAGCTATGGATTAAGCAAAGAGGGGATTGAGTTAGCCAAGGGATTCAAAACGAAACACGCTTTAGTTCAGCGGCAAATTTCTGGATTCGCGACTCATCGCCGCAAAGCGCGTGAAATGCTCGTAACGAATTATTAGAGGTGCTACATGGCAAGTGCACAAAAAATGACAACGCCAACGATTGGGGTAAAAAAAATCAAGACCAATGATTTGGTCCCCAATCCTCACAATCCTAGGATTCTCTTTGATCGAGAGCCGATGGATATTCTCAAAGCATCTATCAAACGCGTTGGAATACTCGTTCCGCTCACCGTCTACTTTGATAAGAAGAAAAAAAGATATGTGATTCTGGATGGCCAGCGCCGTTGGACCTGCGCGTCAGCTATTGGTCTTGATGAAGTACCGGTAAATCAAGTTGATGAGCCTAGCCTTGTTCAAAATATCGTAACTATGTTTCAGATTCATAAGCTTCGTGAAGACTGGGAGCTTATGCCAACGGCGTTGAAAGTTGAACTCTTAATGAGTGAACTCAATGATCGTAACGACGCCAGACTGGCAGAGCTGACCGGATTAGACGAAGCGGTGATCACTCGCTGTAAGAAATTGCTTTCCTACAGCAGAGAGTTTCAAGACCGAATGCTCGATCCGGATCCAGAAATGCGGATGAAAGCGGATTTTTTCATTGAGCTTTATCCAGTAATCCACGACCGCGAAGTGCGGGCGTTTGATTGGTTTAAAGAAAAGCACGTCATAAACAAAATGATTGAAAAGTACTTCGATGAGTCGAAGACAATTAAATCAGTTACTGACTTTCGCTTGGTTAAACAACATATTACGCATGCAAAACGCGCGAATCAGTTAACAAAACTGAGTTCCAGGCTTGAGCGGTTCGTAAACGAAATCTCTGTCCCAATTAGTCATCTTGAAATTCAGTCTGCTACCGTTCATGCCGAAGCGAAGGCTTTGGTGAAGAAAATATCTGCGGTTGAAGATCTTCTGGCCGAACTGGATATTGAAAAATTTTATGGTGAGGAGGACCTTTGGCAGTCAATGATGCGCCTTGTGAAGCTAATGAACGCTAAGCTCAAAGCTGCGGATAAGCGGCGCTAACATGCAAAAACCACTTGGCCGAGAAGCACCAATAAATAACGCACGATATAACCGCTGGCTGGCAGCGTTTTCCGGTTATGTATCGGAAGTTACGCGTAGTAAAGTTGAGCTGTGGTTGGAGCAGTTTGGCGAGCCTGAACGCCCGATAGCTGCCCGTGTACTGGATAGCGTTCTATTTATTGGGCATCAACAAATCAAAACAAAATATCGAGAACTGCTACTTGGACTTTCAGGTTGGAATCAGGACGCGATCAAGCGGAAAGGAAGATGGTTCTTTGTTCCATTCTCATCAAGCGTAGGCGAAAGTGGCGATTCCATGGTCCACGTTTTTAGAATGGCAACAGGTATGACGACGCGACATTACAACAACCTTTTTGTGCACCGAAGCGATTTGGTGCGATTACGCCCTGGCCCGGAAGACACCGTTGTGCTCATAGATGATTTTTCTGGCACTGGGCGACAAGCATCAACAGCCTGGGACGATACGTTTGCTGAGCTTCTTGCAGAGGGCCCGCAAGTTTATTTGATGGTTGTGGCGGCTACTGAAGTTGCGGTTAATGCCGTCCAGAACAATACCGAAATGCAGCTTATTTGTGGAACCATTCTCGACCACAGACATGACTTCTTTAGCGATAAGTGCAAGTTTTTTGCCAATTCCGAGAAAACCAAGATCGAGCACTACTGCAAATTGGCAAGCCCACGAAATCCACGAGGTAGCGATGCTTCTGGCCTTCTTGTCGTGTTGGCGCATCGTTGCCCAAATAATTCACTGCCGATTCTGCATACGAATAGTCAAAATTGGAGCGCATTATTTCCGAGGCAGTTCGATTGACAGTAACTGGACTTCTGAAATACATAAAATTGAAATTTTCAAACTTGATATTGGTTGTTGACAGGGCGATAGTTGATTACCCAAATTTCCAAAGCACGATTTGATGCGTATGTAAGCTGGACCCGCCTGCCAATTGCGCCTGTTTTTAGCTCGGAAATTGCGTGGTATGCAGGCGAAGCCGAGCGAGTACTCGGTGCCGTTGTCCTCGATCACAGCGACATGGACTTTGGTTATGTCATCCTTGGGCGAGACGAAAGCGGTCGTTTTCGTTGTATCGACGTTGCGGTTTCAATTCCAAATCCCAATATCGCCGATGCTGAACTGAAGCAAAAGCTGCAAAAACTCAGCGATGAGGGAGCTAGCGTTTTCCCTCAGGGCGGAAGTACTAAAGGCGGCGTGGACCTCTTTACGCCGATTGTCCCAGAAGAAAAGCAGCACCCGAATTTCAAATTGTTTCAAAGGCATCCTAATTGGTCTCCGGCCATCGGAGTACTTAGGGAGATGATGCGGAATTTCGATGACGTTGACGGCAATTTCGTTGAGCAATTTCAATCGTCTGGATTTGATGCGCGTCTCTGGGAGCTTTACCTCTATGCCTATCTCATTGAGGAGGGGCTTTATGTTGAGAAGCCCAAGCCGGCACCGGATTTTCTTGTGAGAGGTTCTAGTGAGGTAACTATTGAAGCGGTTACCGTTCAACCGTCAGCTGGTGATCCGCCCCCTTTGCCAGTCGAGGGGCCTCCAAACTTTAAAGAGCCGGAAGAAATTCGAAAGCTCTTGCGCGGAAAGATGCCCATTAAATTTGGTAGCGCTTTGTATTCCAAACTGACGCGCAAGCCGCCGTATTGGGAGCTTCCGGCTGCTAAAGGAAAGCCATTCATTTTTGCTATTGCCGATTTTCACGAGCAGCAATCGATGTTGTGGAGCTCCACGGCTCTCTTCGAATACCTCTTTGGCTTAACTCATGAATTTTCTCGTGATGATGATGGCAAGTTGCACATTAGCTCGCTCAAGATTGAAAGCCACGAGCATAAGGGAAAGAAAATTCCCTCAGGGTTCTTTCATTTGGAGGCAACCAAAAACGTTAGTGCCGTCTTGTTTTCGTCGTCGGGAACAATATCGAAATTTAACCGCATGGGTCGCCTTGCCGGTTTCGGTATTGAAAATTTAAGGTTGGTCCGATCCGGACTATGTTACGACCATGACCCAAATGCAGCACTACCTAAACCGTTCTTTATTGAAGTTGAGGCTGGAAAATTTCATGAGACTTGGGGTGAAGGCCTTGAACTCTTTCACAATCCCAACGCGGTCTACCCAGTGCCTGAAGAGATGTTCACCTCGATTGCTCACCATAAATTTATCGATGACGAGATACGCAGTAGTCTGCCCGAATTCCATCCGTTTTCATCAGTTACGTATAATTTTTTGCTTACATAGCATAATGCCCCGGTCGGAGGCGATTTTGAATAGCCTCCAATTCTCAATCGGTGTAGAAACGAAAAACGGCGGGCCAATGCCCGCCGTTTTCTTTGCCCATCAATCCCTGAAATAATCGTCCCGCTCCGAACCATCAAACTCGCCGGTCAGCATGCAGCAATTCTTGAAATCTGCGTGCGGAGCCGCAAGGGCAGAGGTCGTTACGGCCCAGCTTTTCCAGCAGCTCTTTGTCGTTGTTGACGGTGTGGATTCCGCCGCGCGAGCGCTTTACGCTGGTTTCGGACGGGAAGCCTTTCTTTCGCTTGCTGGTGGCCTCAAAACGAGAAGACGTTTTGCTTTGCGTTGGTTTTCATGATTGCCTCCATAGGATAGACCCGTCGGCGTGACGGGTGGCGGATTCTACGTTGCGAATCACAGAGTCAGAGTCGATTAAATCAAAAAATCGACTCTGCCTATAACGCAACTCAGAGCCGAGGTGGTTACCCCACAAACTCAAACCCTTTTATTAATGAACTAATTTGGCTTTTGTAAGTGACGGCCTCGTCGCTTGAGACAACCTTGTTCTCCACTAGCTCTTTGAAAATCACCAAGGACACTTGCTCGGGTATGTTGTAAGACCCGCTCGAATTTTTTGCAAACGCATTGCTGGGCGCCCAAACTTTCCACCCAAACCGTTTTTGAAAGATGCGCAGAATAATTGCGCATCTCGGGCAGGGCGAAAGGCTGGTTGTCAGCCCCAAGCCCTTAGGAAATTTGCCGTCTTCAATTTTCTTTTTTGATGCATAGTCCTCGATAGCGGCCATTTCCGCGTGGATCATCTGGCCCGATTCGTAAGTTCCCTGTGCCAGGGACGTCATCTTCGGCTTTGGCTCAAAAATAACTGCCTCAACCTCATAATTTCCGTGTTTCAGCAGATCTGCGTCCTCAATCACTTCAAATTTCGTCGCGTATTTCCCGAGAGCTACCTTCACTTCGCGCTCAATTTCATCCCATCTTTTGCCCATTTTTTCTCCATAAAGTTAGCCGCGTTCATGCTTGTCCTTGCTCGTTTACATGACCACATTCGTTGCGAAGCGCGATGCCGAGGAGCACCAACACGGCCGCCGAAATCTGGCGGCCGTTATGGATGTGCCTTTTGTCAATGTGGCATTAGTTATTTTGCTGAAACAAACGCTGCGGATTCCTTGAGCAGCTCCGCTTCCGACAACGCTGGGCAAGGTTTTTCGTTTTCAAATAGTGCATCAATGGATGCGGCGGGCGACTTGGTCAGTTCGTCGGCAAAGCAGCTGGCTTTCTTGATGATGCGGGAGTTTTCAGACCAATCGCGAGCATTTTTGTCAACTTTGAAAGCATTGCGCTTCCAGGACTCATTTGCCGATCCGGTTAAGCGCGTTTTATCTGGAAATGCATACCAGAATCCGCCTCCATCTTTTGATGTCTTGCCGGCGACGTTGCATTCCTTTGTGTCAAGGCGACATATCCTTGTGCATGTTTTCATGTCCGTGAGGCTGGTTTTGGGGCCACAACCTTTGTCTTTCAATTCAAGATTGCAGTTGCAGTAATCGTCGGGCTTGTCAACGATGCGAGTTACGTTGTATCGGATGGCCAGTGCCGAACTCTTGGCCATTGAAGTGAGAGCGGCACTAAATGACTTGAGGTCAGTAGCATTAGCTTCTCGTAAGGAAATCAGCTCGCGGCCTTTGGCGTCCTGCCAAATCGTCGGCCAGCTTTGAACCTTGTAGACGTTGACAGTCTCGCAGGGTGCGCCACCCGGGCAATCAGCTGCCGCAGAAAAGCTCAGGAAAACGGATAAAAATGCCAATACCAACTTTTTCATGGAACAAGTCCTCCAAATAATTTTTTGCACGTAGGCTTTCCACCACTTTCGCAGCAGAAAATGTTTAGACCAAAAGTCGCAGGTGCTGAACGCCTTCAGAGGCGGGAATGATTGCCGCGAGGCGGCAGGACTCCCAGTGATCCAACAGGGATGGCGAATGTGGTTCAATGTTTTTCATTCGCCATAGACGTCAGCCGCGCGCGACGGTAATCAGCGCCAAAGGGCGCCCTTGAACTGGCTTGCCGCATCGTTTGGTTTTATGCCGGATAGATCGCAGTGGTCAGCGTTTCCCGGAATTGGAGCGGCAATGATTCGTGCGCTCTTTACTTTGTCGGCGCTGGAAACGATGCAATATGCATTGAATCGTGGCGGCAAACTGTTAACTAGGTCCTGTGCTGTTCTTCCCGCTCCACAATTTACGCTTGCACCGGTCATAGTGCCGCTCGGTGCTACATCTTCACCAGCGAAATCGCACGTCCTTCCCGTTGGGGTGCCGCGCGCGCCGACCGGACCTGGCAGAGTGACGCCGCGGATGACCGGACCTTTCGTAACAGGTTTTGTTCCGTCAGCAATAGCGCTCAATGTGGCGAAAGAGCAGACGAGGGCCGCCAAGTACGAGGCGCATACAATGGTTCTGTTCATGTTGAATTTCCTTTAGCAATACAAAGTTGTTGAATTGGATATTCGAATTTGTTTCTAAAAATGGCGCGGCCACTTTCAATGTTGATATCGGCGCGGATCGAATCAATCGGGAAATCCGAAAGAAGCCGACCTGCATTGGCCGTGGCCATTGCCGCATTAATTTCGCATCCGTTTTGCTACCGGGATGCTGCAATTTGGCGATTGCGAACGTTTGCTATCGGCGGTCGCGAAATATGCGGGGTGATCATTGCCGAGCCAACATCCTGGATGTCCATTTAGCTGGCTCGGTCGGCAATTACAACTTCGGCCTTGTTAGTTCGGGCAGGAATAATCCCAGCCCGGCGCCAAGGTCGTGCCTGTGATCCGATAGCATTTATTCGTGGGCCCGTTTTCGACGCGGTTCATGGCCTCGCGCCAGGGTTCCCAGACGAGGCCCGTTGCGCCCCATGCTTGCAACTGGACACCTTTCGCATCACCAGGTAGCGGGAGCGTGTACTGATAGCCGCTGGTCGTTTCGCCAGACTCCCATTGCTTCGGCGCGCCACCTTCGCTCCAGACAACCTTGAATTTCCCGACGTAGCCGCCGTCATGCTTTACGCGGACAAAGCCGTTGTTGTATTCGGTGCATTCCGCTTCGTTGTAAGAGGTGGAGAAGGCCATCTTTGCGAACTGGTGATCCTTCAGGAATGCGACGGTGTACGCAATCGGATAGCCTGCATTGTTTTTGCCGAATACCGCGCCCTTGCGAATGGCGTCGAGAGATGCTTTTGCCTGTTCACCGGTGATGTTGGCGGCAATCTTTGCGTTTCCGCCGAGCGTCATGACGGTGAAGGTGGATTCGCGCGAGATCTTCTCGAATTTGTTCTTTGTTTCGCTATCGAATTCTGCACCGCCAGTGGTCACATACTTGAGCGTGCCCTCGACATCGGCCGATGTCTGTGCCGAGTTCGTATCCATCCGAACTAGGATGATGCGGCCGTAATCGACGCTGCGGATGTATGCCGGTGGGTTCCCTGCGTTGAGAACCTGACGAACTTCGCCGAGATCGACTGAAGGCGCCCATACCTGGCTTGGCTTTTGCGGCAGGTCCATGGTGACGGAATAGAAAATCTGCTTGAACAGCAGCATGCTGGTGGTGCGCTTGGAGTTGTTCTTCACATCCATATGCGATGTGATTTCATTTTCCGCCCACTTGGAATTAAACCCCAGCTCGAGAGCCAGCTGCTGCGTTGAAAAGCCTTTTTTCACTTCAAGCTTGCTGCGTGCCGCATTCTCGAAACTGGTCCCCTTGTTGAGCCAGGCCTTAAGTGCTTCATCGATTGCGCCTTGTACGCTCGAGTTAGTCGGGTTATCGACCGTGATGGTGCCGGCGTTACCCATGCCCGGCAGATCAATGCGCAGGGTAATTGCTGACCTGGGAAGTGTGATTGCATCGGGCTTGCCGTCGGCCAGATTACGGTTTGCGCGTACCAGGGCCCCGGGGAAGACAACGCCCGTCACTGGCGAGAGGATTGTGACCTCGCTCAGCTCCTTGGTGAGGTCGCGTGTCTTGTTTGTGCAAATGATGACCTTGTTGCCATCACCTTCTCGTCCTGGCAAAGCCTCAGTAGCACCATTCTCCCTCGTGGCGAGCAAAACTCGCGGATCGTAGGATAGTCCGTAGACGAAGGCGTCAACAGGCGCTGGACTGGACTGACCGGATGCTAAAAACGACGTCAGTCCAGCTGACGCAAGCAGCACGGTGGCCGCTAGTTTGCGTGCCACATTTCTTACTTGATTCATGAATCGCTCCCATACTTGATTAGGGCAGGACTGCGCCCATAAATGACGGACATTGACTTGATTGCCTTGCCAGATGCGCGCCGAACGTTTGTCACATGTATGTGAAATACTGTGAATTTGTGTGAACTGCGGTGGCGATTCTAGGCGAGTCGAATTTGCGCGAACCCACCTGTGCGGGTGGGTAAGTTTTCGTTTGAGGCTAATCAGCCATCCCTTAATTGAGGCGATCGAGTAGATCGGACACTCTGCATGTTTGAAGAATGCAGTTGGCCTCTAAGCTAGGCAAAAAATGAAAGGGGCTGACTACGCCATGCTGTTTTTGCCGGCCAATTGATTGGACCTGTCGGCGGGAACGTGAATGTTTTGGTGTTGCCAAAAACAGTCCGTAATGCCTTAAGGCCAGGAATTCCGATCTCCAGCATTGGCGCGCCTTCTGGGCCAAAAATGCTCCAAAAGGCGCGCCAAATGGCGTTCTGCGTAGTGCCACTGTTGGCGTCCGTGACAAGATCGACCAATGTGTTCCGCTCCTGAGGACACGCCCCGGGCTCCGCCGTTTTCGCTATGATTAGCTCGGCCTACCTTTCTAAACCTCTGTGACCAAAACCACCATGCGCAAAAATATTCTCCTCGCCTCCAGCCTGGCTGTTGCCTTGTCCGCACCTGCATTCGCCCAAACCGAGCCCGCCAAAGTCGACCCCGTCAAAACCATGGTCGGTCGTCTGGAGCTCGCCAAGTACAAGGCCACCATCAAGGGCCTGACCCAGTTCGGTGACCGCCGGCAGGGCACTGACCGCAACCGCGCGGCGGTTGACTGGATCGAGGCGCAGCTCAAGAGTTACGGCTGTACCAATACCGAGCGGATTAAATACGTCTTCGAACAGCCTGCGCGCAATTACCGGGCGCCGGCTCCGCTTTCGCCGGTGATCGCGAGCGGGGAAATCCGCAAGAACGTGGGCGATTCGCGCATGCGCGGCAACGTGGGGCCGGTGTCGGTGAATGAAGATGCGGAGAAGCAGACCGATCCCGTATTGCGCAAGCTCAATTCCCAACCCGCGACGAACGGGCCGCGCGAGGAGGTGTTCTGCACCAAGGTCGGCAGCACGCATCCGGAGGAAATGTATATCGTCGGCGCGCATATGGACGGCCACGGCTGGGGCGAGGCGGCAGATGACGATGGTTCCGGCACGGCGCTGGTGATGGAACTGGCGCGCGTGTTCAGCAGCCCGGACGTGATCACCGATCGCTCGATCCGCTTCGTGCTGTGGAATAACGAAGAGACCGGGCTCAACGGCGCCAAGGCCTACGTTGAACAACGCTTCGCGCTACAAGGCAAGGAATCGCCGGTGGGATCCGGCAAATACCCCGAGCCCAAATGGCTGGGCATGATCCAGCACGACATGATGATGTGGGACCACGGCATGCCCCGCGCGGATGGAAGTGTGAACCCTGAGCAGCGGCCGGAGGCGGACGTGAATATCGAATTCCGTATGGACACCAAGTTTGGCGAGCAGGCCGCGAAGCTCGCGTACGTTTTCCGCGACGCCAACGAGAAATACGCGACCGACTATCCCGCTGCCGTCGGCCACCATATGACGAACACCGACTCTGATCCCTTCAAGGACCTGGTGCCGGCGATCAGCCTGCGCGAAAACGAACGCGGCATGCAAATCGGCGCCGGCTGGAACCCCAACTACCACCAGGCGACGGATTTGTTCTCCAGCTACTCCGACAAGGATTTTCTGCTGGGCCTGAACGCAGCGCAGACGACGCTAGGGGCAGTGGCGGGGTTGGCGGGGGCGAAGGTGAAGAAGTAGCCGTTTTTCCAGACTGTGTTGATATAAAAACGGCGGACCTATACAAAAATAGCCCGCCGTTTTCTTTGCCCATTAATCTCTGTTCGCACTCGCGTGGATACAAAATTGGATCCCGGACGTGCAACAAAAATGAGCCGGGATGACAGTGAAGGTTTGGAGGGCGCCTGGAATTTCATCAACGCTTGATGCTTGCAATTTGCGATGAAACCAAAACTTGAGTTGTCGCCCCGGATTTAGTCCGGGGCCCAATTTCTGTTTGCACTCGCGTTGAGCCCAAATTGGATCCCGGACTGAATCCGGGATGACAGTGATTATTTTGCGGTGGCCGCAATGGTTGGCGTTATCCCGCATCGAATAAAAATGAAACCCCAGCATTGGCGCGCCTTTCCGGCCAAAAATGCTCCAAAAGCCGCGCCAAATGGCGTTCTGCGTTTACGGAAACGCAAGCCCGCTGCCTGAGCCCCTTCGGTTGCTTATATAGAGTCCTGGCGCATTTGAACAGTGCGGCGGCGTGGATTCCGCTTCTGCCGGTCGCGTCATTTGAACTCGTCGCCAATAGCCCAAAAGTAATTGCGAAGTGCGTTTGCCCGTGAGGTTGTGGTTTCCCTTTCCGACATGGAAACGCGATCGCCCCGTTGGCGGTGATAGGCCTCTACCAATGGTCCGAATCGCGTGAACAGGTAGCGCACAATCTTGCCGTCGATACTGGGTCGGAACACGTCATAGTCGGTAATGGAATTTGGCGAAATATCCGGTATTTTCAGCTCGCGCGAAAAGCCAAGATGGATTGCCCAGATCATGGCTTCCAGACGAATCCGCATGCCTGAGGTGATTTGATCCAGATTAAATGCTTCCTTGCCGCTATCGACGATAGCGTTCAGGTCGAACATCTGGTCTATCTGAATGATGGTTTCTTCCCTCAAAGGGAGCGTACGCGCGATCAGCTCGTACTGGTTGTGGAGTGACTCGATATGCAGCCGCTGCGCCCGGGCCGCGCTTGCGAAGTGTTCCATCACCACGACGGATGCGCCGTCTGTGGCGGAAAGTTCTGGAACTTTTTTTGGCGGTCCTTTCTTGGCGCCATCCTTTACGGCTTTGACGATAGCGGAGGCATTCTTCGATTCCGCTACCAGCTCATTTATACCGCTCGCATAAAGCTTTAGCGTCTCCTTTGTGGCGGGATTCAGGTTCACGTATTTCCTGAGTTCTTGAGCAAGTACTCTTTCGGCCTCGCCGAGCGCGTCGAAATGCGGTTTGCCTGCCGCCGCCTGGAATATCGAGCCGGTACTTTTCGCCGCAATTTTTGCTGCGGCAGTGCCGAACAGACTCTTAGGAAGGACTTTGAGGGCAAGTTGCGAACTGAGGATTGAGCCGTAGATTTTCTGAAAGAATTTCGCCGAGAGCTTTTCCATGAAGCTGGAATTGATGACAAATCCCAGCACAAACTCGAAAGCAATATTGTCCCAGCCGACCTCCTTTGGCGCCTCAAGTGCGTTCAGTCGCACCTCATTGACTTGTTGCGCGGCGAGCATGCACATATCCGCCGGCAACGTCGCGAACTCGACTTTTCGTACCCGCGACTCATTGATGCGAAAGACCAGGCTTTCGCGCAGCCAATTCTGCGTTTGGGCATCCATTGAATTGCCTTAGGGATTTGCCATTGCAGGCTGGTCAAAAGGCTCAAGATGGTTAGCCTTCAGGAGCAATTTCCGGCGTTCAGCCTCCTGCTCAAGCAAGCTCGCGGCGCCTTCGATTTGCATCCGGTCTGCGTCTTCGCGCTTTATTGCCACGTACCGCTCAGAGTTAATTTCATCCTCGCAGGCACTGCAACGTCCGAGCAACGAATCCACGTAGACACCCGGTGTATTGAGCTGGAGGCTTTCGCCTTTACCGGGACCATAGTCGCGCAAGGCGTTGTCGCGCAGATTCGTGGCCGAGCTTGCGTAATTGTTGATGAACGCCGCGATCTCCCGGGTGTGCGCTGCCGGGTCGAGCCGAAGCAAGTATTTCGCTGCAATTACGAGGGCTTCGGCGAGCGCGTGCAAGCCGCTTGCCGGTGAGCGGCCAACGTCCATTCGTACGCGCAAGGCTAGGCCATGAATTTCCTGCGAGAGGTCGCGATCGATCTCGAAAAATTGAGTAAGAAACAACGACGGTGAAGTAAAGGCCTCGACGGCTTCGTAGGGAATCCGTACCGGTTGCCCGTTCGTATAAGTGGCAGGGAAAAGGCCTGGGTAATAAAAGACGGGCGCGTCGTTCAAGAAGCGCATTTGCAAGTCTATGAGCTTGATGACCTGGAAAAAATTGAATGTAACCGTGTGGCATTGGTTGGGATTCTTCATTCGGCGGACGCTTTTTTGTTCCGTTTGCGACTCTGTAGTGTGCGTAATCTTTACCGCGCGCCTGGCGGAGACTTCAGATGTCGCACGGGACGTTGACTCCTGGACATGCCGCTGTGCCTGCTGGACACGATCGCTCGAACTCCCATTGGCACTCGCCGATGCGCTGGCGGAAACCGGCCCGTAACTTACTGCAGCCGTTGCAGATACCGACCAGCCGTTTTCGCTCGCGGCTTCATTTGAAATCGTTTGTTCATCGGTTCGCTTGAGTTCTTGTTCAAGGCTCTGTTTGGTTGCCTCATCCTGCTCCTGCTGAATTTCGCTTTTGCTGCGTTGCCAGGCGCTCACCTCCAGGGTGACCTCTTCTGCTGGGAGAAGCGAAAACGATGAGATGAGGCTGCCAAGCGTGAAGCCTTCATGCCGCCACTCCTGGCTGAATTCGACTTTCTGTCCGAGCCCCCACTGCTGGGCTTTGTCGAGGCGGAACTCCGGAAAAATGATCGGGAAATAAATGCGCTTCGATGACACCGTCTTTCGTCCGCGAATGGCGAGATCATTGACATCGAACAGCGATGAGCAGGTCGGATCCGAACAACTGCCGGGCAAGGGAGGGCATGGTTCGCCAGCGGGAGGAACCGCCGCAACATTTTTCTGGTTCAGCGCATCCATTGTCGCCTTGATCGCGACGCCCCATGCGCCAAGATGCGTGTTGAAATCCTGTGTATTCAATCCACTCAGCTTGATTACATCGTCGGCCATTGCCGGCAATACCTCGGCGCGCCAACTGGCAAACCCGATGGCATCCTCATTCGAGGGAAGCAGGCCCATCGCCAGCCGAAAAATACTGTCTGGTGTCACATTGTCCTTGGGCCGCGCCGCCGGTGGCGCGGTTTGCACGGGTGGTGTTGGATGTTGCTGCGCGGGGGTTCGCGGTTCTTCATTTATTGGTGGTCTTTGACTCCAATCGCCTGGGTCCCCATTTTTTCCAGTTCCATATGCCATGTCAAAATCTCCTTAAATGAAATTGATATTTCAAAGCCCTTACAACCGCATGTCGATGACGAAAATATCCTGCGTGCATCGCCCGGGCGCGCTCTATAGCTGGATTGAGAGGGTCATTAACTGATTTTTAAATGCGGTAAGCCGTGCCTGGATCGCGCGTCTGCGTCCTTCGTTTGCAGCGTCTTCATTTGTTCAAACGGAATTCAGGCGCTGGGGCCGCCAGGCGATCCCTCAATCAGGGGGCAGGACACGGTGCCTCAGGGCCGGCAGGCAGGATAGGTCACGCCCCGGGCCTCGAAGATCGGCTTGCCGCTGGAGTCTTTTTTGCAATTGTCCAGCGCGCGGCGGTCGTCCTTGAAGCGGTCCTGCACATCGCGTACATACCGTTCCGCCTGAGAGCGGGCTTCGCTTTCGCTGTAGGTGTCCGGCTTGAATTCCCAGACGGTACAGCTGTCTTTCTGGAAGGACACGCAATCCGGCCGCCCCGAGGACAGCGAAAGCTCCTTCTCTTCACAGATGCGCTGGTTGTAGATATGTTTTTCCTTGCCGTACTCCATCGCGGCGCGAATGCGCGGATTGTTGGAGCCGTTGATCACACCTTCCTTGAGGTTGGCGAGGGTGCGGTAATCGGTGCTGAATCGTTCATAGACGCGGCTGGTGAACGAGTCGATCCGGTCGCCCATATTGCGCAGCAGGGATTCGGTGTCATTCCTGACTTCGGGGTAGGAGGTCAGGCCCTTGGTGTTGTCGCGCAGGCTTTTGGCGTCGTTGAGCACGCGCTCGATCTCATTGCCCATCAGGCGATCAGCTTCCGAGTTGAGGTTGTCGTATTCGCGACGCACGTTATCGACGACCTTGTCACGCATCGATTTCGCAAGCCGGTCGG
The DNA here is from genome assembly GCA_036394575.1 of Usitatibacteraceae bacterium. GTDB lineage: Bacteria > Pseudomonadota > Gammaproteobacteria > Burkholderiales > Usitatibacteraceae > UKL13-2. The sequence goes on along the minus strand of DASWEY010000065.1, from coordinate 16,977 downwards.
CCTCGTCGTCGTTGCGGGCGATATCGAGACGGCAAACCTGGTTGATGAGCGAGGCGAGTTCCGCCTTGTCCATCTCGCGCAGTTTTCGCGATTTATCCAGATAGCGCTCGACATTGTTGGCGGCGTCGTCCATGCGACGTTGCATGCGTTCCCAGTCGCTTTTGCGGTTGTAGAGATCGTCGGCGGGGCCGGCCGCGGCGGCGCCGGCCAGCAGCGCAAATACGAGAACGGCGGCGCCGGTGGCAAGGTTTCCCACAGGCCGGTCGGCATTGAAGATACAGAAATGAAAATTCATGATCGCCCCTTTCAATTCGCTGTCACTGGCTGTTTTTGCAAAGGTGGAAAAGTGAAACCTGGCAACCAGGGGCCGGGAACATCTGTTGTCCCGGATGGCGCTGGATTCAGTGGCGTCACTATGTCGCCATGACACGATGGCTGTCCTTAAGGGACCCTTAAACGTTCTGAATTCGAGTTGGCGCATCGCGCACGTGCGCTCTGCGCCATCGTGTTGAACCAAAATCGGATCCCGGACTGAATCCGGGATGACAACGCTAGATTTCTGGCGTTTCCTGAAAGCATGTTGCCCGGTTCATAAAAACACGTAGATCGCCATTTGGCGCGTCTTCCAGGCAATAAATGCCTGCGAAGGCGCATGAATGCTGGGGTTTCATTTTTTCACAAGCGCTTGCCTCATGGCCTGCGGCGCGGCCGATGCCGCGATTCGCCTTGTTTCCGCCGGCAATTCAGCGTAACTTTTCGCACAGCGCTGATGCACGGACCACAGAATCGTCAGCAGACGATCAAGATGCCGCCACCGATGCGGTGTCTGCAGGTCATCAGCGCACAGGGAGATGTCGATGAGCGCGCAGAAGAATTGTTGGCCATGGTCCGGCTTGCGGCGGGTGCCTCTGGGTGCTGGCAGCGTATGGGTGAAGACGGTACTGTTCTTCTTTTGCCTCGTGACCATGGCGGGGCTGGCGCAGGCCGAGTGCTGTCGCAACTGGCAGGAATTCAAGGCCATGTGCAACGCCCAGGGCATGGATGCCCGGCCCTGGACCGATGCCAGTCATCCCCTCGCCTGCGTGTCGCGCATCGATCCGCGCATTGCCCAGGCCAACCAGCTCAATGAGCTCGGTCGCGCAGCGCTTCAGGCCAAGCGCTACGACGAAGCGGCAAGGTATTTCGAGCAGGCGGATTCGGTTTATCCGAACGATGTCTATCGCAGCAACCGCACGCTGGCGCTTTCCGGCAAATATTTCGCCGCGGGGCTCGACGCCATGAATCGCCGCGACTGGCGGCAGGCCATTGCCCAGTTCCAGCAGGCGCAGGCGCTGCAGTCCAGCGATGCGGCGGCGAACAATATCCGCGCCTGCCAGGCCAACATCGCCCGCGAGGCGGCGAATGCGGCCTGGCAGCGGCGCGACTGGGATGTCGCCATTGCCGCGTTTGAAAATGAAAAACGCTGGTGGCCGGATGCGAGCATTGATGACAGCATCCGCGGCGCGAATGCTCATAAATATTTCGATCGCGGCCGGGCCGCGTTTGCCGCTGAGAATTATGCGCTGGCGTTCAATGAGTATGCGGCATCGCTGAATTACGACCCGGGCTCCACCGCCGCCATTAAAAATGCCGGCCTGTGCGAAGAGCGTCAGGGGCGCCAGTCCGCGCAGGGCGGGGATATGGATGGCGCCACCGCGCATTTCTCGCGCGAGTTCGATTTTCTCGAGGGACGTGCCGGCGCCGCCAAAAACCCGCAGGAGGTGCGCGAGTACCTCAGCCGGGCGCGGCGCGTGGCGCGCAGCGAGCTCTCTCGCGTCGCGCGCTCCGACCGGGATTGGGACCTGCTGGTGAATGTGCATGAGCAATGGTTCCAGCGTTCGAACAACGACGCGACGGCGCAGGACCAGCTGACCACGGTGTCGGCGATGCGCATCAACAAATCGATCGGCTCGGTGCAAAGCGTGGAAAGCGCACAGGCGGCGGCCGGCCAGTACGAGGCCCTGTTGCAGCAGGACCCGTCGAACCAGCAGGCGGCCTGGGGGCTGGAGCAGGCGACCAAGGTGCTCAAGCAGGCCACCATCACGCGGATATATATCGAGACGGAAACCAAGGAAAACCAGCGGGCGATCAAGCTGCTCGACAAAGCGCGCGGGGCGATCAAGGACCCGAAGGCCTGCTTTGACGGTACAGGCGGGCCTTGCGACGAGAGCAGCGGCAATGAAGTTGTCGTTCCCACGCCCACCGGCAAGGTGGTGTACGCGCCGGGCATGTATTTGCCGCCCGAGACCGAGACGCCGGAGCTGAAGGCCCTGCGCGAGGACATCCTCAAGAAGCAGGCCGCCAATGAAAAAGAACTGGCGCAATACAAGATTGAAGGCGATGCCCTGAAGCGCCGCCAGAGCAAGTCCATGCTCGAATACCATGCCGAGGAGCTGAAGACCGCTCAGGAAGACTATGCGAAGAAGGCCACCGAGCTGGTGTCGCATTCGATCAAGCCGAAATCGCCGTCAGCCGCGCAGGCGCAAAAATGACGGCTGCGGCAGGCCCCTTGGCCAGGCTCGGAAAATTCGCCATGTCCGGCCTCGGCAAGGTGGCGCCCTTCGCCATTTTTGTCGCCGTCGTCGTCATCAGTGCCAACTGGAGCAACTGGTGGTGGTACCTCAGCATCGGCCGCAGCTTGTCGCCAGCCAATCATTTGCTGGCCGAAGACCATCCCGAGCAGGCCATTCCGTTGATGCGCGAGGTGCTGGCCAGGCACCCGCAGGATGCGCGGCTCTATTACTTGCTGGGCGGCGCGTATATGGCCAATGGCGAGGAATTCCCGGCGCTGGCCTGTCTCAAGCTGTTCCGCAAGCACGCGCCCGGCGATTCCTCGGATGACCGCGAACGCATCGACCTCGCCGACCGCGCCATCAGGGAGCTCACGACATACAGCCAGTACGACAGCAGCGGCAGCGCAAAAAATTATGCCAATGACGGTTCCTCACTGCTGTCGGCGTCGATTGGTCTCCACAACAAGAGCGAGCTCGCCGGCTGGCGCACGCAGATCAAGAACTATGCGGTGCAGGATATCCTCGCCGAATCCGCGGTCGCGCCGCCGGGCAATGCCTCGGGGCTGATCAATCCGGCGCGCTTCCAGGATGCGGGTCTGTTCCACATCACCACGATTCCCTTCCGCGAGACGATCAAGACGGCGAGCCTGCGGCAGATGATTCTCGACAATGCGTTTTCAATTGACGCCGGCGATATCGGCCCCGGCTGCTGCCGGGTTCCTTTTGCCGATCCGGATTTGCGCCAGACGCCCTATGTGCTGAAGGAAGGGCTGGACCGCATGGCCGACCTGAACGATGCCGAGCGCTTGAACCGCTCGCTCAACCTCAAGAGCCGCTTGGGCCTCAAGCGGCGCTTCGTCTACACCCTGATCGAGAGTTCACAATATGACTGAATTTCGTGCCGTCTCCGCATCGCTGGCCATGTTCATCCTCCTGGCCGGGCTTCCCGCGCGGGCGGAAAATTTTGTCGATATCCTCTGCGCCATTCCCGACGCTGCGCGCAGCAAGATTGCCAACGCGGCCGCGCTGGAGACCGAGCGTGCGCGCCTGGCGGCCAAGGGCGACAAGCTCGACGAGACCATTACGCGTTTCAACAAGGGCTGCAAGACGGGGCGTGCCAAGGGCAGCGATGCCGAGCTCGCCTGCAAGGATGCGGAAGCCACGCTCGGCAAGGAGCTCGAAACGCATAATCGCGCGGTCGCGCAACTGAACGCGCAAACGCGGCGCGCGCTGGCGGATGCGGAAAAACCCGTCGTGGCCCGCATGGCGCAGACGCGCAGCAAGCTTGCGAACTCGCGCGTCGATACCGACCGCGCGGCGGCACGCGCGGGGGAGTGGGTGAAGATGGGCCAGGAAGAGGCCAGTCGCGCCCGCCGGACGCTGTTCGAGCAGGTGGCGAGCCTTGGCATCGACGCTTACACCGAGTCGGCGCGCGAGAGCGTGAAGATTGCCGACAAGGAGCTGCGCGAATTCAAGACCCTGTACAAAGAAAGCTGGCAGGCGTTTCCGCCGGCGGTGCGTGAAACGATCGCAAACCAGATCAGTAACCTCAGTACCTCCGCCGATGTCGTCACGCTGCTGAAGTACATCTATGAGCAGCATGGCCGCGCCTACGAGTTAGTCGAATCGGCCGAGCGCGGGAAGCTGCTTGAAATGAGCGAGAAGGCGACCCTCGGCGTCCTGAAACTGGCCCTCGGCTTCATGAAAAATGTGAGTCCCGAGGTCAAGGTGACGGTGGCCCTGGCGGAGGTGGCGGCAGCGGACGTCGATGCCTGGCACGCATACTACATTGCCAAGGGAAGCGTCGACCAGATGTTGAGTCTGCGCGACCAGGATCTGCGGGCGATCGCTTCCCTGGCCGATTTATACCGTCGCGATACCGATCTGCTGAAGGCCATTCGCGCGGCAGCGCTGAGCTGTGGCGCAGGGTAGAAAGGCAGGCATTCGGACGGGAACCTTTCTCGCGCGCAAAATTGGATCCCGGACTAAATCCGGGATGACGGTGATTGTTTGGGCGTTGCCGTACCGATTGGGATTGGCGCTTGCCCGGTGACCAAGCTGGCAAAGCAAACATTAAGGCAAGGCGTCGACCCGGATTCAGTCCGGGGCCCACAACGTCGCACTCAAGCTGCAGCCTAGACGGGGGCAGGCAAGATCACCGACTTGTGTCGCAGCAGGATGCGCTCGATGGCGCCGAGGATGTCGAAGTTGTTCTTGAAGTCGTCGAACAAAAGCTGATTGCCGGGTGGCGATTTTCGATTCGCCGGATCATTGCGCACCAGATCAAAAATTTCCTGGAATGAGCGCTGGCCGTCCATATGCATGAATATCTGCGGCGCGTAACGCCCGGGCTGCACCATCAGGGACAGGCCGACGTGCTGATGGTTAAGCAGGAACGGCTTGCCACCAGCTTGACTGAAAATGCCCGCCACCATCGGCCCGGTAAGCGGCTCGTGCACGAAGAACGGCACCATGTCGGCGTCACCGTATGCGGCGCGGCATTGCGTGGAGCGCGTCGCGTAAAACCCGTGGGTCATGATGTTGCCGCGTAGCAATTCGCCGATGGCGTATTGCCGGCGCAACGGTTGGCGCTCTATTTTGGCGAGCAAGGGCGGCGGGTTCGGGCCCAGCGCCACGCTGGGCATATAGGCGGAACGCCCCTTTTCCACCGCGGTGAAATCGAGCGTGAAGCCATGTTCATCGGCCAGCCATGCAAAAATTTCCTCGATAGAATAAGCCCGATCCTGCGAGTGCAGCGCAATGTCGTAGAGATCGGCGTCGGTGTTCATATCGCCGCGCCACAAATCCTCGCAGCGCTTGAACCAGTTGGTCTTGGGGAGCTGCGGCATGATCGCCCTGGCGTTGGCGAGTTCGCCGGCGAGGCTGGTTTCATCGACGTTGACGGCGCGCATCAGTTCCTGCATTTGATAGATGCCGGTGCGGCCGTATTTTCCGTACAGCATCAGCGCCAGTGCGCCGTCGTCCTTCAACACCGATTTCAGCGCGCGCAAGCCGGCATCGGGATCGGGCAAGTGATGCAGCACGCCGATGCTGTTGATGTAATCGAACGGCGCCAGTCCCAGCGTCGGCAGATTCAGCAGCGAATCGTGAATCCAGTCGATATTGTTCAGGCCGCGTATCGCAGCCCGCTGCTTGGCGATCTCGATGCTGGCGCCGCTGAAATCGAGATGCACGATACGTGCATCGGTGTGCCGCAGCTGCTCGGCGAGAAAGATGGTGCCGCCGCCGGTGCCGCCACCCGCCGCCAGGACGCGAAAGCCGTTTGCGAATGACTGCCGGCCCGCGAAGCAGTAGTGATTGATCATCGGCAATTCGTCCAGCCAGGTACGCACCAGCCGGTGTCTATCGTCCTCCGGGTTTACCGGTGGATAAGGCAGCATCTCGTATTGCTCGCGCACTTTGCTGAAGGACAAATCGGTCATGGTCGCGGCTGTCGTGGCGAGTGGAAGTGGGGCGATTATCGCAAATGACGCGGGGGTGTGCGTACCCGGTTAAAACGTTTTGAAAAATAGAGAACCGTGCCCAGCAGTCCACGTTCGCCGCCGACGAACGCAGGTCTGAAGCCTCGCCGTGCGGGGCGTATGATTAAGCTGTCATGCCAGAACAGGAGCTGCCCCATGCCGCAGGACAAAAAACCCGCCACGCCGAAACCGCAAGGCACCAAATTGCCGCCGCACCCCAGTCCCGCGGACCCGGCCCATGAGGAATGGCTGATCGACGAAGCGAGCGACGAAAGCTTTCCGGCCAGCGATCCTTCGTCCGCCACGCAGCCGCATGCTCCGCCGCGTGACAAGAAGAAATAGCCGAACGAAATTTGAAAGTCCAGCATTGGCGCGCCTTCCGGGGCATTTTTGCCTGGAGAACCGCGCCGAATGGCGTTCTGCGTTTTCTGCAAACGGCTGCCAAGAGGTTGGCTGGAGGCTGGAAATTCGGGCCCTCAAACAAGCCCGGCTTGAAATAAATCGTTGCGACGCGGCTGTCCAGCGGGGCCATCCCGACAGCGTCATTTCCCCGTAATACATTCGTTCAGGCAATCATCGGCAGCCTGATCTTTTGGGATCAATTTACCCACCCTCGCAGGTGGGTTTGTTCATTGCGGCGTTGAAATTTCTTGCCTATCGATTCGGGATGGGCGAAGACTGTCAGTGCCGTCCGGGATCAATCACGCGGCCACCGCGCCAGGCCGTTAAAAAATTACGCAGGCTGGATTCGGACTGCACCCGCGTGACCATGCCGCGATTGCCTGCCGAATATTTCCCGGCGTCGCTGCGAAAGGAAAAACCATGTCCTCTGACGACACTGAGCGCCACACGCAAATCGGGGGGCCGCACGAGCAGCCAAGTGCGGCGGCTCAGGCCCAGGCAGTACCGCTGCCGCCAACGATATCGGACGAGCAGGACCGCGCAAAATTGCGGCGGTCGACCATGCAAATCCCGCGCCCGGAAGCTCACCGGCAAGCGGAATGGGCGCTGGCCTTTTCCGGCGGGGGGATTCGCAGCGCCACCTTTTGTCTCGGCGTACTGCAGGGCCTGGCAAAAGCGGCGCCGCCTGTTCCGCAAGCGGGGGTGGTGAATGGCCCGCCAAAAAACAGCGCCGAGAGTCTGTTGCCGCAGTTCGACTATGTGTCGACGGTCAGCGGCGGCGGTTACTGCGGCAGTTTTTTCGGCAGCCTGTTTGCGGATTGCCGCCTGAACCCGCAAAAGCAGTTGAATGATCGCGACGTGGCGATTCAGGCCTACAAGGTGTTTGAGGCCGAGCCGCCGGGCCGCTTGCGCAGCAACGTCATGTTCGACGCCCAGGAGCCGGGGGAGGGCCCGCTCGCCTGGTTGCGCGAGAACGGCCGCTATATGGCGCCGTCCGGTTCGGGCGATCTGGTCTACGCCGTGGCCCTGACGATTCGAAACTGGTTTGCGGTGCATTACGTGATCGGCACTGCCTTGTTGACGGCGTTTGCGCTTATTGCCGTCACGCGCGGTCTGCTGTTCGATTGGCTGCCGGAGTTCCCGGGTGGCTGGAGTTATCGGGAATTCGAGTACCAGCAACTGAAAGATGTGGTGGAAGTTGAAGAATTCGTGATCTGGTGGAGCCCCATCTGGTGGTTGCTGCTGCCCTTGTTCGGCCTGTGGCTGATCCCGGCGGCGCTGGCATTCTGGTTGACTCAGCCGCCGCCCGGCGGCAGCGTTTCCGATCCTTCCAAATGGAGCACCCTGGCACCAATGGCAACTGCGCTGAGCGGCTTGATTTTGTTCGGGCTCGGCGTGTGTGGGGGCTACTTGCTCGATGCCCAGTGGCTGCGGGTGATTTTGGCCTTGGAGATGGCGGGATTGCTGGCGATGTTGGGCTCGCTGTGGCATTACCAGACCACATACAACGCCTATGGACCGGCCATGATTACCGACCAAAGGGTTACGCTGACGCGCGCGCTCGCCAACGGCCTGCTGTGCCTGCTGGCGATCGTCTTGTTGGCCGCGGTCGATACCGCCAGCCAATCGCTGTATGCCAATCTGTACCAGGCGCAGGGCTGGCTGAGCTCCACCGCCGTCATCGGCGCCATTGTCTGGCTGGCGCGGCATTTCGCAACCGCCTTTGCGGAAAAAGAACGCGAAGGCTGGCTGAGCAAGATTCCGCTGGGCGCGATCATTTCCGTCGCCGGTGTGGCCCTGTTGTTTCTGGTGGCCCTGTTCTGGGCGATGCTGCTGCAATGGGTGCAATGGCAGGGATCTGAGCCCTATCTCGAACTCCTCAGCAATGCAGCAGCGCATCACGAGATGCTTGCCGTGTTGCTGATCACGGCCGGGCTGGCGTTCGGTCTTACCTGGTTGAGCAGCCAGTTCCCCGGTTTTCTGAACCTGTCGACGCTGCAGGGGCTGTATAGCGCGCGGCTGACACGCGCTTATCTCGGCGCCAGCAATGGTGTGCGCTTCATGACCGCAAATGCCGGGTTTCGCAGCGTTGCGGAACCGATCCCCGGCGATCAGGTGAGCCATGACGAGTATTACAAAAACGCCTTGATGCCGATCCACATCATCAATGTCTGCGTCAACCAGAACAATGATCCCGGCGAGCAACTGGTGCAGCGCGACCGCAAGGGCAAGCCCCTGGCGATATTGCCCGGCGGGTTTTCGCTCGACGGCGAGTTCTGCAATTTCCCGCCGACGGCAAAACGCGGCGAGCTCTACGAGGAACTGACCATCGGCGAGTGGGTCGGGGTGTCGGGCGCCGCGTTCTCGACCGGGCTTGGGCGCCGGACCACCCTCGGCTATTCCTTGCTGATGGGCCTGGCCAATGTTCGCCTGGGACGCTGGTGGCGTTCGGGGCTCGGCAAATACAGCGACGACCTGGACGACTTTTCCAGGCATATTCGCAGGGCGTTTAAAACGCATGCCTATTTGTCGGATGAATTGTTCGCATCGTTCTACGGCACGCGCCGGCCGCTGCAATATCTTTCCGACGGCGGCCATTTCGAAAATACCGCCGTCTACGAATTGCTGCGGCCCGGACGCAATGTGCGGCTGATCGTGCTGTGCGATTGCGGCTGCGATCCGAAATACGAGTTTGAGGATGTGGCCAACCTGATCCGGCTGGTGCGGATCGATTTCGGCATCGAGATTGAAGTCGATCGCGATATCGCCAGAGAAAATCCGGCGATCCCGATGGAGGATCGGCTGGACCAGGTGTTCGGCACACCGGAAGAATTCCACGCCATAACGGGCGACGATTCGACCGGTGATTTGCGCGCCGCCGATGTGAGCAAGTGTGCATTGCTGCTGAAGGTGTATTTGCCGCGCCCGGAAGAACCCGGCAGGCGCGACCTGATTTCCCACATCGTCGTGCTCAAGCCGCACTTGCTGTCTTCGTCGGCGCTGGACCTGCGGCAATATCACTCGACCAACCCCGATTTTCCGCAGCAGCCCACGGCGGACCAGTTTTATGACGAAGCGCAGTGGGAAAGCTATCGTCGCCTCGGCCTTGAAACGGCGGCAAGGGTGTTTGGCGTTGGGCCTGAGAGTGCCAATTATCGTCGGAAGCTGTGGGAACAATTACTGGTGTAGCGATCTTTCGGTCATCCGGATCGGTGATTGGGGGCTTCTAAAAACCTCGTCGTCCCAGCGAACAATCTTGGCGAACTGACGGCAAAAGTGAAGGACAACCCCTCGCTGCCGCTGTGGAAGCCCAAGGATAAAGACAAAGCCAAAGCCAAGACCGGGAAGAAATAATGCGGCCCGGGTCGACGATGGGTTGATGCGACCGGACGCCTTCGGGGCGGCCGCCGGCGCCGGCGGGTGTTAAGCAGTGGCCGCGTTGTTGGTGAGCCGGGGCAATTCGAGTGCTGTCCTTACCTCGGGTGAGTCGGAGGTGGTGAAGGAGAACCCTGCGCGGAGAGATAATTATCCGCGCAGGCCCTTGAATACGGCCGGCCCCCACTCATTTAGAATCCGGGTCAACATATTCACATACTCAAACACACTCATTAACGTCGAGGATCAAGCTATGTCACAAGCCATCACCTTCTATTTCGGTTCCGGCTCTCCCTACGCCTGGAAAACCTGGCTCGCGCTCGAGCACAAAAAACTGCCTTACGAGGCCAAGCGCATGTCCTTCGACGGCGGCGATCTGAAAACCGCCGAATACCTCGCCATCAATCCGCGCCAGCAGGTGCCGGCCCTGGTGGACAACGGTTTCGCCATGTACGAATCCAGCGCCATCCTCGAATACCTGGAAGACCGCTATCCGGACAGCGGCGCGCCGCTATGGCCGAAGGATGTGCAGGCCCGCGCCATCGCGCGCCGCCGCGCCGCCGAGGTGCTGTCGCATATCGATCCGCTGAACGGCCAGATTTTCGATCTGGTGTTCGGCGCTGGGGACAAGGGCCCCGATCTGGCGGCGATTGGCGAGTGGAAGAAAGCGATGGGCGCGCAACTGGCGATCATCGAAGGCTGGCTCGACCAGGACTACCTCGCCGGCAAGCAACTCGGCGCGACCGATTTCACGCTCTATCCCTATGTGGCCTTCCTCGGCCGCATCGACAGCCGCAAGCCCGGCCACGATCTGCTCAGCCTGGTGCCGCCCAAGTTGAAGGCGTGGATGAAGCGCATTCAATCGCTGCCGTATTTCGACAAGACCTATCCGCCGCACTGGAAAGGCTGATCGTTCTCGTTCTCAAGCGCGAAAGTGACACTCAAGCACTGGCGCGGCTTTCCGGGCAAAAATGTCCGGAAAGCCGCGCCAAATGGCGTTCTGCGTTTCTGATTGTGGAATGTGCCGGCGTTTGAGATGCGCGCAATTCCAGAGTTGTCGCCCCGGATTTAGTCCGGGGCCCAATTTACGTCGCACTCGCGTAGACCCAAAATTGGATCCCGGCCTGCGCCGGGATGACAGCGTTATTTTTTGTGTTTCCAAAATGGGCGCCCGGACCGGCCAGCGGAAAGAGCCGGTATCGCAGCACTCTTCGCTTGGTGCGTTGGATGCCGCAGACAACAAGACCTAAAACCGCGTCCCCACCGCCAGCCGCCACATATCTTCAGGGGTGAAATTCACTTTGGGGTCGTAAGCCAGGCGCACAAAATAACGCGGCCAGTCGTAGGTGAAGCTCACGCCGGTTTTGTGGATCGATGCGCCGTCGACCAGGCCGCGCTTGTGCAGGATATCCAGGGTCGCACGCTGGCCGCCCGCCAGCGCCTGGCGATAGATCGCATGAAGATGGCGCTCATCCGGGTTCTCGCGATTGTCGCGGATCCATTGCAGGGCGAATGAGCGGCCGTCGCCGCGCCAGCCGCCGGAGACGGCCCATGAATCGTTGGGGTCGAAATTCAGGTTCCAGTTGGGCCTGAGATTGGTGCGGCCGAAGCCGGCGCCGATAAACCAGGTGTCGCCGGTTTCGACATTCACGCTGCCATTGAGGTAGCCGCGCGAAGCGATCTGCGCGGCCGGCGTGACGCGCAGCGTGTCGAAGGTAAAGGTGTTGTCCCAGCCGGCGCGGCCCTGATGCTCCTCGCGCGCCGCGGAATGGTAGTAGCCCAGCCAGGTGTCGCCGAAATCATTGCTGTGCCGCCAGTTGATATCGCCGGCATTGCCGCTGTCGGCAAAATGGTAGCCGCCGAGAGTGAGCTTGTTGGCGGGCTTGTCGTTGCCGGCATCGCCGCTTTGCGCGGCGGCGTTGGAAAGGGCCGCGCCGCCCAGCATCGCCATGACGATGAACCGGATGAAAAACGGCGAGACCGAACGGCAGTGAAAGATCGCCTTCACTTCGCGGTCTTCAGATAGGCGCCCGGTATGCGTTTGCGATCCTCGAATGTCGATGACAGCACCATCGAGGTCGTGGTCCGGCCGATTTCGCCCAGCGATTCCAGCAGCGCCTGCAAATGCTCGGGCGAAGTGAGGCCGAGCCGCATGATCGCGCAATGGCTGCCGGTGGTGGCGTGCAGGGACAGCAGCTCTGCATGCGATTCCGCCCAGGCGTCGAGCGCCGCATGCGATTCGACGGTGACCTGCACGAAGGCCTCGAAGCTGTAGCCCAGCTTGCGCAGATTGATGCGCGCCCCGTAGCCGGTGATGATGCCGGCTTCCTCCAGACGTTTTACGCGTTCGGTGATGGCGGGCGCGGTGAGGTGCACCCGGCGGCCGATTTCGGTGAAGCTGAGGCGGGCGTTTTCCTGCAGCAGGGCGAGAATTTTCTGGTCGTGGGCGTCGAGTTCGAACATTAATGTGATTTCGCTAAAACGGTTTGGAAAATAAAGGCGAAGGCGTAAATTGCCTTGGAATTGCGGTGTTGCAATCGTCGCGAAGGCCATAGCATATGCCTTCAATCATACCGCCCAACAATCGGAGAGGCGAACATGCCGCGCATCATCGAAATCCGCAGCTATAACCTGAAACCGCAGCGACGCGCCGAATTCGACCGCATCGCCAATGCCGAGGTGCGGCCCATGCTCCTGCGGCACGGCACCGATGTGGTGGCGATGCGGGCTTCGCTCGCCGACGAGAATGCCTATTACCTGATTCGCGCCTATGCCGACGCCGCCGAACGCGATGCCAGCCAGCTGGCCTTCTATGGCAGCAGCGCCTGGCGCGACGGCCCGCGTGAGGCAATCCTGGATTGCATCGACAGCTACGCCACCATCGTCATTGCGGCCGACGAGGCCACCATCGACGGGTTGCGCGATCGTCCCCGGGCCGCGGCTTGAAGCGGCGGATGATGCGGCGCCGCCAGATGCTTCCAAAACTTTCCCTGGCTGCAGCCTGTCTGGCGGCGGCCCTCGCTTTCACTTACCCAGGAGTTTCCATGGCAGTAAATCCCGATAGGGGCGGCAACGATTCCTGCTGCGCCGTCATCGAGTTGCGGCAATACACGCTTTACCCCGGCAAGCGCGATGTGCTGATCGATCTGTTCGATCGTGAGTTCATAGAATCGCAGGAGGCGGTGGGCATGCATATCATCGGCCAGTTTCGCGATGCCGATCAGCCGGATCGTTTCGTCTGGATGCGCGGCTTTGCCGATATGCCGGCGCGTGGCGCGGCTCTGACCGCGTTCTACGGCGGGCCGGTCTGGCAGGCGCATCGCGACACCGCTAATCCGACGATGATCGATGCCTCGAATGTATTGCTGCTGCGCCCGCTAGCGGCGGGCTCGGGCTTTGCAGCCGGCATGCCGGCCCGCGCGCCGGTGGGCGCCGTCGCGCGCCCGGATGCGCGCGTGGTGGCGACGATCTACTATCTGCACGCGCCGCTTGGTGCGGATTTCATTCGCTTCTTTGAGCAGGAAGTGAAGCCGGCGATGACCGCAGCCGGGGCCGCACCCATCGCGGCGTTCCAGACCGAGCCTGCGGAAAACAATTTTCCCAGGCTGCCGGTGCGCGTGGGCGAGCATGTGCTGATCTGGTTCGCGCGTTTCGATAATGCCACGCAGTTTCAAGAACATGAACGCCGCCTCGCGCAATCGAAACAATGGCAAGGGCAGGTGCTGCCGGCATTGCTGCAGCAGCTCAAATCGCCGCCCGAGCGCCTGATGCTGGAGCCGACGGCACGATCGCAGTTGCGCTGAGCGCGGTCACACTTTGCCGCCGGGGCGGCCGCAAGACTTAACCTGTACACAAGGCACAAGAAAGGCACAAGGACCGGATATGACTAGCAGACCCGCAACGATAGACACCAACGGCGCCGGCGATTTCGATTTTTACATGGGCCACTGGCTCATCCGCAACCAGCGTCTGGTCAAGCGCCTGGCCGGCTGCACCGACTGGGAAACCTTTGAAGCCGTCGGCCACGCGCGCAAGCTGCCCGGCGGCATCGGCAATTACGACGATTTCATCGCCCGCGAATGGCGGCCCGGCTTCGTCGGCATGTCGTTCCGCGTCTTCAGCCCGGTGACCGGCAAGTGGAGCATCTACTGGCTGGACAACCAGACCGGCGGCCTCGATGCCGCCACCGGCCACCTCACCCCGCCGGTGGTCGGCGGGTTCCGCGACGGCGTCGGCATTTTCACCGGCGACGATACCTTCGACGGCCGGCCGATCAAGGTCGAATACAAATGGTCGGACATCGGCGCCGATAGCGCGCGCTGGGAGCAGGCCTTCTCGGCGGACGGCGGCCGCACTTGGGAATGCAACTGGATCATGGACATGACGCGCATTCCGGGGTGAAGGCCATTAACTTGCCTTAACTTGACCCAAGCAGGATGACGGGTGCTTAAGGGAAAGTGTCGCCCCGGATGCAGTCCGGGGCCCATGTATCTCGCATCCGCGTGCCGGCAAAATTACCTTCCGACGTTCAGCCTATCGCCAAACCGGGGGCACCCAGCGGCATCGGCGCCGAGAATTTCACGTTTCGCGATTTCGATTTGTGCAGCTTGATGTCGTTGTACTTCAACTGCGCGCTGACGGCGCAATCGCCGGCGCCGACGGCGATGATGTGTCCGTCGCGTATGGTCAGCTCGGCTGAGCGAAACTCGGCGGCCAGCTCAACGGTGAAACGCAGCGGCCGGAATTTGGCCGCGCCGAGGGAGACGGAAATGATGGGGTGCACCTCGGTCGCGACTTTATGTTCGCCGAGGAACACGGTCAGTTTCTTGCGCGGCGGGTATTTGCAGATATCCGTATATTCCTGAAGCTCGTGTGCCGAGCACCAGGCCAGCGCCAGCAGCCCCATGACGTCGTAGCCGAGCACCTCGTGAATCGATTCCGCGGTTTTCGCGCTGACGACGCCCCAGACGAAGCCGGGGATGCCGGCGCCGCTGGAATCTGTTTCACCTTGCAGTTGGTTTTTCACGATTTCATCCATGTGCGCGAACTTGCCGGGGAGCAGCTCGCTGATCTGGCATACGGTTTCAGTTGTCATCGGATTTCTCCAGTTTGCTTACGGGTATCGGGCCGATCGGCGCGGCCTCGCCAATTTCGAGTTGCGCGTCCAGGCCCAGAGGCGGTGCGGCCATCGCAATCGGCATGGCGCTCGATTTGCCGGTCAGTTCCACCGAGGGCGTTATTCTGAGCAGCCTTCGCCATCGCCATTTGCGGATGGCCCTGGCCATTGTTATTGCCGCCGCCAGCAAGGCGCCGGCCGCCACAATCCATAACCACCATGCCGTTTTTTGTGAGTCCGGCGCTGTGATCGTTGCGTTTTCTTGGGAACTGTTGCCGGTTCGGTCCGGCGCGGTGCCATCCGAAACCGACAACCCTATTCTTGTGCTGGGTACCCATGCAGAATCCGCGTCCGGGGTCTGCTCGAATATCCTGCCGGCCGGCATTGTGGACGGCCCGAATTGTATTGCGGGCGTTTGATGGGCAAACCTGAGAGCAGCTGCGAGCTGCTGGTATTCGCAACCGCGCACATCGGGGACTTTCCTCTCCGTCAGGATCTTCTTCTTCAAATTATCGGCGAGACATTTGCTCTCTTCCGCAGCCCCTTGGGCATGCAGGGTGAGGGCGATGGCAAGCATGATGGTGGTTGCAGTGCCACCGAGCCAACCGGCATTGACGGTCGCCTTCATGGCGGGATATGGCCGGGCGATGGTCACGCTGATTCGGCCTCGGCCGCGGCGCTTGCGCTTACCGCGTGGGTTCGCCAATTCTCACCGGCCCTGGGTTGGGTTTTGGCGGCGCGGCGCAATATCGCGTCTGCTGCACGGGTCTTCAGATGCGCAGGTGCTGCACAGGCAGTCATTGCGTCCCCCATTCCCGGATGTTTTTTTCTTTTTTTCTGGCCGGATAAGAAATGAAATGATGCGACTGCCGCAAGTATCTGTCCCCACCCGCCCGGGTGGGAAATGAACGGATTTTTTGCCGAGCGGGAATGCGCTGGTTGGTGGCGTTGCGCGGCGAGCAAACGGCTGCATGCCGGGTGCATACGGTATTCGCCTAAGCAAATACCTTAGCCGTTCCCGCGCGCCGCGCGCCTGACACGCTTGAAAATGCGCGGCGCCATCAAGCCTGACGAAGTCGGACAAAGCCTGACATGAAGCCGAATTTTTGCAGGCGCGACGTTGGCCGTCACAAGTCAATCGGTGTCGCGCGGTACGGTCCGGCGAGCAACCCACCCGCTCGGGTGGGTTATTCATTTTGTCTTGGGCGTATTTTGAGCATTGCGTTTTACCGCGCGCTCAACCGACGCATTGCCAGCAAGGAGACATCATGGCCAAACTGAATCTCAAGGGCCTCGCGGCCGCCACCAGCGATTGTTTAAGCGCCGCAAAATCGACCACCAAAGGTCCGGCGGATTTGAAGATGGTTGCGGCACTTCAGAAAGCACTGGCCCCGGTGCGCGGCACCTTGCCGCCGGCCTATCGTGCGCCGTATTTCGATCCGCTGCTGGCGGACGTGAAAGCGCTGACGCCGAATGATTTCAAATGGCTGCAGCAGCATCCCGACGGCACGCCGTTCTGGGATGCGGTGCAGGCGGTGCTGCAGAACGCGGCGAATTATGAAGGGCTGGCCACCGATGCCTTCCAGGAAGTGGTGGGCGATCTTTACGATGGTTTTCTCAGCGCGGAAGACCGCGTCGGCGTCAAGCTGCCGGACTTTGAAGTCATCCCGCCATTGGTGAAATGGGGCAATCCGGATTCCGGCCCCTACACCTGGCCGGTGGATGCGATGCTGGGACTGAAGATTCCGATCGGCGTGGTGAGCCTGCCGCCGGCGCATGCGCGCGGTGGCCTGCTGGGCTGGGCGACCATCGGCCATGAAACCGGCGGCCACGATATTCTCGGCGCGGATGATGGTTTGCTGAAAGAGATTGCCGAGGTCACGCATGCCGCCGTGCGCAAGGCCGGACAGCCGGAATGGATGGCGAGCTACTGGTCGGATCGCATCGACGAGACCGCCGCCGATGTCTTGGGCCTGATCAATATGGGGCCGGCAGCGGGCATCGGCATGATCGGCTATTTTCGCGGCCTGATGGGCGCCTGGACCGGCAG
>DASWEY010000064.1:0-30598 GCA_036394575.1 Usitatibacteraceae bacterium | reverse complement strand
AGGTAGCGGGACATGCTCTCGCCCAGCCCGCCGGCGCGCACCATCAGATGCACATGACGGCAACCGCCCGCCAGATAAACGGCCGCCTGGCCGGCCGAGTTGCCGCCGCCGACCACAATCACTTCCTCGTTGGTGCACAGTCGTGCCTCGACGGCGGTCGCGGCGTAATAGATGCCCACGCCGGTGAAACGCGCCAGATTGTCGACGCCGATCTGCCGGTATTCTGCGCCGCTGGCGACGATGATCGCCCGCCCGCGCACCCGATGCCCGTTGGAAAGATCGACCTCATAGGGCCGCCGGGTGCAGTCGAGGCGTAGCGCACTGCTGGCGATGGCGACCTCGGCGCCGAATTTCTGCGCCTGCACCAGCGCACGACCGGCCAGCGCCTGCCCCGAAATGCCGGTGGGAAATCCCAGGTAATTCTCGATCTTCGAACTTGAGCCGGCCTGACCGCCCGGTGCGCTGGTTTCAATCACCAGCACATCGAGCCCTTCGGAGGCGCCGTACACCGCCGATGCCAGCCCGGCGGGCCCGGCACCGATCACGATCAGGTCATGCACATGGCTGTCGTCGAGCTGCGAATTCATGCCCAGGCATTCGGCCAGCTGCTGATTGGTCGGATTTTTCAGCACGCGCTCGCCGCGGCACAACACCACCGGAATATCGTCGACACTGATCTGGAAGCGGTCGAGCAGGGCCTGCACCGAAGGGTCGCTTTCCACATCGACGTTCACATGCGGGAAGGCATTGCGCGTCAGGAATTGCTGCAGGCGCAGCGTGTCCGCCGAGTGCCGCGAACCGATCAGCACCACATCGCCGGTCTGCGAAGGCGCGATCAGGCCGACGCGCCGCAGGATGAAGGCGCGCATGAAAATTTCGCTCAGCTCGGAATCGGTCTGGACGACGGCGCGCAGATGCTCCTCGTCGACCACCAGTATTTCGCCGTCCTCGGCGGCGCGCATGCGCACCAGGCTGCCATGCCCGCGCAGGGTGCTCATCTCGCCCGCAAACTGGCCGGCGCGGTGCACCACGATCAGTTCCTCGCCGGCGAGGCCCGGCCGCAGGACGTTGATGCTGCCCGACAGCACCACCATCAAGCCGCGGTGACGCTGCCCCGGCTCAGCCAGCAATTCGTCGCGCTGCATGCGCATGCGGCTGCCATGCGCCTCAAGCCGCGCGATCTGCGCCGCGTTCAGGTGCGGAAAGGCCTGGGCGCTGCGCCCCTCCAGCGGCCCCTTGAAAGCGCTCTCCGCACTCTGCGCGCTCATTCGAATTCCATCGCCAGTTCATCGACATAACACCAGCTCCAGGTTTCACCTGGCTCCAGCGAGGACATGATGGGGTGCCCGGTCTTGTGAAAATGCCTGGTGGCGTGCTTGTTTTTCGAGTCGTCGCAGCAGCCGACATGGCCGCAGGCGCGGCACAGGCGCAGGTGCACCCAGGTATCGCCGGTGGCGAGACATTCCTCGCAACCATCGGTATTGGGCTGGTCGGTTTTCACGAAACCCAGATGGGTACATTGCGTGGACATGGCGGCTCCTTATTCGCGGCTGAGTCGGGCTGGTTGCAGCCCAATGCTACCACCTGCAATTTGCAGCGACTGAAAAAGGAATTGTTGCAAGCAAGCAGCAATGCTGGCATGGTCCGGCCGCCTTGTCTGGAAGAAAGTTGCTGTCCTGAAACTAACGGATGCTTATTTTGGCGATGAACTCAAAACTTGAGTTGTCATCCCGGACTAAATCCGGGGCGACACTTTTCCATTAAGAATCGTTCATCTCCATGGTCGAGGAGTCAGCCGCGCGGCGCCGGAGATAATTAAACCTGGAAATCGCCGCCGCCTACTTCTCCTGCAAGCGATCGCGTTTCGCCAGCGCCGGGAACCAGCGCATCCACAGCGCCGCCACCAGCAGGGTGCCGATCCCGCCCGCCACCACCGAGCCCACCGGCCCCAGCAGGGCGGCGGTGGCGCCGGACTCGAATTCGCCGAGCTGGTTGGAAGCGCCGATGAAAATCGAATTGACGGCGCTGACACGGCCGCGCATTTCATTCGGCGTATCGAGCTGTACCAGGGATTGGCGCACCACCACGCTGACCATATCGGCCATGCCGCTGACCATCAGGGCGGCGAAGGAAATGACGAGCGACGTCGAGAAGCCGAACACGATCATGCAGAGGCCGAACACCGCCACCGCCTGGAACATGCGCCGCCCGGCGCGGCGCTCGATCGGCCGGCGCGACAGCGCGACCGACATCAGCAACGCGCCGACCGCCGGCGCCGCCCGCAGCAGGCCCAGGCCCCAGGGGCCGACATGCAGAATATCCTTGGCATAGATCGGCAGCAGGGCGACGGCGCCGCCCAGCAGCACCGCGAACAGATCGAGCGAGATCGCGCCCAGCACCTGCTCGCGCTGCCAGATGAAGCGAAAGCCGGCGAACACGGTGTGCATCGACACCGGCTCGGCGGGCGGCGGCATGTGCACATGGCGCACCGCCAGAAAAAATCCCCCGGCGAGCGCGAACAGCGCGGCGCATACCGCATAAACCACGCTGTCGCCGGCCACATAGAGGATGCCGCCCAGCGCCGGGCCGCCGATGATCGCCACCTGCATGCTGCTGGCCGACAGGGCCATCGCCCGCGACAGCATCGATACCGGCACCAGCAGGGGCACCAGCGCCTGCTGTGCCGGATTCTGGAAGGCTTTGGCAGCGCCCAGCGCGATCGACAACAGCAACAGCAGATTGCGGTCCGCCCATTGTGTGTGCGCGGCGACGGTGAGCAGCAGGGCGACCGTCGTCTGCGCCGCCATCGACAGGGCGAGGATATGGCCGCGGTGTCCGCGATCCGCCGCATGGCCGGCCGGCAAGGTCAGGACCACGCTGGGCAGGAACTGGCACAGCCCGACCAGGCCCAGGTCCCAGGCACTGCCGGTCAGGGAATACATCTGCCAGCCGATCGCCACCAACATCATCTGGTTGCCGGCGGCACTGGTCGCGCGACCGCACAGGAAGCGGGCGAAGCGCGGGAGCTGCAATGGCGATCGGGCGTCGGTGCGGACGGTCATGAATTGTCGGTAGGGCGTCGGTTGCTTGCGTTTTTTGCGTTTTTTTCTGGCCTGCCCGCAAGCCTAGCGGTTTTTGACCCTGGCCCCAAAAATGAATGGGCATTATTTTCGGCTGTTCCGACGGACAGAACCCGCGACGCAGGCGCAGGGCAGGGCGCTACAGTGAGCGCGCAGTAACAAATATGCAGTAACAAATCATTGCAGACGTTGATTCGTTCACGCCGCTGCCGCGAGCGCGTTGCGGATTGGTGGTAGGCCCGGAAGCGCCGCCGGACGCGACAAATGCGCGGTCGCCGATCGCATTGCGCGCGCAGGAGCAGCGCCCGATCGCTTTACGCTTTGTCACAATTGGCAACGGCGCGGAAAACTTTGATTTACATCTCGCTGCTACGTTCGGAGCATGAATGAAAACGATGCGACAAGCGCGCCCGAAGTCAGCGTGATCGTGCCGGCCTGGAACGCGGCCCGCTATCTGCGCGCCAGCCTCGACAGCCTGCTTGCGCAGACGCTGCCGGCGCTGGAAATCATCGTGGTCAATGATGGCTCGACCGACGAGACGGCGCAGATTGCCGATGAATATGCGTCGCGGTGCGCCAATATCCGCGTCCTGCACCAGGCCAATCAGGGCGTGTCGGTGGCGCGCAACGCCGGCCTTGACCTGGCGCGCGGCGAGCATGTGGCCTTCATGGATGCCGACGATGTGGTCGAGCCCGCCCTGTACGCCGAGCTGCTGGCGCGCGCGCGCCGCGATACCCTCGATATCGCCGTCTGCAATGCATGGGCTTACCGCCTCGACGGCGAACGGCAGCTGGTGTTTCCGGCGCAGATGAGCGCCGCGATCATGAACGGCCCGGCCTGGCTGGTGCGCAGCGTGGCCGAGCGCACCCTGCGCCATTACATCTGGTGCCATCTGTACCGGCGCGAGTTCCTGCAGCAACATCAATTGCGATTCGCCATCGGCATCAGTCATCAGGATATCGTCTGGACCAATGAGGCCTTCCTGGCCGCCCGCCGCATCGCCTTCCTCGACCGGCCGCTGTACCACTATCTGCAACACCCCGGTTCCCTGTCCGCCCCCCAGTGCAGCGCCGGCCGCCTCGCCGCGGCGCTTCACTATGTGCGCGTGGCCATGCTGCTGGACCGGCTGGCGCGCCGCCACCAGCGCGACAAGGCCACCTGCGATGCGCTGCGCCAGCAGGTGATCGGCGAAGGCATCGTCGTGTTCAATTTTGCCCGCCGCCTACCCGCGTCTTATCGCAACGCGCTCTACAACGATCTGCGCGAAACCCGCTTTTTCGGCCTGCTGCTGCGCAATGCCTGCCATCGCGGCGATACGCGCCGCTTGCTGATGCGCAGCCTGCGTTACGGCCTGTCCTGCGCGGGACAGCGCCTGCGCTTCCAGCCGGCGCAGGCGGAGCATGATCTGCTGGAAGCAGAGCGGCAAACACGCTTTTAGTGCAGGGACTGATGCCGGAAAATGCAGGTGCTGCTCGCAGGCATCGGCGCTGGGGTAATCTAGCGGCTGCACACCTTTCCGCCGGCCGAATGAACACCGTCAACTCGCACACCGTTTCAACGCCCCTGATTTCCGGTTCCGTCACTGTATTGCGCCGAACGCTTGTCTCCAGCGCGCTGTTTTTCTGTGCGGCGCTGCTGGCCGCTTGCGGTGGCGGTGGTGGAGGCGGGGGTGGCGGGGTTGCCGCACTCGCACCGGCAGCCGCGCCGATCCCGCCCTCGTCGCAATTCCAGGGCGCGCTGCTCAGTACCGCGACGGCCGGCGGCGCGCTGACCGGCGATTGGAATGCCGCCACCTGCACCGACAGCCGTCAGAAAAACTGGGTGCGTTCCTTCCTCAACGAGAAATACCTGTTCTATCGCGACGCCCCCCTGACCAGCATCGACCCGAATACCTATTCAGGCGCGGTGGAAAGCCTGTTTGATGCTTACACCATCAATGGCGTACCGGCCAAGGACCGCTTCAGCTTTGTGCTCACCCAGGCCGAGGCCGACGGCACTTTCGTCAGCGGCACGCCGACCGATGCCGGTTTTGTGCTGCGCCGCGACAACAATAACGGCGGCATCATCCGCATCGCCTATGTCGATCCGGGCAGCAGCGCCGCCGCCGCCGGTTTCATGCGCGGACAGGTGCTGGCGACCGTCGACGGCGCCTCAACCGCATTCAGCATCACCCAGGCGCAATTCGACAAGCTGTTCAACAGCCCGACCGGCACCACCTCGGTGGTCGGCGTGCAGGACTCGATCAACGCGCCGATCCACAATCTGACCGCCACCACGGCCGCTTATTCTTCCTCGCCGCTGTTGACGAGTTTCATCACTCCCGCGACCTCGATCACGCCGGCCACCGGCTATATTGCCTTCAGCAGTTTCGCCACGCCCATCGGCGAGGTGCAATTGGCCGACACCTTCAAGACCTTCGCCAACGCAGGCGTGACCTCGCTGATCGTCGACCTGCGCTACAACGGCGGCGGCTATATCGATATCGCCTCGCAGATGGGCTATATGGTGGCTGGCCAGGCCCGCACCAGCAATCGCGCCTTCGAGACCCTGATCTACAACGACAAGCGCACCGCCGAGAATGGCAGTATCCCCTTCACCAATATCATCACCAATTTCTTCGGCAACGATGCGCGTGCCAACGAGCCCCTGGCGGCCCTGAACCTGAACACCATCTATGTGCTCGCCACCGGCAGCACCTGCTCGGCGAGCGAAGCCTTCGTCAGCGGCCTGCGCGGCGTCAATGTGCAGGTGGTGATCATCGGCAGCGGCAACACCTGTGGCAAGCCCTATGGTTTTTCGCAGGTCAACAACTGCACCCTGGCGTACTTCGCGCTCGAGTTCCAGGGCCAGAACGATCAGGGTGCCGTGGTGCCGGTGAGCGGTCTCGCGCCCACCTGCCAACTCAGCGACGATTTCGATCATCAGTTGGGCGACCCGAACGAACGCATGTTGAGCGGCGCGTTCTTCCATCGCTTTGTCCACAGTTGCCCTGCGGTATCGGTGGCGCCGACCGCGCCGCTGTTTACCCAGGCGAGCCAGGCCGCCGACAGCAGCACTTTCTCCGGACTGCTGAATGCCGGCGGCGCCCGCCGCAGCCTGCTGAATACGGAGATGGAGTTCGCCATTCGTCCCAGCCAGACCAACAAGCTGTACCGGAGCCGGCCATGAGAGTTCCCGCCCTGGTGTTGCTGCTGGCAATGCCGATGATGGTCGTCGCCCAAACCGACCCGGCGCCATCGCCGCGGGCATTGCTGCTGGCGCCGGATCTGCAGTGCCGCACTCAGCTTAAAGCCGCCGCCGGCGAACTCGCCGGCAAACCGCTGACCCTGGCCGACGATGCCTTCACCAAAACCGATTCCCTGGTGCTGGCCACCGTCGGCCAGGCCGCCGGCGGCCGCATGCAACCGCCGACCATGATCCTGCGCCTGCGCTACGGCGCGGAAGGCTGCCAACTGATGATGGACGGCAACAAGAAGACGATTGCCCTGAAGGACTGCACATGCGGAGGGCTGTCGACCAAGCCGGAGTATTGATCATCGCTGTCATCCCGGATCGAGTCCAGGATCCAATTTGGCATCCACGCGAGCGCAGAATAAATTGGGCCCCGGACTGAATCCGGGGCGACATGTTGTGGAGGAATAATCATCGCCTCCAAGCTTGGTCTCGGGAAACCGATTGGTAACTATTAAGGTGCGCGCCAAATCTTCACTGTCATCCCGGATTTAGTCCGGGATCTAATTCTGTCTCCATGCGAATACAGGCAGAAATTGGGCCCCGGACTAAATCCGGGGTGACATATTTCCTCATCGTTAATTGAGGTGAAGTTGCTGGCAATGGCGCATCAAAACTCGTAGATCGCCATTTGGCGCGGTTCTTCAAGCAAAAATGCTTCAAACGCCGCGCCGGTGCTAGAGTTTAAAAGCATGATTCGCGCAATGCGAGTCATCCGCGCGCTGCAACAAAAAATAAAAAATCCCCGCGGCATCAAGCCTGCGTACCATATCGCACTTTACAAATATCGCACTTCACAAATACCGCACTTCACACCGCACCCGCGCCCAACCAAGAGATTCCCATGCCGACCAAAGAAACCTTCATCCCCAGCAAGGATGCCTCCCTCGAATCGTCCATCGCCACTTTGCTGGGCAAGCTCGATGCCATCGGCTTTCATGTCGAAGAGCGCTCCTGGCTCAACGAGATCGAGAACATCTGGTCGGTGCATGTCACCGATCGCGATTGCACGCGGCTGTTCAGCAATGGCAAGGGTGGTTCCGAACTGGCCGCGCGGGCGAGCGCGCTGGGCGAATTTTT
Source organism: Usitatibacteraceae bacterium (assembly GCA_036394575.1). Classification (GTDB taxonomy): domain Bacteria; phylum Pseudomonadota; class Gammaproteobacteria; order Burkholderiales; family Usitatibacteraceae; genus UKL13-2. The sequence continues at coordinate 23,207 of DASWEY010000064.1, read as the reverse complement.
CGAGCGCCTCGGCACCAATTATTTCTGGACGCATTTTTATCTCGGCGAAACCATCGCCAACGACAAGTTCGTGCATTACCCGAATGAGCAATGGTTTCCCGTCAAAGGCAAGGCCTGGCCGAAAGGAATCCTCAATGCCGGGCTGCAGGCGTTCTACAACCCCGACAAAGCGGTGCGCGCCGACCAGCTGATCGATCTCAACGCCGGCAATGCCGCGCGCGGGATTTGCGCCATTCCCTACACGCGTTTGCGCGACGGCGAAACGGCGCTGTTCCCGGTCAATGTGATCGGCAATATCTACGTCAGCAACGGTATGTCCGCCGGCAACACCATGATGGAAGCGCGCACCCAGGCGCTCTCCGAAATTTTCGAGCGCGATATCAAGTTCCGCATCATCCGCGACGGCATCTGCCTGCCCGATGTGCCCGAGGCGGTGATCAATCGTTATCCGCGCATCGCCGCCGGCATTCGCGGTCTGCGCGCGGCGGGCTTCGGCATCCTCGTCAAGGATGCCTCGCTGGGCGGCGAATACCCGGTGATGAACGTCACGCTGCTGCATCCCAAGGACCAGGGCATTTTCGCCAGTTTCGGCGCGCATCCGCGCTTTGAAGTCGCGCTGGAACGCGCGCTCACCGAATTGCTGCAAGGCCGCGCCCTCGACTCCCTCGGCGATTTCCCGGCGCCCGGTTTCGATATGGATGAAATTGCCGATGCGCAAAACCTCGAAATCCATTTCGTCGATTCCAGCGGCGTCATCAGCTGGGAATTCCTGCGCGACACGCCGGACTTCGAATTCGTCGACTGGAATTTCGGCACTACCACCGAGGAAGACTACAACTGGTCGGTGGCGCGCATTCACGCCGGCGGCCACGATATCTACGTCGCCGATTTCACCCATCTCGGCGTCTACGCCTGCCGCATCTTCGTGCCCGGCATGTCGGAGATTTACCCGATCGAGGAACTGCAATGGGAAAACAACACCGTCGGCAACCTGGTGCGCCCCGGCATCCTGCGCCTGCCCGAACTGAGCCAGGCCGAGTGCGCCGAATTGCTCGCGGTGCTCGATGAGCTCGACCTCGCCGAAAACCTGCCCATCACCACCCTTATCGGCCTCGCCGCCGATGCCGGCACCGCCTGGGTGGATTTGCGCGTCGGCGAATTGAAGGCGCTGCTCGGTCTCGCCGCCGGCGATGTCGATGCCGCGCTCGATGGCTGTGCCTGGATCAGCCAGTTCGGGCAACTGGGCGAAGCACGCGGCCGCGTCTATCGCTGCATCGAAAACATCCTGCAACTGGAAGACAGCTGGCGCTACGACAAAAATCTCTCTCTGCTATTCGGCGCCGACACGCTCAAACAGGCCTATGCCCTGGTCAATCGCGAGCAGCAGTTCTTCGGCCTGAATACCCTGGGACCGAATATGGAGGGCAGCGAGATGCACCGGCAATTGTTGATCGCCTATCAGAAGGTGCAGAAGCCGAAGATGGGTCGAAGCGGATCGGTAACTATCGCGTAGGTCGGGTTAGCAAAGCGTAACCCGACATCCATGGAAGCGCTGACGCTAGCGGAAGGCGAGCTTCAGCCTGGTTGCCACAGCAAGCAATCGTTTATCCCGCGTAAAGAGCGTGCATGCGTCCAGCAGCGCGGATGCGATCAAATGTGCATCGATCAGGCCGATGCCGAGCCCCATCATCTTCCGGCTTTCAACAATATGCAGCAGCTCTTTTTCGTCGGCTACCGTTGCCTGCGGGAGGTCTGACAAAAGTTGCAGAATTTCGGCGCGCGGTTTGAGATTTCCCAATGCAAGCTCGCCCCTGACGAAGGGATGCATCACGACATGTCCGCTCGACAGCAACTCAACGAGCGTCTGATCGCCATGCCGGAAATGGTCCACCCAGATCGAGGTGTCGACAAGAATCATTTCGCCGCACGGCGGCGGGGGGGCACTCCCAGCGACTTTTGTGTCCCGCCAAGGCGGGCGAGGCGTTTTGCGCTCTCGCGCTGAATCAGGGCCTGCAAGCCTTCGTGGATCAGAAATGTGCGTTCCGTGAATCCGGTGATGCGTGATGCCTGGGCAAGCAGTTTTTCATCAATATTGATCGTTGTGCGCATGAAAGCTCCTTCATAAGGCGGCGGTTATCATGAAAATATAGCATCAAAACAGGCATCAAATGATGTTATTTCAGAATCGCGCCGCCTTGCCACCGCTCAGCCGCCCAAGCGCACCTTGATCGCCGGCCACTCGCTGTCGATGATCGAAAAATAAACCGTATCGCGCACCCGCCCCGAGGCCGTGATCAGGTGGCGGCGGAAGATGCCTTCTTGCGTCGCGCCGATGCGCGCGATCGCCTTGCGCGATTTGTCGTTGAGCGCATCGGTTTTCAATTCCACGCGGTGCATGCCCAGGGTTTCAAAGGCATGCGTCAGCAGCAGGCGCTTGGCCTCGGTATTGGCCGGGCCGCGCTGGAAGGCCGGCGTCAGCCAGGTCCAGCCGATCTCCAGACGGCGATGCGCGAGCTCGATATTGCCGTAACGCGTACTGCCGATCACCTCGCCTCCGGCCTGATCGACGATCGCAAACGGCAGCGAGACGCCGCGCCGCTGCTCGTCCAACGCCAGCTCCACATAGGCGCGCATCTCCTCGGCATTGGTGACCGGCGAAGGAATCCAGCGCCACAGCTCCGGCGCCAGGCCGACGTGCACCAGGGCCGGCACATGCGCCATGCGCAAAGGTTCGAGGCGCACGGCCTTGCCGGTGAGAGTGACGGGCTGCAGGGGAGCGGGGGGCATAGGGGGCCTGGCAAATTGGGAGGGAGTGCGAATTATTGCCGGGAAATGGGGGCTGCGCTACGGGCGCATTGGCGGCGCAGCGAAAATTGAAAAACCAAATGCAAGCACCGGCGCGGCCTGCGGGCCGAAAACGCCTCGAACGTCGCACCAGTGTCCGGGTTTATTCAAAATGAATCCCCTGGTTATCGCTTGCCCTTCGCCAGCTCGCCCTCGACGCGCTTGAGTCCGTCTTCCATGATGCCGATCTCGGCCCCGACGAAGGTGTAGTCGATGCCGGCATACAGAAACAACTCGTAGTAGCGCTTGGCCTGCGCCCAGTTCTGCGCCTCGTCATAGGCAAGCGCAAGGTCCATGTACACATGTACGTACCAGGGCGCGGCATTCGCGGCGCGTTTGAGCAGGGCGATGGCTTTTTCCGAATCGCCCGGCTGCTTCCGATCCTGCAGCGCTGCCGCAGTCTCGAGCATCTTGTAGAAATTGTCCGAAGGATTTTTCATCGTGCGCCCGTGTGGCCGCAATAAATCGATTAGCTCCTTGCGCAGCGTGTCGTTCTCCGGGTCCTTGCGGATTTCGGCGGTGAGTCGCGCCGTTTCCTCTTTTGGGAACGGCGGGCGTTCGGATTGGGCAAGGGCGGGCAGGCCCGCGAAGACGGCAAGGAGCACAACGGCGAATGCCCCGCGCAACAGTTGCCGGCGCGATGCGGGCATGCGTGATTGGTTCGGGCCGGCACAGTTCATCATGGAGCCTCCATCGTTGTGAATCACCATTTACCCGCGGCATGCGTTTCTTGTTTCTGATCACCATGCCCAGAAAAGCATAGGAATAAACGGGCCTGATTTGCAAGATACGCCGATATTTAAAGCCTATGCAGGACATATCGGGCTCGGATTGCCATCGCGCTGCCGACCCTTTGGATCTCACACGTGACTGCGTAACAAATTGTTCATTGTCAGAACCGAGTCAGTATCGGCGTCTACAAAGGGTCTATTGGCTGCCCCTGCAGCCATCCACTGAGGACCCAGATCATGAGCAAGAAAGCCGCCGATTCGAAAACCCCCGATTCAACACCGAAAGCAGCAAAACCCGTTACCGGCCTCTACGTTCTGAAAGTTGTGGTTTGCTTTCTGACCTTTGGCTTCGTGTTTTCCGATGCGCTGAACGGCTAGGCTGAAAAACGAAGAACAAGCACTGGCGCGCTTCTTGAACCATTTATGGCCGGGAAGGCGCGCCGGTGTTGGAGTTTGTAAATAAAATCTGAAGAAAACCTGTCGCCCCGGATTCAGTCCGGGGCCCAATTTCACGCATCAGGGCCATAGCGCCCGCCGGGATCACCTAGTAAGTATCCCCCGGCTCTGCCGGGGGATACTTACAAAATTGACACTGACCCTTGGGGGCTGGTGCTATCCCGCCGCATGCTGCTACTTTCCCCGGCCGGCAGCGGCCAGGATCAAGTCGGTGATCTCTTGTGGGTGGGAGACCAGAGAAAGGTGACCTGCCTCCAGCTCCACGGTTTGCGCTTTCATGCGCGCCGCCAGAAATCGCTCCAGGTCGGGCGAGATCGTCTGATCGAGTTTCGATACCGCATACCAGCTCGGCTTGGAGTGCCAGGCGGCCACCGTGGTTCGCCCGCCAAACAGAGAGGCGGCGGTGGGTTCTTGTTCGGCATAGAGGACTTCTGCCTTTTTGGGTTCGACACCGTTCGCAAAATATTTGATATAAGCCTCCTCGGAAAGTAAGGTGAAGCCATCTCGCTCCTGAACGCCTGCCCGCACCGGCATGGTGGGGAACTTTCCGGATAGGGCGACGAAATCCTCCCCGGCATCGGGTGCTCGCGCTGCTACATAGACCAGCGCGGTGACCTTCGGATCCACTCCGGTTTCGCTGATGACGGTGCCGCTCCAGGAATGGGCGACCAGCACGGTCGGTCCGTCCTGCAGCGCCAATGCGCGGCGTGTCGCGGCGACGGAATCGGCAAGCGATGTGAGTGGGTTTTGCACCGCAGTTACGTGCAGGCCGGCCGCCTGGAGGCGCAAGATAACCTCGCTCCAACTGGAGCCGTCCGCCCATGCGCCGTGCACCAGCACCACATTGCGCGCTTCCGGGGGCTTGGCGGTCTGCGCTAATGCCCCCGCTGCAAATAGTGCCGCCGAAAGCATACCGATGGCGCTCACTGCGAATTTATGTAATGTGTTCATTTTCCTGACTCCTTTGTCAATCGTTCATGGTTACTTTAGGTTCATCCGTTGCGCTGGTGCCTTTGAGTCGATCGTCACCGGGCGGGTCGAGCTTCACGGCCATGGCCACGCCGGTACCGTAGGCGGGATCGCACTTGGCGAACAGCGCGATCTGCCTGCGCTTGATCTCATCCGGCACGCCTTGCATCGCCGCGGCGATGTTGTCGAACGGGCGCTGCTTCTGCTCTAGGGGCACTTTTTCATGTTTCGTTAAGCGCGTTCTTCCGTTTTTTCCGATGTAAGAAGGGCGCTGCAACCGACGGCGCCCTGACCGTCAAGGGCGGCATAGGCGCTCAGCTGTTATATGTCGGATTGGCCGCGACGTAGACGCGCACGCTACCGACTTGCGTGCCGGTCGGCGCGATCTTGGAAAGCTCGAAATTGGCATCGGTAGTGAGTGTGTTGAAGTGCCAACCGAAAGTTTTACCGCCGACATCAAACTGTACCGTCTCGCCGTCATGGACGTTTACCCATTTGGTTTGAGCGGAGATTGTAATTTTGCGGTCATAAGGGTTGGCAACAGCGCTGGTTCCATAGTCGGCGGCAGTCCCCGTCGGGCTCGCAGCGTGAGCGTTGGAAGCGAGCATGGCGGACGAAAAGGCTGCGAAGGCCAATAGCTTGGTGGCACGGTTAATTTTCAACATAATTTTCTCCATAAGGATTAGATGGTGGATAACAACAGATCGACATGTGGTGCTGTCGATGAAGGGCAGTGTAGATATCCGGCACTGACAAAAGAATGGCCCTGCAATTACATTTCCCTGACAAGCCACGCGAACAGGCATCGCCGTTTGGCCCACGACAGTTTGGCGTTCTCCGCTCGTGCGCAGTAGTAGGTCCGGCCTGCCAGCGCACTGGCGTGCGCCGGCGAAATATCGCACCGCGCTTGCGAGGAAGGCCTATCGGTTTCGCGCCTGATGCGCAGGGCGATTGTCATCAAATGTATGTTGCATCGCCGCGAAACCCATAGAATGCGAGGCGCATCCGGATGGCAGTCTGAAACTGGCGCTGTGTGCTTGTCGCCGCCGCTTAGGGCTAAACGCAGAACGCCGCTGGTACGGGCGGCAGCGGTATGGGGAAATGTCCGCAGATGGGAGCATGAGCGGTGAAACGGAACGCAGACGGCTAAAAAAGTTGCAGAATCATCGGAAATGAATCAAAGGTACTCGGCTATCGATTCACTGATATGGCAATCATTACATTTCTGTCATTTCCGCTTCAGAATTTTGTTAGCGCCGCTGGGCTATTGTAGTTCTCTGGAAGAAACAAACGCATTGGAGAGGCAAGGGCGAAATTCAGGCACGCGCGTTGAGACGTGAGGGAATCACAATGGCTCGTGAACATCCGTATCAGCGACAATCAGCCGGCCGTTGCGCACCAATGATAGGGGCATCGAAGTGAGAATTCTTGTTATCGAAGACGAACCCAAGGCGGGAGAGTATATGCGCAGTGGGCTGACCGAATCCGGCTATGTGGTCGATTTGGCGAGCAATGGCAGGGACGGTTTGCATATGGCGCAGGAATTGCACTATGACCTGATCCTGCTCGATGTGATGATGCCCGAAATGGACGGCTGGGAAGTGATTAAGAAACTGGACAAGCAAGCAAACACGCCGGTGCTGTTCCTGACTGCGCGCGGCCAGCTCGAAGATCGTCTCAAAGGGCTGGAGTTGGGTGCCGACGACTACTTGGTCAAGCCATTTTCGTTCGCAGAACTCCTGGCGCGCATCCGGGTGGCATTACGCCGCGGCAATCAGGTGCGACAAGATGACGTGCTGGAAATTGCCGATTTGCAGATCGACGTGCCCAAACGGCGTGTCGTCCGTGCCGGTACCCGTGTCGCGCTGACCAACAAGGAATTCAACCTGCTGCATTTATTTGCACTCCACAAAGGACAGGTATTGTCCCGTTCGTTGATCGCATCGCGGGTATGGGACATGAATTTCGATAGCGATACCAATGTCGTGGACGTGGCCGTTCGGCGCTTGCGCCAGAAGATAGACGAACCTTTTGCGTCGCATCTGATTCACACGGTGCATGGCGTGGGCTATCGCTTCGACGTTGAGACATGATCCGCCAATCCCTGCTTGCGCGTCTCGCGCTCCTGTTCGCCCTGCTGTCATTTATCACCCTGGCGACGGTCGGCTACGCCCTGTATCGCGGGCTCGAAGCGCAACTGATATTGCGTGACGATGCCGCGCTAATTACCCGCGTTGACCAGATACGCACATTGATGCGTGACGTGGATGTGCTGGAGTTGATACACCAAAAACCGCAACTATTTGCCAATATGCTGGGCAACCGCGAGGCCTTGTTGGTGCTGAAATTTCCTGGTCAGGCGCCGTTGATTGAGGTCAATCCCGGTCACACAGCGGTGCCGGACGTGGCGCCTGTCGCTGCCAATGAGGTACTGTCGCTCGCGGCCGTTCACCACTCGCTGGAGAAAGACGGCACGCCTTTTGTCGTGGTCTCTGCCACGGCCCTCACTGCGGATCCACAACGCGAGTTGCAAATAATTACCGGGCGCCTGATGACCGAGCGGACCCGAATGCTGCAGGACTATCGTGAACGGATCCTGATCCTGGCGTCGGGAGCCGCACTGCTAACTGCGCTACTGGCGTATTGGATTGCACGCCGTGGGCTGCTGCCGTTGCATCGACTGGCTTCCCAAACCGCATCGATCGGTATTCGCAATCTATCCGTTCGTATCGACAATACGCATGCGCCACGCGAAGTGCTGCCGCTGATCGACGCATTTAATGGAATGCTGGATCGCCTGGAAATAAGCTTTATGCAATTGAGCCAGGTATCGACCGACATGGCGCATGACCTGCGTACGCCGATTGGCAACATGCTTGGACAAACCGAAGTAGCGCTTGGGCAACGACGTAACGTCGAATATTACGAGAACCTGCTGGGGTCGAACTTCGAGGAATTGCAGCGCCTTTCCAAGATGACCGACAATATGCTGTTCCTGGCACGCGCTGAGCATGCCGACAACGCCATTGAACGTAAGCCGCTGGATGTCGCCGATGAGTTGCAGCGCATCGGCGAATATTTCGAAGGGCCGGCCGGCGAGCGTGATATCCGGCTGGTTTTTCGTGGCGGTGGCGAGGTTTGGGCCGATCCAACATTGTTGCGCAGGGCGCTGGCGAATTTGCTTGCCAATGCGGTCCGCTATGCGGACCCGGGAACGGAGATCATCTTGTTCTCGGAACAGGGCGAATCCGGAACGACCATGATCGTCGAGAACACCGGGCCCACCATCGAAGCGCACCACCTGGCTCGCTTGTTCGACCGATTCTATCGGGCTGACGCCTCGCGCAGGGGGTCGTCTGACGCAAGCGGCCTCGGCTTATCGATAGTGCGCAGCATCATGTCCCTCCATCAAGGCACGTGGAATGCCACCAGCAGCAATAGAACAACGCGTTTCACCATTTTTTTCCCGATCCGGACTGGCGTCTGAAGATACCTTCGGGTAGTCGCTCAGACGATCAACCTCCAACGCAACTCCGGTGGCGCGCCCAGTGAGTAGCGAGCGGATCGCGGCTACTTCCTTAGGCTCTAAATTTGCTCATACTGCACCACCAAGTAAGGTGCACTGACCGTCATCTTGGTCGAGCAGATTGGCGATGGCGCATTTCTAGACTTTTCAGTCCCTTGCTAACAAATTCTAGCAACGTATCCGCAAGATCGAATTTCAGGGGCCGAGACAGCTGGAGGACGAGAGCGTCAAGTTGAAGCGGGGCGGTGGCCGATCTGTCGCTGGATAGGGCGATGCTACAGGACGTCCTCTCAAAAAAACTCTATAGCTTTCCCGCAAGCGTGAGCCGGCCTGGGATCGGATCTTGTTACCCCTTGTTACCAGCACCCGGGTTCGACTTATATCTACCCAATCAGAATGAATCTGCTCTTAAGCGTTACCCGTACAGCGTAAGCATTGATCAAACAATTCAACCAAGGAGACGGACGTGCAAAAACTTTCAACCATTGTTTTCCGGGCATGGCTATTTGTTGCAATCGCCGGGGCTGTTGCCGCTTGCGGCGGCGGCGGTTATGGCGGTTCCGGCGGTGGCGGGAGCAGTTATACGCCACCCCCTGTGCAACCGGCAACCTCGGAAGGCGTCTATGTCGGCACTGCATCAAACGGCACGTTTATAGAAAGTCTCGTGCTTGAAAACGGGCAGACTTATGCGATGTATGGAACGCAGAGCGGCACCGCTTTCTTCGTTACCGGAGTGATTGAAGGGACAGGCGTTACGTCTGGAACGAGTTTTTCAATTGCCAATTTGAAAGATTTTTCGTCCGGCGGCGCGGTCGTGTCCGGGTCGCTCGTCGCTACCGTCAATCCCGGCGTGAGCCTCACCGGAACCCTGGTCGAGCCCAGCGGCCAGATTACGTTCCCCGGCCTTGCGCCTGCCGGCTCCTCATACGTTTATGCATCCGCACCTAATTTGTCGCTTATCACCGGGGCCTGGTCGGGCAATTTGCTGAGTGGCGGTGAGGCGGTTAATTTCACCATCGGCGCAACGGGAAGCATCATGGGATTATCAGCCAGCAATTGCAGCTTTACCGGCAACCTTGTCCCGCGCGCTTCCGGCAAAAACGTATTCGATTTCAACATCACCTACGGTGCAGCCCCTTGTGCACTTCCCAACCAGACGGCAACCGGTTCCGTCATCAGCTATTTGCTGAGCAATTCGCAAAGACAGATTATTTTGGCTGGGGCGGACGCTACGGCAACGCACGCCGCAGTTATTTTTGCTGTCCGCTAGTTTTTAGCAGTATCTTGCAGGCCCCACCCGGACGGGTGGGGCTGCCAAGCGCGTAAACTCAGTGTCAGCGATAGCTGATTGTTTATTCGTAGTCCTGCGAAATTAACTGCTTGCTTTCGGTTAGTCGGGACGGTGAAGACGAAATCTCTTTTGGGACATCATTAGTCGCGATTAAACAATAGCGCTAGGTTGTCCGCCTTGAGATGGGTATACGGCTTGAGCATTTGTATCGCTTATATCCAGTAATTGCTACCGCCTGCATTGGGTTAGGGCCTCGCTCAAATAACCTGCTCGCGGCCTCATGACCGCGGTAATGGAAGCGAAAATCAGCAAGATTGGACGCGGAGGGATTCTTCTCCGCGCCCATCGCTAGGTACCTGCGCAAATGTCATTGCAAACACGATCCGCATGCATAAGACGTTCAATGGCGGATGACGACCTTGCCAGTGACTTTGCGGCCCGCATAATGCTTCAAACCGGCCTTTGCGTCGTCGAAGGAAAACACGCTGTCGATGACCGGCCGGATCTTATGTTGCTCCATAACCGGACACAGGTCCTCGAGATCACGACGGCTGCCGGTCGCGATCGGTTGGAACCTCGCCCAGCTCGTGAACATGGACCAGAAGTCCATGCCGCCCTCGCCCTCGGCGGCGGCCAGCGCCCCCACCAAGGAGACTTGGCCGCCATAGGCGACGGCTTTGGTCGACTGCGCCAGCGTACCGGGTCCGCCGACGTCCACGACCCGATCTACGCCATGGCCCCCCGTGAGCGCGCGCACCTTGTCGCCCCAATTCGGGGAGTCGCGATTGTCGATCACCTCATCGGCGCCCAGCTCACGCAGACGGGCCGCGCTTTCCGGATTGGTCGTCGTCGCGATCACCCGCGTGCCGAGCGCCTTAGCCAGTTGAAGCGCAAACAGCGAAACCCCGCCTTTACCTTGGGTGAGGACGGTGTCTCCGGCCCTCACCCCCGATAATGCGGACCACGCCGTCACGGCTGCGCAAGGCAGCGTCGCCGCCTCCTCAAAGGTCAGATACTCCGGCATCCGGACAAGCGCTTCGGCGCTGATGGCTTTGTATTCGGTCAGCCAGCCATCGTGATCGACAACCCACTGCTCGGGCATCGCTTTGAACGATCCGCCGAACCAATTCGGGAAGAAGGAATTGATGACCCGGTCGCCGATTCTGAAGCGTGTCACGCCCGCGCCGACCGCTACCACCTCGCCAGCGCCATCCGAGAGCGGAACCCGGCCGGGCGGGACCGGCATCGGATATCCGCCATTGACAATCATCAAGTCGCGGAAGTTGAGCGAACTCGCGCGCACTCGGACGAGCACTTCACCAACACCGGGCGATGGAATGTCTTGCTCGGCAAGGACGAGGCCATCCAAACTGCCAAGTTGCTCAAGTTGATATACCCGCATCCGCGAGCCGCCTCGATTGCTTGCAGATTTCTCTAGCGCGCCATTTCGAGTTTCTATGATGCTTGCCCTCGCGCCCCCGGCGCCGCGGCCAAGCCCACTTTCATTTTCGAGTTTCATGATGTTTCCCTTCTTGAGTTTCGGAAACGAAAGATTGCGGTATGTGGTACTGTTCTACAATTGGCTATATTTAGAACAGACTGTGTATATGTACTTACCAATAGAAAGGACGCACCTTGATGGGTTAGTTACGTTTCTAGCCGTCGCGGAGCTTCGGGGTTTTCGTGCCGCCGCGCGGCGTCTCGGTGTGACGCCCTCAGCGGTAAGTCAGGCGATACGTAGCCTCGAGGCAAGAGTTGGTGCACCGCTTTTTTCCCGAACAACCAGGAGCGTCGGTCTGACGGAGGCGGGAGAGCGCCTCTTGGCCCACGCGCGTCCGGCAGTAGAAATGCTGACAGCGGGCTTGGACGCGGCAAGCGGATTAGGCGGGGAAATCAGTGGTCGACTGCGCATCAACGCGCCGCGACCGAGTCTGCCCTTACTGGTGAATCGCTTACTGCCGGACTTCCTGGATCTGTACCCCAACGTCCAACTGGACCTCGTAGGCGAGGATCGGCTGATCGACATCGTCGAGGAAGGGTTCGATGCGGGAATTCGACTTGGCCATGTTGTTCAAAAAGACATGGTCGCTGTCTGGCTGACACCACCCGAGCAATTTGTCGTCGTCGGGGCGCCCGCTTTCTTCCGTAGATACGGCCGACCAATCTATCCCCATGATCTCCAGCGTTTCCGCTGCATCCTGTTGCGGCAATCCGCGCACACGCTCGACCATTGGCAGTTCATCGTCGACGGTCAACGCATTATGGTTGGAATAGAGGGACCGTTGATCGTCAACGACGTCGAAATCTGTATCCGCTCGGCATTGAGAGACACCGGACTTTTTTGCCTACCGCGTTCGCTTGTGATGCATTATCTCGAGCGCGGTGAGTTGGAGACCGTGCTCGATTCTTACAGCGTCGAAGTCCCCGGCCTTTCGCTTTATTACCCAAGTAGAAGCCAGTCTCTGCCGAAGCTTCGAGCGTTTATCGAGTTAGCGACCAAAAGAATGCGCAGAGACTTTCAGGCCGATGACTACCTTGCAACTCCGAATGCTCGCGTCAGCGGGAGACCCCCCGGCCCTGCCGGGGAGGCAGTTGGCGTTTGACAAATACGGGAGCCCATCGGGGGAATCTCCCGGTCGTGAGACGCCAAAGCACACGATAAGGAGTTTCACGATGGACAAGCACGAAAGCCAAAGTCATACGAAGTGGGAGTGCAAATTAAAGCCCTCCTCTGCCGGGGAATGCTTACTGCGGGGCCCAAGTTCAATTCGCAGAATCGCAGCAACGCCGGGGTCACATTTGATTATTAAAATCACCCGCAATCAACAATCTCAACCACAGCCCGCCACACATTTCGCGCTGCCATCGAACTCCATCGTCCTGCCGCTCAGCGTGAGATAAACCGGCGCGTTCTGCACCAGATCGATAAACGCCCTGGTGCGCGTGTTCGGCAGCAGCTTGCCCTTGGCCGTCACCGCTTCATTGGCATGCGAGACGATCACCGCCGCCGGCTGCACCAGTTCATTGATCGCGAACGCCGCCGATTCGGGCGATACCGCATTCGGGCCGAGGTTCAGCACGGTGAGATTGGCGTGGTAAAAATCATGCACGATGGTTTTCATATCGGCGTGAATGCCGGTGTCGCCCGAGAGATAAACCGTAAGGCCATTGGTGAACTTGATGACAAAGCCGCTCGGCGGGCCCAGCGCCAGGCTGAGGTCATCGGCTTCCAGGTTTCGCCGCTCCGGGTCCGTCAGCAAGGCGCGCGACACCCCGCTCGCATGCGAGGCCGGCACCGTGCTGATCTCCACCGACCGCAAAGCGCCGTCGATATGGAAGCTACGCATGCCGCCCAACTGCACCGTGGCCAGGCACGGGGCCGCATACGGCACCACCTCATCCGCGCAGGCGCCGATCGGCTTGCTGCGAATATTCGCGATCTTCCGGCCAATGAATACGCCCATATCCGCCACCATCATCACCGCTGAATTTTTCGCGGCGGCAATTTCCGCCGTGGTGGAATTCGGCGCCGCCGAAATGGTCTCCGGCTTGACGCAGCTGCCCGAATTCAAGGCCGCCAATTTGCGGTCTCCCATATGGTCGCCATGCGCATGGCTCAGCAACACGATGTGCACCGCCCCCAGGCGCGGATCGCCGCCGCCCATCACCGTCTGCCCGGCATCGTAAAGAATGCGCACGCCGGTCGGGTCCTCGAAAATCAGCGCGCGATCGCGGTCGCAGAATTCGCCGGGGTGGGAGCCGAGGGAGGTAATTTTTACGGTTTGGGCGAGGGCGAGGGAGGAGATGGATACGAGGAGGGCGGCGAGGAGCAGCGGGACGAAGTGTCTTGTTTTCAATTTAGTCTCCGGTCAAGAATGGCTTGCTCGCGGAATCAGAACATTGAGCGGGGAGGGGCAAGTAAAAATTCGGGCTTCGGTAAGATGGTTTGCCTTGGAGAATATATTGATCCCGGCCCGCTATCGTGTTTGCGAGACATCGCTTAATTATCATCCAGAACTTCGCTTACAAAGTCGATGAATGCCTTTACTTTTGCCGCTGGTAAATGGCGTGACGGATAGAGCGCGTAAAGCAGGAATTTCTCCCCCGTAAATTCCGGGAGTAGTTCAACAAGGAGGCCTTTTTCGAGGAGTTCCTGCACGCCGCCTGCCTTGATACGCGCAATGCCTGCCCCGGCCACGCATGCGGCGAGCAGCGTGCCGGCCTCAGTGACAAGGAGGCGACCAGAAGTCTTCGCGGGAATTGTCCTTCGGCCAGATTTGTATTCCCATTCAAGCGGTTGACCCGTCATTGTATTTCGCATCTGGATGCACTCGTGATTGACGAGGTCAGCGGGTGTTTCAGGCCGTCCATGTTTCTTGACGTAGGATGGCGCGGCGACGGTCACTATCGAGGTCTCGAGCAGCTTGCGCGCGACCAGAGACGATGAGGGCGGTTGCCCGAAGCGCACCGCAACGTCAAAACCGTCGGCAACAAGATCGCCCAGTTGCTCGCGCGCGACCAAATCTAGCGAGAGTTCAGGATAACGGTCCATGAATCTCGTGATATGGGGGGCCAGCATCCTCCGTGAAAAAAAAGAATCGACGTTCACGCGCAGATGGCCCCGCACGGCAGCCGATGCTCCGGATGTCAGGGTCACTGCGTCGCCGATGCTCGCCAGCAGCGGGCCAATTTCATCATAGAGTCGTCTGCCCTCGTCGGTCAGCATGACCGAATGCGTTGTCCGATCGAACAGGCGCACGCCGATCCTTGACTCGAGCCGGCCGACAGCGCGGCTCACACCAGAAGGAGACAAGCCCAGTGCCTCCGCCGCGCGTGCAAAGCTGCCGCTCTCCACGATCGCGGCCAGAACACTGACATTGGAAAGCATGCGTCCGTCGAAGCTCATTTTTCCCTCATGCGCAAATGTCACTAATGCTGTGCCATAGAGTCGCTTCCGTCAATGGCTGTCGGTCGCTACCATGCAATCCATCGCAGTCAATAAGTGCAGATTGATCCCGTTTCAGGCCGCTTCGGATCGCGATTCAGATCACTCAATCTTGATGGAGTTACTCATGACACAAATCTTTTCTCGCCGCGACATGCTGAAGAGTGCCTCAGGCCTGATCGCCGCCTCCACGCTGGGCGGGCTTCTTGGCAATCGCGCTGTCGCCGCAGATGCAGGTCCGGGACGCATGCAAGGCAAGTATGTCCACAACCGTGCGTATGCGCCGATCAATCAAGCTTTACAGAAAGCCATCGACAACAAGACAGTTGTCGGCGTCGTTGGCATGGGCGCGACCGACAAGGGCATCGTCTACGAGGGCTCATTCGGCAAGGCCGACCTGACGGCCGGTACGCCGATGACGCTGGATACGGTCGTTTGGCTGTTGTCCATGAGTAAAGCGATCACTGCCACCGCCTGCATGCAGCTCGTCGAGCAAGGAAAGTTGAAGCTTGATCAACCCGCGAGCCAGATCCTGCCCGAACTCAAGTCGCCCATGGTGCTGGATGGATTCGATGCTGCAGGCAAACCAAAGCTTCGGCCGGCCAAACGCCCAATTACTGTGCGTCACATGCTGACCCATACCTCGGGATATACATACCCTGTCTGGAGCGAAAACATCCTTCGGTACGAAAAAGCGACCAACATGCCCGATATCGCCTATTCCATGAATGGGGCATTCACTGCGCCGCTTGAATTCGATCCGGGCGATCGCTGGGAGTATGGGATCAGCCTGGACTGGGTCGGCAAGCTCGTGGAGGCTGTCACCGACCAGTCGCTCGAAGTTTACTTTCGCGAGAATATTTTCACTCCGCTGGGCATGAACAACTCGGGCTTTCTCATCAGCAGTGCCCAAAAGAAACGCGTGGCGACGATGTATAACCGTCAACCGGACGGCTCGCTCACACCCGCGCCGTTCGAGATGAGTCAGCGTCCCGAATTCTTCAGCGGAGGCGGCGGACTCTTCAGCACGCCCCGCGACTATATGGCGTTCCTGCAAATGCTTGTGCGCGGCGGCACGTTCAACGGCGCTCGCATTCTCAAGCCGGAGACCGTCGCGATGATGTTCAAGAATCAAATCGGCGATCTGAACGCCGTTGAAATGAAGACGGCCCTGCCGGCTTATTCAAACAGCTTCGACGAGTTCCCCGGCATGGTGCATAAATGGGGGTTTTCATTCGACATTAACACCCAGCCGGGGCCACATGGTCGTAGCGCTGGCAGTGGCAGTTGGGGAGGCCTCCTCAACTGCTACTACTGGATCGATCCGGTCAAGCATGTCACCGGGGCGATGTTCACACAGCTTCTACCTTTCTTCGACGCACGCGTCGTGGATCTCTGGGGGCAGTTTGAAGAAGGATTGTACGGCGGCCTCCGCCGTGCTTGAGGACGGTGAGCATCGCTATGCTGAAATTGTGCCGCAGTAGTTTTTTCGACGTCCGCATTAGTTAATCACCAAGACGAGAAAGAAACACCACTATGTACGCTATTACTGGAATTACCGGAAAAGTCGGCGGCGCACTCGCGCAAGCGTTACTCGCCGCGAATCTGCCTGTTCGCGCCGTTGTGCGCGACGCAGCCAAGGGTCAGGCCTGGGCTGCCCGCGGCTGCGAAGTCGCTCTCGCTGAGATGGACGATGCGGCGTCCCTCGCTGCCGCGTTCAATGGCGCCGAGGGGGTCTTCATTCTGCCGCCGTCGGAATTCGACCCATCGCCAGGCTTTCCCGAGGCGCTCTTGGTCATCAATGCCGTGAAGACAGCACTCGAATCAGCAAGTCCGGGCAAGGTTGTTTGCCTTTCGACAATTGGCGCACAGGCAACCCAATCAAACCTGCTCACTCAGCGCACACTCATGGAGCAGGTGCTTGGCGAGCTGTCGATGCCAATCACGTTCCTCCGACCAGGCTGGTTCATGGAGAACTCGCTGTGGGATGTAGGTCCAGCACGCAGCGGCGCCATTCCGAGTTTTCTGCAGCCACTCGACAAACCAGTGCCGATGGTGGGGACAGCGGACGTCGGGCGAGTTGCTGCGGAATTGCTTCAACAAGACTGGAGCGGCCGACGCATCGTTGAACTGGAAGGACCGCGTCGCGTTTCGCCAAACGACATCGCTGCCGCATTTGCGGAAATCCTTGGCTATCCGGTTCATGCCGAGGCGGTTCCCCGCGAGACCTGGGGTGCATTGTTCAGGTCGCAAGGCACGAAAGACCCTATGCCGCGCATCCAGATGCTTGATGGATTCAACGAGGGCTGGATCGAATTTGAAGGCAGCGATGCCGAGGTGATCAGGGGTGAAGTCGAACTCGAGATGGTCTTGCGAGGACTTGTCGCAGCGGGCTAAGGTAATCGATATAAGACACGCCGGCGTCCCGGCGCGCAAATGAGGTTGGATATCAATACTGCGAGGCCGATGGTCGCCGGTCGCAGTAGAAAGCGGCGTAATCACGCTTGTATTGGTATCCAACCTCATCAATGAACAGGAGACGGACATGGATTACAGTACGCTAGGCCGGTCGGGCCTTCGCGTCTCGCGCCTTTCGCTGGGCGCGATGACCTTTGGCGCGGGCAGCGGGATTTGGGGACAGATAGCCGGCCTCGATCGAGCGCAGGCGGCTAGCCTTGTCGCGACGGCGGTCGACCAGGGGGTCAATCTGATCGATACCGCCGATGCCTATTCACAAGGAAAATCGGAAGAGATCGTAGGGCAGGTTATTGCCGATCTCGGTCTCGACGAGACGCGCATGCTGGTTGCGACCAAGGTCCGGCTGCGCATGGGCCCCGGGCAAAACGAGGTCGGTCTCGGCCGTTCGCACATCATGCGCTCGGTGGAGACGAGCCTGAAACGTATAGGCCGCGATCATATCGATCTGTTCCAGTTGCATGACCGCGACGCACTTGTGCCGATACAGGAAACGCTCCGCGCCTTGGACGACCTCGTGACGCAAGGGAAGGTTCGGCACATCGGCGTGTGCAACTTCAGTCCAGGCGACCTGGAGCGCGTGCACGGGATCACGGCACAGACGCACAGGGCCGCCATTACGAGCAATCAGGTTTATTACTCGCTGGCAGCGCGCGATATTGAATACGAAATCGCTCCGATAGCGCGAGCGAACGATGTGGCCTTGATTGTTTGGAGCCCCCTGTCGGGCGGATATCTGAGTGGCAAATATACGCCGGGAGGCGATGGGGCAGAGAAGGGGCGTCGCGCCAATCTCAACTTCCCGCCGATCAATCCGGCCAAAGTCGATCCCATCGTGCTCGAATTGCGACAAGTGGCTGCTGAACTTGGCGCGACACCGGCGCAAGTTGCATTGGCATGGACTCTGGGTCGGAGCGAAGTGACATCGATCACTATCGGCGCACGTTCTCCAGACCAGATCGCCAATAACCTGGCTGCGGCGCAATTGGTCCTGTCAGCCGAGCAACGGGAGCGCCTGGACCGTGTGTCGGAGCCGGAAAAGGTCTACCCATACTGGATGCAGCAATTTCACGACGGGGATCGCGCATCGCCTGGATGAATGACGGGCAAGTCCGCAGATTTCATCCTGATGAGGCAGGGACTCAGCTACGAAAATTGGGCCCCGGACTGAATCCGGGGCGACAATGTTTATGTTTTGCGATTCCCTCTGCTGATCCCGCAGCTTACTTCGCCGGATCCAACAACACCGAATACTTCTGCGTCACCTTCCCTGTGGGCCATGTCAGTTCCACCATCAGGTCGATGGCCGGCTCATTGATCGGCGTGTTGCTGCTCAGTTTGAGGATGGGGCGGCCGTCGGCGCGGCGGTCGGTGCTGATGCGGATTTGCCGGAAGGCGGGGATATAGTGCAGCTTGGCGCTTTCGTAGGCGGCGAGCCCCGCGATACTGCCTTTGATCTCGTCGAACTCGCCGGCTTGCAGCGAGGTGATTTCGATTTCCGCCGCCAGCGGCTGGCCGAGGACGGATTGCATATTGATGGCGCCGAGACCGGCGGCCCGGGCGGTGAGGGCGATGCCGGCGCAAAAAATTGCGGCGAGGCTGCGCAGGAATACGGTTCTTGCTATCCGGTTCATGGCGTTTCCTTTTATTGACAGGTCGGGTTCATGTACTGGCCTGGGCCGCGTGGGCCTCGGCGCGGGGTTGCTGCGTTGCCGAAAGTATATAGGCCGCAGTCGGTGGACGATAGCGAGAGGCCGCCCCCCGATCGGGCGATGACGGCTTAGGTGCGCCGTCGCGCCGCCGCGGTGGCGCGGGTGGGGTTGGTGCGCGGGGGGAATCGGTCGGCGCTTCCCGGCCTTGGGGGCGCCAAATCTGCAATTCGTCGCAATCGCCGGACAGCGGTGCCGGGAATGCCTAATATTCACTTGCCGGTCGCGCTTTTGTGGCCGGCCACCAAGCAATATTGAATGTGAAAGGAATCAACATGGACCTGGCTGAACAACTGCAAAAACTGCAATCGCTGCGCGAGCAGGGCGTGTTGAGCGAGGAAGAATTCACCCTCGCCAAAAAGCGCGTGCTGGAAGGGACCGATACCGCTTCCGCCGGGCCGGAAGCATCCACGCCGCCGCCATCGACCCTGCACCGATTGCGCCGCTCCAACCACGACCGCTGGATCGGCGGCGTGTGCGGCGGCTTGGGCGTGATGAGCAATATCCCGTCCTGGGCCTGGCGCATCCTGTTTGTGCTGGCGCTGTGCCTGCACGGCGTGGGATTGCTGGTCTATATCCTGCTGTGGATTTTTGTGCCCTTGCAAGCCGAGGTCGTGCTGCCGGCGGCGAAGGTTGAGCCTAGCTAGATTCGAAACGCTAGCTAACCAGTCAGCCGTCATTCCAGCGCTGGAATCCAGCCCCTCGCATTCTTGAAATACGGGCGGACTAGGTCCCAGCTCATTTACGTAACATCGCTGGGACGACGGCTTCTCTTGGGTAAGCGCCGCTGAGGTAAGCGCACCAAGCCCACCAAGCCATTAGGCAGCAAAGCAGCCGGGTGCGCTACCTGAGTCGTTGCGAATCAATAAGCGACAGTCATCAGCTTTTTGAGATGCGCGCCGGTTTCGATTTCGGTCACGAACGCGTCCGCGTAATCGGCATAGGAGATTTTGCTGTTGCCGGCGGCGTCGCTGATCAGACTGTCGGTGCCGGTGCGGAAACGGCCAACCTTATCGCCGGGGCCGATTTCTGCCGCCGGTGCAAAGAAAGTCCAGTCCAGATCGTTCGCTTCCCTGAGGATCCCCAGGGCCTCGCGGTGCGCGATGGCATAGGGCTCGTACATCTCCGGGAATCCGGGCGCATCCAGCAGTTGCAGGCCCGGGGCCACATTCAGGCTGCCTGCGCCGCCGACCACCACCAGGCGTTTGATGCCGGCGGCCCGCGCTGCCGCCACCAATGCCCGCGCCACCTGGGGCACCAGCGACGCCGATTGCGTTCCGGGGCCAAACGCGCTGGCCAGCACATCGTGGCCGCGCACGGCTTTGGTCAGGGCGGGCACGTCCAGGGCGCCGGCAACGGCCACCTGTACCGCCGCCAATTCCGCCGGCAGGGTACTGCGGGTGATGGCGGTCACAGTGTGATGGCGGCGCAATGCCTCCTGCGCGATTTGCCTGCCGATGTTTCCGCTTGCGCCGATCAGGGCTATTTTCATGATGCTTCCTTTGCGTTAAGTATGTAATAAATATCAAATATGTATCAACAATAGACACATATATGAAGAAAAAAATGGCCCCCCAACCTCCTGCCCACTGCACCTGCGAACCTGCTACCTGCTTTTTTTGATGCGCAAATCCTGCAACACATCCTGCACCGTGATCGATGCGATCACCCCTTCCATCGCGTTCTCCGCCTTGTCGATCACGCGCTCCAGCACCGCCGTGATGCCCCGGCCCACCGGGCAGGCCGGGTTGGGCGCATTGCTGTGCAGGGCGAGGATGCCGGGCTCATCCACCGCACGATAGATTTCCAGCAGGGAAATCTTAGCCGGCGAGCGCGCCAGCTCGGCGCCGCCAGTGCTGCCCATGGTCGCGCGGGTCAGGCCGGCCTTGCCGAGCATGCCCAGGATGCGCCGTATCATCGCCGGATTGGTATTGACACTGCCGGCAATCATCGACGACGGCACCGGCCCCTCCTGCGTCGCCAGCAAGGCCATGATGTGTACTCCCACCGCGAAACGATGACTGGTGTTCATTTATCCCCCAATATGTACCTATTATAGATACATATCGAAAAGAAGCAAGCCCGGCTGGCGGAATGTCACGTCATGGTTGTGGGCTTGCGCTGGGGGCGGGCGCTGCGAAAAGGCATGACCTGAAAGTCCGCTATGGCTGATCCTGGCTAAAAAGCGCGGCAAGGCATTTGGGCGCCTTCCGCATCCAGCTTTGCCGGAGCAGACGCTCGACCGTGCCTGCGTGCGCCTGCGCCAGCGTAACCCGGACGCCAACTACCTTGGCACCCCAGCGCAGGGCTTCGTACCCCTCGGGCTCCGCAGCAATAAGCGGCGCGCGCTGGTCTTCATCGACAAAGATATGTAAGTGCAGGCCGCCCGGCGGGACCGTGGCGAAGATCTTGCCGCGGACGCGAAACGAAGAGAATTCGAAATGCGGTTCTTCGTTCGTCTCCGGCAAGGACAGCGCGTATTTGCGGGCTTGTTGAAGTTTCATTGGCCGGTCGATTTACGAAAACGAAAATTGAGGTGCCGACAATGTTGTAGAAAACCTATCGCCCCGGATTTAGTCCGGGGCCCAATTTCAGGTCGCGCTACTTGGATGCAAAATTGGATCCCGGACTGAATCCGGGATGACGGTGAATGTTTGGCGGTCGCCTCGATGTTAGCTGTCGAACCGAAAACTAGCCCAGCGCCTGCTCAATATCCGCCTTCAAATCCGCCAGATCCTCGACCCCGACGGACAGGCGCACCAGGCTGTCGCTGATCCCGAGTTCTTTCCTGATCTGCGGGGGAATCGAGGCGTGGGTCATGATCGCCGGGTGCTCGGCCAGGCTTTCCACGCCGCCGAGGCTTTCGGCGCAGACGAACACTTTTAGGTTCTCCAGAAAACGTCGCGCGTGTTCAAGATCGCCTTTCAATATCAGGGTGACCATGCCGCCGAAGCCGTTCATCTGCGTCTTGGCCAGCGCGTGCTGCGGGTGCGAGGGCAGGCCGGGGTAGTAGACCTTGTCGACCTTGGGGTGCGTCGATAGCCATTCGGCGATGGCGGCGGCGTTTTCGCAATGGCGCTGCATGCGCAGGTGCAGGGTTTTCAAACCGCGCATCGCGAGGAAGCTATCGAAGGGGCCGAGGATGCTGCCGACGGCGTTGTGCAGAAAGGCGAGTTTTTCGGAGAGTTCGCCATGTTCGCGCGCAACCACCATGCCGCCGACCATGTCCGAGTGACCGTTGAGATATTTGGTTACCGAGTGCACCACCAGATCGAAGCCGTGATCGAGCGGGCGCTGGATGTAAGGCGTGGCGAAGGTGTTGTCGGCCACCGCGATCAGTTTGTGTTTCTTGGCGATGGCCGCAACCTTGGCGAGATCGACCAGCTTCAGCAGCGGGTTGCTCGGCGTCTCGATCCAGATCATCCTGGTGTTGGGCTTGATGGCGGCCTCGATCTTCGCCGGGTCGCGCATGTCCATGAAGGTGAAGTCGAGTCCGGCGGAGCGTTTGCGCACGCGCTCGAACAGGCGGTAGCTGCCGCCGTAGAGATCGTCGAGCGCGATCACATGGCTGCCGGTATCGAGGGTGTCGAGCACCGTGGCCGAGGCGGCGAGACCGGAGGCGAAGGCATAACCCTGCACGCCGTTTTCCAGATCGGCCACGCAGCGCTCGAAGGCCATGCGCGTCGGGTTCTGGCTGCGCGCGTATTCGTAGCCCTTGTGCACGCCGGGGCTCGATTGCACATAGGTGGAAGTGGCGTAGATCGGCTGCATCACCGCGCCGGTGGTGGGGTCGGGTTCCTGCCCGGCGTGAATGGCGCGGGTGCCGAAGCGATGTCGCTTGTCCATGTTCATTGAGTCCTTCTGCGCAGATAGTTGAGCAAATCGTAGCGAGTGATGAGGCCGAGGAATTTCTCGCCGTCCTTGACGATGGCGATATGGCCGCGATCGAAGATCGGCATCAGGCGGTTGATCGGGTCCTTCACCTGCACGGTGTCGAGCTTGGCGGTCATCGCCTCGCGCACCGGCGCCTTGAAGCGCGTCTCGTCGCCGAAGATCGACAGCAGGATGTCGGATTCGTCGATGATGCCGACCACCTGTTCATTGTCCATCACCGGCAGTTGCTGGAAGTCGTACAGCTTCATGCGCGCGTAGGCGGTTTGCAGGGTATCGTCGGCTTGATGGTGATGGTGGCGCGGTCGCGGTGATGGCGCGCGATCAGGTCGGAAAGATCGCCTTTGGTCGGCTGCTTGATGATGCCCTG
>DASWEY010000063.1:0-15021 GCA_036394575.1 Usitatibacteraceae bacterium | reverse complement strand
CCAGCCGATGGTAGTGGTCAACAAGGGCGGCGGTGCCGGCGCCGAGGGCTTTCTTGATGTCAAGGGTTCTGCCAAGGAACCGCACAAGATCATCATCACCCTGTCCAATCTGTTCACCACGCCGCTGGCAACAGGCATTCCGTTCAACTGGAAGGAACTGACGCCGGTGCAGATGATGGCCCTGGACCAGTTCGTGTTCTGGGTGAATGCCGAAACGCCATACAAGACGGCCAAGGAGTATACCGATGCCGTGAAAGCGGCCGGTCCCAGCAAGATGAAAATGGGCGGCACCGGCTCGAAGCAGGAAGACCAGATCATCACGGTGGCGATCGAAAAGCAGACCGGCGCCAAGTTCATCTATATTCCGTACAAGGGCGGTGGCGAAGTCGCGGTCCAGCTGGTCGGCAAGCACGTCGACTCGACCGTGAATAACCCGATCGAGGCCGTTGAGCAATGGCGTGCCGGGCAGTTGCGCGCATTGTGCGTGCTGAACGATGAACGGCTCCCGTTCAAGACCAAGGTCACCAAGGATATGGCCTGGGGCGATATTCCCACCTGCAAGGCGCAGGGCGTGGATGTCGATTACGAAATGCTGCGCGGCATTTTCATGCCGCCGGGCGTCACCAAGGAACAGGTTCAGTACTACCTGGACTTGCTCAAGAAAGTGCGTGAGACGCCGGAGTGGAAGGAGTTCATGGAAAAGGGCGCATTCAATCCGAAGGTCCTTTCCGGCGATGAATTCAAGGCGTGGCTGACCAAGGAAGAACAGCGCCACCTGACCCTGATGACCGAGGCCGGTTTCCTGGCCAAAAAGTAAATCCCGTGAACAGCCCCGGCGGCGCCGGGGCTGCACGTTCCCATCGAAGCCGCTGCCTTCGATAACGGTCGTCGTCATCCATGAATAGAACAATACACTGGGGGAATATTGCGCCATGAGCGATTCGGACGGAAAGTCTGCGGTATCGACCAAGACCATCGACCTGGTGGTTGCCATGCTGTTTTTCCTGTTGGGCGCGCTGGTGATGTACGACAGCGCAAGACTGGGCTCGAAGTGGGGATCGGACGGACCCGAGGCGGGCTACTTCCCGTTCTACATCGGCCTCATCCTCTGTTTCGGCGCGCTCGTCAATGCGCTTCGCGCGTCTATGGGCAAGGACATCAAGGACGAATCCTTTGTCAGCGTGCCAGCCCTGAAAATGGTGCTGTCGGTGCTGCTGCCGACCATCGTCTATGTGTTGTTCATCAACGGCGTCGGCCCGATCCCCGCGTTGGGCATCTATGTGCCCTCGGTGGCATTCATCGCCGTGTTCATGATCTGGCTGGGCAAGTACAGATGGCTGAAGACGCTGGTCATCAGCGTCAGCGTGGTGGTGGTTTTTTTCGTGATGTTTGAAATCTGGTTCAAGGTCCCCTTGCCGAAAGGTCCGCTCGAAACGGCCCTGGGTTTTAACTGACCCTCGCCAGGAGACGACATGGACGAAATCAATCTGTTGATGCACGGCTTCTCGGTCGCGCTGACGCCCTACAACCTGGGCCTGATGTTTGTCGGCGTGATTCTCGGCGTGCTGATTGGCGTGCTGCCCGGTCTGGGCGGCGCCAACGGCGTGGCGATCCTGCTGCCTCTCACATTCAGCATGAACCCGACCTCGGCGATCATCATGCTGTCCTGCCTGTACTGGGGCGCCCTGTTCGGCGGGGCCATTACCTCGATATTGTTCAATATTCCGGGCGAACCCTGGTCGGTGGCCACCACCTTTGACGGCTATCCCATGGCGCAGCAGCAGCGCGCCGGCGAGGCGCTGACCGGCGCCTTCACCTCCTCGTTCATCGGGGCATTGGTGGCGGTGATCATGATCACCTTCATGGCGCCCCTGGTGGCGAAGTTCGCGCTCCAGTTCGGGCCGCCGGAATTTTTTGCGGTGTACCTGCTGACCTTTTGCAGTTTCGTCGGCATGACCAAATCGCCGCCTTTCAAGACCATCTGCGCAATGATGCTGGGTTTCGCCCTGGCTGCCGTCGGGCTCGACACGGTGACCGGGCAGCTGCGCATGACCTTCGGCTTCAACGATCTGCTGAAGGGCTTCGATTTCCTGATCGCGGTGATCGGCCTGTTCGGTATCGGCGAGATCCTGCTGACCATCGAGGAAGGGCTCGCCTTCAAGGGCACCGAGGGCAAGATCAATCTCAAGGTGGTGATCCAGACCTGGAAATTGTTGCCCAAGTACTGGAAGACCTTCATTCGCTCGTCCGCTATCGGCTGCTGGATGGGAATCACCCCCGGCGGCGCGACACCGGCTTCGTTCATGGGCTATGGCGTCGCCAAGAGCATGTCGCCCAACGGCAAGAATTTCGGCAAGGGCGAATTGGAAGGCGTGGTGGCGCCGGAAGTGGCGGCGCATGCGGCCGGTACCTCGGCCCTGCTGCCGATGCTGACGCTTGGCATTCCCGGTTCGCCCACCGCGGCCGTGCTGCTGGGCGGCTTGCTGATCTGGGGCCTGCAACCCGGCCCGCTGCTGTTTACCGAGCAGAAGGATTTTGTCTGGGGCCTGATCGCCTCGATGTACCTCGGCAATATCGTCGGCCTGATTGTGGTGCTGACCACGGTGCCGCTGTTTGCCGCGATTCTGCGCATCCCGTTCTCGATTGTCGCGCCGGTAATCCTGGTGATCTGCGCGATCGGCGCCTACACCGTGCACAGCTCGATGTTCGACGTCTGGCTGATGCTCGTTTTCGGCGTGATGGGTTATGTGTTCAAGAAGCTCGACTATCCGCTGGCGCCTTTGGTGCTGGCCCTGGTGCTGGGCGATCGTGCCGAGGATTCATTCCGCCAGTCGATGCTGGCCTCCGGCGGCGAGATGAGCGTGTTCTTTTCCAACAAGCTGGTCGGCACCATTACTTGCCTGGCCATCATGATGCTGTTCTGGGCGCCGATCAGCAATCTGGTCGGCATGCTGCGCGGCAAAAAATAATTTTCGATTGCGGATGACAAGGAGCCTGCCATGCCGGTTATTGCGATGACCCAGGAAATGGCCACACTGGGCAAGGATGTGGCGCTCGGGCTGTGCGAAGCGCTGGGCTTGGCGCAGGTGCGGCATGAGGTCGGCGATGTGGTGGCCGGCCGCATGCACGTCAAGAAGAGCCTGATTCGCCGCATCCGCGAGGGCAAGGCCGGCACCATCGAAAAATGGTCGGCGGACGACAAGACCATTTCGATTTTTACCGCCGAAGAAGTGCTCGATCTGGCGGTAAAGAGCAATGTGCTGATTCGCGGCTGGGGTGCCACCCTGCTGCTGAGGCCGGTATCGCATATTCCCTGCATCCAGGTTTGCGCGCCGATGGCGGTGCGCGTTCGCCGGCTGATGGAGCGGCTGGATACCGATGACGAGCAGCTCGCGAAAAAAGAAATTGAAAACGACGATGCCGCCCGTGCGGCGAAAATGCATTCAACCCATGGCGTCGATTGGGGCGATCCCGCGCTCTACGATCTCACCGTCAATACCGAACGGGTGCCGATTCCGCGCGCAGTGGATCTGGTGTTGTCCTTGCTGAAGGATGCGGCCTTTGCGGAGACCGTGCTATCGCGTCAGCGTCTGCTCAACCTGGCGCTCGAAGCCAAGGTGCGGGCCGCATTGCGGGCCGATGAAAAAACCGCCGAGGTGGATGTGTCGATCGAAGTCGAGGCCGGCGTCGTGCGGCTGGCCGGCATTGTGGCGACGCCCGGCGAACGCGATCATGCCGGCGATGTCGTTGCGGCCGTGCCGGGTGTCGCCAAGGTCGAAAATGCGCTCAACAGCATGAGCGGCGGCATCGGACGGCGCATGTTCCCGTCGGGCCTCACACGCTAGAGGCGCCAGCGGCAGAAGTTGTGCTGTCGTCCCTAGCGCGCGAGGATGGCCTGCACCTTGCCTTTTTGCTTGAGCCGCGAAAGCGTTTCGGCGGAAAGATTCAGGTGCGAAGCGAGCTCCTTCATCGGCACGCGCTCGTACAAATCGGGGTGCTTGCGCAGAAAGCGCTGCACGCGGCCGGCGGCATCCAGCAGATGCAGGGTGATGGTATGGGCCATGACTTCCGACATCAGATGCATGACCTCGTATTCGAAATCGCCCTTGATCGAGGGATGGTGCTCGAGGAACTCGCCCCACAGGTCCATCGACAGTTGCGCCACGCGCACCTTGGTGACGGCGCGGATCGAATAGGGCGCGGGCGTACGCAGCCGGTAGGCGGCGTAGCTGGTATCCATATCGTCTTCCTTGGAAAAGCGCAGAATCATCTCCTTGCCTTCCTGATTGGAGACGACGCGCTTGAGGATGCCGTCGAGCACAAAATACTGTTCCATATTATGGTCGCCCTGGCCGAGCAGCAGATCGCCCTTTTTGTATTCGGCGATGACCAGCTGTTTTTCAAGCTCGGCGAAGGCCCGCGGCTTCAGGGTGCGCAAGACAATATTGCGCGCAAGCTGCGCGCGGATGGCATCGCGCTGAGGGTGACTGATAAGCAAAGTCATGACGTGGGACAATCTTCCAGAGTGGATTGACAGGAATCAAGGCGATAGTATTTTGGCATTTTTATCATGTCCTCTGCTATTTGATTAATTGACTGCAATAACTCATGAAGTGTGCCGCCATCCTGCGGCGCCTTCCGGACATACCGCTCAGTGCATCCCGCGCTGACCGAATAAAAAAGCGCCAGACTGCATCCTGCCGCGTTACAAGGAGTAAAACATGGGAACCAATGAAGCCTTGGCCATTGCCGGTGCCGGCACGGACTCACAAGAAATGATCGACGGGTTTCACCTAGTCATCAATGCCCTGAAGCTCAACGGGCTCAACACCATTTATGGTCTGCCCGGTATTCCGATCACGGACCTGACGCGCATGGCCCAGGCCGAGGGCATGCGCGTGATTTCCTTCCGCCATGAACAGAACGCCGGCAATGCCGCCGCCATCGCCGGCTTCATGACCCAGAAGCCCGGCGTGTGCCTGACGGTGTCCGCCCCCGGTTTCCTCAACGGTCTGACTGCGCTGGCCAATGCCACCACCAATTGCTTCCCGATGATCCTGATCTCGGGCTCCAGCGAGCGCGAGATCGTCGACCTGCAGCAGGGCGACTATGAGGAGATGGACCAGCTCGCGATTGCCAAGCCCCTGTGCAAGGCCGCCTTTCGCGTGTTGAATGCCGAAGACATCGGCGTCGGTGTGGCGCGCGCGATCCGCGCCGCCGTGTCCGGCCGTCCGGGCGGGGTGTACCTAGACCTGCCGGCCAAGCTGTTCGCACAGACCATGGATGCGGCCGCCGGCAAGAATTCGCTGATCAAGGTCGTCGATCCCGCGCCGCGCCAGATCCCTGGACAGGACGCGGTCAAGCGCGCCCTCGAATTGCTCAAGGGCGCCAAGCGTCCGCTGATCCTGCTGGGCAAAGGCGCCGCTTACGCCCAGGCCGATGCCGACATCCGTGCCCTGGTCGAGAAAACCGGCATCCCCTATCTGCCCATGTCGATGGCCAAGGGCTTGCTGCCGGATACGCATGAGCAGTCAGCGGCGGCCGCGCGCTCTTTCGTGTTGCCCGAAGCCGATGTGGTGGTGCTGATCGGCGCACGCCTCAACTGGCTGCTCTCGCAAGGCAAGGGCAAGACCTGGGGCGGCAAGGATCACAAGGCCTGGGGCGGCCAGAAATTCATCCAGATCGACATCTCGCCGACTGAAGCCGACAGCAATGTGGCCATTGCCGCGCCTTTGATCGGCGATATCGGCTCCTGTGTCTCGGCTCTGCTTGCTGGCATCGGCAGCAATTGGGCCAAGCCCTCAGCCGAATGGCTGGGCGCCATCGCCGAGCGCAAGAACAAGAACCTCGCCAAGATGGCCGAGACCCTGGCCAAGGATCCGGCGCCGATGAATTTCCACAGTGCGCTCAACGTGGTGCGCGACATCATCAAGGCCAACCCGGATGCGATGCTGGTCAATGAAGGCGCCAATGCGCTCGACTTCACACGCAGCATTGTCGATATGTACAAGCCGCGCAAGCGTCTCGATGTCGGCACCTGGGGCATCATGGGTATCGGCATGGGCTTCGCCGTGGCGGCCGCGGTGGAGTCGGGCCAGCCGGTGATCGCCGTCGAGGGCGACAGCGCCTTCGGTTTCTCCGGCATGGAAGTCGAAACCATCTGCCGCTACAACCTGCCGGTCTGCGTGGTGGTGATGAACAACAACGGCGTCTATCGCGGCACCGATATCAACCCGACCGGCAGCGCCGACGTGGCGCCGACGGTATTCGTCAAGGGCGCGCGCTACGACAAGCTGATGGAAGCCTTCGGCGGCGTGGGCGTCAACGCCACCACCCCGGCTGAGTTGCGCAAGGCGATGGAAGAAGCCATCCGCTCACGCAAGCCGACACTCATCAATGCCGTCATCGATGAAACCGCCGGCACGGAGAGCGGACGCATCACCAGTCTGAACCCGACGGCAGCAAAGAAAAAATAAGTGAACAATGGGCGAAGGCGATTCGCCTTCTGCCTGCCGCAGACTCTCTTGGAGAATTGAATGGAAGCATTAAAGGGCGCACGTATTCTCGATATGACGCATGTGAAAGCATTGGCGTGAGGAGTAAGAGCAGGGGCCCCGTTTACGGGGATGCGATAGGACGAGTCGCCATGACGGCTTGCACACAGACGACAGGAGCAGTATGGAAGCGCTAAAAGGAATCAGAATTCTCGATATGACGCATGTGCAAGCCGGCCCCACCTGCTCGCAATTGCTGGCATGGATGGGCGCCGATGTCATCAAGTTCGAGCCGCCGCAAGGCGATGCGACCCGCGGGCAGCTGCGCGATATTCCCGGTGCCGACTCTCTGTATTTCACCATGCTGAACTGCAACAAGCGCTCGATCACCGTGAACATGAAGTCCGCTGAAGGCAAGGCGGTGTTCGTCGACTTGCTGAAGAAGTGCGACATCATGATGGAAAATTTCGGCCCCGGCGTTCTGGAGCGTCTTGGCTTTACCTGGGAAAAAATCCACGAGATCAATCCGAAGATCGTGGTCGGTTCGATCAAGGGCTTCGGCTCGAGCGGTCCCTATTCCGATTTCAAGGCCTATGAAAACGTCGCCCAGGCCATGGGTGGCTCGATGAGCACCACCGGCGTGCCCGACGGCGCGCCGTTCGTGACCGGCGCGCAGATCGGCGACTCCGGCACCGGCCTGCACCTCGCCATCGGCCTGCTGGCAGCGCTGCATCAGGCAACACGCACCGGTGAAGGCCAGTACGTCGAAGTGGCGATGATGGACGGCGTGATGAACCTCTGTCGCGTCAAATTCCGCGACCACCAGCGCCTGACCCGCGGCAATATGCCCGAGTATTCGGTGCCGACTTATCAGGGCATGGGCGATGTGCCGCGTGCCGGCAACGATTCCGGCGGTGGCCAGCTCGGCAATGCCATCCACTGCAAGCCGCATGGCGCCAATGACTGGCTGTATGTGGTGGTGCAGGAAGCGGTGTGGGTCGATCTCGCCAATCTCATCGGCCCCGATGTCGGTGTACCCGATCTCGCCACCGATGCGCGCGTGGCCACCATCGCCGAGCGTCGCAAAAACCAGCAACTGGTGTGGACGCTGCTCAACAAATTCGCCGAGAAACATACCAAGCGCGAATTGATGGCGATCCTCAATCCGATCGATGTGCCCTGCGGCCCGATTATGTCGACTGAAGACCTCGCCACCGACGAGCACGTCAAGGGTCGCGATATGTATGTCGAGCTCGATCATCCGCAGCGCGGCAAATGGTTCAACGTTGGCATGCCGATCAAGCTCTCGGCATCGCCCGCCAAGATCGAGCGTTCGCCCCTGCTGGGTGAGCACACCGACGACGTGCTGAAGAACGTTTTGGGCTACGACGACGGCAAGGTCGCCGCGCTGAAAACCGCTGGTGCGTTCTCGGCGCCACCCAAGAAATAAAAAATAAAACACAAGCAACGGTGCGCCTTTCCAGCCATTTTTGGTCGGGAAGCCGCGCCAATGCTTGAGTTTCATTCAATATTGAATCAGATTTACGGAGAACCAAATGAAAATCGCAATAATCGGCCAACAAGATTTTGGCAAAGCCGTATTGGAAGCCTTCCTCGCTCGCGGTGACGAAGTCGCCGGCGTGTTTTGCGCCCCCGAAAAGGAAGGCGCGCGCCCCGATCCGCTACGCGTCGCCGCCCAGGAGAAGGGCCTGAAGACGTTTCAGTTCCCCAACCTGAAAGGCCCCGAAGCCCTACAGGCCATGAAGGATCTCAATGCCGATATCGGCGTGATGGCCTATGTGCTGCAGTTCGCGCCGCAGGAGTTCGTCAACATTCCCAAGCACGGCACCATCCAGTATCACCCCTCGCTGCTGCCGAAATATCGCGGCCCGTCCTCGATCAGCTGGCCGCTGATTTGCGGCGAGTCCGTTACCGGCCTCAGCATCTTCCGTCCCACCGACGGCCTGGATGAAGGTCCGGTCATCCTGCAAAAATCGACCCCGGTCAGCGAGAACGACACTCTGGGCACGGTGTATTTCGACCGCCTGTTCCCGATGGGGGTGGCCGCGATGCTGGAGGCGGCCGATCTGGTGGTGGCCGGCAAGCACAAGGAAGTGGTGCAGGACGAAAACGCCGCCAGCTACGAAGGCTGGTGCCGCGCGGCCGAATCGAAGATCAGCTTCAACAATAACGTCCATTTCGTGCACGACCTGATTCGCGGCTGCGATCCCGCGCCGGGCGCCTGGACCACCCTGGGCGGCAAGAAAGTGCAGCTGTTCGGCAGCAAGAAACACCTGGTGCGCACCTTTGGCGCGGTCAGGGGCAAGCCGGGTGAAATCACCGCGATCAGCGACGCCGCCATGTTCATCACCGCGCAGGGCGGGCAGATCGAGGTCGCCAAGCTGAAGCATGAAGACGGCAAGAAGCAATCGCCGACCGAGTTTGCCGCGGCCTATAGCGTGGCGGCAGGTACGCTGTTCGGCAGCTGATCGCCTCTCTGTATCTGTTCCACCCGGTCAAGTCCGGTCTCGCTCGCGGGGCTGGACTTTTGTTTTTTTGGGCCGGGTCTGCGACGCGAATTTCATATCCCGTCTTTGAGGGTCTGATCGCCAAAACCCTTTCTTGCTACAATCGGCCACGAATCGGCATCTGTTCCGCGCGGCCATGCGCCAATGGAACCGTCTCGCCCGCATTGCAGAATAAAGGGAGAACGTATGAAAAAGACGGGATTTTGGGCCAAGGACTGGTTTTTTGGCGTCGTCATTGTGCTGGTGGTGATGGGCCTCAGTTTCAAGGGCGTATTCGAGGGGCTGGACACCAAGGCCTATGACTGGGGCGTGACCGCCACCTCCAAGCCGCCCTCCGACAAAGTCGCGGTGATCGCCATCGACGATCAGTCGATCAACAATATTGGCCGCTGGCCCTGGCCGCGCGATGTGCATGCCAAGATGATCGACAAGCTGGCGGACGCCAAGGCCAAGGTGGTCGGCAGCACCGTGTTCTTCTTCGAGCCGCAGCAGGATCCGGGCCTGCTGTATGTGAGCAAAATGCTCGAGATTTACAACAAGGCGGCCGGCGTCACCCCGAACGCGGATGGCACCCCGGCCGCATCGGCCGCGCCGCCGGCCAATCCCGACCTGGCGCAGATCGGCGCCCTGCTGACCGAAGCCGAGCAGGTGCTCAATACCGATCGCACCCTGGCCGCCAGCATCAAGAAGGCCGGCAATGTGCTGCTGCCGTCCTATTTCGAGCCCAGTTTTGATCCGCCGGTCGGCAAGCCCGATCAGCCGCCGCCGGCCTATGTGGCCAAGGATTCGATCACCGCCACCGCCGCCGGCGGCGTGATGTATGGCAATCCCGGCGGCGCCTTCCCGATCGACGAACTCGGCGCGGTGGCCGCCGGCGTCGGCCATCTTTCCGAACAGCGCGATGCCGACGGCGGCGCGCGTCATGACGTGACCGTGGTCGATTATTTCGGCCAACTGTATCCCTCGCTGGCGATGATGACGGCCGCCAAGAGTCTCAACCTCGGCGCCAAGGATATTCGCATCGCGCCGGGCGAGGCGGTGTCGATCGGCAGCCTGCGCATCGTCACCGATTCCTCCGGCCTGATGCTGCCCTATTACTACAAGGACAACAGCGGGCGACCGGCCATCCAGGTCGACTCGTTCTTCGACGTCCTGTCGGGCAAGATTCCGGCGGCGAAATACAAGGACAAGATCGTCCTGATCGGCGCCACCGCCGCGGGTACCGCGCAGCCGGTGATCACGCCGATCGGCGCCGTCTCGCCGGTGGAGAAGCTGGCCCATTCGGTGTCGTCGATTCTGCAGCAGCAATTTTTCCGCGCGCCGCCCTGGGCGCTGTGGGTCTCCCTGCTGGCCATCGTCCTGGTTGCGGCTTACCTGATCGCCGTGCTGCCGCGCCTGCGCGCCGGCCCGGCCGCGTTGATCACGCTGGGCATGTTTGTCGCGCTGATGGTCACGCATTTCGCGCTGATGATGGGCCCCGGCATCTGGGTCAAGCTGATGGTGCCAGCCTCGCTCCTGCTGATCGGCCACGCATTGTTGACCACCAAGCGCTTCCTGATGACCGAGCGCGGCAAGGAGCAGGCCGATGCGGCCGGCGCCGAATCCAACCGCATGCTGGGCCTCGCCTTCCAACAGCAGGGCCAGCTCGATATGGCCTTCGACAAGTTCCGCAAATGCCCGGTGGATGAGCAGTTGCTGGAAAACATTTACTCGCTCGCACTCGACTTCGAACGCCGCCGCCAGTTCAACAAGGCCGAATCGGCGTTCATGTACATCAACCAGCATGATCCGAAATTCCGTGATGTGGCCGAGCGCATGAACCGCGCCAAGGCGATGTCGGAAACCATCATCCTCGGCGGCTCCTCGGCGGCGCGCTCTAACTCAGCCACGGTGCTGATTGCCGGCGGCACCGGCGAGAAGCCGATGCTGGGCCGCTACCAGGTCGAGAAAGAACTGGGCAAGGGCGCGATGGGCGTGGTCTATCTGGGCAAGGACCCGAAGATCGGCCGCGAAGTCGCGATCAAGACCATGGCGCTGTCGGCCGAGTTCGAGGGCGACGAATTGCAGGAGGCCAAGGATCGCTTCTTCCGCGAGGCGGAATCGGCCGGCAAGCTCGATCACCCGAACATCGTGCGCATTTTCGATGCCGGCGAAGAGCATGACCTCGCCTACATTGCCATGGAATTTTTGAAGGGCAAGGATCTCGCGCCCTTCACCAAGAACCCGAACCTGATGCCGCTGCCGAAGGTGCTGTCGATCGTCGAGCGTGTCGCCGAGGGTCTCGGCCATGCGCATTCGATGAACATCGTGCACCGCGACATCAAGCCGGCCAACATCATGTACGACCCGGACGCGGACACACCGAAAATCACCGACTTCGGCATCGCGCGCGTCACCGATTCCTCCAAGACCAAGACCGGCATGGTGCTGGGCACGCCGTCCTACATGTCGCCCGAGCAACTGGCCGGCAAGAAAATCGACGGCCGCTCCGATCTGTTTTCGCTGGGTGTGATGCTCTACCAGATGAGCTGCGGGCGCCTGCCCTTCGAGGGCGACTCCATGACCCAGCTGATGTTCAAGATCGCCAACGAGCCGCACCCGAACATCCTCGAATACAACCCGGCCCTGCCGGCGTGGATGAAGGATTTGATCGACCATGCGCTGGCCAAGAACTTCGAGGAGCGCTTCCAGACCGGTGCGGAGTTCGCGGCGGCGATTCGCACGTATCGGCAGACGGGTTAAGCTCGCGAACGGATGCGCGTAGCACTTGTAGCCTCGATGAAGCGCAGCGCAATCGAGGTTGTTTGATGTTCGACGTTGCCCCCGGATTACGCTTCGCTTCATCCGGGCTACGGCCCTACGGCGGAGAATTTTCGTAGAACGCCATTTGGCGCAGCTTTCCGAGCATTTTTGCCTCAAACACCGCGCCAGTGCTTGAGTTTGGCTTTTTGCAAACGGTCGATCACGGCCGCTGTGACATAGCGGCAAGGGCGACGGGCAGGGCTGATCGGGTAAACTGTCGGTCTGTCCCAAATGTCCTGCAGAGCCTTCCCGCATGCCGCTTTCCGCCCCCAAGTCGCCCCGCCAGCCACTGCACCACCGCCAGATTTCCGTCCGTGGCTACAAGCGTGAAGACGGCATGTTCGATATCGAGGGGCATCTGCACGACAGCAAGGACTACGACTTCAAGCTCGCCAGCGGTTTTCGCAAGGCCGGCGAGCCGGTGCACTCCATGTGGCTGCGCCTCACCATCGACCGCAGCATGACCATCGTCGATGCCGAGGCCTGCACCGATGCCGCGCCCTATCCGGGCTACTGCGAGCAGATCACACCCAAGTACAAGCAGCTGATCGGTATGGCCATCCGCCCCGGTTTCAGCTATCGCGTCAAGGAATTGCTCAGCGGCACCAAGGGCTGCACACATATCACCGACCTGATCAGCACCGTCGCCACCACCGCCTACCAGTCGATGGCCGGGCAGGGCGTGGCCAACCCCGACAAGCAGCCCTTCCAACTGGACCGCTGCCATGCGCTGGCGCTGAACTCGGCAGCCGTCGCGCGTTTCTATCCGCGCTGGTACAAGGGCATTCCCACCGGAGCAGAGACCAACGCCGCCGAAAACGAAAACCACTGATCTTGATCAAGTGCCTTTCCTGCTCCCGGTCAATGTCGTCGGCGAGGGTAAAATAGCAAAGTTAAGTTAATCAAAAATCAGAGCAAGCAGTCCCCAAGCTGCGCAGCACTCGCAATCCTCCTCAGAACCATCCACAAGAGAGTTCCCCATGAATGTCCATGAATACCAAGGCAAGGAAATCTTGCGCAAATACGGCGTCGCCACGCCGCGCGGCATCCCCTGTTTCTCCGTCGACGAGGCGGTGAAGGCGGCCGAGACCCTCGGCGGCAAGGTCTGGGTGGTGAAGGCGCAGATTCACGCCGGCGGCCGCGGCAAGGGCGGCGGCGTCAAGGTCGCCAAGTCGATCGATGAAGTGCGCAGCTATGCCAAGCAGATTCTCGGCATGACCCTGATTACGCATCAGACCGGGCCCGAAGGCCGCCTGGTCAAGCGCCTGCTGGTGGAAGAGGGCGCCGACATCAAGAAGGAACTGTACGTCGGCATGGTGGTGGACCGCGCCACCCAGCGCGTGACGCTGATGGCCTCGTCTGAGGGCGGCATGGATATCGAGCATGTGGCCGAACACACCCCCGAGAAAATTTTCAAGGTGTCGATCGATCCGGTGAAGGGCCTGTCGGACGCGCAGGGCGACGACACCGCGCGCAAGATCGGCGTGCCGGAAGTGGCGGTGCCGCAGGCGCGCGCCTTCATGCAATCGCTGTACAAGGCCTTCGACGAGTGCGATTGCTCGCTGGCCGAAATCAACCCGCTGATCTACACCGGCGACAACAAGGTGCTGGCGCTGGATGCCAAGCTCAATTTCGATTCGAATGCGCTCTACCGCCATCCGGACATCGTCGCCATGCGCGACCTGGATGAGGAAGATCCTGCTGAAGTCGAAGCCTCCAAATTCGATCTCGCCTATATCTCGCTGGACGGCAATATCGGCTGCCTGGTGAACGGGGCCGGCCTCGCCATGGCGACCATGGACGTGATCAAGCTGTACGGCGGCGCACCCGCCAACTTCCTCGACGTGGGCGGCGGCGCCACCACCGAGAAGGTCACGGAAGCGTTCAAGATCATGCTGAAGAACCCGGACCTCAAGGCGATCCTGGTCAACATCTTCGGCGGCATCATGAAGTGCGATGTGATCGCCAACGGCGTCATCACCGCCGCGCGCGAAGTGCAGCTGAAGGTGCCGCTGGTGGTGCGCATGAAAGGCACCAATGAGGAACTGGGCCGCAAGATTCTGGCCGAGTCCGGCTTGCCGATCATCTCCGCGAACAATATGGGCGAAGCAGCCGAACGCGTTGTCGCCGCAGCCGCCAACCAAAAAGCAGGAAAGTAAACCATGTCCATCCTGATCAATAAAAACACCCGCGTCCTGACGCAAGGCATCACCGGCAAGACCGGCATGTTCCATACCAAGATGGGCAAAGAATACGCCAACGGCGCCAGCTGCTACGTGGCCGGCGTCACGCCGAAAAAAGGCGGCCAGAAATATGAAGGCATTCCTATTTTTGAAACGGTGAAAGAAGCACGCGCGCAAACCGGCGCCAATGCCTCGGTGATCTATGTGCCGCCGCCGTTTGCCGCCGCCGCCATCGACGAAGCCGTCGACGCCGGCATTGAACTGGTGATCTGCATTACCGAAGGCATTCCGGTGCGCGACATGATCAATACGCGCTACAAGATGCAGGGCAAGAAGACCATCCTGATCGGGCCGAACTGCCCGGGCGTGATCACGCCGGACGAAATCAAGATCGGCATCATGCCCGGCCATATTCACAAGAAGGGCCGCATCGGCGTGGTCTCGCGCTCCGGCACCCTGACCTATGAAGCGGTCGGCCAGCTGATGGAACTGGGCCTCGGCCAATCGACCTGTGTCGGTATCGGCGGCGATCCGGTCAACGGCATGAAGCACATCGATGTGATGAAGATGTTCAACGACGATCCCGATACCGATGCCGTCATCATGGTCGGCGAGATCGGCGGCGACGACGAAGAAACCTGCGCACGCTGGATGAAAACCAATATGCGCAAGCCGGTGGTCGGCTTCATCGCCGGCGTCACCGCGCCCCCGGGCAAACGCATGGGCCATGCCGGCGCCATCATTTCCGGCGGCAAGGGCACCGCGCAGGAGAAGCTAGCCGTGATGGAAGAGTGCGGCATCAAGGTCACCAAGAACCCGTCGAAGATGGGTGAGTTGCTGAAGTCGGTGCTGAAGTAACGTGGAGATCGGTAGGTCGGGTTAGCGGTTTCATCGTGTAACCCGACAATCGCCTTTAAGACCCAACGCAAAACGGCTGCCGAGGCAGCCGTTTTTTTATTCGTCGTTCCTGCTGTTCCTGGTCCAGCCGATCATCGCGAA
This sequence comes from Usitatibacteraceae bacterium, assembly GCA_036394575.1. Lineage (GTDB taxonomy): Bacteria > Pseudomonadota > Gammaproteobacteria > Burkholderiales > Usitatibacteraceae > UKL13-2. Next base: position 15 of record DASWEY010000063.1, on the reverse strand, counting down.
GCAGATCCTGCCGTG
>DASWEY010000062.1:0-38046 GCA_036394575.1 Usitatibacteraceae bacterium | reverse complement strand
CCAGCCTCACCTTGCAGGCTTACTACGACCGTACCGAGCGCACGGTGCCGCCGACATTCGCCGAAAAGCTCGATATCGCGGACGTGCAATTCCAGCACTCATTGCAGCCGCTTGGCGCGCATGCCCTAGTGTGGGGGGCGGGCCATCGTTATAGCCGGGACCGGCTGGACAACAGCCAGGCTTTTGCGTTCCTGCCCGCCCGCCTCAATCAGAAATGGTCGAGCCTGTTCGGGCAGGACGAAATAAGTTTGCATCAGGATGTGCGGCTGACCATTGGCGCGCGCATTGAGCGCAACGATTACACCGGCAACGAGTTTCTGCCCAGTGCGCGGCTGGCATGGAAGTTCGCCCCCGATCATCTGCTGTGGACGGCGGCTTCGCGCGCCGTGCGTTCGCCTTCCCGGTTTGACCACGATCCGTATGTCCCGGCCAAGCCGCCGTTCCTGCTTGCCGGCGGTCCGGATGTCCGCTCCGAATTGGCAAATGTTTTCGAGATCGGTTATCGCGGTCAACCCGTCAAGGACTTCTCCTATTCGGTGACCGCGTTTTATGCCGCCTACGATCATCTGCGAACGCAGGAAATCGCGCCGAGCCGTACATTCTTTTTGTTTTCCAGCCTGATGGAAGGCAAGGAAAACGGCGTCGAAATGTGGGGCGCCTACCAGGCGACGAGCATCTGGCGCTTGAGCGGTGGCCTGATGGGGCTGAGAGAAAGATTGCGGCTCAAGGACGGCAGCAACGATGCAACGGCGGTCAGCGGCGCCGGCCGCGATCCGGCGCAGACCTGGATGCTGCGCTCGACGCTCGACCTGCCCAGGCAGAGCGAATTCGATGTCATGGTGCGCCGCGTCAGCGCGTTGTCGGCCCCGGCAGTGCCGTCTTATACCGCCGTCGATGCCCGCATCGGGTGGAAGCCGCGCCCGGACCTGGAACTCTCGCTCACCGGGCAAAACTTGTTCGGCGGACATGCGGAATTCAGCAGCGTTTCGACGCGCAGCGAACTGAAACGCAGCGTGTTCTTCAAGATTCTGAGCCGTTTTTGATGACTCGTGAACCCCACCAACCAGTGTCGCGCCATACCGAATGCGCCGATAGCCGGCTTCAGTCCGCCCCCTCATGAATACGCACGCACAGCCGGTCATGGAAATATCGCGGGTCTCCGTTGCGGCGACGGCCGCCAACAGGCGATTTATTCGTGGCTGGGCTTGTTGCTGGAAACTCTTTTGGCCGATAGGGCTGCTGCTCGCGTTGAGCATGGAATCCGGCATGGCCAGGGCGCAGGAATCATCGCTCGAGTATGCGATCAAGGGGGCTTATCTGTTCAAATTCGGCGACTTTGTCGAATGGCCGGAAACCGTGTTCGCCCAGCCCAATGCGCCGTTCGTGATCGGCATTCTCGGCGAAGATCCTTTCGGCCCCAATCTGGATCAGAGCCTGCGCAACCGCTCGGTGCAGGGAAGGCCGATCGTTATCAAACGGTATGAACGCGTCGAAGAGGCCAGGAGCGCGCAAATCCTGTACCTCGGCCAGGGGCTGCAGGAGCGCAAGGAAGCGGTCCTCGCCGAGTTGCGCAAAACAAACACCCTGACCGTGAGCGACAAGTATCGCCAGGCCGGCGCCATGATCAATTTCGTGCTCGAGGAAAACAAGGTTCGTTTCGAAATCGATGCGGCCGCCGCGCAACAGGCCGGTCTCAAGATCAGTTCAAAACTGTTGAGCCTTGCGAAAGCAAGGGGAAAAAATGAGTAGCGGCGGGCAGGGAGGCGGAAATGTCCTGGTTCGCTAATCTGTCGATCCGCGCCAAGCTGTTCGGGATCGTTCTGCTGACGACCAGCATGGCGTTGGTCGTCGCCGGGCTGATGATCGTCGTTTACGATTCGGTCGCGTTCAAGCAGCAGAAGCTCAACGATATGTCCACGCAGGCGGACATGATCGGCGCCATCAGCAGCGCGGCGCTGATATTCAACGACGCCAAGGCGGCACAGGAATATCTGGCCACGCTCAAGGCGCTGCCGGAGGTGGTGGCAGCGACGCTGTACGACGACAAGGGCAAGGTATTTGCAATCTACTCGCGGACCGCGAATGCCGGCTATCGGCCCCCGGCGGTGGAACTCGATGGATCGCGGGTCGACGATGATGATTTGCTGCTGTTCAGGCCCGTCAAATATGGCGGGGAAACCATCGGCATGGTGCATCTGCGGGTGAGCATGGGGCAGAAAGCGCGCCTGGTTCGCTATGCGGGCGTGGTGATAGCCCTGCTGATCGGCGCGATGTTGTTCGCGTTGTTGTTGTCGGCCAGATTGCAGGACGTCATTACCAAACCTTTGTTGGAAGTCACCGACGTCGCCAAGTATGTGATCAGGCATCAGGACTATTCGCCCCGTGTAGTGAAGCGCGGCCATGATGAAATCGGCGTGCTGATGGAAGCGTTCAATCAGATGCTGGACCAGATCCAGGCACACAATGCGGCGCTGGAAGCGGCCAATCTTGCGCTGCAGTCGGAAGCCGCGGAGCACAAGGCGGTGCGCAACGAGGTTGCCGCCCTGAATCGCGATCTGGAAAAACGCGTCGGCGAGCGCACCATGGAGCTGGAGGCGGCCAACCGTGCCAAGAGCACCTTCCTCGCCACCATGAGCCACGAGATCCGCACGCCGATGAACGGCATACTCGGCATGCTCGAACTGCTGAGCCTGACGAATCTGGACGGCAACCAGCGCACCAAGCTCGGGTTGGTGCGCGAATCGAGCAAGTCGCTGTTGCGCATCCTGGACGACATCCTCGATTTTTCCAAGATCGAAGCCGGGAAACTGGAGGTTCGCCCCGAAGTCGCCTCGATCCGGGACGTGATCGATAGCGTGCATAACATCTACACCGGCAATGCCAGCAGCAAGGGCCTGCAGATCAGGCGCAGCGTCGACCCGCAAATCAGCCCCGCGCTGCTGGTCGATCCCTTGCGGCTGCGACAGATCCTCAACAACCTGGTCAGCAATGCGCTCAAATTCACCTCCCAGGGCTGGGTGGAAATCCGAGCGGAATTGATCGAGCGCGCCGACGGGAAGGATCGGGTGCGGTTTTCGGTGCAGGACACCGGCATCGGCATCTCCGCCGAAAATCAGCTGCGGCTGTTCCAGCCGTTCAGCCAGGGCGACGGCAATACGGCGCAGCGCTTCGGCGGCACCGGTCTGGGGCTCACCATCTGCCGGCGGCTCGCCGACATGATGGGCGGCTCGGTCGAGATGAGCAGCGAGCTGGGCAAGGGCACCACCATGGTTCTTACCCTGGCGCTGCCGATCGCCGATCCCGCCGACCTGCCCGAAACCGAACTCGACCGCGCAAGCGATGCGCCAGGCAGCGTAACCAACATCCGCCGCATGGCGCCGAGCATCGCCCAGGCGGAGAAGGAAGGAACGCTGGTGCTGCTGGTGGACGATCATCCGACCAACCGCATCCTCCTGATGCGCCAGGTGCATGCCGTCGGCTATGCCGCGGAGAGCGTCGAAAACGGCGTCGAAGCACTCGGCAAATGGAAGTCGGGCCGGTTCGGTCTCGTCATCACCGACTGCAATATGCCGGAGATGGATGGCTATGAGCTGACGCGCAACATCCGCAGGCTCGAGGCCGATCGGGGAGAGGGGGGCAGGTATACGCCGATCATCGCCTTTACCGCCAACGCACTGGGCGGCGAGGCCGAGCACTGCTTTGCCGTCGGCATGGACGATTGCCTGGTGAAGCCGGTCGAGCTGGGGCAGATACGGCAAAAGCTCGATCAATGGCTGCCGATTCCCGAAGCCGCGGCGCCGTCTGCGAGCCAGGATAAAAATCTGGATATGGCGGCAAGCCCGCTCGATCGTTCGGTCATTGCCGAGATTTCAGGCGGCGATGTGATCGCCGAGCGCGAAATCTTCACCGATTTCCGGCGCGCCAACGACGAAGATGCCGCCACGCTCCTGCGGGCGGTGGCCATGGGCGATATCACCGGGATCACGCGCGCTGCCCATCGGATCAAGGGTGCCAGCAAAATGATCGGCGCGACAGCGTTCGCCGACGTATGCGAGCGTATCGAGGAGGCAAGCCGCGCCAATGACTGGACGACAGTCGAGGCCAATATGGAAGCATTCCATCAACAATGGGTGCGCCTGAACAATTATTTCGACTTGCTCTGACCAGGAAGCCGGGAACAGGAAAGTGCAGGGACGGAAATGGACAGTAAACAAATGCCGATCGCCGGTCTACGATTTCTGGTCGCCGAGGACCACGATTTCCAGCGCGGCCTGACCGTGAAGATACTGGAGAGCCTGGGCGCGACCACGGTCCACCAGGCCGCCGACGGCCACGCCGCCCTGGCCACGCTCAGCGACGCCGGCCGCCCGGTCGACATTATCATCACCGACCTCGACATGCCCGGCATGGACGGCATGGAGTTCCTGCGCCATCTCGGCGCGGCCGGCGGCAGCGTCTCGATCATTCTCGCCAGCGCGCTGGAACGCAAGCTGCTGTCCTCGGTGGTGACCATGGCCGAAGCCTACGGCATCAACCTGCTGGGCGTCGTCGAAAAGCCGCTCACCGTCGGCAAGCTGGTGCCCCTGATCCAGCTACATAACGCCGCCCAGACGGCGCGCACCCGCCCCAAGACGGTGGGGCCCCGCTTTACTCTGGACGAGATCCTGGCAGGGTTGAAGAACAACGAATTCGAACCCTTTTTCCAGCCCAAGATCGAGCTCGCCGGCGGGCGGGTGGTGGGCGCCGAGGCGCTGGCGCGCTGGCGCCACCCGCAGCTGGGCATCGTCATGCCCAGCGCCTTCATCCAGCCGCTCGAGGACGGCGGCCATATCGACGAACTCGCCTGGGTGATGCTCGCAAAAGCCGCCATGCAGTGCGCCCGCTGGCGCCGCGGCGGGCTGCAGGCCACGGTGTCGGTCAATCTGTCGCTCAAGTCCCTGGCCGATACCCAGCTCGCCGACCGCGTCACCGAACTGGTGTGCAAACAGCACCTCGACCCCCGCCAGATGGTGCTGGAGCTGACCGAATCGGCGGCCACCACCGACGTCGGCAAGGCGCTGGAGAACCTCGCCCGCCTGCGCATGAAGGGCTTCGGCCTGTCGATCGACGACTACGGCACCGGCTACTCCTCGATGCAGCAACTCACGCGCATCGCCTTCACCGAACTCAAGATCGACCAGTCCTTCGTCACCAATGTGGCCAGCCAGAGCTCGGCGCGGGTGTTCCTCGAGTCCAGCCTCGAGATGGCGCGCAAGCTCAATATCACGGCGGTGGCGGAAGGGGTGGAGACGCGGGCGGACTGGGACATCCTGTGCGAACTGGGCTGCGGCGTCGCGCAGGGCTATTTCATGGCGCGGCCGATGGAATACGACGCCCTGCTGGCCTGGGTGCGGGATTGGAAACTGCCCCGCGCCCATGCCTGAACCGGCATGGCTGTGCACGGGCGACGATTCATTGAATCGTCGAACTCAAGCACTGGCGCAGCTTCCAGGACAAAAATGTCTGGAAAAGCGCGCCAAATGGCGTTCTACGATTTTTTGAATCGCGCTTCTACTGCTCCGCCGGCCTGCCGTGCATATAGTGCGCGCCATCGAAATCCGGCTGCCTGCGCAGGTCGAGTGTGAACGGAAACGCCGGGTTGCGGCCTTCGGCCTTGACCCCCATCGGTCCCGGTGTGTGGCCGATTTTCTGGAAGCGGGCGACGCGCCGGGCTTCGGCTTCGTTGGCGTTGACGGGAAAGGTGGCATAGCTGCGGCCGCCGGGATGGGCGACGTGGTAGGTGCAGCCGCCGACCGAGCGCTGCGCCCAGGTGTCGACGATATCGAACACCAACGGCGCCTGGATGCCGATGGTGGGATGCAGGGCCGAGGGCGGCGCCCAGGCGCGGTAGCGTACGCCGGCGACGAATTCGCCGGGGATGCCGGTGGGCGTCATCGGCACCACGCGGCCGTTGCAGCTGACGATGTGGCGGTTGCTGGTCATGCCGCTCACCTTGACCTGCATGCGCTCGACCGAGGAATCGACATAGCGCGAGGTGCCGCTGCCGGCCATTTCCTCGCCGAGCACATGCCAGGGCTCGATGGCCTGGCGCAACTCCAGCTCCACGCCCTGGTAGGCGACGGTGCCGTAGCGCGGGAAGCGGAATTCGAGGAAGGGGGCGAACCAGTCGAAGGCAAAGGGATAGCCGGCGGCGTTGAGATCATCGACCACCATCTTCATGTCCTGCGCAACGAAATAGGGCAGCATGAAACGGTCGTGCAGCTCGGTGCCCCAGCGGATCAGCGGCGCGCGATAGGGCGTTTTCCAGAAGCGCGCGATCAGGCTGCGTAGCAGCAGCATTTGCGCCAGGCTCATCTGCGGATGCGGCGGCATTTCGAAGGCGCGGAATTCGAGCAGGCCGAGGCGCCCGGTGGGGCCATCGGGCGAGTACAGCTTGTCGATGGAAAATTCGGCGCGATGGGTATTGCCGGTGAGGTCGATGAGGAAATTGCGCAGCAGGCGATCGACCAGCCAGGGCGTCAGGGACTCCTCGCCGGATTGGGTTTTTTCATCCATCTGTTCGAAGGCGATTTCGAGTTCGTAGAGGGTGTCGTCGCGGGCCTCGTCGACACGCGGGCTCTGCGAGGTCGGGCCGATGAACATGCCGGAAAACAGGTACGACAGCGCGGGATGATTCTGCCAATAAGTGATCAGGCTGCGCAGCAAATCGGGGCGGCGCAACAGGGGCGAATCGGCCGGGGTGACGCCGCCGACGGTGACATGATTGCCGCCGCCGGTGCCGGTATGGCGGCCGTCGAGCATGAATTTTTCGGTGCCGAGGCGGGTGAGGCGCGCTTCCGCATACAGGGTATGCGTATTGGCGGCGAGTTCCGCCCAGGTTTTGGCGGGATGGATATTGACTTCGATCACGCCCGGATCGGGGGTGATGGCGAACTTGTTGATGCGCTTGTCGTTGGGCGGGGTGTAGCCCTCGATGCGGATCGGCAGCTTCAATTGCTGCGCGGTGGCTTCGAGTGCGGCGACCAGTTCGAGATAATCCTCAAGCCGTTCCAGCGGCGGCATGAACACATGCAGAATGCCGCCGCGCACTTCCACGCATAGCGCGGTGCGCACGATGTCCCTGGCGGATTCGCCCATTTTCAGTTCGGCCGCTGCCCTCTTTTCGGCGGCGGCTTTTTTGGGAACCGCTTTGCCCGCGGCAGGCAGGGCGGACTGATCCTCGAAAGGATCGACTTCCACAATCGCCTCGACATCCTCAGGCACCACAAATGGCAGCGACGATAGCGGCAGGCGGAAGCCGATCGGCGAATCGCCTTCGAGCAGAAACAGATGTCTGGTCTTGAGCGGCCATTCGCTGGAAAGCCATTCGGTGCCTGTGTAGGGGGCAGGCGTTTTTTTCTTGCCGGTGGGCGCGGGCACCACGGTCTTGAGCGGCAGCACATAGCCCACCGCATCGCCGATTTGACCGGCCAGTTGATTGAGCAGCTTGCCGCGCGCGGCGGGTTTTTTGAGATCGGGATCGAGCGGATCGACATTGGCCGGCAAACTCGTCTCGTCGCGTATCGTGCGCCACACGCTTTCGAAAGCCGGAATCGCATAGCCGGCGGCCAGTCCCAACTGCGTCGGCAGCAATTGGGCAAACGCTTTGGCATCGGCGTGCGTTGCGGGCTTTGCGGCTGCCGCAAATGCAATCAGGGATTCATCGCGCCAGATCGGCTGGCCATCGTGGCGCCAGTAACAGGACAGCGCCCAGCGCGGCAGCGGCTCCCCGGGATACCACTTGCCCTGGCCGAAATGCAGCATCGCACCCGGGGCAAAACGCGGTTTCAAGCGCTGGATGAGCTTGTTGGCGAGCTCGAATTTTTTTGGCGACATCGCGGTGTAGTTCCACTCCGGGCCGTCCATGTCGTCGATCGAGACAAAGGTCGGTTCGCCGCCCATGGTCAGGCGCACATCGCCGGTCTTCAGCTCAGCGTCAACGCTTTCGCCGAGCGCGGTGATCGCCTGCCACTGCGTTTCGCTATAAGGCTTGGTGACGCGCGGGTCTTCGTGAATGCGCGTCACCGTCATCTGGAAATCGAGCACCGACTCGCAGCGGTCGGTATAACCCGATACCGGCGCGGCCGAGGAAGGAATCGCGGTGCAGGCCAGCGGAATATGGCCTTCGCCGGCCATCAGGCCCGAAGTTGGATCGAACCCCACCCAGCCGGCGCCCGGCAGGTAGGCCTCGCACCAGGCATGCAGGTCGGTGAAATCCTTGTCGGTGCCGGAGGGTCCGTCGAGCGCTTTCTGATCGGCTGCCAGCTGGATGAGATAACCCGAGGCGAAACGCGCGGCGATGCCGAAGTTGCGCAGGATCTGTACCAGCAGCCAGGCCGAATCGCGGCATGAGCCCTGGCCGGATTGCAGCGTATGTTCGGGCGTCTGCACGCCGGCCTCCATGCGGATCAGGTAGCGGATATCGTGCTGCAACTTCTGGTTGAGAGCGACCAGGAAATCGATGGTCGCCATCCCCGGCCTGATCAGATTCTGCCTGGCGTAATCGATCCAGGCGGAGACCAGCGGGCCGGCGGGCTCTTTTTCCAGGTAGGCGGTCAGCTCGCGCTGATTGTCGGCGGTATAGGTAAAAGGAAATTTTTCCGCATAGGACTCGACGAAAAAATCGAAAGGGTTGATGACCGTCATGTCGGCCACCAGGTCAACTTCGATCGACAGCTCGTTGCTCGGTTCCGGAAATACCAGGCGCGCCAGCCAGTTGCCGTAGGGGTCCTGCTGCCAGTTGATGAAATGCTTGGCCGGCTTCACCGTCAGCGAATAGCTTTCGATCGGCGTTCTGCAATGCGCCGCCGGGCGCAGCCGTACTTCATGCGGCGACAGGTTCACCGCACGGTCGAAGGTGTAGTGGGTCTTGTGATGCAGGGCGACGCGGATGGTCATGGGGGAACCGGGGAATAGAAGGGGTGCTCAGCTTGTTGCGATGACGCACCCAAAAACGGGTTGCTACAAAAAAACGGGTTGCTATAAAGGAAACATTTAAAAAACCACTGTCATCCCGGATTTAGTCCGGAATCCAATTTGCAACCACGTGAGCGCGAACTTAAATTGGGCCCCGGACCGGCAACAAAAATGAGCCGGGGCGACACTTTTTTTATGTGTGCCGGCCTAAGCTCAATTGCAGTTCAATTCACTGGCAAAAACAGGAATTCCATAAATACTTACTCCATCCAATCCGGATCCGGCAGTTCACCGAACACCCGCCGCAAACCGCCGCCCCAGCGTTGTCGCAACATCGAGAAATAAGGATCGCCCTCGCGGATGCGCTGCTGCACGCCGATGCGCAGAGAATTGCTGGGGTACCAGAGCATATCGATGGGCAGGCCGACGGAAATATTGGACTTGATGGTGGAATCGAAGGAAATCAGCACGCACTTGGCGGCTTCTTTTTGCGGCGTGCCGGTGGTGACCACGCGGTCGAGGATCGGCTTGCCGTATTTCGATTCGCCCAGTTGGAAGTAGGGCGTTTCTTCCGAGGTCTCGATGAAATTGCCTTCGGGATACACATGGAACAGACGCGGCTGTTCGCCGCGGATCTGCCCGCCGACGATCAGGTTGGCGGCAGCTTCGATGCCGCTCTGGGCCAGCGCCCGGCCGTCCTTGCGCTGCATTTCGCGCAGGGCCTCGCCGGCGAGATCGGCGACGTCGAACATGCTCTGCGCATTCCAGATGGTATCGATGCCCTCGGCGGCATATTTGTGCCGGTCGAGGATGTTGATCACCCCCTGCGTCATCGACAGATTGCCGCTGGAGAGGATCACAATCAGGCGATCATCCGGCTTGTCGTACACACGCATTTTGCAGAAGGTGGCGATGTGATCGACACCGGCATTGGTGCGCGAGTCGGAGGCGAAAATCATCCCCGAGTCGAGTTTCATGGCAACGCAGTAAGTCATTTTATCGATCTATTTTGACAACGGGAGCGGTCGTGGGACGGTAACAGGCAATGATGGGTACTCAGGCGGCGGCCGGAAGACTGGGTGCGAAGAAAGCCTGGTGGATTTCATTGCCCAGCGTATTGCTGGCCTCGAGAAAATCCGTCAGGTATTCGTGCAAGCCGGCGCTGAAAATATTCTGGATAGTGCCGAATTGCAGTGAAGCATAAATTTCGCCGGCCTGCCGGGTCGCTTCCAAAGAGTAGCGATTTTGCACTTTTTTCAGGATTTCATAAATGTCCTGGTAGCAGAAGTGCAGGGAACGCGGCACGTCGTCGCGCAGCACCAGCAGCTCGGCCACCTTCAGCGGCGTGATGATATCGCGGTATACCTTGCGGTAGGCCTCGAACGCCGATACCGACCGCAGCACCGCCGACCACTGGTAGTAATCCACCGCGCCGCCGACGTCTTCCACGCTGGGCAGCAGCACATGGTATTTCACATCCAGCATGCGCGCGGTGTTGTCGGCCCGTTCCATATAGGTGCCGAGGCGGTGAAACTGAAATGCTTCGTCGCGGCGGATGGTGCCGAAAGTGACGCCGCGAAACAGATGGGAACGCTCCTTCACCCATTCGAAGAACGCGGAAATGCCGCGCGCGTACAGCCGATCCTCATCCATGTTCTGCATTTCCAGCCAGGTGGCATTGAGCACCTCCCACATTTCGCTGGTGATGGTGCCGCGCACCGCGCGCGCATTCTCGCGGGCCTGCTTGGCGCAGTTGTAGATCGAGGACGGATTGTCGGTATCCAGCGCCATGAAGTGCAGCACTTCCTTGCAGTTGACGATGGCGTGGCGGCCGCTGAACGGAAACAGGGTGCCGGTGATATTGAGCGGCGCGAACCATTCCTGGTCCTGCAGATCGGGATCCTTGGTCAGCAGGGACATGCGGTAGGCCACATCGAGAATGCGCGCGGTGTTTTCGGCGCGCTCGACGTAGCGGGACATCCAGTAGAGGGTGGAAGCGGTTCTTGATAACATGATCAATCCACGATCCAGGTGTCTTTGACCCCGCCGCCCTGCGAGGAGTTGACCACCAGCGAGCCTTCGCGCAAGGCCACGCGGGTGAGGCCGCCGGGAACGAAATTGACGCTTTTGCCCGACAGCACATAGGGCCGCAGGTCGATATGGCGCGGCGCCAGGCCTTTGTCGACGAATGTCGGACACACCGATAGCGACAGGGTCGGCTGGGCGATGAAGCGCTCGGGCGCATCGAGGATGCGTTGCCGGTAGCGTTCACGTTCGTCCTTGCTGGCGGTAGGGCCGACCAGCATGCCGTAGCCACCCGAGCCCTGCGCCTCTTTCACCACCAACTCGTGCAAATGTTCAAGCACATAGGCGAGATCGTCCTTGTTGTCGAGCATATAGGTGTGGACGTTCTTGAGGATCGGTTCCTCGCCCAGATAAAAACGGATCATCGCCGGTACATAGGGGTACATCGATTTATCGTCGCCGACGCCGGTGCCGACGGCATTGGCGAGGCTGACGCGTCCGGCACGATAGGCGCGCATCAGGCCCGGCACACCGAGCATGGAGTCGGCGCGAAAGGCCTCGGGGTCGATGAAATCGTCGTCGATGCGCCGATAGATCACATCGACTTTCTGCGGACCCTGGGTGGTGCGCATGAACACGGTGTCGTCCTGCACGAACAGGTCGACGCCCTCGACCAGCTCGATGCCCATCTGCTGCGCGAGGAAGGCGTGCTCGAAGTAGGCGGAATTGAAGTTGCCCGGGGTCATCAGCACGATGGTCGGACTATCGACGCCGACCGGCGCGGCGTTGCGCAGCGTATCCAGCAGCAGATCGGGATAGTGATCGACCGGACGCACGCGCTGGGCGGCGAATAACTCCGGGAACAGGCGCATCATCATGCGGCGGTTCTCGAGCAGATAGGAGACCCCGGAGGGAGTGCGCAGATTGTCCTCGAGGACGTAGTATTCGCCGTCGCCGTCCTTGACCAGATCGATGCCGGCGATATGCGCATAGATGCCGCCCGGCACATCGATGCCGATCATTTCCGGCCGGAACTGCGAGTTTTCGATCACCTTGTCGGCCGGCACCTTGCCGGCGCGCAGGATCGCCTGCTCATGATAGACATCGTGCAAAAAAGCATTCAGCGCGGCGACACGCTGCTTGAGGCCGCGCGAGACCACATCCCATTGGGCGGCGGGAATGATATGCGGGACGATATCGAAGGGAATCAGGCGTTCGGTGCCGGTGGCTTCGCCATACACCGCGAAGGTGATGCCGACGCGGTGAAACAGCAAGTCGGCGGCTTCGCGGTTTTGCTTGATCTTTTCCGGGGCGGTGTTATGCAGCCAGTCGGCGAACGCGCCGTAATGGGGGCGTACGGCACCGCCATGTTCATACATTTCATTGAACAGCGATTTGATGGCCATAGCGGTTGCGATTCTGTTCCGGTATTAGAGGTTATTGTCGAAGATATCGTTGTCGACTGGAGGACTATCGCAGGATAAGCAAGCGCCATGCCCAGTATATACCGCGATATTGCGGGCAAGAGGGGGAAACAGTCATCGCCTGATTCGGGGAGCGACGGTCAGATCGCATAAAATGCAGCTCAGGATAGTTTTCAGCCATGTCATCGATCACCTCCAGCGATTCGCAAACCATCGGCAGCGCCCTCGACCATTTCAGGCAGCGCTTGTCGGCACTCGCCGCGGCCGACGAACGCGCCGGCCGTGCCCTTGATTTTGTCGCCTCGGCCGCCCAGGCCAGCGGCCGTCAACCGGCGCTGTCCCGTGCACTGGAAACCGCCGATATCCTGCTCGGCATCGAAGCCGATATGGACACGATCGCGGCGGCGCTCATTGTCGGGGCCATACCCAGAAACGAGATCGACACCGCCATCATCGGCGAGGCCTTCGGCGCCGACGTGGCAGCCCTGGTTGGCGGCGCCCTGCGCGCCGGCCGGATCGAGACCCTGGACACGCACCGTACCGCCGCGGCCGAAGGCGCCAAGGCACAGAATGCGGCGCCGGGACTGGAAGCGATGCGCAAAATGCTGCTGGCAATGGCGGATGATGTACGCGTGGTGCTGATCAAACTGGCCGAGCGCGTGGTGTTCATGCGCGCCATCACCCAGGCGTCCGATGCCGAACGCCGCGCCGCCGCGCGCCAGACCCAGGACCTGTTCGCGCCCCTGGCCAATCGCCTGGGCGTATTCGCCATCAAATGGGAGCTGGAGGACTTCGCCTTTCGTTTCCAGGAACCGGAGCTGTACAAGCGCATCGCTACCCAGCTTGATGGCAAACGCGGCGAGCGCGAGGCCTACATTCGACGTCTGCTCGATACTCTGCGCACCGAGCTCGAAAAAATCGGCCTCAAAGCCGAACTGGCGGGACGCCCCAAGCATATCTGGTCGATCCATCGCAAGATGGAATCAAAGAACCTGCCGTTTGAATCCCTGTTTGATATCCGCGCGGTGCGCATACTGGTCGACAGCGTCGCCGATTGTTATGCCGCCCTGGGCCTGGTGCACGATTTGTGGCAGCCGATTCCCGGCGAATTCGACGATTACATCGCCCAGCCCAAGGCCAATAACTACCAGTCCCTGCATACCGCGGTGGTCGGGCCGGAAGGTAAGACGCTGGAAGTGCAGATCCGCACTTTCGAGATGCATGCGGCCTCTGAGCACGGGGTGGCGGCGCACTGGCGCTACAAGGAAGGCGCCGCCCACAAGACGGCGGCGGACCGGAAATTCGAGGCCAAGATCGCCTGGTTGCGGCAGGTGCTGGAATGGAAGCATGAACTGGTCGACAAGGGCGATTTTTCAGAACAGATCAAGCAAGGCCTGTTCAACGACACCGTCTATGTGTTCACCCCGCAGGGGCGAGTGGTCGATTTGCCGGCCGGCGCCACCCCGGTCGACTTTGCCTACCATGTGCATACCGACCTGGGCCACCGCTGCCGCGGCGCCAAGGTCGATGGCGCCATCGTGCCGCTCAATACCAAATTGCAGAATGCGCAGCGAGTGGAAATCCTTGCCGCCAAACAGGGCGGGCCTTCGCGCGACTGGCTGAATCCGCAGCTCGGTTTCCTGGCCAGCCATCGCGCCATGGCCAAGGTGCGGACCTGGTTCCGCCAGGAATATTTTGAAGTCGATGTGGCCCATGGCCGCCAGACCCTGGAGCGTGAACTGGCGCGCGCCGGCGCTACCGCCGTCGCCCTGGAAAAGGTGGCGACGGCACTGAATCATAAAGACCTCGACGAATGCCTGGCCGAGATCGGGCGCGGCGAAATCACGCCCCACCAGATCGAACTGGCGCTGCGCGAACTGACGGCCGCCAAGCCGGACCCTGCGCCGGTTTCCGAGTTTGGCGCGCTGAGCCAGCCCGCGCATGCTGCCAAAGCCTTGAGCGGGGTGCTGGTGCTGGGCCTCAACAATATTGCCACTCTGGTCGCCAAGTGCTGCAAGCCGCTGCCGCCCGACATCATCGTCGGCTTCGTCACCAAGACGCGCGGGGTGATGGTGCATCGCATGGATTGCGCCAATATCACCGCGCTCAGCCGAGAGCAGCGCGACCGCCTGATGCCCGCCGAATGGGGCAACACCGGCGATCAGCCGTTTGCCGCCGATATCGAAGTCACCGCCGCCGACCGTCAGGGCCTGCTGCGCGATATTTCGGAAGCGTTCTCGCATGAACGCATCAATGTCACCGCCGTCAACACCCTGTCGCGCGGCAATCTGGCGTCGATGCGCTTCACCATCGAAATTAAACGCGGCGACGAGTTGGTGCGGGTGCTGCGCACCGTCGGCGAAGTGCCCGGCGTCGAAGGCGTGCGCCGTCGCTAGCCGTTATTTAAAACAAAACAATAGTGCAATGACCGAACTCGACAAGGAAAACAGGGGGCCGCTGGCCGGCGTGCGCATACTGGATCTCACCGCCGTGGTGATGGGGCCCTATGCCACGCAGATTCTCGGCGATATGGGCGCCGACATCATCAAGGTGGAATCCCCGCAAGGCGACAATATGCGCTGGGTGGGGCCGATGAAAAATCCCGGCATGGGCCATATCTTTCTGCATGCCAATCGCAACAAGCGCTCGCTGGTGCTTGACCTCAAGCAGCCGCAAGGTAGGGAAGCATTGTTGAAGCTCGCGGCGAAATCGGATGTGCTGGTGTACAACGTGCGACCGGCGGCGATGGCGCGGCTCGGCCTCGGTTACGAGGAGGTCAGGGCGGCCAATCCGAAAATCATCTATGTCGGCGCCTTCGGTTTCAGCGAGCGCGGCCCCTATGCCGGCCGCCCGGCCTATGACGATCTGATCCAGGGTGCTGCCGGGGTGCCGGCATTGACCCTCGATCAGGACAGCGAGGTGCCGCGCTATGCGCCGGTCACGTTGGGCGATCGCAGTGTCGGCCTGCAGACGGTGATCGCGGTGATGGGCGCCCTGTACCATGCCGCCCGCACCGGGGAAGGCCAGTCGGTGGAAGTGAGCATGTTCGAAAGTCTTTCGCAGTTCGTGCTGGGCGATCATATGGCCGGCAAGACCTTTGAGCCGCCGCTCGGCAAGACCGGCTATACGCGTCTTACGGCGCCGCATCGCCGGCCCTATGCCACCAGGGACGGTTTTCTTTGCGTGCTGATCTACAACGACAAGCACTGGCAGAATTTTTTCAAGGCGATCGGGCGCGACGATCTGCTCGAGGATGCGCGTTTCTGCGATCACTCTTCGCGCGCCACGCATATCCGCGAGGTTTACGCGTTCGTCGCCGACGTGATGGCCACGCGCAGCACCGCCGATTGGACCGCACTGCTGCAGCAGGCCGATATTCCGAACATGCCGATGCATTCCATCGATTCCCTGCTTGAAGACGTGCATCTCAATGCCATCGGCTTCTTTCCCGAGTTCGAGCATCTCTCCGAAGGCACCGTTCGCACCACGGCGCCGGTCGGCGAATGGAGCAAGACACCGCCCTCGATTCGCACCCTGGCTGCGCGCCTGGGTGAACACAGCCGCGAGGTTCTGCGCGAACTGGGCTATGCGGACACAGTCATCGATGCGATGGCCGCACAAGGCGTAACTTTTGTGCCTGCAAGTGTCTAGACGCGGCCTTTGGCTCATTATTGCTGCGGGAACTCGCTTCCCTGGCGGCGGTCAACGCGAGTATGCGTTGCCCCGTTAGGCAGCCTTGATTAGGTACTTGTCCAGTGTGCAACAGTTCAACAACAGGAGTTTGATATGCCCAATATGAATGATGCCCCCCGCGAAGTCGCGCATTCCGTCGTGCGCAGCATGCACCCCATGCTGATCGTCGCTGCCGGCGCCGTCACCGTGTTCTGTGCCGTCGGCATTGGCGTGATGACCGGCATTATCCCGAGTGCGCAGGGACAGAAAACCGAACCGGTCGCGGCTTCGACCCCCGCTGCGCCCGTGTCGCCCACCACAACGGCCGATGCGGCCGCACCGGAGAGCAAAACGACGGACCTCAAACCGGCAGACAGCAGCACGATGGGTCAGCCCCTGGCGAAGCCGGAGAAATCCGCAGCCGCCACGGCCGCGCACAAAACCTCGCCGGCAACCCATGTCGCCAAGAACAGTTCGCGCGAGGAGCCGACGCCGGTATATGCACAGGGCTCGAAAAACGCGGCCGATAGCCAACCGACCCGCGTGGCGGCCTATGAACCGCCGCCGATATGCCGTAACTGCGGCACCATCGACAGCATCACTCCGATCACTAAGCAGGGCGAGGGCAGCGGCGCCGGTGCGGTATTGGGCGGCGTGCTCGGCGGCGTGCTGGGCCATCAGGTCGGCAATGGACGCGGCAAAGATCTGGCCACCGTGGCTGGTGCGGTAGGCGGCGCCGTGCTCGGCAATACCGTCGAGAAAAACGCCAAGACCAGCAGCGCCTTTGATGTGCGTGTACGCCTCGAGGACGGCACCTTCCAGACCCTGCGCTATGAAACCGATCCCGGGATGCGCGTAGGCGACAAGGTGAAGATCGAGAACGGTCGCGCGGTTCGCAGCTGAAACCGGCTGAAAATTCACGGGCCGGCAGCCGATTTGCCGCAATGAAATGAGACCCCGCGCAGTCGCTGCGGGGGTCTTTTTAAACGATATTGCGATGTGAAGATTCGTGCCGACATTGCCGCGGAGGCCCACATTCGGCTAAAATAGCGACATAGGCACATAGCTCAGCTGGTTAGAGCACCACCTTGACATGGTGGGGGTCGTTGGTTCGAGTCCAATTGTGCCTACCAAATTTAACAAATGAAACCAAGGGCTTGCGAGAAATCGCCAGCCCTTTTTCATTGCCCCGATGGCGTCGCTAGTAGGCCAGCGAAACCGTCAGTTGGCCGAAACGATCCGGGGCCACCTGGGTTTCAAATTCGCGGCTGCGCTGCACCATGGTGAAACCGATGCGGGCCGTCGGCCACGCCGCGGCGATGCCCAGTTGCACGTCCGTCCCGTATGGGACACGGCTGACATGCGGGCTGTCGTGAAAGGTATTGCCGTCGATGAAGATATTGCGCGCCACCGCGCGGCTGTCGATGCCCAGCCAGACATACCAGCCAAATGCGGCCGAGGTGCCGCGGAAACCATCGCGTGGCGGGCCCAACGAGATATTCGTCACCGGCAGATCGTCCGGCAGATTGCGACCGAAGCGCGCGACCAGGCCCGCGCTGGCATAGGTAAACACATTTCCGACTGTGGCGGCGGTGCGCAAGGCAAGGTCGAACTGCTTGTCGTTGAAACGATTGCTGACGATGCCCGGCCAGGCCCGTTCGAACCCCGCCATCAGGGTCAGTTCATCGCCGATCTGGTGGTTCCAGCCCTGTGCCTGGCGCATTTGCAGCAAACGATGCACCGCATTCTGTCCCTGGCTGGCCAGCGACGCCGGACCGACCACGCCGACGCTTACGGTGATGTGATCGATGGTCGCGGCCGCACGGGTGTGCACATCGCCCATCAGATACAGCCAGCCGGCATAGGGACGGTCCTGCGGATCAGGATTGCTGTAATGCAGATTGGCGGGTGTATAAATACGCTGACCGATCGCCACCACGGCCTGCGGATCCACGCTCCAGCGCAACGGCGGCAACTCGCGCAGGACGGATGGCATGTCGCGCATGTCGGCCAGGAAGGCGAACTGGATGCCATTGGTGTAATGGCGATCGTAGCCGGCGAAAAAATCGTTTTCGAAAGTCAGCGAGGCGAACCGCGGCAACGACGGAGCGGCGGAAGCAGGGGGCGGCCGCAGGGCGGTTTCATCAGCGGCATGCGCATTTGTACACGGCAGAATCACCACCATCGTGAGTGCGCAAACATGAGCGATGAGCCGTCGTGCCGGACGTCGCACCCTGTGCCGTATGGATGAGCGATCAGCCGCCTGTTTGGAACTGCCGATCCCGGCGAGACGGGCGATGCCCCGCTCGCGACTCAACTGCCGCATGTTTTCTCCCTGGGTTGCGTTGCAATGCCCCGGGATTGTTCACGATTGAATTCGCCTTGTCCATACTACTTTGTGGAAGGGAATTGCCTCGGCCGCATTCGCTATAGCGGCGGGAACTGCCTGGCGCGCGCAAGCTGGGCTTCCACCCATAGCGCCGTTTCCAGCAGCCGGCGATCCTCGCCCCAGCGGCCAAGCAGTTGTATGCCCAGTGGTAATTTGTTTTTCGATTGGCCGGCCGGCAGTGAAATTGCCGGCGCACCAACCAGGGAGAACGGGATGCAAAACAGCGCGTCGCCGGTGTTGTCCAGCCCGGCGGGCGCTTCGCCCAGGGCCGGTGCAGTCAGCGCCGCATCGAACGGCGCCATCAGTGCGGCGAATTCACGGATTAGTGTTCGCTGCGCCTCCCTGGCCTCGATATAGGCGGAAGCGGACAGGGCCAGACCACGCTCGACCAGGGCCAGCGTGTGCGAACTGATGCGCGGCGGTTTTTCCTGCGCAAGTTTGGCATTGGTCACGGCACCTTCGGCATCGCAAATGGTTTGCGCGATTTTCCATGCGTTTTCGAACGCGGGCGGCAGTTCAATCGAGGTGACGAGCGCACCGCCTGATTGAAGATGCTGCGCGGTCGCTTCAATCAGTTCTTGTTGCACCAAGTCGAGGCGCGACCAGGCCGAGGTGCGCAGCAGCGCGATATGCGGCCGCGCCTTCGGCGTCATCAGCGGCCAGGCGGGCAGGGGCGGCAGCGTATTCGCAAAATCGACACCATCCCGGCCGGTCAGTATTGAAGCTACAAACGCGGCATCGACGACGCCGCGCGCGAACACGCCGATATGGTCGAGGCTGGGCGCCAGCGGATAGACGCCGGTGCGCGGGGTGACGCCGAAACTGGGCTTGTAGCCGACGACCCCGCAGTACGCCGCCGGGCGGATGATGGAACCGAAGGTCTGTGTCCCGAGGGCCGCCGGTACACAGCCGCAGGCGACTGCCGCGGCCGAACCGCTGGAGGAACCGCCGGGCGTATGTGCGAGATTCCAGGGATTGCGCGTTTTGCCGGGATGGCGCCAGGCAAATTCCGTGGTCACGGTCTTGCCGAACATGAGCGCACCGGCGTCCGCCAGGGTATCGACTACCCAGGCGGAACGATCGGGCACATGACCCTTGAATGCCGCCGAACCATTTTCAGTCGGCACCCCGCGCGTGGCAATGATGTCCTTGATGCCGATCGGCATGCCGGCCAGCGCGCCCGGCGGCCCTGTCGTGGTTGAGGCAGCCGCGGCACGCACCGCCTGTGCGTCAAACCAGGCGAATGCGCCGACCGCCGGCTCGACGGCAAGCGTGCGGGCGATGCAACTTTCCAGATAGTCGCCGGCGGTGAATTTGCCCGCGGCAATCGCCGCCTGTGCCTCGATCAGGCCGTATTGATAAAGTTTCGAAGAAATAACGTGACTGCCTTGTGCGTGACTGCCTTATTTCTGGACCAGCGCCTTCTTGATGTAGGAGCTGACGATGAATTTGTCGTACACCGGCTGCGCGGTCAAGTTCCCCAGCGCAATCTGCGTATCCATGCTGACCTTGAGCGCGGCGGGGGTGATGTCCACGCTGGGAGGATACACATTATCTTCGATCATGCGCTTGACGGCGCTCTCCACCACAGCCGGGTCGAGTGTCGGGAATTCCTTCTTGGCGATGGCGATGGCCCCGGCGGGATCAGCACGAATCGAGCGCAAGGCGGCTTCCATGCCGTTGACGAATTTTTGCACGGTGTCGGGATCGGCATCGGTGCGTGTGGTGATCGCCGAAAAAGCATAGGGGCCATACAGTTTGGGGAAGCCCAGCACCACTTTCATGCCCTTGGCCACGGCCTGGTCGAGCCCCGGCTCATACATCACAGCGACTTTGCCCTGGCCGGCCATGAACGCGCCGATCTCGGTGCCCAGCGGGACCTGCAGCATCTTGATGTCCTTCTCGGGGTCAAGCCCGTTTTCCTTCAACAGTTTCAGGAGCAGGGAGGTGCTGGTGGTCGGCATCTGGCCGGTGACGATGGTCTCGCCTTTCAGGTCCTTGATGCCGGTGAATTTGAAATCCGGCGTGGTGGCAATCCACACCGCGGCACCGTTCACGCAATTGGCCACGATCTGCACCGGTGCGCCTTTGGAGGCGGCAATCGCCGGCCATTCCGGGCCATGCAGGGAGAATTGCGCGCTGCCGGAAATCACCGCCGCCAGCGCGGCACTGGGTGCGCCGGCGGTTTCCTTGGTGACGTCGAGTCCCTGTTTGGCGAACAGGCCGTTATTGATGCCGACATAGAGCGGCAGGTAGAGCATTGACTGGAAGGCCTGTGAGATCGTGACCTTCTTGTTTTGCGCGGCTGCAGGCAATGCCAGCATGCAGAGCGTCATGGCGAGTGCCAGTGCGCGTGCAAAAAAAGATAAAGGCTTCATGGATGTCCTTAGTGGGATGGTGGAGAGTGAATTAAAAATTGCTGAAATAGTCAGTTGCGGCTGTGCACGGAACTACACACGCAGCTCCTGGCGGTGATCCATGACCTTCCAGGGGATCAGGCGGCGCTCGACCCAGTCGATCACGAAGTAGAGTACGAACCCGACCGCCATCAGGGTGAACAGGCCAACCCAGACGGTATTGAGATCGTAGAGACTGGACGCGGTGAAGATGAGATGCCCCAGGCCGCGCTGCGAGGAAATGAATTCACCGACCACGGCACCGACTAGGCCAAAGCCGACATTGATGCGAAAGGTGGCGACGATGGCCGGCAAGGAGGAGGGCACGATCACGTTGTAGAAAATCTGGTGCTTGTTGGCGCCGAGTGTCACCATCAGGCCCTGCAAATCCGGATCGGCGTCCTTGGCGGCCTGGTAGGCGGCGATCAGGGCGACGATGGCGGTCAGTGAAATCGCCAGCGCGACTTTCGAGGTGAGGCCGGTGCCGAACCAGAGAATGATGATCGGCGCAAAGGCAATCTTCGGCACGCTGTTGAAGGCGACCACGATCGGCTCGACGGTGCGCGCGATGAAGGGCGAATACCAGAGCGACAACCCGAGCAGGGAGCCGACCACGGTGCCGATCACGAAGCCGAGGGTGGCTTCGAAGACGGTGACCCAGGTGTCGTACGGCAGGGAGCCGTCCATGATCGATTTGCCGGCGTATTGAGCAATGCCGACGGGCGAGCCGAACAGGAAGGCCGAGATCCAGCCGAGGCGCACGCCGAGTTCCCAGAGGCCGAGGACCACGACCACCATCAGCAGTTGCAGTCCGACACGGACTAGGCTTTCCGGAATTTTGGCGGGTGTGGTTTTGGGGGGAACCGTCCTGGCCGGTGTGTCGCTCGGCATGATGTTCAGGTTTTGTTCGGGGATGGCGCTCATATCGTTCATGCGGCTTTGCGTCGCGTCTGGATATCCAGCTCGGCGCAGAGCGAATGGAAATACTCATGGAAGCGCGGGTCGCTGCGCGCGCCGATCGGCGTGCGCTCCTGGATGTCGATCGCGTAATTGGCCTTGACCTTGGTCGGGCGCCCGCTCAGTACCGTCACGTGGCGCGACAGGGCCACGGCCTCATCGATATCGTGGGTGACCAGGATCACGGTCTTCTTGAACGTATCGACGGCCTCGATCAGCACGCCTTCCAGGTATAGACGCGTCTGATAATCCAGCGCCGAGAAGGGCTCGTCGAGCAGGAGAATGTCGGGGTTGCTGATCAGGGTGCGGATCAGGGCCACGCGCTGGCGCATGCCGCCGGAGAGCGTGCGCGGGTAGGCGTTTTCGAATCCCGCCAGGCCGTAGGTGTTCAGATATTCGCGCGCCGTTTCACGCGCTTCCGCCGCCGGAATTTTTTTCAGCTCCATGCCGAGCAGGACGTTCTCCAGCACCGTGCGCCAGGGGAACAGCAAATCCTTTTGCATCATGTAGCCGACGCGGCCGCGCAAATTGGTGACGGCTTCGCCATCGACGTGGATGGTGCCGGCATCCGGCTCCAGCAGACCGGCGATGATATTGAAAACCGTGGTCTTGCCGCAGCCGCTGGGCCCGATCACGCTAAGGAAGCCGCCCTGGGCGACACTGATGTCGACGCCATTGAGCACCGGCAGGGCGCTGCCCTTGGCAACAAACGATTTATGGATTCCCTGCAAGGACAGCTTTGGCGGTGGCGCGGACATGGCAAATGCTTTTCAGACGCGAGAGGCGTATTCGTGAATTGGTGCACTACTCTCCAACCATTTAGCAACAACCATGCCATGGCAATTTCAGGTTGCATTCGCGGCTTGCGGCTGCAACTCGAGAGAACTTACGTGCAGGCGTAGGTCCATGCGAGACGGGAGCACTTTTTTCGTGCATCGCCGGATTCCATTCGCCGAAATGGGGCGCAGGCCTGATTGCCTGTGTGGAAAATGAAACTCCAGCATTGGCGAGGCTTTCTGGCTATTTTTGTTTCAAAACCCGCGCCAAATGGCAATCCGTATTTTCTAATGCTTGCGAAGCTTAGCGATATCGAGCGGTTCCCCCCAATCACGTTTGCGATCCGATGCTTCAAGAGCCCAAAATGCAGCAAGACTAGTTTCATCGAAAAATCGCTCGCGAAGTGTTGGGCTGAGCAAAATATTGAGTAAACAATACCTAGCGATGTCCTCGGCAATTATCGTCATTTCGGCAAAAAATTTATACCGCTCACTCCCGATTTCGCTATCAAGTATCGGGTCGTTCATATGCTCTACAGCACTGCGGTTCTCATATAGATTACCCATAAAATCATGGGCGCTAGGGCCAACGAATAATTCGGTTCTAGATTTAAATTGTCTGGTTGTCTGGCCCTGATCGGCAAATATCAAACCTTCAATGCAGCGACAAAATTGATGGAGTCGTTCTCTAACATCTTTTTCCAATATGCCGGAAAAAAACACATTGAGAACGCGACAGAGCCGAAGATATTTCCCTTGAGGGAAACCGCATAATATAGGCACGAGTTCTGCAGCGGTAAAGAGGGCTTTGTCATCAATTCGTTTTTTGTTCTCTCTGTGCATTGAAAACGGGACGGGCACAGTGGCGAATTGTCTAACACTGATATTTCCGTCATTGTTAGCGCCAGTTAATTGCACAATTATTCCGCTGACTCGAAACGGAAGGGCGAGCTGTAACCCTTGAAGTAATCGGCCAGCTAAATCAGCCAGGCGTAGATTCTCATCATCAAGAATGGCGGGAGTGTTCGAAGCGCATTTCGCTATGAGGAAGAGTTGTGCTTTAGCTATTTGGTCTGCCTGTGTCGTTCCAATCCATTCCCTCCAATGACTTTCTAGGCTGAAGGGCATTTGCCGATAAAACCCGAGGCCATTACCAAGAGCCTTAGCTTGTGAAAGATTCGGCGAATCGATCCATAGCTGGGGCAAAGCTATGATTGCGAATTTTTCGTTATTGCCAATTTGAATCACATTTCCTCCAAAATGAGTCGACTAGGTGCTTAATCGACTCATTTTCTGATTGGATCAATAGATTTTTGATCATGCCGGAAACAACCCTTCCAATGATCATCCACAATCCCCGTCGCCTGCATCCACGCATACACAATTACCGGCCCGACGAATTTGAAGCCGCGCTTTTTCAACGCGGCGGAAATTTCTTCCGATAGCTCGGTCCTGGCCGGCACCTCGCTGGCGTCTTTCCAGCTGTTGCGGATCGGCTTGCCGCCGGCCATGCCCCAGATGAATGCAGAGAAATCTTCGCCGGCCGCCTGCATGGCGAGATAGGCGCGGGCATTGCCGATGGTCGCCTCGATCTTGCTGCGGGAGCGAATGATGCTTTCGTTCTCGAGCATGCGCGCCACATCTTTCTCGCCAAATTTAGCGACGACCTTGGGGTCAAATCCCTTGAACGCCTTGCGGAAAGCCTCGCGTTTGCGCAGCACGATCAGCCAGGAAAGCCCGGCCTGGAAACCGTCGAGCATCAGCTTCTCCCATAGCGCGCGGCTGTCGTATTCGGCAACACCCCATTCCGCGTCGTGATACTCGCGCAGCAGGGGATCGGATTGCGCCCAGGCGCAGCGGTTTTGGGTGGGCATGTTCAGGCCATCAGGAATGGGGGAATGGGAACGAGGCATTATCCCCGCCCGCCGCGAAATGCGCAGAACGCCATTTGGCGCGGCTTTCCAGGCATTTTTGGCCTGGAAGCCGCGCCAATGCTGGAGTTTAAATTTTCGAAGCGGTGCGTCAATCCACCAGGCCGCGCACGGTTTTCGAGGCCTCGGTGACGCCTTTCACGAATTTCCCGTGATTGCGTTCGATGGCGCGCAGCTCGTAAACATAGTTGACCATCAGTCCTAGCGATTGCTGCAGTCCCTTGTTGGAGGCATCGGCATTGAGGTTGAGGCGATCCAGGCGTGCGCCGTTATTGAGGTGAAAGCGCGCCACCGGGTCACGGGTGATGCCCTCGGTTTCGCCGATGCCGAGCAGATAGGCCGCGCAGAGTCGTTCGAGATGAACGGCTATTTTCTCGCGCGGCTTGTCGGCGGCGCGCCAATCGGCCAGCGGGCGGTCGAGCAGGGGGCCGATGCCGCGGCGCACGGTCTCGAGGCTGGCATTGACCGAAGCGGGGAAGGCGGCGATAGGGTCCTCGCTGGCCAGGGTGCGGCGCAGCCAGTCCTTGAAGCCGGGGATCGGCGACAGGGTGCAAAAATGTTTGATGCGCGGAAACTCCTGCGCCAGCAGCGCCGCCACCTGCTTGATCAGAAAGTTGCCCAGCGATACGCCGCGCAGTCCGGGCTGGCAGTTGCTGATAGAGTAGAACACCGCGACCTGGTATTCCTTCGGCGGCTGCGCGGCGCTGTCGATATCGAGCAGGGGCTCGATGGCGCCGGGCATATCGTGCATCAGCGCCACCTCGACAAAAATCAGCGGCTCGTTCGGCAGGGCCGGGTGAAAGAAGGCGAAACAGCGGCGGTCGCCCTGCAGGCGCCGGCGCAGATCGTTCCAGCCGCGAATCTCGTGCACGGCTTCGTGGCGGATGATTTGCTCCAGCAAGGTTGCCGGCGTGTTCCAGTCGACGCGCTCGATATGCAGGAAGCCCGGGTTGAACCAGGAGGACAGCAGGTGGCGCATATCGTCATCGACCTGGCGCAGCTCGCGGTCCTTGGGCAGGACATCGAGCAGGCGCTCGCGCATGCCGACAATGGCGCGGGTCGCGCCGGGAGCACGATTCAGGCGACGCAACAGCTCTTGGCGCGGCGGCTCGGTGGCGCGGGCGAGGGCGGCCAGGCGCTCGCTGTCCGGGGCCTGCGCGTACTCGGTGGCGGTGCGCAACACTTCACGCGGGTCCGGGGCGAATTCGCTTTTGAGCGCGTCGAAGAACGCGACCTGTTCGGCGTTGGAAAGCTCGGCGTACCGGGCCAGGGTCTCGGCCGCCAGCGACACGCCCAGCGCTTCGCCGCGTTCGGACAGCAGCTGCTTGCAGGCGGCGACCAGACGCCGCACCTTCAAGCCATCGCGCTTGAGTTTGAGGGCGGATTCCTTGAGAGATCCCAGCATTGAGGCCATAAGCGCATCTTACGTTTGCGATTGGATTTTCGGTGAATAAATTTAGGTGAATAAATTATGGCACTGCGCCGCGACAAGCAGCGTCACTTTTGCGCGACTGCCGCCCCCCCATGGCTGCGGTAACATGGCGGGTCGTCCCTCGTTGGCCGACGCCCTCACCATCCTGACGCCGTCTCGATCATGCCCGATTCTTCCACGCCCGCCGTGCTGCTCGCATCGCTGAAGGCGAATACCGCCTTTACGCCGCAGGGCGAGACGGTTGGCAATCTGACCCTGGGGCGCGGCCGCCTGAATGGCGTCGAAGTATTCGTCGCCATCGTCGAAAATCGCATCGCCTCGGGTTCGCTGGGCGTGCGCGAATGCGATCAATTGGCCAGCCTGTTTCGCATCGTCGCAGCGCAGAAAGCGCCTCTGCTGCTGTATCTGGACTCTGCCGGCGCGCGCGTCTCGGAAGGCCTGCCGGCCCTGGGCGCGTTCCGGCATATGTATCGCGCGGCCCTGGCCATGGCGCTGTCGGGTACGCAATTCACGGTGCTGCTCGGCACGCATTGTTACGGCGGGGCCAGCATGCTGGCGGCGCTGGCCTCGACGCGTGTGTTCTCGGCCAATACCCAGCTGGCGATGTCGGGCCCCTCGATCCTGGCGCAGAACGCAGGTGCCACAGCCGACGATGCCATGTTCCGCGCCATTGCCCAGGCGGCCATCGGCGCCGAGGGCCGCGCCAAACTGGGCCAAGGCAACAGCCTGCATTGGGACGCGACGGCACGGCATGCACCGCCAGCGTGGCATGAGCATCACCGGCAGCTGGGCGAGCGTCTGGCGGCCGTGACGACTTCGGCCATGCGCACCGAGGCCGTGCAGCGCAAGGATTTGACGGCGCTTTATCCGCGGGGCTATCGGCTGCAGGAGCAGACGGGCATCCTGTCCGGCGAGGCGAATGATGCCGCCGGCGCCATCACCCTGCTGGGGGTCGCCGATAAAAAACCGCTGGGCGCGGCACGCGCCTGGGCGCTGGCCGATCAGATCTGGAAGCTGGGCATCGAGAAGCCGGCGCGCCTGCATCTGCTGGTGGATTGTGAAGCTCATGCGGCCGCGCTGGACGATGAACGCATCATGCTGTCGAGCTATCTGGCCGATGCCGCGCTGGCGCTGGCGACCCTGTCCAAGGGCGGCACCGCGATTGAAACCACGGTGCTCGGCCAGCTCGGCGGTGGCGTCTATGTGTTGCTGGCGGCAGCCTCGGCCCAGGTCAATCTCCTGCATGGCGCGGTCATTCATCTGCTGCCCAGCCGGGCGATTGCGAGTATCTTGGGCGACGCGCAGACGGCGCCGCATGAAATCGATGAATATATGCAGGCGCGCGTGGCCGAACGCGAACTGAAAGTCGGCTTTTTGCGCGCATAGCGTTTGCCCATAACAAGGCGCCTGCCGGTCGCCGGCGGCCGCCCGATCCGCCAGCCCGGAACCGCTCATCAGCCACAAAAATAAATCATGAACGACAATCTCTACGCCCTGTTTCATTCCCGCTTCCCGGCGGATAAATCGCGTCCCTTTCTCGAAACCGGCGACGGCCGCGTGATCAGCGTCGGCGAACTCGAGGATACCGCCGCGCGCTATGCGGGCTACATCCGTTCGCTGGGCGTGGCACCCGGCGAACGCGTCGCGGTGCAGGTGGAGAAATCGCCCGAGGCGCTGATTCTGTACCTGGCCTGCCTGCGCGCCGGCGTGATTTATCTGCCGCTGAACAGCGCCTATCGCGAAAGCGAAATCGCTTACTTCCTGGGGGATGCCGAACCGAAGATTTTCATCCACAGCAGCCGCGATTCCGCCTGGGTGGAACCGATCTGTACGCGCCTTGGCGTCGCGCATCAATTCACGCTGAACGAGGATGGACGCGGCTCCTGGGCCGAAAATGCCTCGAAATCCGCGCCAATGCTGGAGATTGCCGCACGCGCCGCGGACGATCTGGCAGCGATTCTCTATACCTCGGGTACCACCGGGCGCAGCAAGGGGGCGATGATTACCCATCGCAATCTGTCGTCAAATGCGTTGACCCTGCACCAGTACTGGGGCTTCAAACCCGATGATGTGCTGCTGCATGTACTGCCCCTGTTTCATGTCCATGGCCTGTTCGTGGCGGCGCATTGCGTGCTGCTCAATGGCGGACGCATGATTTTCCATAACAAGTTCGACGCCAAAGCCGCGCTGGCGGCGCTGCCGCGAGCCACTGTGTTCATGGGCGTGCCGACCATGTATGTGCGCCTGCTGGCCGAGGCGGCGTTCGGACAATCGCTGTGCAGGCATATGCGCCTGTTCGTGTCCGGCTCGGCGCCGCTGCTGGCGGAAACCTTCAATGAATTCCAGTCGCGCACCGGCCAGACCATCCTGGAACGGTATGGCATGACGGAAACCGGCATGATCACTTCCAACCCGCTGGCCGGCGCGCCGGCATCGCGGCGCGGCGGTACCGTGGGCCTGCCGCTGCCGGGCGTCTCGGTGCGCATCGTCAACGACGATGGCAGCATCGCCCGGGCGGGCGAGATCGGCAATATCCAGGTCAAGGGCGACAATGTGCTGCCCGGCTACTGGCGCCTGCCGGAAAAAAACAAGGAGGAGTTCACCGCGGACGGATTCTTCAGGACCGGCGACGTGGGCTTCATCGATGCGGCGGGCTATGTCAGCATCGTCGGCCGCTCCAAGGACCTGGTGATCTCGGGCGGTTACAACGTTTATCCCAAGGAAATCGAGCTGCTCATCGACGAGATGCCGGGCGTGACGGAAAGCGCGGTGATCGGGCTGCCGCATGCTGATTTCGGCGAAGCGGTGGTGGCAGTGGTGGTGGCGAAGCCCGGCCAAACCCTGGCCGAGGATGAAATCATCCAGGCGCTCAAGGGCAAGCTGGCCAATTTCAAGGTGCCGAAGCGGGTGTTCATCGTCGCCGATCTGCCGCGCAACACCATGGGCAAGGTGCAGAAGAACGAGCTGCGCAAGCAGTACGCGGCGACCTTTTCCTAGCCGGCTCCTAACCGGCATTCGGGCGCCGGTTCAGCTTGGTGCAGTCCCCGGGTTGTGCGGCAGCCAGAAATAAAACGCCGCGCCGCGGTCCGGTTCCGCCTGTACCCAAATCCGGCCGCCATGCATTTCGACAATGCGTTTGCACGAGGCGAGGCCGACGCCGCTGCCGGTGAACTGATTGCCGGAATGCAGGCGTTCAAATTCCCGGAACAGTCGCCCTGCCTGCGCCATATCGAAGCCGACGCCGTTGTCTTTCACGCACACCGTCAGTCCGGAGGCATCCGTGCCGTCCGCATCGCCAATGATTTCGATCACCGCCGGATGACGATCGTGCGTGAACTTCAGTGCATTCTGGATCAGATTGGTGAACACATTGGCGATCAGCGCGCGGTCGGCGCGGATACTGCCCAGCGGCGCGATATGCCAGTCGATGCTGCGGCCCGCGGCCTGACTTTGGGCGCCGGTGACGACATCGATCACCAGGGCGTCGAGATCGACTTCCGCCAACGCCAGTTTGGCGCGGCTCAGGCTGGCCAGCGACAGCAGTCCGCTGACCAGGTCCATCAGGCGCTGCGCGGCGACCATCGCCCAGTTCAGATGCGACACGGCCTTCTCATCGCCGGCCACTGCGGGGCGCAGTTTCGCCAGGTTGACGAAGCCGCTGATTTGTCCCAGCGGGCCGCGCACATCGTGCGCCACGCGGTGGGTAAAGGTATCCAGCTCCTGGTTGGCGGCGACCAGTTCGCGAGTGCGCGCCGCGACCAGCGACTCGAGGTTTTCGTTCAGGTGGCGCAGCTCGTGTTCGGTGGTTTCGCGTTTGGCCAGTTCCTCGTCCACGCGGCGGAGGGCCTGCGTCTGGCTGCGCAGAATCAACAAGATGGGCACCACGATCATCACCAGTTGCACGCCGAAATGCGCCACCTGCGCGCGCGGCGGGTTGGGGAACAGTACCGGCAGGCCCACTGCCGCCGGACCGCCTGTCGCCACGAAAATGGCGATGATGATCGCCATTGCGCCGGCCATCACCCCCCACTGCGGACGCAGCAGGGTGGCGAAATAAAGCGCCGCCGGAAAAAAATAACCGACAGTGATCGGCGGCGACAGCAGGGCAAGGGTGGTCGCCAGCGTGAAGATGATCCATGAAATCAGATGCGAGGCCAGGGTCAGGCGGCAGGAAAGCAGGCTCGCCCAGCACACCAGGGTGGTCATCGCCCAGATGAAGACCACCGAATAGCCGCCGGGCTTGTTCATGCCCAGGATCGGGATCAGCGCCAGGCTGAGCAGGATCAGTGCGGAGTGCGTCAGCAGCACCGCGTGCAGCATGGCGGCCAGCCGCGAATCCGCCGCGCCGGGGAAGGCCGGCGGCTCGGCAATGCGTCTGAGCGCGTTTTTTATTTTGATGGACAGCAAGTTGAAGGTCACCGGTGAAATAAGGGTGTCAATCCGGCTGCGGGTGCGTCAAACAAGTACAAATGCGTATGGAATCCTGCTGCTGGCCGAAGGCAAGCGCCGCAGAACGAGACCAAGGCAAGGGCATGTGCAAAGAACATACTCTAGCGCGTAGCGTTGCCCGGTGCGAGTCCTATTTTTTGAGGATTGAGCATCTCCCGGTCATGCATGTCAGAATGTCGCGCCTTCCGCAGCCGTCATCCGCAAGCGGTGACAGTCGTTATCGCTGTATGCAGGCGGTGAGCGCCCTTGAAAGCCAGGGAAATGCCGCCACTTGCCGATTATCAACCTAATAGCCGAATTTCCGATACCCAATGATCGTCTTCAATCTTTCCTGCTCGCAAAATCATACCTTCGACGGCTGGTTCCGCTCGGCGGAGGAATTTTCGCGCCAGGCGGAACGCGGCCTGGTCGAGTGCCCGGTGTGCGGCGACAAGGAAATCGTCAAGCGCCTGTCGGCGCCGCATATCAACGCGGGCGCCGGCCGCAAATCGCCCGAGGCGGTTTCTTCCGGACAATCCGGCGTGCAGGCGGGAGAAACGAGGGAAGTGCTGGCCGCGTCCATGCTGCCCGGACTGCAACAACACATGATGCAGCAGTTCAGGCAATTCGTCATGAACAACACCGAGAATGTCGGCAACGCTTTCGCCGAAACCGCGCGACGCATTCACTACGGCGAAGAATCGCAGCGCAATATCCGCGGCCGTGTGTCGCAGGATGAAGCCGAATTGCTGCGCGAAGAGGGTATCGACACGGTTTCGTTGCCGCCGGGCGTGTTTCTCGACGACGGCCTCCAGTAACCATAACCAGTAACGGCCGGCTATCGTCCCGCCGGCCGGATATGCAGGAACAGGGCCAGTCCCGCCATCGACAGCATCAGCAGGCCGCCGACCACAAACGGCGCCTTGATGTGCATGGTTTCCGACAATACCCCGCCCAGGGCCATGCCGGCGCCCAAACCGCAGACGATAAAGGTCGCTGACCAGGTGAAGGCTTCGGTGGCGTATTTTGCCGGGGCCAGACGCGACACCATCAAGGCTTGCGCCGCGAATGCCGGCGAAATCGTGAAGCCGGCACAGAAGGCGATCAGGGCAAAACCGAGATGCTGGTCGATAATGCCGTGCAGCATCAGCGGCAGCGCGAACAGGGCCAGCAGGGCGGCGAACTGACGTTCCACCGGCCGGCGAAGGTGCAGGCCGCCGTAAATTGCCCCGCCAATGGCGCTGCCCAGCGAATTGACCGACAGCAACAATCCGGAAAACGCCGGCACGGCGGTCGCCGTGGCATAGGCCGGGTAGCCGACTTCAAGCAGGCCGCAGGCGGTGGCCAGGCCGAATACGATGATGAACAGCAGGACCAGTTTGGGATCGGTGAGCGGACCCAGCAAATGGCGTTCGCCCGGCGCTTCCTGCTTCCAGTACTTGAGCGCGGGCGATTTGAAGAAGGCCAGGATCGACAGTACCAGCATGGCCCAGGCGAACAGGATCGCCGTGCGCGGATTGGCCACAGCGAGAATGATGCCGATCAGCGCCGGGCCCAGGGTGAAGTTGATTTCCATCAGCACCGCATCAACCGAGAAGGCCATGCGCCGGTCCTGATCGGTATCGAAGCGATGCCGCCACAGGGTGCGGGTCAGCACCGTGATCGGCGGCGAAAAAAACCCCATCAACACGGCGAAGGCGAACAGCCAAGGTACCGGCCACTGCCACCATACGCCGGCGATCAGCAGGCCGAACGCGATCGGTGCGCCAATGCCGGTTACGCGCAGGGGCGGCATCGGGCCGATGCGGTCGATAAGACGTCCCTGCGCCGGCGCGGCCACCGCCATCGAGAAAAAATACACGCCCAGCACGCTGCCCGCGATCTTGAACGAGCCCAGCGACTCGCGCAAAAACATCACCATCGACAGGCCCATCATGCCCACCGGCATGCGCGAGAGCAGGACGATTATCAGGGTGGAACGGACGTCGGGGAGATTCAGGAAACGGCGATAGGGCGAGAAAAAAATTTGGATACTTCTCAAGTGAGCTATTTTTGCGGGCTTTTTTCGAGCACGGCGATGGTGATACGCGAGATGCAGACCAGTTTGCCGGCGGCATCGGTGATGCGAATTTCCCACAGTTGCGTGGTTTTGCCGCGATGCAGGGGCCGGGCCGTGCCGGTGACAAAACCGTCGCGCACGCCGCGTACATGATTCGCGTTGATTTCCAGGCCGACCACATTGTATTGCGCCGGGTCGACGCTCAGAAACGCGCCGGTACTGCCCAGGGTTTCGGCCAGCACCACCGAGGCGCCGCCGTGCAGCAGGCCCATCGGCTGATGGGTGCGGTGATCGACCGGCATGCGTGCCGTCAGGTAGTCGTCGCCGATGTCAACGAACTCGATGCCGAGGTGCGACATCATGGTCGGCGAAGCTGCGTTCAATTGTGCCAGGCTCGGGCGGCGTTGCCAGATGGATTGGGATTGCGTCATGGTTCGATGGGGCCGGGATGATGTGGATGCGAAGTTTATCGCGTCTGCATCATCCGCGGCGCGGATCGCCATGCCATGCCGCACCTTCAGAGGCTGATGGCGATGGCGCTCAGGCTGGCAATCACGATCGCGGTGACGACGCAGCGCAGCCGAAAAAACCAGGCGGGGATCAATTTTTGCAGATTGAGCAGTGCGTCGACGACCCAGGCGAAGCCGAACAGGAATATCGCCACCAGCATGCGGGCATTGGGCTGGGCGACAAACAGCAGTGCCCAGGCCAAGAGCGCAGGCACGATGGATAGCACCAGCAAGGTCTGTGCACTGCGCGGTGCGCTGGCGCTGATGGGTAGTCCGATCCCCCATTGAATGCCGCCGAGGAAGGAGAGGGTAACGGCCGCATAGCTGGTTGCAAGCTGGATGACGATCGCCTGATGCGCGGCAGGTCCAAGCAAGATGGCGCCAGCCGCGCCGATAAAGGGGATGACTCCTGCAAGGGCAAGGATCCAGGCGAGGCGCATGCCGGGATTGAACGGCCCAGTAGGGGCACTCATGGCGAAACGGTTATTGACAGCGAGTCTCCATAGATGCCGACGGTGGCGTTCTGCAATGCGGTGATGCGGCCGTAAATATTGACGCGCGCGCTCTTGCTGCCATTGTTGGGGACATTCAGGATGGACGTCGTCTGGGTGTCGACATTGCTGGTGACGCCCCAGACCTGGCTGTGACCGGTGTCGCGGTACAGATTGTAGTAAAGCAGCACCGAGCTCGCGGTGTTTTTCAGCGCGCGGGTGGAAACCTGTCCGGTATTGGCGCTGACGCCGATCGCGATTTCCAGGGTGACATCGGCGGGGCCGCCGACGCGGCTGCACAGCACATCCACAAACGAGGTGATATCCGTGGGTGCGGATGAAGAATCGTCGTAGGCGCCGAAAGCCACACCTGGAACCGATTGAAAGGTACAGGTGATCGCCGCGGTGGCGTTGCCCGCGAACAAAGCAGAAAGTGCAACAACCGCAGCGACAGCGGCGACCTTACTCACAGACGACGGTTTCACCGAGCTTGACATACGATTCCTTAGAGGCCGGAATGGCCAGTTTAAAGCCGCAGATTTTGCTGTCAACGACAATCTCGGCAGTATATTGTCCCGGCGTCATGCGTTCGAGGAAGAATTCGCCGTTATTGCCGATCAGAAATGATATTGGCTGCCCATTGACCAACAACCTGCCGGTGCCGGGCGGGACCGCGCGCAATTGTCCGTCGATGCGGGCGCGCAGGCTGCCGCCGAAAGTCTGCGCACGATAGACGTCGACTTGCCAGAACTGGCCGCTGCGATACGGCGGGTACAGCGATTTGTTGAGCGTGCCGAAGCTGTAGTCGAGCGGGATATCGCGATGATCCAATGTGATCTGATTGTCCTGAAAGGCGTTCAGCGCCGGCAGCAGCAATTGCCCCTCGCTGTCGGTGATACCCGCAAGCTGGTTGTTCTGGAACACCTTGATGCCGGCCAGGGGCTCCGCCAGCGCCACGACGGCAAAACTGTCGGGAATCGGTCGGCTGATCATCAATCG
Source organism: Usitatibacteraceae bacterium (assembly GCA_036394575.1). Taxonomy (GTDB): domain Bacteria; phylum Pseudomonadota; class Gammaproteobacteria; order Burkholderiales; family Usitatibacteraceae; genus UKL13-2. The sequence goes on along the minus strand of DASWEY010000062.1, from coordinate 3,603 downwards.
CCCGCCCGCGAGGCTGATGGCGCCCGATACATCGGCGGAATAACTGCGCGTGGTCGATGTCTGGCGGAAACGATCCGCCGCGGCCTCGCCGCGCAATTGCACCGCATCGGTATTCAGTTGGCTGAAGGCGCGTACCCGGTCGCCCGAAGCATCGCCGTTGCGCAGGGAATCGGTATCGATGCGGTAACCGACACCAGGGCCATTGGGTATGGATTTGTTGAACGACGTCGAATAGGTTTCGCCGTCGTTATTGCTCGAGCGAACCGTCGCGGCCGCGTTGTAATTGATGTCGAGATTCCAGTTGATATTGAGGAATACTTCGCGTTTGCCGCCTATTCCCGATGTGTCGCTTGCGGTAAGAAAGGCCACGAGCCCATGCCCCAGCGATTTCGAAAGCGATAGCGTACGCTGGGTGGTCTCGTCACCGTTGGCATTGCGCCTGCGGCTGATGTCGACGGTAAACAGACCCAATCCGCTGACGTTGTAGGAAGCATTGGTGCGCAATTCCCGGACAATCCGGCTGGCACTGGTCAAAAGGGCATCATTGCTGTCGCTAAGGTTTTTATAGGCATCGCCGCTGCGCGATAGCGATACGCGGAACCCCGCCTCGCGGGTCTGGTAGGCATAGGCCGCCTGGCTGGCGCTTGCATAACGGCCAAGGTCGCGACTGCCGCCGTAGGAGAAATTGCCCGAGACGATGCCCCAGGTGTTGCCGCGAAGCGAGGCCAACAGTCCGCCGTTGGCGATATCGCCGCTCGTCTCTCCTCGCGCACCGAGAGTAAATGAATCGCTAAGCCCCTTGCGATAAAAGGCCGATGCGGCATTGCGTCCATAGTGGTCGAATGCGCCGCCCGGATTGCTGCGCAGCTTGCCCGCCTGATAAGAATATTCGTCGATGCCCTTGCCAAGGACTTCATCGGTAAAGTAGAACGGCACATTGAAGGTTTGCACGCGGCCGAGGGCATCGCGAATGGTGACGTCGAGCGCGCGCGCGCCGCCGTAGTAGTAGAGATTACTGATATCCACCGGACCGGGTTGCACCTGCTTTTGCAACATCGGGATGCCTTGGTAACTGACCGTCAGTTCCGAAGGCGTCGTTGCAAAAGTCGAAAAGCCTGCCAGGGGATAGCGGATGAAGCGCGGGTCGAAGCCGTAGAACTTGGTAACCGAAATACCGCCCAGCGGCAGGGTGCTGCCGAAGGTGCCCGAGTAACTTATCGAATCGCCGAAGGTCCAGCGGCGCAGATTTTCGGGATCGTCGTAAATTACCTGCGTTTCGTAACGCGCGTAGTGGATGGGCGTATCGCCGCCGAAATAGGCTGATGAGTGGCGAAACAGAATACCTTGCCAACGCGTTGCCAGCTCGGTCGTCAATTGCGCGACAGGCTTGGTTCCCACACCCTGAGTGCCTGATACCGCGGTCTGATAGTTCAAAATGCTGCTGAAATCATCGTTGCCGGTCAATTGCCGGACGCTTGGCTGAGCACCCGTATCCAGGCGCTGACGGGCCAATACGGCCGGCGGCAATTCCAGCGACAGTGTCAGATCGCGCTCACTGAACGTAAACCTGCCGGCGCCCAGCGCTCTCAACGACACGTATTTCTCCCCGCGGTATTCGCGATTCGCCGGAGCCGGAACGGTCAGACCCAGAGCTGCCGCGTCTGCCGCACCGAGCCAGTAATCGCCATCCGGCAGAAACAGGAGCGCGACGTCTCCACGCGCAACTAGATTTAACGTCAGCGCTACCAGCAGCGGAGTCGGCTCGCCCCCGGTACCCATTGCTGAGCCGGGCAGCGGGAGCGGCATGCTGGTTGCGGCTTTTAGCGGCAGCGGCCCGGCAAACTGCGTCGTTAGTGGCGCAGTGCCGGCCGGCGGCCATGTTGCACAGTTAAATGCAGACAAGCGTAAAGACATTGCGGACTCATCCAGGCCTGGCGCCGTCGTACGCTGCGCAGTTGACTCGTTGCAGAGTACGGCAATTGCGGGCGGCGGTGCGACCGGTTGATCGGCAAAAGCGGTTCCTACCCTGAAACCACTGAGCACAAGGGAAGTAGCCAAATGTAGCTGCGTCAGCCGGCATACACGTAACGTCGACCGTCGCATTCGCGCTATTTCCGGCAAGCGGAGGGCGGCACGTCGAGCAATTTGTTGAGCACGAGCTTGTCCGTCCTCACGGTCAGTTCAAGCTGTTTGAATTTTCCGCAGTCGACCGGGTCGATGACCAGCGAGTGTTCGCGTGAGGCGCCAGGCAACAAGTACCAGCCGTCGGATTCCTTGATGGCTTCGCCCTGCGGCGGAGCCAGACGGATGGACTCGATGCGGAAATTTTCAGAACCAGTATTGCGTACACCGATTCGAGCCACTGTTTTGCCGGCAGTCTTGTCCGCGCCCGGCTCGAATGTTATACCGCTGATTTCGCCGAGAGCCGATCGGGTTGTTGGCGCCACAAAAATGGGCAGGGCAAATCGGAACGCAAGGCGAACCAGGGTGGCCGTCGTTTTTTCCTTCTGCTCCAGTACCTCATTGATGAACAGGCGGTAGGTCAGTTCGCCGCTGCCCGCGGGAGGCACGCGAACACCGATGCGAATGACCCGCTTATCCTTCGGCGGGATGGTCACGAGTCGCGGAAAGAACTGGAAATCTTCGCTCTCAGTGTAGACATCCCGCGCTTCCGCATCCTGCGTCCAGCGCACGAGTGACATCTGCACGACCAGCGGTACTTCCGCGTCATTCGACACTGTCACTACTGCCGAGCGGGTCTGGCGATCAAAAAAAAGCTTGATCGGCGAAACCGCAAATTCTGCGGCATAAGCGCCTGCGCTTGCACTCAGCAGGCCGGCAAACAATGCCGAGAAAAAATAGCGCTTCATGCTCAACGGGTACTCCTTTCGGTAGTCGTTCATGGTGCGGCAAATGCTATCACGGGGCGATTGTCAGAATGACTATATCCGCGTAATTGCCCGCGACTGCCTGCTTGAAATCAGCCGGGGCAATGGTTCCGGTAATCGTCACTGTTTGGGCGGTACTCTTGGCGACGGCGCCAGTGGTTGGCGTCATGGTCAATAAATAGGGGAGAAATGCGCTGGGCACAGTTGCATGCTGCAAACGGTTGCCGCCGGCATTGTTCAGGCCACCGTTCTGGGTAATGAGAAATGTGGCGGTTGCTGCCGTGCCACCACAAGTGAAAGTTGTTGAGGTACTCGCAATTGCGCTGGACGAGCTTGACGGGTCGATCGCGCCGAAAGCGAGAGCGATCGAGCCGTTCGGGAATTTGCAATTGCTTTTGGACAGCACCGTGGCCGATACACCCATAGCGGCGGTGTCCGCCGCCTGGGTCATGACCGCGACAACGGCCCAGGCAAGCCCCAACACCCAAGATAATTTAGGCGACATCGTCCAGACTCACCAGCTCGGTGGCACATGAAAACGAAGCCTCGGGCGGTTAACTGTTAACGCCCGGGGCGGCTGGAAGCGCTTAGGGAGCGATGGTGAATGTCAGCGTGTCTGTGTACGTGGCTGCAATCGCGTTCGAAAAATCCGCGACTGCGACCGTGCCGCTCACGGTCACCGTGGTGGCGGTGGAACCGGTACCGAAACCGTTGC
>DASWEY010000061.1:0-5360 GCA_036394575.1 Usitatibacteraceae bacterium | reverse complement strand
CATCTCCGGCTCCGGCACCATCAAGTCCGAAACGCGCAATGTCACGGGCTTTACCGGTATCGGCCTGTCCCTGCCCGCCTATGTCGATGTGCGCCAGGGCAATAGCGAAAGTGTGGTGGTCGAAACCGATGACAACCTGCTACCCCTGGTGGAAACCGTGGTCGAGGACGGCAAACTGAAAATCCGTTCGCTGGAAAAAAACACCAATCTCAAGACCAAGAACATGAAGATCACAGTCAACGTCAAAACCATCGAGAGCCTGTCGGTGGCGGGCTCGGGGGATATCCGCTCCGACGCCCTCAAGACCGGCAATCTGAAGGTCTCGATCGCCGGCTCGGGCGATATCCATCTGAAATCGCTGGAGAGCGATTATCTGAAGGTCTCGATCAGCGGCTCGGGCGATTTCTCCGCCGGTGGCAAGGCAAACACGCTAGAAGCCTCGATCGCCGGCTCGGGCGATCTGAAGGCCGAGAAACTGCTGGCCAATGCCGTCAAGGTCAGCATCGCCGGTTCGGGCAGTGCGGGCTTCTGGGCCAAGGACACGCTGAAGAGCAGCATTGCCGGCTCGGGTGATGTCACCTATTACGGCGATGCCCAGGTCTCCTCTTCGGTGGCCGGCTCCGGTTCCGTCAAGCGTTTGGGTGCCGCACCCAACTAGGCCGGAGACCCGCCCCACCGTGTGGCGGCAAGTCAATATTTGAGCGAACCTGAAAGCGTCTGCATGAACTGCGGGCGCTTTTATTTTGGCCGCCGAGACCATCGGCAAAATTTGAAACCCCAGCATTGGCGCGGCTTTCAAGCCAAAAATGTCTGGGAAGCCGCGCCAATGCTGTGGTTTGTGTTTTTATTTCAGGCTGTAGCCCATTCCAACTTGATCCACCGCAATGACTTGCCGAACGGTTCGTATACGATATACGAATCATGATCATGATGCCTTGGCACGAGCGCACGCTCGGCGACCCCCGCTCCAGCCCGCTCAGCCACATCCGCGATGTGCCGCTGGCACGCATGATTCGCGAAGAGGTGTTGGCGGCCATCCTCAGCGGCGAATTGCAGCCCGGCCAACGCATTACCGAGCCGGCGATTGCTGCCAAACTCGGCGTGTCGCGGGTGCCGGTTCGCGAAGCACTGCGCGAGTTGGAAAGTGCCGGCATGGTGGAATCGCGCAAGCACACCGGCGTATTCGTCCGCCAGTTGTCGCAGCAGGAAACGGCCGACCTTTACGAGCTGCGTGCGGTGCTCGATGCCTTTGCGGGAAAGCGCGCGGCGGAAAATCCGGCGCCCAAACTCATCAAGGCACTGAAGGCCCAATTGGCGGAGATGGACAAGGCCGCCAACAATGCCAAAATCGCGGCCAATATCACCGCCTACTACGACGCCAATCTGCGCTTTCATTGGGAAATCGTCAGCGCCTCGGGCAATGCGCAAATCATCGACACCTATCGCGGCATCGTGCAAAAACTGCATCTGGCCCGCCTCACCAATCTATCGTCGACCGTGGGCATCGAAGCCTCCGTTCGCGAGCATCGCGCCATTTTCGACGCCATCCGCCTGGCCAAACCGGCGGATTGCGAATCGCTGATGGCCCATCACGTCAAAGCCGCCAAAGAGCGACTGTTCAACCTTTCCATTCGAGGAGAAAAAAATGAATCGCCCGACCACACTAAACACGCTTAGTTCATTGCTTGCCGTAATCGCATTTTTGTCGGCACCGGCAATTTTATCGGTACCGGCAATCGCCAATGCCGAAGACGCCTGGCCGAGCAAGCCGATCAAGATCATCGCCCCCGTGCAACCCGGCGGCGGCGTCGACCTGGTTGCGCGCCTGGTCGCGGACCGCCTCGGCAAGGTGCTGGGCCAATCGATCATCGTCGACAACCAGAGCGGCGGCGGCGGCATCGTCGGTTCCCAATCCACGGCGCGTGCGGCACCCGACGGCTACACCTTGATGGTCGGTTATGTCGGCACCCATGGCACCAACCCGGCGCTGCGCAAACTGCCCTATGACGCGATCAAGGACTTCACGCCCATCGCCATGGTCGGCGGCACCCCGAACATCATGGTGGTGAACCCGAATGTGCCGGCAAAAACACTGAAAGAATTTATCGCCTATGCCAAGGCCAACCCGAACAAGATCAGCTATGGCTCATCCGGCCAGGGCACGCTCACGCATCTGGTGATGGAACAATTGAAAGAGGAGACCGGCATCGACGTCGCCCATGTGCCCTACCGTGGCATCGGCCCGGCGCTGACCGACCTGCTGGGTGGGCAAACGCAGATTTCCGCTCCCGGCCTCGCCGCTGCCCTGCCGCATATCAAGGTCGGCAAGCTGCGCCCGCTGGCGATCACCGGTGCCACCCGCCATCCCCTGATGCCCGATGTGCCGACCCTGGCGGAACTCGGCTACAAGGGCTTTGACGGCGTGCAGTGGTACGGCATCGTCGGCCCGGCGAAAATGCCGCCGGCCCTGGTGAAACGCCTCAACACCGAGATCAACAAATTGATCATCGCGCCGGAACTGAAAGAGAAACTGGCCGGCGAAGCGCTGGAGCCGATGCCTATGACCCCCGAGCAATTCGGCGAATACATGAAGAACGATATCGCCAAATGGGAAAAGCTGGTCAAGGCACGCAACATCCAAATCAACGATTAATCCGCATTTCGACTAGAGAAAATAATGGCCCAAAATACCAAGGTCAGTGCTGACCATAACGCGCCGCCGATCACTCGCATGCTGGCGGAATTTGTCGCCAATCATCCCTCGCGCGGCTGGAGCGATGCGGTGGAGCATGAGGCGCATCGCACCATCCTCAACTGGTTCGGCTGCGCCATCGGCGCCGCCACCCATCCGGCGATGGATGCGGCCCTGGGCGCGATGATGGAACTGTCGCCCTCGCCGCAAGCCTCCATTTTGGGCCGCAAGGAAAAAGTCGACCTGGTCGGCGCCGCCTTGCTGAATGGCATTTCCTCGCACACCTTCGATTTCGACGACACCCACCTGAAGACCATCATCCACCCGGCCGGTCCGGTGGCCTCCGCCCTGCTGGCGCTGGCCGAAAAAACCGGCGCCTCGGGCCGCGAGATCATCGACGCCTTGGTGCTGGGCATCGATGTCTCCTGCCGCATCGGCAATATGATGTATCCGGATCACTACGATCGCGGCTGGCATATCACCGGCTCCACCGGCACCATCGGCGCCGCGGCCGCCTGTGCGCGCCTGATGAAACTCGATGTGCATAGAACGCATATGGCCATCGGCATCGCCGCATCGCAGCCGATCGGCATGCGCGAACAGTTCGGCACCATGACCAAACCCTTCCACCCGGGCGCTGCCGCCCGCGCCGGCCTCACCTCGGCCCTGATGGCCAAGCATGGCTTCACCGCCTCGCTGCGCGCGCTGGAAGCACCACGCGGCTACACGCAAACGGTATCGACCAAATATGACTGGACCGAAGTCACCGGCGAACTCGGTCAGCGTTTCGAAATCTCGTTCAACACCTACAAGCCCTTCGCCTGCGGCATCGTCATTCATCCCAGCATCGACGCTTGCGTGCAACTGCACAATGAACACGGCATCAAGGCAGGCGATGTCGAGCGCATCGAACTAAAAGTGCATTCGCTGGTGCTGGAACTGACCGGCAAGAAAACGCCCAAAGACGGTCTCGAAGCCAAGTTCAGCGTGTACCACTCGGCCGCAGCCGGCCTGATTTTTGGCGAAGCCGGCGAGCACCAATATGACGACGCCATCGTTAATCGCCCGGATATGCTCGACCTGCGCAGCCGCATTATCGCCACCGTCGACGACAGCATCCATGAGGCCTCAGTCGACGCCACCGTCATTTGCAAGGATGGGCGCAAGGTCCATCTGTTCGTGAAGCATGCCATCGGCAGCATGGAGAATCCCATGACCGACGCCAAGCTCGAAGGCAAGTTCGACAGCCTGGTCAATCCGATTCTGGGTGCCTCCAAGTCCGCCAATCTGCAGCGACTGTGCTGGGACCTGGCGAAATTGGCCAATGTGAATGCACTGGTCGCCGAAGCGAGGCCCTGATCAGTTCGGGGTTCCCGGCAATCAGCGTTTCGCGGTCTTGCGCGGCGGACGTTTGCGTGCGGTGTCCTGGTGTCGCGCATGGGCGGCAAATTGATCGTAGAGCTGCTGGGCTGCCGGCGAGAGTGGCCGGTTGATGCGCCGGATCAGGCCGATGGTTCGCGAAATGGTCGGTTTTTCCAGCGGAACGCTGACCAGGGTCGGGTGACCATCCGGCGGCATGGCCAGTCGCGGCACGGCGGCGATTCCCATCCCCGCTTCCACCAGATTGACCAGGGTGGAAACATGCTGGGCCTCGCAAAACCAGCGCGGCCGGGCCGATACATTGGTCAATGCCATGTCAAGCAACAGGCGATTCTGGCTGGCCTTGGTGACGGTCATGAAATCGAAGGGCTGCAATTCCGCCCAGCTCACTTTCGATTTGCCCGCCAGCGGGTGGTCCACCCGGCAGGCCAGAACATAATCCTCGCGCAGGATCGGCGTGAACTCCAGATTGGGCTCCTGCGTGCCGATGTAACTGAGGCCGAAATCCGCCTCGCTGCGGGCGATCGTCGCCAGCACTTCCGTGGTCCCCTGGTCGATGATGCGGACGATGATGCTCGGGTAGAGCTGGTGAAAGCGCATCAGGAATTCCGGCAGGAAAAAACGCACCGAGGATGGCATGCAGGCAATCGTTACTTCACCGGTCACCCGCGTAACCACATCCCGGATCCCGATCAGGGACTGCTCCAGGCCGTTGAGCAATTCTGTCGCACGGTACGAAAACTCGCGTCCAATGGTCGTCAGGTCGACCTTGCGCGTGGTGCGATGAAACAGACGCACGCCCAGCGCGTTTTCGAGTTTTTCAATGCGCCGCGACAGCGCCGGCTGCGAAATATGGAGCTCGCGCGCCGCGCCGCCAAAGCTGCCCAGTTTGGCGACGGCCACAAAGGCCCGCAAGTCTGCAAGGTCGAAATTCATGCGTGAACCGTATCAATCTTAAGAAAAATTGCATTTTACATTCATGAATGCTTGATCCATCATTCTTTTCGCCGGGCGCTCAACCCAGGCCGATGAATCCATCGCGAAGTCGTACTGCGCTTGAATATAAATCCATAAACTGAAAGCCGCGATCGGCGGCTTCGCCCGCCCATATCGTTAGGAGAAATGAATGAACCGGATAGTACATTTGGCCCTGAAAGTGGACGAGCTTGACAAGGCCGGCGAGTTTTATCAAAAGGTATTCGGCTTCGCCGATGCCGAGACCAAGAAGACGCGCGACCACACTTCGCGCCATATGACCGACGGCGAGATCGACTTCGCCCTGCTCAAA
>DASWEY010000060.1:0-2768 GCA_036394575.1 Usitatibacteraceae bacterium | reverse complement strand
CCCCCGCCGCCACAGGCGGATAAACACAACGCGAGGCAGGCCAGGATCAGCCCGAACGGGCGCAAGAAGGTCGCGTTGAACGTTTTTCCAGCTGGCATGCGGTTGGAGAATTTCATGTCGTGCCCCGATCAGACGTGCATTGCAATGCCTGCATCCTACGCCCAGGAAAAATTGATGATCAAGTTGCGGGCCGATTTCCCGGTTGACCATGCCCATCAATGGAATGCCTGGCGTTCGCTCTGATCCGCCCGCTTGGGCTATTCTGTCAGTGAACGGAGCGGTTCCGTTCTCGTTGCAACCCGACCAGCCGGAGACTTCGCGTGTTCAGCCTGTTTGAAAAACTTGTCCAACCCTACCCGGAGGCCGCGCCCCTGCCGCCGCCCAAGGGCTTTTTCGCCTTCATGTGGTCGTGCACACGCGGGCTGCGGCCCTACATCCTGGCGATGACCCTGCTGACCGCGATCATCGGCGTGTTCGAGGCCCTGCTGTTCAGCTTGCTGGGCACGGTGGTCGACTGGATCGCCAAAATCGAGCCTGCGAAATTGTTTGTCGAACAGGGCCACCTGCTGTTGCTGCTGGCTGTCATTCTGCTGGCGAGCCCGATCGTCAATGCCTTCCAGGCGCTGTTCAAGCACCAGGCCATGGCCGGCAATTTTCCGATGCTGCTGCGCTGGAATTTTCACCGCCTGATGCTGGGCCAGAGCCTGAGCTTTTATCAGGACGAATTCGCCGGCCGCGTCGCCGCCAAAGTCATGCAGACCGCGCTGGCGGTGCGCGACACCTGGATGATCGTCGCCGACATCATGGTGTTCGTGATCATCTACTTCGTCACCATGGTATCCGTGGTCGGCGCCTTCGATGCCTGGCTGCTGATTCCCTTTGTCGGCTGGCTGGCGCTGTATGTGATTGCGCTGGTTTACTTTGTGCCGCGCCTGGGCCGCATCGCGCAGGCGCAGGCCGATGCACGTTCGCTGATGACCGGGCGCATCACCGACGCCTATACCAATATCGCCACCGTCAAACTGTTCTCGCATACCCATCGCGAGGCCGGTTATGCCAAATCGGCGATGCAGGACTTCATGGTCACGGTGTACCGGCAATGGCGCTTGATCACCAGCTTCGAAGTCGTCAACCAGAGCCTGAGCATGCTGCTGATCGCCGGCACCGCCGGCGGCACGCTATGGCTGTGGACGCAGGGCAAGGTTGGCGTCGGCGCGGTGGCGGCGGCAACCGCGATGGCGCTGCGCCTCAACGGCATCTCGCACTGGGTGATGTGGGAATTCGCCTCTCTGTTCGAGCAGATCGGCACGGTGCGCGACGGCATGAACACCCTGTCGCGCCCGCACACCGTGCTCGACGCCGCCGATGCCAAACCGCTGGAGGTGAGCCGCGGTGAAATCCGCTTCGAGCACCTCAGCTTTGCCTATGGCGGCGAGCACAATGTGATCGACGATCTCAATTTGCTGATCCGTCCCGGCGAGAAAATCGGCCTGGTCGGGCGCTCCGGCGCCGGCAAGTCAACCATCGTCAACCTGCTGCTGCGCTTTTACGATGTGAAAAGCGGGCGCATCCTGATCGACGGCCAGGATATTTCAAAGGTGACGCAGGACAGCCTGCGCCGCCAGATCGGTATGGTCACCCAGGACACTTCGTTATTGCATCGCTCGGTGCGCGACAACATCCTCTACGGCCGGCCCGATGCCAGCGACGAGCAAATGATCGCCGCCGCCAAACGCGCCGAAGCGCATGAGTTCATCCAGGCCCTGACCGATCCCAAGGGCCGTCGCGCCTACGATGCGCATGTCGGTGAACGCGGGGTGAAACTCTCCGGCGGCCAGCGCCAGCGCATCGCCATCGCCCGCGTCAAGCTCAAGGACGCGCCGATCCTGCTGCTCGACGAGGCCACCAGCGCGCTCGATTCCGAAGTCGAGGCCGCAATACAAGCCAGCCTCTACAAGCTGATGGAAGGCAAGACCGTGGTCGCCATCGCCCACCGCCTGTCGACCATCGCCGCGATGGACCGCCTGATCGTGCTGGACCGCGGCCGCATTGTGGAGGAAGGCGATCATCGCCGCCTGCTGGCCGAAGGCGGCCTGTATGCGCGGCTGTGGGAACACCAGAGCGGCGGCTTCCTGGGCGAGGAAATCGATGACGATGCGGTGCCTGGAGCCGTTCGGCAGCAGGCTGCCGGCGCGACCGGCATAAACGCCTAGCGCCCGCTTAATTTTGGCGAGACACCCGCGTAAGGGGCACTCCGCAGATAGCCGGTCTGGGTTCGAATATCGCTAAGCACGTTGGCATAAAAAGTAAAACCCAAGCACTGGCGCGCCTTCCCGGGCATTTTTTCTCCGAAAGGTGCGCCGATTGGCGTTATGCGTTTTTATCGCGGCCAGTTCAATATTTAAATGCAAGGTCTCGCTGATGACAGTGACGTCACTGCGAAATTAATTCGGGCCTAGAACCTTTTTCGCACACAAAATTCAGGACAGCCTCGGCCCAGACTGTCGTACAGCGTTTCGCGGTAGAGGTCGCGGCCGTCGAAGCCGCTCTGGAGGGTCAGCGCCTCGCGCCCCAGGGTGTCGTAGTGTTAATTAGTGTCTGACCCCATTTTTCTACTGACGAGATCCACCTCGGCGCGCTGGGTCATGCGGCCGAGGACGTCATAGCTCATGGTCGCAACTTGGCCTTTGGCATTGGTCTGGCTGAGGAGCTGGCCTAAGTTGTCGTAACCGTAGCTCCAGCTGCCCATGTCTGGGTCATTGAGCGCG